>CAYRKH010000014.1:35160-58355 GCA_964424805.1 uncultured Woeseiaceae bacterium
ACAAGGAGGAAGGCACGACGACGACCCCGTTCGACATGGCGGTCCTGAACGACATCGATCGCTACGACCTCGTCGGCGACGTCATCGACCGCGTGGAGAAGCTCGGCGAGCAGGCCGCGTACGCGAAACAGGCCATTCGCGACAAGCTGGTCGAGCACAAGGAATACATTCACAAGTACGGCCAGGACATGCCCGAGGTCCGCAACTGGGAGTGGCCCGCCGGCTCCGAAGCGAACCCATGACCCGCCCCTCACCAGCCCCTGTAGGAGCGCGCATTGCGCGCGATGCCGAGTCATCCAACGCTCGCTTCGCCCGCGATGCACGCTCCCACAACGACAGATGAACGCCCGCCGCATCGCTGTCGTCAACACCGGCTCGGCGACGCTCAAGCTCGCGCTCTTCGAAGCCGATGGCGGGGAGCTCCGCGAACGGTCACGGGACAGGCGTGAATGGCAATCCGATGACGCCATGGAAAGCGCGATCGAAAACGCCCTGCGCGGCATCGGGGAAAAGCCGGACATGCTGGGCCACCGCGTCGTGCACGGCGGCTCGACGTTCAGGGAGCCGGTGCGCATCGACGGCGACGTGGAAAAAACGCTGGAGGAGCTCGCCTCGTTGGCGCCGCTCCACAACGGCCCCGCACTCACTGCCATCCGCATTGCCCGCCGGGTGTTTGCCGATACGCCGTCGGTCGCCGTCTTCGACACGGCGTTTCACGCAAGGCGCCCGGAAGCGTCTATGCGCTACGCCCTGCCCCGCGAGTGGTACGAGGAGTTCGGCTTTCGCCGCTACGGCTTCCACGGCCTTGCGCACGCGAGCCTCGTGCAGTCGTATGCCCGCGCGAGCTCGCAGGCGGCCGGCGACGTGTCCGCGGTGACCCTGCAGCTCGGCGCCGGCTGCTCGGCCTGCGCGGTCAGGAACGGCCGCTCCATCGAAACGTCGATGGGCTACACACCCCTGGAAGGGCTCGTCATGGCCACGCGCTCGGGCGACATCGATCCGGCGATCGTGCTCTCGCTCCTGCGCGGCCGCTACACGGCGGACGAGATCGAGCGCCAGCTCAACCGCGGTTCCGGCCTGCTCGGCCTCGCGGGAAACGCCGACATGCGCGAGGTGCTGGCCGGTGCCGCACGCGGCAACGAAGGCGCCCAACTTGCGCTCGAGCTGTTCGTGCATCGCCTCGTCCTGACGATCGGCGCCTACCTCACGCTGCTGGGAGGCGAAGGCGCGATCGTCTTCGGGGGCGGCATCGGCGAGCACGCACCGCAGATCCGGACGCTCGTGGCGCAGCGCCTCACGGCGTGGGATGTCGCGCTCGATCCCGAACGGAACCGGGCGGGCCGGCCGGGGCTGATATCCACCCGGCAAAGCCGCCCCGTGTACGTCTTCGAAACGCGCGAGGAGCCGCTGATCGCGAGCGAGCTGGCCTGCCGCTTCGAAGAGCTGGCCGGCGGGGCCGCGTGATGCGCTACCACGTTCTCGCCTGCGATTACGACGGCACGATCGCGCATCACGGCAAGGTGAGCCAGCGCACCCTCGCGGCCCTCAGGAAGCTGAAGGACACCGGGCGCCGGCTGGTGCTCGTCACGGGCCGCGAGCTCGACGAGCTCGCCGGCCGGTTCCCGGAGATCGACATCTTCGACCAGGTCGTCGCCGAGAACGGCGCGCTGCTCTATACGCCCGCCACTCACGCCGAGAAGCCGCTGGGCGAACCGCCCCCCGAGGCCTTCGTGCAGGCGCTGAAGGAGCGCAACGTCACACCGCTGTCCGTTGGCCGGGTGATCGTCGCAACCTGGACGCCGCAGGACAAGGTCGTGTCCGAGGTCATCCAGGCGCTGGGGCTCGAGCTGCAGGTCATCTTCAACAAGGGCGCGGTCATGGTGCTGCCGCCCGGCGTGAACAAGGCGAGCGGCTTGTCCGCCGCGCTGGCGGAAATGAAGCTCTCGCCGCACAACTGCGTCGGCGTCGGCGATGCCGAGAACGATCACGCTTTCCTGTCCCTGTGCGAATGCGCCGTCGCCGTCGCCAACGCGCTGCCGGCGCTCAAGGAACACGCGGACCTGGTAACCGCGGAAGACCACGGCCGCGGTGTGACCGAGCTGATCGAACGCCTGGTACGCGATGACCTGGCGGACGTCGGGGCACGACTGACGCGCCACGACGTGCTGCTGGGGACCGATGCCGAGGGGCAGGAGCAATACCTGCGCCCGCACGTGGAATCCGTGCTGGTGGCGGGTACCTCCGGCGGCGGCAAATCGACCCTCACCACGGGCCTGCTGGAACGATTCATCGAGGACGGCTACCAGGTCTGCATCGTGGACCCGGAAGGCGACTACGAGCACTTCGAACAATCCGTCACGCTGGGCACGAGCGACAACCCGCCCGCCGTCCCGGAGGCGCTCGCGGTGCTCCGTGACCCGGGCGAGAGCGTGACCCTCAACCTGCTGGCGATCGGGGTGGCCGAACGCCCGGCCTACGTCGGTGAGCTGTTCCCGCAGCTCCTGCAGCTGCGCTCCTCCACCGGCCGTCCGCACGGGCTGGTGATCGACGAGGCGCATCACGTGTTCCCGACCGACTGGAACCCGACGAAAGACCTGATGCCGGAAGAGCTGGACGGGCTCGTGCTCATCACGGTGCACCCCGATCGCGTGGCCGTACCGGTGCTGCGGGCCGTCGACACCGTCATCGCGATCGGCTCGGACCCGGACGATACGCTCGCGAAATTCAGTGCATGCGTCGGACGGCAGCCGCCGGTGCGCACCGAGGCGAGCCTGGAAGCCGGCGACGGGCTGCTGTGGCGGGTTGCATCCGCCGGCAAGCCGGTGTGGTTTCGCAGCGTACCGCCCCGGCACCAGCTGCGCCGGCACCTTCGCAAGTACGCCGAGGGCAAGCTCGGCGAGGACCGGAGCTTCTATTTCCGGGGTCCCGATAACCGGCTCAACCTGCGCGCGGCCAACCTGGCGTCGTTCATCGAGATCGGCGGTGGCCTCGACGATGAAACCTGGCTCTTTCACCTGAAAAACGGTGATTACTCCCGCTGGTTCTCGACCGCGATCAAGGACCAGGACCTGGCGGCGGAGGTCGAAGAGATCGAGCGATCTCCTGACATCTCCGCCGGTGAAAGCCTCGAGCGGATACACCAGGCCATCGACCGGCGCTATACCCTTCCCGCCTGATGCCGGCCCGCTGAAGCGGCATGGCGGGGATTGCGCAACGCGGTGCGGCGCGGGCTATCCCCGCGGCATCTCGTCGATAAAACGGCTGGCCTCCGCAATCGCCACTTCCATCTCGTCCACCAACGTCGCCGTGGCTTCCTCCAGGGTCGCGAGCTCGCTCTCCAGCGCCCCGATCGCCCGCGCGTTCAGGTTGTGCCGCAGGAACATCACCTGGTCGTTGAACAGCGCCAGAACCGGCTCCATCGACTGCTCGGCACGGTGCATCGCCTGCAGCACGTCGCGGTAGTCGCGGCGGGTGTCCGAGAGCAGGCTCCGGCTCCGCCGCGCGAGCTCCGGGTCGGAGTAGGCACCGATCTCGTCCTCCCATTCCGCGAACAGGTCGTCGGCGACCTTCTCGACGCTGTCGATGCGCTCGCGAACCCTCTCCGCGCGGCTCTCGCTGCGCTCGTATTCGCGGTTCAGCCGGTCGTAAACCTTCTCGAGGTCGCCCCCGTCGACCTGCACGACGCTCCGGTACTCCTCGAGCGCCGAGGTGAACTGCTCCTTGGCGTCCGATTGCGCATCGCGCGTGTCCTCCAGGCGGTCCGCGAGAATGTCGCGTTTCTCGATGCCGATCGATTCCAGTGCGCGGTAGTAGGTGCTGGTGCAGGAGGCGAGCAGGAGCAGGCCGACGAGGCTGGCCGCTGCCCGGACGATACTGGCCTTTCGCATGGGCGGTTCCCTGGTTGGTCTTATGATGCGCCGAAGGTGTCGCAGGCGGCCGGATCCCCGCTTTCCAAACCGCGCGACAGCCATTCCTGCCGCTTGGCCGAGGAGCCGTGCGTGAACGAATCGGGCGTCACGCGCTGCCCTGCACTCTCCATCAGGCGATCGTCGCCGATGGCCGCCGCGGCCGCCAGTCCTTCTTCCACGTCGCCGGGCTCCAGGACCTGGTAGCGCTGGTTGGCGTGCCAGGCCCAGACGCCGGCGTAGCAGTCGGCCTGCAGCTCCATCGCGACCTGCAGCGCGTTGGCCTCGGAGTCGCTGTCGGCGCGCGCCTGCGCCGCGCGGACCTCGGCGGCGGTGCCGGCCAGGTTCTGCACGTGATGGCCGATCTCGTGGCCGATCACGTAAGCCTGCGCGAAGTCGCCGGCGCCGCCCATGCGGGCGAGATCGTCGAAGAATGCCGTGTCGAGGTATACCCGCGAGTCCGCGGGGCAGTAGAACGGGCCGACGGCCGCGCTCGCGTAGCCGCAGGCCGAGGTGATGGCGCCGTCGAACAAGGTAAGCTCCGGCGGCAGGTACTGCCCGCCCGCGCCTTCGAAGAGATGGCCCCAGACGTCCTCGGTGCTGCCCAGGATCGCGGCGGTGAACTGCCGGTCCTCGTCCTGCACGCCGGCCGTCGTCGGCGGCGTCCGCCCGGCGTCCAGCGCACCGCTGCCGAGCAGCTGGTAGACGAGCTCCGGCCCGCCGAAGATCGCGGCGATGACGAGCAGCACGATGAGGCCGATTCCGCCGCCGCGCCCCACCGGCAGCGGGATGCCCACGCCCCGGCGGCGCCCGCGCACGTCGCGTACGTTACTGCTGCGTCTGAGGTCTCTCCAGCGCATCGGCGTCCTCCCGGTGTGCCGCTAAAACGCTTGCAAGAGTCATACCGTCAGGCCGGCACGCGCAGCTCCAGCCTCCATATCATCATCCCCGCGGCTCCGGGGGCGCCATCGGTTGCCAGCCGGAAGCCGAGGCGCCGCGGCACGGCAGCGCTCGCGGCGTTGCGTGAATCGCAGTGGATCTCCGCGAGATCGACCGCCGGCAGGCTTCGGGCCACCTCCAGCATCGCCCGGGCCGCCTCCGTGGCAAAGCCCCGGCCGGTGACGTCGCGGCCCAGCCAATAGCCGATCTCCACCCGATCGGCGGACGCGAGGCCCACGCGCCGTTTTGCACAACGCGGGAACAGGTCGACCTCGCCGAGGATCTCCCGCCGATCCGGTGACAGGATCGCGTAGCGCCAGGAACGGGCGGACTCGAAGTCGGCGGCAAACGCCGCGAGCCGGACCTCCAGGTCGGGCAGCGCCGCCGGGGCGGCGACATGGGCCGGTAGCCAGCTGCCGAGGTGATCCACGTTGGCTTCGAGGATCGGCAGCAGCCGCGCGGCGTCGGTTGGCTGCCACGAGCGCAGGAAGAGGCGTTCCGTGCTGATGACCGGCGGAGCTGCCACGCGCAACCTCGATCCGAGAGCAAGAAGCGGAGTGATCCCGCCGTGCCGCCATCATACCCTGCCTCCGTTCCAGGCCGGGAGAGCACCATGACCGAGCTTCGTTTTCGCGGAATCCCCGATACCGTCGCCACCGAGGTCCGCACCACCCTGCGGGCGCCCGGTTACGGCCACCCCGCCCATCGCGAGATGGCCGCGGGCTACGGACCGTGCCGGCAGTGCCTGCGCACCTTTGCGATCGGCAGCGAGGAGCGGATCCTCTTCACCTACCAGCCGTTCCGGGAGGCCGGCAGCCTGCCGGCGCCGGGCCCGGTCTTCATCCACGCGGAGGCCTGCGAACGCTACGACGCCTCCACGCTGCCGCCCGATTTCCGGTCCCTGCCGCTGGTCTTCGAGGCTTACCGCGACGGCGGCTGGCTGCTGGCACAGGAACGCCCCGGCTCCGGGGCGTCGGAAGCGCAGCTAAGCGAGATGTTCGACCGGTATGGCGCCGATTACGTCCATATCCGCAACGGTGAAGCCGGCTGCTTCATGGCGCGGGTGGACATCGGCCGGGGCGATACCCGGCGACGCCCGGTTGCGCCCCCGCTCACGCAAGGGTAGTGTTTCCTCGATCACGGAGGCGCAACCATGCGAACCATGCAGCAGTGGCTGGACGAGTACGGCGAGAGTCACCGGCACCCGGTCAACAAGCGCCTGCACTGGATCTGCGTACCCGCCATCCTGTTCAGCGTGCTGGGCCTGCTGTGGCTGATCCCGGTCCCGGCCGGAGCGGCGACGCTCGGCACCTGGGTGAACTGGGCGACGCTCGCGGTGGCGCTCGCGGTGATCTACTACCTGGTGCTGTCCCCGGCGCTCGCCTTCGGGATGGCCGCCATCGTGCTGCTGATGCTGTTCGTGATCGCGTGGCTGGAAACGGCGGCGAGCTTCCCCGCCTGGCTGCTGTTCACGGGCATCTTTGTCATCGCGTGGATCGGCCAGTTCATCGGGCACCAGGTCGAGGGACGGAAGCCATCGTTCTTCAAGGATCTGCAGTTCCTGCTGATTGGCCCCGCGTGGCTGCTGGCGGATGTGTACCGGCAGCTCGGCATCGCGTATACCCCGCCCGACCCCGGACGCCCGGCCGGCTAGCCGGACGCCACGAGCGCGAGGATATGCCCGGGCTTTGTCGAAAGGTTCTCGTCGCGCTGCCGGCGCTCCTCGCGCTCTCGGCCTGCGCGGCCTTGTCACCGCGCGATCCGCTGGTCATCGACGTCGCGGGCATCGAGCAGGTGCCGGGCGAAGGCATGGAGCTCAATCTCGCCGTGCGCATCCGGGTGCAGAACCCGAACGACACGGCGGTACAGTACAACGGCATCGCCCTCGCCCTGGACGTCAACGGCCGCCGGCTCGCGTCCGGCGTCAGCGACGACGTCGGCACCGTTCCCCGGTACGGGCAAACGATACTCACCATCCCGGTCACGATTTCCGCCTTCGACGTCGCGCGCCAGGTCTACGGCGCCGTCCATGCCGACGACCCGTCCGAGGTCCGCTACGAGGTGCGCGGCAAACTCGAGGGCGGCCTGCTCGGCACGCGACGCTTCGAGGACCGGGGCATGTTCCGGCTGGCGCCGCCCGGCAGCGCGCCGCTGAAACCCCGCTGACCGGGCAGCGTGCCGGCTAGCCGCCGGAGCCCTGCCGGTGCAGCTCCTCGGTGAGCGCCTGCAGCTTGGCCTGGTAGAGCGAGCGGGTGCTCTTGCGGAAAGCGTTGTCGACGGCGTGCTCGAGCGCACGCCGTGCGCTCTCCAGCCGGCCGTCGGCGTAATAGGCCCAGGCGAGGCCGAGATGGCCTTCGTGCAGGTAAGGCGCGAGCTCGATCGCGCGCCGGTAATAGCCGATCGCGAGGTCGTACTCCCCGTTATCGTAAGCGGCACGCGCGAGCCCGAGCCATCGCATCGGGCTGGGATCGTCCAGGCGCTTCAGGCGTTCTTCGATCTCTCGCGCCTCCGCATCACGGCCGGCGCGCAGCAGCAGGGCACGATAGTTCTTGAGAAGGCTCAGCGAGTCGTCGGCGACCTGCAGGGCGCGCCGGTAAACCGCTTCGGCCCTCGCCTCGTCGCCGGCGCGTCCGTAGAGGACGGCCAGCATGTTGAGCGCCGCGGCATTCGCCGGTGCCAGCTCCAGTGACTGCAGCAGGTACCAGTAGGCGGTCCGGTAGTCGTCCCGCCCGAGCGCTTCGGCCGCGACGTTGCGGTAGTACATGGCGAGGTAGCCGTTTGCCTGGACGTTGCCGAGATTGCGGCTGCCGCCGGTGGGGAAATAATCGACCACCAAACCCCGCCGGGAGAGCTGGAGCACTCCCGGCTGCGGCGTCGGGGCCTTCTCGTAGAGGATCGAACGAAGGTGTACGCCCCGGGTCACGAGGTTGCCCTCGACCTGGAACACGGGGATGTCGTCCACGAGCTGGTAGCCGATCTCCACGCCGGCGAGCTGCGCAAGCGCGGTCGTGACGATGGCGAGCGACAGGCAGTTGCCGCGGCCCAGGGAGAGGGCATCCGCCGCCCGCAGCGTGTCGCCCTGGTAATTAAAATCCCGGGTGATCTGCTCGAGGTAGTTGTAGACGCGCCGGTTCAGGGGCACCCCGGCATTCTCGCGGGCTTCCAGGTAGCGGAGGAACGCCTCGCGCTGCTCCGGCAACAGCGCGTGCAGGTCGTTTGCGTCCGGAATGTCGGGACGCGCGCCGAACCGTCCCGGCTCGGCCAGGACGACGGGATCGACCGGCGGCGACGACGGCTGGGGTGCCGTGGCCGCACAGCCTGCGAGCCACAGGGCTATGCAGGTCACGAGCGACAGCTTCGCGCCCGGCGGCGCGTGATGGCGAACGTCCAGCCAACGCATGCAGTGTCCCCCTGCCACTGGCCTCATGCTAACACTCCCTCTATAGGAACGCTGCCGGCGGCGAAAGGTCCCGCTACCGGAACAGCCGCATGATCCGGTACGCCATCGCGGCGAGGCTCACCTGGAACTCATCCGCCAGCTTCCTGACCTGGTCGTCATCGCCCAGGTCGACGTGGCCCTCCTCGATCCTGAGGCGGAGGAGCGGCGCCGGCATCAGGAGTGACGCGGCGAACATGTTGGCCTGGATCTCGTCGCGGATTTCGCCGCGCGAGGCCCGGTCGTCGCGAAACAGGACGTACTCCTTGTCGATGAACAGGTTCTCGGACGCGTTCGCGTGCAGCTTGAAATGGCCGATCTCGTGAGCAATGGAGAACCGCTGCCGCACCCGGGGGTGATGCTTGTTCACGCCGATGGTGCCCCCGCTGCCGGAAGCCACCAGCAGGCCGGAAACGCCATTCCCGAGGTCGGTGTATTCCACGGCCAGGCCCAGCCGGTTCGCGACCGATTCCACCGGCACCGGGGGCCGGACCAGCGCGAGCGGCGCGATCAACAGCTCCGTCAACCGGTCGAACTGCCGCGGGGAGATGTATCCCTTGCCCTGGCCCATTTCACGAACTCCTCGAGCTGCCGTCTCGTATCGGGATCGTCCTGCGCTTCCCGGTTGATCTTTTCGATCGTCCTGCGGTCCAGCACGACCGGCCGGTTGGAGGCCCGGTAATCGCGACGAGTGGGCAGCAGCGACGCCGCCTCCACGTCGAGGCGCTCGGCGATCTGCCAGAGGACGTGCAGGGAGGTGTGCTGCCGCCCCTTCTCGATGTTGACGACCGAGGTGCGGCTCATGCCGAGTTCCCCGGCGAGCACACGCTGGCTCTTCCGTTTCTCGCATCGCGCCCTCTGGATCCGTTCGCCGAGCAGGCGGTAAAGCAGACGCCGATCCACGACCGGGCCGGTGCTTAAGCGCGGCTTAACACGTTAAGCGCGGCAAACCTGTTCGCTCACACAAACGTGTTTGTAATAGACACGGCTTGTTGTGCGGGAAGGACGCATGTAGTCTTTTTACCTGAACCAGATCCCGCAAGGGGGCCGGAAAATGCTGCTTTTGTCGCGAAACGGCTGCCGGGAACATCGAGGCTGGCCGCAGGTACAGGAAGAGCCGCCGCCCTACGTGCCGGACCTGCTGTCCGACGACACCTACGAGCTCGATCCGGACGCATTTTCCGCCGCGGACGCGCATGCCCGGCACCTTCGCCGGGCCGAGCGCCTGCTGGGAGACGCGCAGAACCTCGCGCGCGTGCTGCGCGATTCGCTGCAGGACGCCGCCGACGCCCGCGCCATGCAGGCCCAAACGGTGCTGAACATCGTCGACAGGAAACTGGACAAGGCCTGCCGCGCCATCGACCGGCACGGCCGGCGGCATTCGAACCTGTTCCTGGCCTACTTCGAAGCGGTTCGGCAGGAGCGGGACTGAGACCGTGGCCCGGCTGCCTCCGCTAACCTCCGGACGTCACGTCCGCCGGCGTGCGGGATGGCATGGCAGGAAGCCGGCAAAAGACTCGTCCAGGGCCAGCGCCAGCTTGTTGATATTCAGCAGAGCGACATTCCGTTCCCCGCGTTCGACGCCGCCGATATACGTCCGGTCCAGGCCGGTTTCCCCGGCGAGGTCCTCCTGCGTCCAGCCACGGGCCTTGCGGGCGCGTCGCACCTGCTCACCGAATCGCTTGAGAACGGCCCGCTCTGATCTGCTGTATGCCATCCATGGCAATCATCCGGGCAGATGACGATGGGTCTACGGATTATAAGTCGCATTCCGGGCGCGTTGATGGTATTTTCAACGCCTCCTGGAAAGCTGAAACCCGACGGCCTCGCACGAGGAATCGGCCAGCACCGGGAGACGCTCGTCCGTTACCTGAGCCGGTTCGTTCCTCACGACCACGCTAACGATTTGCTCCGGACACGCTACTCGGCGCGGATGCTTGGATGACCAACGACAAGAAGCTCAGCAGGCCCCTGGCCTTCCTGTACGCGGCTGCAAACAACGTCGTGAGGAAGCATCAGCGCGATCGCCGGGATGCCGCGACGACCGATCCCCGCCAACGCGGGGGCATCCCGGATCCCGAGTTCGAAGCCTTCTGCGTCGCGATCGGCCGCCTGCCGGCCCGGTACCGCGAGGCATTCGTCCTGAGAAAGGTCTACCAGTACTCCTACGACGAAATCGCGACGCATTGCGGTATCTCGCGCGATGCCGTGAAGAAGCACGTGAAGGAAGGCTTCAAGCTCGTCCAGGCCTACCTGGACGAAAAAGACTAGCGTTTGCCCGCGCGAGTACGGACAAATGTGAGAAGGAGAAATGGTGGAGCGGAGGAGGATCGAACTCCCGACCTTCGCATTGCGAACGCGACGCTCTCCCAGCTGAGCTACCGCCCCACACGCGGAGTGAGTCTACCTCCCGCCGGCGCCGGCGCACAACGATTTGTCGCCACCTGGAGACACTTGCCTGCCTATGGGCCGCATGCTAATTCTGCCGGTTCACTTGGGCGGGAGATACACCAATGTTCGAAAGAGACAAGAAAGACCGGGGATTCGATGAGGCGTTGGACAGCGGCCCGGCCTCGGCGCCGCGCAACGCCCCGGCATCGGCCCCGCGGCCGGCCGGCCAGGGCGGCGGTCCGGCCGTGATCGGTCGCTCCATCCAGATCAACGGCGACGTCCGCGGGGACGAGGACCTGCGCATCGAGGGTGACATCAGCGGCACCGTGCAGCTCAAGAACGCTAACCTGACGATCGGCAGGGAAGGCCACGTCAAGGCCGACGTGTATGCGAAATCGATCACGGTCGATGGCACGACGGAAGGCGACCTGTACGCCACCGAGCGCGTGCACGTGCACGTCAACGCCAACGTCCGCGGCAACATCACGGCACCGAAGGTCGGCATCGAGGAAGGCTGCAAGTTCAAGGGCTCGATCGAGATGGACCAGGAAGAGGTCGACAAGGCGCTCTCGAAGGTGAATATGCAGGGCGGTGCCGCAAAGTCGCCGTCCGCCAAGGGCCCCGAGCCGCGCGTTGCGGCGTCGAACGCCGTCAAGGGCGCGGTCTCGAATTAACGCCGGCGGAGCATGGCCGTGAGTGCAGGCATGGGCCGCGCGACGGCCCGGGCGCCAATGGTAAAACCGGCGGCGCTCAATGCCCCGCTCTTCCGGTCACTGGTGGAAAGGCTCGAGTCGGGCGGGCGCCACGTCGTGCTCGACCTCGGGCCGGCATCGACGCCGATGCTCGAGCTGCTGGGGCAGTTTCGATGCCGGGTGGAGATCGTGGACTTCGCCTCCTTTGGCGGTCTCGCACGGATGAACGCCGTCGATGAGGAAGAGGAATCGGCAGACGATCTCCTCGCACGGGCGGAGATGTTCCTGCCGGAATACAGGGGCGAGGAAGACGCACTCGATCTCGTGCTCTGCTGGGATATCCCGAACTACCTGCGGCCGCCGGCCCTGTCGGCGCTGATGCGCGCGATCGCTTCGCGCACCCGCCCCGGTGCGCTCGCGCACGCGCTGATCGTGTACTCCGAACGCTCCATGCCGGAGCAGCCGAGCCGTTTCCAGCCGACGGAAGACCTGAAGCTGGCGAGTCGTGCCACGACCGCCGCGGAGATCCGGGCACCGCGCTATTCGCCGGAAGATCTCGGCAGGACCATGGGCGGCTTCGTGATCGACCGCGGACGGCTGCTCGCCGACGGCATGCAGGAGATGCTGTTTCGGCTGCCGATGTAGCGGCTTGCTCCAGGATGGACGGCACGGCACTATGACACGCGCCGAGACCGACCAAAGGAGCGCGGACCGCCATGAAGCGACGCGTCCGTTTCTGCACCTCACCGGACGGCGTCCGCATTGCATTCGCCGAGTCCGGCCGGGGCCCGCCGCTGGTGCGGGTGGCGAACTGGTTCACCCACCTGGACCTGGATTGGAAAAGTCCTGTCTGGCGTCACTGGATCGACGCGCTGTCCCGGAACCGGACGCTGGTTCGCTACGACCCCAGGGGCTCAGGACTGTCGGATCGCGACGTCCGGGACTTCTCGCTCGATCACTGCCTGGACGACCTGGAGACCGTGGCGAACGCCGCCGGTCTTGCGCGCTTCCCGCTGATCGGGTTCTGCCAGGGCGGCGTGGTCGCCGCCGCCTACGCCGCCCGCTACCCCGAACGGGTCAGCCGCCTCGTCCTGTATGACAGCTATCCCTTCGGTGCGTACGTCGACGGCGCGCCGGACCGGCTGGCGCGCGAGGCACGCACCCTCTCGCAGATGATCGGGATCGGCTGGGGGAAACGCAGCGGCGCGTTTCGCGAGGTATTTGCCAGGCTCCTGGTGCCGGACGCCGACCGCGAAACGCTGCGGGCCATCGATGAACTGCAGCGGCGCAGCGCTTCGGCCCGCAACGCCCGCCTCTTGTGGGATGCCTTTCACCGCTTCGACATCCGCCGGGCGGCGACGGAGATCGTCGCGCCAACGCTGGTGTTCCATGCCCGCGGTGACACCATGGTGCCGTTCGAAGCCGGCCGACGGCTTGCATCGATGATTCCGAACGCGCGCTTCGTGCCGCTCGAGAGCAGCAGTCACATTCTCGAATCGGACACGGAAGCGTGGACTACCTTCTGCCGGGAGCTGGAGGAGTTCCTCGCGCCCGAAGCCGCCAACGATCGCAGCCGGCGTCTCGCGCTCGGCTCCCTGACCGCCCGGGAGACCGAGGTTCTCGACGGCGTGGCGCGCGGCCTCAGCAACGGCGAGCTGGCAGAGCTCCTCGGCATCTCCGAGAAAACGGTGCGCAATCACCTGACGACGATCTTCTCCAAGCTGGACGTGCCGAGCCGCGCGCGCGCAATCGTCGCGGCGCGGGAGGCCGGCCTGGGGCAAACCTGAAGGTTCCGCGGGACAGTGGTCCCGGATCCGCGGGCTCCGCGGGCGATTTCTGGCCTCGACCGGGACCCTCGCCTCATGCGCTGCCGCCGCGGCCGGCGCATCCTCATCCGGCACGAATTCCGGAAGAGGAGCAATGCCGATGAACAGGAAAATGACCGGGGTGGTGCAGCGCCAGGACCCGCTGCGCAGGCGCTATCGCGAAGTGCCGGCCGACGCGCAGCTTACCGATTGCGCACGGGCGGCGAGCGACGGCTCGGACGCGTTTCATGGCACGTTGTTCGCCGGTGACGGCGGCGAGCAGCGGGATTTCGGAATCCACCGGGCGATCGGCGGCGATCACGATCTCCCCAATCCCGGCGACATTCTCTGCGCCGCCCTCGCCGCTTGCCTCGACTCGACGCTGCGCATGCTGGCCGAACGCCTGGGCGTCGAGCTCGAATCGCTGGAGGTGTCGGTGTGCGCGTTTGCCGATGCGCGCGGGTGCCTGATGGTCGATCCCGCCGTGCAGGCCGGCTTCCAGCGGCTTGAAGTCAACGTGGCAATGCAACCCGCCGGCGACGCTCACGCCCCCCAGGTCGCGGCGCTTCGGTCGACCGCCGAGCAGTGCTGCGTGGTGCTCCAGACCCTGCGCAACGGTGTTCCGGTGCAGACGAGTTTTGCCGAGGCGGCCGGATAACCCGTTTCGGCAGCGCGAGCGCTGGGATTCGGGCGCGCTCCCGGCTAACATGGTCGTTCTCGCACTACTTACAGCCCGGCAGGGGAGGCATCTTGAAGCTAGAGACTATCGCCGTTCACGGCGGCTACCAACCCGAACCCACCACGAAGGCCGTCGCGGTTCCGGTTTACCAGACCACCTCTTACGCCTTCGACAGCACGCAGCACGGCGCCGACCTGTTCGACCTGAAGGTACCGGGCAACATCTATACCCGCATCATGAATCCCACCACGGCCGTGCTCGAAGAGCGGGTCGCGGCGATGGAAGGCGGCGTCGGTGCCCTGGCGGTCGCTTCGGGCATGGCGGCGATCGAGTACGCGATCGAGACCATCACCGAGGTCGGCGACAACATCGTCACGACCAGCAAGCTGTACGGCGGCACCTACAACTTCTTTGCCCACAGCCTGCCGCGGCGCGGCATCGAAGCGCGCTTCGTCGATCACGATGATTTCGACGCCATGGCCGCGCGCATCGACGAGCGGACGAAGGCGGTGTTCTGCGAAACCGTGGGCAACCCCGCCGGCAATATCGTCGACATCGAGCGCGTGGCCGCGATCGCCCACGAGCGCGGCGTGCCGCTGATCGCCGACAATACCGTGCCCTCCCCTTACCTGTGGCGGCCGATCGAGCACGGTGCCGACATCGTGGTGCACGCCCTGACCAAGTACATGGGCGGCCACGGCAACAGCATCGCCGGCATCCTGGTCGACTCCGGCAAGTTCCCCTGGGCTGAACACGCCAAGCGCTTCCGGATGCTGAACGAGCCGGACCCCTCGTACCACGGGGTGGTCTATACCGAAGCCCTGGGTGAAGCTGCCTTCATCGGCCGCGCCCGCGTTGTGCCGCTGCGCAACACCGGCGCCGCGCTGAGCCCCTTCAACTCGTTCCTCGTCCTGCAGGGCATCGAGACGCTGCCGCTGCGCATGGACCGCCACTGCGAGAACGCGCAGCGCGTAGCCGAGCACCTCGAGGCTCACCCGCAGGTGCGCTGGGTGAGCTACGCCGGCCTGCCGGAGAGCCCCGATCACGCGCTCGCCCGGAAGTACATGGGCGGCCGGGCCTCCGGCATCCTGAGCTTCGGCATCGAGGGCGGCGCCGAGGCGGGCGCCCGCTTCATCGACGCGCTGGGCCTCATCATACGGCTGGTGAACATCGGCGATGCCCGTTCGCTCGCCTGCCATCCGGCGTCGACCACGCACCGCCAGCTCAACGACGAGGAGCTTGCGACGGCCGGGGTCAGCCGGGACATGGTGCGGCTGTCAATCGGCATCGAGCACATCGACGACATCCTCGCGGATATCGACCAGGCGCTGAAGGCCGCACGCTAGCCGCGCGGCGCGACGATGCCCGGGCCGGCGTGCAGCGCGCGCCGGCTCAGGCCGTTTCGCGCATTGCCTTCAGCGCGTTCGCCCAGCGCCACAGCTCGTCGAGCATGGTGGCGGCCGAGTCGTCGATCAGCTCATTGGACGTGAACTGCCCGTCGGCATCGAGCTGCCGTCGTTCGCTACGATTCCACGTCGCGCGGTACGCCGGGCACGCCCACCGGACACTCCAGCGCCTGCCGATCCCACTCACCGGTCTCGGCGGCGGCGGTATAGGTGCTTTGCAGGAAGGCGAGCAACGCCCGGTCGGGATCCGGGGCGTGGCGGATCGCGTCATACGGCAGGATGAACTCGCCGGCCTCCGCGTCGAAAAACGCTTCGGCCGGCTCAACCGCGCGCTCGCTATAGCCGTCCGGCACCGGCCAGGCATACGAATAGAATGCCGCGTAATCGGTGGGACCGCCGCCCGGCCAGAAGCCGGCGCTGCTGACCTGGTGCGAGTACGCTTCCCGCGTTACCTCGTCCGGCAGGTGCGGCACGCCGCCGGGATGAAGCGGCGCGCGGCGCCCGGAGAAGCGCGTCACCGCCAGGTCGAAGCTGCCCCAGAAAAAATGCACCGGGCTGCACTTGCCGATGAAGCCGGTGCGGAATTGCTCGAGCACGCGGGCCGCCTGTAACAGCACCTGCCAGAACCGCTGCGCGTACCGGGCATCGTAGCTACGGTGCACGGTGTCCTTACGAAAAGGGATCGGGTCGGGCACCTCGTTCGGCGCGCCGTCGAATCGAACCTGCAGGTGGAGGTCTTCGAGAACGCCGGTGACCGCGTCATGGAACGCTGCCACGCTCTGCGGCTTTAGCGGCAGCACGCGTTCTGAACCGTCGCTCACCCGAAACACGAGCTCGTGGCCGATGAAATCGAAATCGACCTGGAAAACCCGATCCTCGTAAGGAATGGTCGACGTGGTGAGTCCGCGGGCCGTCGGATAGAAGGTCGCATGCCAGGAATGATTGAGCCAGGGCGCCTGCGCCAGCCGGATCTTGCCGACGACCTGCGTCCACAGGTGCAGCGTGGTGCAGGTATCCCGCCATTCCGCGTAGGGCAACGCCGGCCAGGCGGGTTGGTTGGTTTGCATCTTCGGTTCCTCGAAGGCTACCGGTGGCTCGAGGGTACACCTTCCCGAACGGTAGGGGTGCAATCGCGACGGCAGGCGCTCAGAACAGGTACCGGATACCCACGTGCGCGCTCTCTTCCACCTCGCGGCTGCCGGTCAGCAAATCGAACTCCAGCATCCGGTAACCGGCGTACCCGATCACGCTGTTCGTCAGTGGCAGCTCGATGCGGCCGGTGAGGTCCAGCAGGTTATCGGCGGAGCCGAACGTCAGGATGTCGGGCGCGTAGGCTCCCTGCAGCGTCACGGCGATACCCTGGCGGCGCAGGAGCTCGTAGCGAATCTCCGCACCGACGGCCACGGAAAAGACGTCAGTGTTCTCCGTGTTCAACAGGGCAGCGTAGGCGACGGGGCCGGCTTTGAGGGTCAGGCGATTGACCCTCAGCGCGTTCGCCTCCAGGTAGTAATGCGTCGACGCGATGATGTCGCGGTTCTCGTTCAGGAACAGCCCGAAACCGAGCTCGGTCGCCTGGCCGGATCCCCATGCCAGGTAACGCAGCTGCACGGATTCATCGCTCAATGCAATCTCGCCCGCGGCGCCTTGTGCGTTCGCCTCGAGAGGGGACGCGGCAAGGATTGCGCTGACGAGCAGGCCAGACAAGGGAAACAGGGGGCGCGCCATCGTTCTCTCCTGCGGAAGGCCGCCAGCAGGCCGTATCGGCCGGGCGGCTTTAGCCCCCGATGGCACCGCAAAACCCGCCTGCAACGAGCATGCCAGCCCGCAAAAGCCCGTTCACGGCGGCAAACGCGCCCGCCGCGGGACCGCGGTTATAGCAAACGGGATCGATGCTGGAGCAGATGGCCGGCGCGGCAAGTAGAATTTGCCGCCGCCGGCGCAGGTTTTACATCAGGCGCTGCCTGGCTCGGCAGGCGCCGGAATTACTTCACGAGACCCTCGTCCTTCAGCGTCTGCTGCACCGCCGGCCGGGCGGCCACGCGTGCCTGGAATTCCCCCAATGCGGGCCACGGCGCGAGGTCGACCTTGTGCACCTTCGTCCAGTTCAGGATCACGAACAGGTAGGCGTCGGCGATCGTGAATTCCTGCCCGGTGAGAAAGGGTTGCTCGCCCAAGGTTTCCGCAAGCAGCGTGAAGCGACGGCCGAGCGCCTCGACGGTGGGCTCGCGGGACCCGGCCGGCATCTGCGGGTTCCACAGCGGGCCGAATCCCTTGTGCACCTCGGTCGCGATGAAACCGAGCCATTCCATGAGCTTCCAGCGCTCGAGCGTCCCGAACTCGGGAGCGAGCGTGCCGGGTTTCCGATCCGCGAGGTACTGCAGGATGACCTGGGCTTCGGTGAGTGTGGTGCCGTCGTCCAGCACGAACAACGGCACATAGCCTTTGGGGTTCACGGCGTAGTAGTCGGAACCGTCGGGCAGCTTGTGCGTGGCGAGATCAACCTTCACCGCCTCGAACGGCAGGCCGAGCTCGTGCAGGACGATGTGCGGAGCCTGCGAGCAGGCGCCGGGGGAATAGTAGAGCTTCATCTGGGTCTCCAGCGTTGTGCGAATACGGAACAGTGTGTGAATGTTAGTCCATTCGGCCCGAACAACCAGGAAAACACTGCTGCTTCAACCCGCCGTTCACGGATACCGCACAACCGTCTTCGTCTCCGGCAGCGGGATGAACTCCTCCGCATCGCCCGGCACGGTATCGAAGCGGCCGGCCTTCCACTCCGCCTTGGCCTGCTCGATACGCTCCTTGCGCGAGGAGACGAAGTTCCACCAGATGTATCGCGGCCCGTCCATGGTCTCGCCGCCGACCAGCACGAAACGAGCCGGCTCGGGTCCCGGGTTGGCGACCGTGACGGGATTGCCGGGATGCAGCACCAGGAGCTGGCCGCCCGGGAAGCGTTCGCCTCCGATCTCCACCTCGCCTGACACCGTGTAAAGCGCCCGCTCCTCGTGCGTCCCCTCTACCGGCAGCTTGCTGCCCGCGGCGAGCGTGACGTCGGCAAAGATCGTGTCGGAGAAGACTTTCACCGGCGAGGTGCGGCCCCAGGCGGAGCCGGCCACCAGGCGCACGCGCACGCCGTCGTCCTCGATGAGCGGCAGGTCGGCCTCGGGCGTGTGCGCGAAGGCGGGCTCGATCTCCTCGTGCGCGGCGGGCAGGGCCACCCACGTCTGCAAGCCGAACAGCCGCGAGGCGCCGCCCCGCAACGCCTCGGGCGTGCGCTCCGAGTGCACGATGCCGCGTCCGGCCGTCATCCAGTTCACCGCGCCCGGCCGGATCGGCACCTCGCTGCCGAGGCTGTCGCGGTGCATGATCTCGCCCTCGAACAGGTAGGTGACGGTGGCGAGGTTGATGTGCGGGTGCGGGCGGACGTCCAGGCCCTCGCCGGTGCTGAAGGTGCTGGGGCCCATCTGGTCGAAGAAGATGAAGGGGCCGACCATCTGGCGTTTGGACGACGGCAGCGCACGGCGCACTTCGAAACCGCCGATGTCGCGTGAGCGTGGGACGATGATCGTGTCGATGAGGTCACCGGCGCGAGGATCGCCGGGCGCGGGATCGGGACAGGGAAACCAGCTCATCAAGTTCGACTCCGGATGATCACGGCGGGGACGGCTTCGAGCGCACCGGCCCTCCGCCGTCCTTCCAGTATGGCGCCGCCCGGCGCCTCAATCAATTTGCAGGACGCGGCGCTCGCGTCCCGGGCTCGCAATGGAAAACCACGCGATCGCCCCGCTCGCCGCCGCCAGCGCACTGCAGACGAGGACGATAACCCGGAACGTTCCAACGTAGGCCGATGCGACGGCTTCGGACACGACGGCGGCAACGGGCGCCGGCGTGCCGCGCGGCGCTTCCAGCTCCGCAAGCTCCGACGAGCGTTGCGCGAGCGCTTCGACGACCCGGGGCGGCACCTCGTGGGCCTGCAGCTCGCCGGCAAGCGCGCCGCCGAAGTGCCAGGCGGCAACCGCCGTCAGCGCCCCTATCGCGACAGTGCCGGCGGCTCGCGCCGCGGTGTTGTTCACGCCCGATGCCACGCCGGCGTCGCCGGCGCCCACGGCGCTCATGACGACGGTGGTCAGCGGCGCCACCGCAAGCGTCATGCCCACCCCGATCAGCAGGATGCCGGGTAAGAAGCCACGGACGTAATCGGTGTCCTGCCCCGGAACCGCGAGCGCCGCGAAGCCGAGAGCGGCGATCACCGGACCGATCGTCAGCAGCCACCGGGGATTGCCTTTACGTATCCGGTCTCCCGCAAAGGTCGAACCGAAGCCCATGATCAGGCTGAACGGCAGGAACGCGGCGCCGGCCGCCGTCGCCGAGTAGCCCTGCACCTGGATCAGGTTGAACGGCAGGAAATAGAGCGTACCGTTCAACGCGGCGTACAGCAGGAACGTCATCGCGTTGGCGCCGCTGAATACGGGCGACCGGAACAGGTGCAGGGGCAGCATCGGTGCGCTGAAGCGCCGCTCGTGCCACAGGAACAGGGCGCCGCAGATGACCGAGAGCGCCAGGAGAACGGCCCGGGCAATGCCCGGCACCTGGGCAACCAGGCCATAGATCAGCAGTCCGAGCGCCGCGGCCAGCGCCAGCGCGCCCGGGTAATCGAGCGCTTCATCGGTCCTGGAAGGACTCGCGGGAACACGCCACCAGCAGATCGCGACCGTAATCGCGGCGAACGGCACGACCAGCAGGAACACGGACGGCCAGCCCCACTGGTCGACGAGCCAGCCGCCGAGCACGGGGCCGAGCGCCGTGGTGAGCGCGGAAGCCCCGGCCCAGGTACCGATGGCGCGCCCGCGCTCATGCTCCTCGAAATGGCTGCCGACCAGCGCAAGGCTCGTCGGCACCAAAAGCGCCCCGCCGAGCCCCTGCAGCAGGCGCGCGGCGATCAGCAGCGGCATCGACGTCGCGAGCGCCGCCGCAAGCGCACCCAGGCCGAACCCGAGCGTGCCGATGATGAAGATCCGGCGCAGTCCGTAACGATCGCCCATCGAGCCGCCGATCAGCATGAACGATCCGAGCACGAGCAGGTAGGCGTTCATCACCCATTGCACGTCGCTCGAGGTGATGCCGAAATCGGACTGCACGGCCGGTAACGCGAGATTGACGACCGAGCCTTCGATGAACGCAAGGCTGGAGCCGAGAATGGCGGTGGCGAGCACCCACGGCTTGTCCCTTTGCGGGCATGGAATGGCGCGCTCGCGCGCCGCGGCAAGGCCGGGGTCGCAGGGGTGTTTGCCGCTATAAGCAAGGGACATTTCGGCTGACCTGTCGTGGACCTGTGCCGGGCGGGCGGCAGCCAGGAAAATCGTTTACGATGACGTGACTTGTCCGGGGAAGACCATGGCAGCACAAAACACTGATGACATTCGGATCGAGCGTGAAGAGGGCCCGGGCAAGGGTCGCTATGTCGTCCGGCTGGCAGGCGTCGAGGCCGAAATGACCTACTCGCGCGCAGGGGAGAACACGATCATCATCGATCATACCTCCGTCCCCGATGCGCTACGCGGCCGTTCCGTCGGCCAGGCGCTGGTGCGCCGCGCCGTCGAGGATGCCCGGGCCGAGGGACGCACCATCGTCCCGCTTTGCCCGTTTGCCAAGGCGCAGATCGAGCGCCACGCCGAATGGCAGGACGTGCTGCACGGTTGACCTTAAAAACAGTAGCTTACGAGGCTACGTTCATTTTCTTTCGAGCAATGTTTCCGCGGAAGCGCCGTTGTTTCCGAAGAATAAGCTTCTTCCCTCCGCGCTACTGTTTGGCCCAACTACTAATCGACGTACTTTGCTCCGGTAACCGTGACAGCTCCGCAATTACAGTAGCTTACGGTAATGATCTCGCCCGGTTCGAGCTTGTAGCTGCGCGTTACGGGATAGCCGTTCTGGCGGCGCCATTGAAACGTTGCGCGAATTGCTCGCGACTCGTGGTTGTTTCGCGCTCTCTGGGTGCGTCGAAAACCGTCGCAGCCGGCTCCTGTTCCGCAAATCAGCTCGATGTAATCCTCGGGCTCTGAACCGGCTCCTGAATTCCCGGAGAACACGCCGCCCAACGCCAGCATCCCGTCCGGACAGTACGCACCGTACGGACCATCTTTCCACTCCTCTTCCGAAGGCACGCTGGAGAAAGGCGCCCCGCCGTCACAAGCGTCATCCAAAGTCAGCGCCCACCTGCCTATCATGAAGCCGTTCTTCCCGCGTTTGAGCGTGTCGTATCTAACGTATCCGCTTTCGAACGGCCAGGTGCCGTCAGTGGGGATCTCCTCGAGATTTCTAAGGTGCTCTCTCACGGTGTTGTCGGTGGCCTGTTGATGGCCAGTCTGAGCCGGTGCCACGCCGCTGAAAAGAATCGTGAAGCCGATCAAAGCTGTAACAGCAGATTTAAACATTGGACTTCTCCATGCAGTAAGTTCCCCGTGCGAGAGTCGGGGTCATGCCTGACGTCCGCGCCGGTATCGAGGACGCGGGGAATGGGAAATCCGGAGTACTGTTGCCGGACGCTACAGGGCCGGGTGCCCTGCCGCGGCGATGCCGGCAGCGAGAAGAAGTTCTGCGATCGGAATGAGGGTCGTTCGCTTGGCGCAGGGCGGCGGATGCTGCCCTCGGCGTGTACCGAGCCGCCACCGGGCTCTGCCCTGCGTCCCTCGGTGCTCTCCCCTTCGCGATTGACATTATTATTCCCGGCTTCGCGTAGCCTGATCCCCGGATCGTCGGGGATCGCACGATCAAACCGCCCGCCAGGGCGTGCTTGTCGCGCTTTGCAGGGAATAATAAACAAGCCTGGGCTGCTTTTCAGCTTTTTTTCCCATTAGTAGCTCAGGGTTGCGCTGTCCCAAAAGTCGGCAGAGTGGATTGCCAGCTACATCGAACAGCCGCGCGAGCTGCGCTGCCAATCTTCAAAACAGAGACTTATCGCCCAATGCTCACCTATTATCGAGGAAATGTTTCCGCGGAGGCGCGTCAGGCTTCCTCGAGCACCGAACACCCGGCTGGAAGCCGCTTCGGATTCGTAGCCGACCGGGGTGTGACTTCGGTCACATATTCATATGTATCCCGCGCCGACAATCGGCCCGACGAATCACTGGGAACGCAAAATGTCGGTGCTTTCAAAATCCGCTGCAGTCATCCTGATGTTGCTCGTCGGCGCATGGTCCGCGGAAGTGATCGCCGATCCGCCGTCGCACGCACCGGCACACGGATGGCGCAAAAAGCACGATCCTTATTACGTCGGATACACGGGGCGGCACTGGGAGCACGACTACGGCATCCTGTCGGGTCACTGCGATCGAGAGGCCGTCGGCACCGTGCTGGGCGGCGTGGTCGGCGCCGTGGTCGGCTCCCGTACCGCTGAGCCTGACAACCGAACCGTCGCAACGATCATCGGAGCCGCCGTCGGTGCGGCAATCGGCAACTGGATCGGTCGTGAACTCGATGATCGGGACCGTGCCTGCATGGGACATGCGCTCGAACTCGGCAAATCCGGAACCCGCGTCCTCTGGTTGAATGAATCGACCGGCGTAAGTTACGAGTTGATGCCGGGTGCTGACCGGGAACGGGAGGGGGCAACCTGCCGGGAGTTCATGCTCGCGGCGGTTGATGGAAAAAAGAGATCCTCGCACCCGGGCGTCGCTTGCCAGTCAGAGCCGGGCGTCTGGGAGATCAAGCGTGCCGGACGGACGAAGTGATCGCATCGGCGCCGCCTTGCAGATCCCAGACCGCCGCTTTGGGCCGGGCAACCACCATTCCCTGGTCGAAGGCCCTCAGTTCTCCTCGAGCACCGACAGGATATCGCCCGCGGGATCCTTGAACCACGCGATCGGCGGCCCGTCGGCATCGCGGTGGATGCCCTTCTCGTCGGTTGCCAATTCGCCCTCATACCGCTCAAACCGAACACCAC
>CAYRKH010000015.1:0-57955 GCA_964424805.1 uncultured Woeseiaceae bacterium
ATCTTTGGCGGCCCGAGTGCCATGTCGTCATGATCGGCTACCAGGCGGAAGGCACACTCGGGCGCCGCCTGGTGGACGGTGCAGCGCGTGTTCGGCTGTCGCAAGAGACGATCCGGGTGAAGGCCCGGATACACACGGTCGGCGGGTTATCGGCACACGCGGGTCAGACAGGCCTTGTGAACTGGTACGGCGGATTCGAAAAGCACCCGCCCGTCTGGCTCGTGCACGGCGAGGAACGAGCCCGTACCGCTCTTGCCAGGCGCCTGGCGGACGCTTTCGGCGCCAGGACGCAACTGCCCCGCATCGGCGACGTCATCGACCTCAAGACAGAGCGGGCGACCGTGACGTAGCAGCCGACCTTAGTCGATCCGCATAGCGAGGACGATTTTCGCGACATGTCTATGGTGTCATGCGGATTTCGGTTTCCAGCTTGACCTCGCCGGCGAGTGAGTTGGTTATCAGGCAGGTCTCCTCGGCTTTCTCGAGCAGGCGCTGTGCGCGAACCTCGTCGGTGCCGGCGGGGACCTCAAGCATGGCGCGCATTCGGTAAGCCACGAAGCGCATCGACCGTTCGACACGGTCGAGCGTGCCTTCGGCTTCGCAGGAGATCGAGAGCCACTCGAACTTCGAGGCGCGCGCGACAGCCTTGAAGGTGAGCACGAAGCAGTCGGCGATGGCGGCAACGAGCAGCGTCTCCGGTGACCACCGGTCACCCGGTCCTCCGAATTCCGCGGGCGAGGCGGATTCGAGCTGCGAGAGGCCGGGGCTCGACAGCGCGACGAAACCCTCGGACGTCGCGGCGGCATCGACGCGGTAGTGATGGGGCAGTTCCTGCATGAGCAGCTCCAGGGGTTGGCTTTAGGCTGGCGTCCGCCTCAGACGTGGAGGCATTGCGCCGATTTGCAACCCGGTTGGGAGGATCGTGGCCGGCAGCGGGTGCGGTGCGGCACACGGTGTGGGTGAAGCTCCGCGCGCACCCGCGCCCTGCCCAGCTTGCCTCCTACGTCGCACCGACTGCAGCGGCACTGCTTGGAGCAACGCGGGTCAGGAGCAGGTATGCGACGTAAACCACGTACGCCGTCACGAACAGAAGCCCCTCTCCACGCGTCACGCGGCGCCCGCTCACGAAGACGGGAATCGCGAGGAGCGTAACCGCCACCATCACCGGGATATCGATGCGGACGAGATTCGGGCCCACGGCGAGACCGGCCGCGGGCACGAGGCAGGTGATGCCGAGGATCGCGAGAATGTTGTAGATGCTGCTGCCGAGCAGGTTGCCGATGGCGATGTCGGGGTCGCCCTTGAGCGTGCCGACGATGGTCGTGACGAGCTCCGGCGAGGACGTGCCGATCGCGACCACCGTCAGCCCTATGAATGCCTCCGAGACGCCCAGCATGCGCGCGAGGTCCACCGCACCCTTGACCAACCAGTCGGACCCAAGCACCACGACGGCGATCCCGCCGACGAGCATGAGCGCGGCATAGGTGACCTCGCCGGCGCTGCGCCGCGCGACGGGGATGCCATACTCGTTGCGGTACTCGGCACGAACCTGCCGGCTCTCCTGGCGCGACCAGATGACGAGCAAAGCCGTGTAGATCACCGCCGAGATCAAGAGGACGGCACCTTCCAATCGGGTCAGAATGCCGTCGATCGACATCATGAGCAGCGCCAGCGCGGAGACGGTCATCAGCGGCAGGTCGAAGCGCAAGGTGCGGCGCTCGAGGGCGAGCGGCTGCAGCAGCGCGCTCATGCCGAGGATCAGCAGAATATTGACGATGTTGGTGCCGGTGATATTGCCCACCGCCAGGGGCCCGGCGCCCTGCACCGCCGCTTCGATGCCGACGGCGAGCTCGGGCGTGCTGGTTCCGAGGGAGACCACCGTCAGGCCGACCACGATCGGGCGGATGCCGAAATAGACCGCCACGCGGGAGCCGCCGCGTACGATCAGCTCGGCCCCACCCACGAGCAGGATGAGCCCGAGCAGCAGCCAGCCGGTTGCGATCACACGGAAGCGCGACCCGCGCCCGTGGCAGTGGTCATGATGCGGCCGTCCGGACCTCAAGCTCCCTCGCGCAATCCATGCATTCCGTGGCGTAGGGGTAGGCTTCGAGGCGCGCATCTTCGATCGGTCCGCCGCAGCGGGCGCAGACGGCAAACCGGCCGTCGTCCATGCGGCGAAGCACAGCGGCGATCCGTTCCAGCTCGGCCACCGCCTCCTTGCCCAGCGTGTCGACGACATCGCTGTCTTCCAGTTGCTTGGCACGCTCGGCCGAATCCGGATCCAGGCCGCGTTGCACATTGCTGCGGATGCGCTCCAGCCTCGCCGCCAGGTGCCTCTTCTTGCGTACGAGGCGCTGGCGCAATTGCTCCTGGGCTTGCCTGTCCATCTCCTTTGATCCTCCTTCCCACGCGGGGTAAACGGTTGCAAACACTGGACGCATTAGACCTTGCCCGGAAAGCCGCACCGAATCAGGACTTACACCTATGAACTGTGAGCATGCGAAGGGCCGCACATCTCCTTCGGCGGGCCGCATCACGTAGGTATTTTCCGTAATCCGTTATCGGATCGGACTTATTGCCGTGCCGCACGCTACCCAATACGCTTCCATTCGAAGGATAGCCGACGCAGAAGTGCCGGCGCCCGTTTCTACGAGAGCACGATGTTGCTGCGATGAACACGCTTTCCACACTTCTGTGCGTCATCGATCCCACGGTCGACGCGCAACCGGCGCTCGAACGAGCAGCCTGGCTCGGCTCCCGCACGAGCGCCACGCTGGAGCTGCTCGTTTGTTACTACGACGAGTTTCTCGCCGGCTCCCGATTTATCGACTCGGCTGCCTTGGAGGAAGCTCGCAGGGAGGTTCTGGATAGTCAGAAACGGCGCCTGGAAGAGTTGGCGGAACCGCTTCGAAGCAAAGGACTCACGGTACGCACCGCGGCGCTCTGGGGGCATCCGCTGCACGAGGCCATCGTACGGCACGCCGCCGCAATCAACGCGGACATCGTGTTCAAGGACACTCATCGCCACTCAGCCGTTTACCGGGCGCTGTTCACGCTTACGGACTGGAGCCTGATACGGACCTGCGCATCCCCGCTGTGGCTCGTCAAGCCGGTGCCCCTGGCCGAGAAACCCGTATTCATCGCCGCGATCGATCCCATGAACGCCAACGACAAACCGGCCGCTCTGGACGACCGGATCCTGGCCACGTGCAAGGCATTGGGCCGCGCAACCGGCGGACAGGTGCACGCGTTTCATTCCTACGATCCGAGCATCGCAGTCTCGTCGGCGACCGCCAACGCGTACATACCGGTATCCCTGCCGCTCGACGAAATCGAAAAGGAGATGCGCGCGCAGCACGGAGGCCGATTCAGGGAGCTCACTGAATTCCACGACATCGACCCGGCCAACACACACCTGCTGGCGGGCCGAACGCATGAAGAGCTTCCGGCTCTCGCGGCGCGGCTCGGTGCTTCGCTCGTCATCATGGGTGCCGTGGCCAGAAACCGGCTGAAGCGCGTTTTCATTGGCGCCACCGCCGAGCGAACGCTGGAACGCCTGCCCTGCGACCTGCTCATCGTAAAGCCGGACTGGTTCCCGTCTCCTGATTAGTCGGAGCGATGGCGATCATGCAGCGCCCCGGTCGAATCGCCTGGGCAACACGATCCGTTGACCATGGACAGCGGCCGGACGGCGCAATGATTGCGCGGCGATGCGTCGGCTGCCCCGGCCCGGCCGATCGCCGACGGTATAATGCGCATACCGGACAGCGACCACCGATGGCCAGGAATTCCATTTGACCAATCCCTCACGCGATGCGACGGTTCCGGGCTCCGGGGCGGGCCAACCGCCGCCTGCCGGAGACATCCCGGACTCGTTCTTCCGGGAGCTCCTCGACGCCGCGCCGGATGCGATGATCGTCACCGACTCCTCGGGACGGATAACCATTGTCAATACCGAAGCCGAGAGAATGTTCGGCTATTCGCGGGAGCGGATGCTCGGTGCGCCGATCGAGATGCTCCTGCCGGAACGCTACCGCCGGCGCCATGTGCAGCATCGGTCCGCGTACGCGGACGCGCCGAAAATCCGCGCAATGGGCATCGGCATGCAGCTCGCGGGCTTGCGCAGCGACGGTTCGGAGTTCCCCGCCGAGGTCAGCCTGAGCCCGATCGTTTCGGGTAACCGTGCCTTTATCGCGAGCTCCATACGTGACGTGACCAAGCGCCTGCAGGTCGAGGAGGCGCTGACCGCCGCGCGTGAAGCCGCCCAGCGAGCCCAGAAAGCCAACTCAGCATTCCTCGCCGCCGCGAGCCACGATCTCCGGCAGCCGGTCCAGGCGCTGGGCCTGCTCGCGGGCGCGTTGCGCCGGACGGTGCAGGACCCGCTCGCGCTCGAGATGGTCCAGAACCTGCAGGAATCGCTCGACGGCATGACCAGCCTGCTCAATTCGTTACTCGACATCAGTCGGCTGGACGCCGGCGTCTTTGAGCCGAGTATCGAGGAGTTCCGGGTTCAGCGCCTGCTCGACAGGCTGTCGTCCGAGCTTTCCCGCCAGGCCAGGCACAAGGGTCTTCACTTTCACGTCGCTCCCAGCAAGACCGTGATCCGCAGCGATCCGCACCTCCTCGGCGAGATCATCCAGAACTTTGTCTCGAACGCTGTCCGCTATACCGAGCAAGGCGGCATCCGCCTCACTTGCACGGAGCACGAAAACGATGTCTCGATCACCGTGACCGATACCGGCATCGGCATTGCGACGGACCAGCTCGAGGACATCTTCAAGGAGTTCCACCAGGTCAGGCATGCTTCGCGAAAGCGGGAAGGCTTCGGCCTGGGTCTCGCGATCGCGCGCCGCCTGGCCGACCTGCTCGACCACCGGATCTCGGTGGAATCGACACCCGGCCGGGGATCGTCGTTTTCCATACGCGTGCCTCGCGCGCACGGCCAGGCCGGCCAGCCGATGGTGCACGAGAAACGCACACCTGGCCGCGCTTCCGCGGGCGAGCTTATTTTGCTCATCGAAGATGACGTCAAGGTGGCGAAAGCGTGGGAGCTGCTCTTGCGCGCGGAAGGCTACCGGGTCGCCGTTGCCGAATCGGCCGCTGAGACACGCCGGCTTGCGCAGTCGCTACCCGACATCCCGAGCCTGATCATCGCGGATTATCACCTCGCCGACGGATCCAACGGTATCAATGCCACCAGGATCCTGCGCGAAATGCTGCACGCACCGGTACCCGCCTTCATCGTGACCGCGGATACGTCCAAGATCCTTCACGACGCTGGGTCGCTGGAGAACTCCCGGACTATGAGCAAGCCGATCAGTCCCGAGGTGCTGCTGCGGCTCGCGCGGGAGGCCATCGACGCCGGCCACGCCTGAGCTTGACCGGGCGTCAGCCCCGCGGCTCCTCGAGCTGCAGGCTCATCCGCACGAGCTCCGCGAGCGAGCGTGCCTGCATCTTGTCCATCACGCGCGCGCGATGAATCTCCACCGTCCTCTGGCTGGTGCCCAGCTCCCAAGCCACTACCTTGTTGGCCTTGCCCGCGACGACGAGGTCCATCACCTCTCGTTCCCGTTTGGTCAGCCGGGAGACGCGCGCCTCGATCTCCGCCAAGGACTCCTGCCGGGATCGCTGGCGGCGATCCACGCTCAGTGCTTCCGATATGCGCTCGAGGAGCTCCTGGTCGCGTACCGGCTTTTCGATGAAGTCGAAAGCGCCCTTCTGCATGGCTTCGACGGCCATCGGAACGTCGGCGTGCCCGGTGATGAAAATGACAGGGATGGAGCTGCCCAGCGCGAGCAATCGTTCCTGCAGTTCCAGCCCGCTGAGTCCGGGCATCCGGATGTCGAGTACCAGGCAACCCGCACGGTTCCTGTCGAAGGCGGCCAGGAAGTCCTCGGCAGACGCGAACAGCGCCGCGGAACGACCAACGGAACGCAGCAGTAGCTCCATGGCGTTACGCACGCCCGGGTCGTCGTCGACAATGAAAACCGTGCCGTGCTGATCCGGTGTCCTGATCATCCTCAATGTGGACAGTCAACGGTATATATAAGAGTACGGATCATACGCGGGCGGCCGAACTTCGTATAGTGGCTGCCGTGCCGGTGACCACGTGCATGCCGTCGATATCGCGTTATAAGGGACAGCGCGTATCCACACTCCAGCTCCAGATAGCTTGCATTCAGGCCGGCGACGATCACTACGTATTTGTTCTTATCGCGGGCAGCAGGTGACGGGCGCTATTTTCTCCCTCGGCGGCAACTGACGGCCGCCGCAAACAGTTGCTGCAATCAGGAGGAACAAAATGGAGATCGACGGGCGAACGGTCACGATCCGGCCGATATGCCATGCCGACACGGACATGGAACAGGATTTTGTACGTCGTTTGTCGCCGCAATCGAAGCATTACCGGTTCCTCGGCGCAGTCCGGGAGCTGACCGCCGCGGAGGCTCGGCGGCTCTGCGACGTAGACGGCCATCGCTCGATGGCCTTCATCGCCACCGTCGCGGAAGGCGGTGGCACCCGGCAGATCGGCGTCGGCCGGTATGCGCCGGGCGCGCACAGTGACACTCGCGAAATCGCAGTCACCGTTGCGGATGATTGGCAAAACCGCGGGCTGGGCACCCGCCTGGCGGAAGCGCTCATCCGGCACGCGCGCGAACACGGTGTGAGCAAGCTGTACTCGGTAGATCTCGCCGACAATACGCCCATGCGAATGCTTGCGCACGATCTCGGCATGAGCGTGGCGCGGGATCCAGGCGACGCTTGCCAGGTCATCTGTTCCCTCAGCCTCGCCAGCCTGCCGCCCGTCGTGGAAAGCGCCGCGGAGGCCGCGCAGCCGTAGCATTCTCATTCCGGGCGCGAAGAATTCCCGCGGCGATCAGCTTTTTCTGAGCCTGCCATCGTGAAACGCATATCGCGCTGTCCGCAGGTGGCCTTTCCACACCAGCTCGAGCTTGCCGTCGATATACCAGCCCACTTCGCCATAGAAGGGAATTCGCATTCCCCCGTGCTCGCGGTAGTCGCGAAAATGTCCTTCCCAGGGCAGTAGTCGATAGGCTTTTCCGGCGCTCGCCCAGCGGCCCGGCGTGTAGATTGCTGCTGTTTCACCGGCCTCGTTGAAGCGGAACTCGAGCGATACCGTCGTCGGACCGTCGGTGAATACGGCGAGCGCAGTCCGCTCGTCGACCGCACGCCACTCGACGCCGGACTGCGGCAGCAATGCGGTCGGAAACCAGACGCTCTCGGCCAGGTAGCGGTGCAGCGCACCCGCATTGAGCTCGGACGCGCCGGATGCGGCCGCGAGCCGCACGGCCGAAAGCAGACTGACGCGCGCTGAACCGGAGCCCGCGACGTAGCTGTCGACGACCCGGACGTGTGTCCCGAGGGGCATCGCCACCTCGGCACTCCACACGAATCCCGGGGCACCTGGCACCACCACATGCCGCGCCTCGAACCCGGACCAGCGGTTCGCTTCCGGTCCGACACGCAGCGCCCCGGACTGACAAAGATCGGCTTCTGCAATCATTCCTGGCGCGCCGCCCAGCACGAGATCGAAATACCGCGCCACCGGCTCCGGTAAGCTCGCGCGCGTATCGGATACCGGCTTCGCCGGCTTTCCGGTGCCGCCTTCGCGCAGATTTTGCACGAGCTCGCGGGTTCTCGCCTCCTCGCGGCGGCGCCCGACGATCATGGCAGCCGCGACCGTCGTGATCACGGCAGCCGCCCCGGCGATTATCGTCATCGGACATACCTTTCAGGAATGGACGGGCCAACGCGGGTGTCTACGTGCAACTACCGATTCAGGCGCGAGGGCTGCAACGCTATTGTACCCGGGAGACTGCAGTTGGATCGCCAGCGCCGAAGCGGCACGGGAGAGGCAAATATGAGCGATTCCGCCGCGCAACGTGACCTAGGCACGCACGGGAAAATGGGTACACCTCGGCAATGTGGCGTTCGAGAAATACGTCCTGCACAAGGTGCGGCATGCGACGGCGGAGACGGTCTATGAGCGCCAAGTGCTGAAAGTCCTCGGAATCGAGAAGCTCAAGACCACATGAGCAAGGCCGGCGCTCGAAGGCGGCCGCCGCCCGCCTCGAAGCGGCCCTCTCGGGCATTACCGCCGCCGGGGAGGAACTCAAGTACACCCTTGTGACGCCTATGCGGCCCGCAGGGAATTCGTTGTGGGTACTCACGGGGAACGTGTATCTTGACCGCCTTCATCAGGGCCCGTGTCCAGCGCACGCTTCCTGCCCGTGAACATGGCACGCACAAGGTTCTCCTTGTGCACGAAGCTCGCCAGGAGCACGCCGGCGATGTGGAGAGCCACGAGCAGCAAGGTCACGTTCACGAGCAGTTCGTGGGTCTCCTCCCAGTAGTGCTCGAGCGCTTCGAACTCGTCAGCGGGAAGCGCATCCGGCGAGACGACGAAGCTGGCGAGCGGGCCGGCCTGCTGGTCATAGGCGTACACCATGAGCCCCGACCAGGTGACGGCGGCCAGGCCCAGGAGCAGCAGGAGGACCATGATCCCGCCGGCCGGACTGTGGCCCAGGTAGCGCCGGCCTTTGCCGCGCAACAGGTTGCCGAAGTAACGTAGGGCTGCGCTGGGCCCGTAAAGGAAATCCCGGAAGCGAGCGTGCGTCGTGCCAATGAAGCCCCACGCCACTCTCGCGACAACGATTGCACCCACGACGTAACCGGCCCAGACATGCACCGACAGCAGGTGATCCTCGGTGAAATAGGCGGTGAAGTACGCGACGACGAGCATCCAGTGACCTGTGCGGACGAACGCATCCCAGACCTTTACGAGATTGCTATTCGAAACTGGTTTGGCCATCGCCGTTGTCCCTTGTATATGATGAGTGTGTGTACGAGCCGCGAAGCTGCGGCGGCCACTGCACGCGCCACGCGCTTTCCTAAAACCTGTAACCGAGATCGACTGTCAAAATCCACGGATCGATATCGACTGTGCCGATCTCTTTTGTTGCGGGGACCGTGCCACCCTCGACCGACAGAGACGTATCGGCATCGATTTCGATCCAACGCAGGACGAAGTTCAGCAACCAGTGACTATCGGCGCCAAACATCGACTCGGTGCCGAGCTGCACGGCAATGCCCACGAAGTCGTCGAATTCCAGCGCGGTTATGCCGTCCGCTGGGATCTCACTCGCCAGCGTTTCGTCGATGAATCTGCTGTAGTTGATCCCCAGTCCGACATACGGCTGGAATTTGCCGTTCGGCGTGAAGTGATATTGCAGCGACACAGTCGGCGGAAAGAGCTCGACTTCGCCAAATGGTAGCTTGCCGCCCTGAGTCCCGACTCCGTCGCTGATGGTCGCCTCGACATCGATGTCGTGCCGGAACGGCCACGGCGCCAGGATGTCCAGTGCCCAGTTTGGCGTGAACTTGTAGGTGCCGGACAGCATCAGGCCCGTGGCGGTATCGAATTCGATCTCCGCCGGCTCCGCAGTCACGCCACCGCCCAGATCGACGGTGCCCAGCCTCAAACTGTCGTGCTTTGGCTGGATCGTGCCTACCCCCGCGCGCAATACCCAGGTACCTGCCTCGTGTGCAACCGCCGGCGCTGCAACGACGACTGCCAATGCGCTCGCGAGGAGCAGCCGCAATAAAGGCTTCATGCTGTTCTCCTGATCGATGTCCAACTTCGGCGCTGCCGTCTCAGCGGCTCCGATAGACACCGAAGTGCACGTATTCCTGCGATGTCCGCTGGCCTGGAGGCACGTTTTCGGGTACGCGGAAGTTGATGGGCTCGACGTTGCGCAGGTAATCGACGATCGCGAGCACGTCCTCATCCGACAGCTTTGCGTAACCTTGCCAGGGCATGACGAGGATACGGCCACGGCCGTGCCGGCCGGCCCCTGCGCGGATGGCCGCCGCGACCTGCTGCCGACTCCAGCGGCCGATTCCCGTTTCCGGATGGGGCGTGATGTTGGGCGGGAACGCGATGCCCGGCCGGCTGAACTCCAGGGGATTCGTGTAGGCGATGCCGACGCTGGATCCGGCGAGCCAGCGGTGCATGTTTGGCCGTCCAGTGAGCGCTCCCTCCGTGTGGCACGCGCCGCAACCGAGCAGCTCCACCAGGTACTTTCCGCGGGCAACCGCCTCCCGGTCGGCGGCGGCGACTGCTGTCGGGGGCGGCGCCTCGAAGAGCGTCGTGGCGTCCAGCGCTTCATAATCCTCGAGCGGGTTCCCGGAAGGCGCACAGGCTCCGGCGACCAGCAGGACTGCAACCAGGGACATTCGTTTGTCAGTCATCACGGTTTGCCTCCTCGGGGCCCGACGAGTGCGACTAGTCCAGCCGCGATAGCGATCTTCTTCATGACTACCTGTTCACCCGTGGATCGGGCGTGTAGCAGAATCAAGCCGCAACGATTGCATGGCAACTCTGGAAACTACATACGGTCGGCGGCTACTTGTAAGTAGTTCTTCGTATGGCCACATAGCATCGCGTCACTCAACCTGTCAGGGCACATCCGCTTTCCAGGTACGGACCAACGATGCAATTTCATATCCTCTCATTCGAGGGGCCCGACCCCTACGCCCGAGTCGGCGGTCTCGCCACACGTACCGATGGACTGGTGCGCACGCTTGCCGGCCTCGGGCACGAAACGCACCTGTGGTTCGTCGGCGCACCCGACCTGCCCGGATACGAAAACGAAGGGGCGCTGCACATGCATCGCTGGGCGCAATGGCTGAGCCGTCATCATCCCGGCTGTGTGTACGACGGCGAGTGGGGCAAGCACCAGGAGTACGCCCGCACGCTGCCACCTTGCCTGGTCGACCGGTTTCTCCTGCCCGCCGCACAGCGTGGCGAACACGCCGTGATCATGGCCGAGGAATGGCAGACGGCCCCCGCGGTCATGCACCTGAGCTCGTTGCTCGCGCGGGCCGGAATCCGGGATCGTGTCACCGTCCTCTGGAACGCGAACAATACATTTGGCTTCGAAGGTATCGACTGGCAAGGTCTCGAGCGCTCGGCCGTGATCACGACGGTGAGCCGCTACATGAAGCATCAGATGGCACCGCTCGGTGTGGAGGCGCTGGTCGTACCAAACGGGTTGTCCGCCGAGGCTTTCCAGCCGCTGCCGCGCGGCGCCTGCGCTGCACTGCGGCGCTGTTTCAGCGATCGCACCGTGGTCGTCAAGATGGCCCGCTGGGACCCGGACAAGCGGTGGATCGCCGCGGTGGAAACCGTCGCCGAGATGAAGAGCGCGGGTTGGCGGCCACTCCTGATCGCGCGCGGAGGCGCCGAGCCCCACGGCGGCGAGGTCCTGTCGGCCATGGCGGCTCACGACCTGAACCGCACCGATCGCGAGTGGCGCGGCCCCGGGATCGGCGGCCTGCTCGAGGCTTTGCGAGGCATTGATCAGCAGGTCGACGTCGTGAACCTGCGCTCGCATGTCGACCCGTCCGCGCGGCGCCTGCTATTCCGTGGCTGCGACGCGGTGCTCGCCAACAGCAGTCACGAGCCCTTTGGCCTCGTGGGGTTGGAAGCCATGGCCGCCCGCGGGCTCGCGTGCACCGGCTGCACGGGCGAAGACTACGCATTGCCGGGACAGAACGCCCTCGTACTCGAGACCAGCGAGCCGAAGGAATTCCTGGGCCTGTACGCGCGTTTGCGCGCCGCGCCCGGAGAGGCGCGCGCGATCCGGTACGCGGGTGAGCTCACCGCGCGGCGCTTTTCGTGGACCGACGTCGTCCAGCGTGTGCTGCTGCCGCGCGTGGCCCTCGCGAGCGGAGCCCCGCCCAGCGCCGCGATCCACTAAGGACACGCTCATGCTGCTGTTCGCGCTCAATGCGACGATGACGCGGTCGAGCTGCAGCACTTCGACGGCACCCGGGCCGGGATCGCGCCGTACTCCTCGCCCTTCTCCCAGTCAGGGGCTGGCATTCACGCCGCTGCCGGCACCTCGAACGCTTGGATGAAATGCTCGAGCTTCGGCCCGAAACGGTCGTGCCTGATCTCCGAATCATTTACCGCCAACGTCGATTCGGGCTGCTTGCCGCAGATCCCGGCCATTTCCTCCAGCACCTTCTCCGCACCGGAACCGGCCTGCGTGCAGAAGAACGCCACCCTGCGAAGCGACGCCTTGTGCTCGTCCAGGCAGGCGCGCACCGGCGAAGAGACGTGGCCGGCCCAAACGGGCGTGCCGAACAGGACGACGTCGTACCGCTTCGGATCATGAACCAGCGGCCGAATCCTGGCCGGCTTTCCAGTCAGGGCCTCGCGCGCCGACCGCATGTACGCCAGGAACCCGAGCCGACCGCACGGCTCCCTAATCGCTTCGATCTGGGCACCGCAGCGCTCGGCCACGCGCCTGGCGACCGTCTCGGTGCAGCCCGTGCGCGAGAAATACACCACAAGTATCTTGGACACTGGTTTCTCCTCTGAAAGGCTCATCCTGATGATGAACTCTTCCCGCGGCCCGGAAATACGTAGAGACCGCAGGCGGCGAAGCGGAGGTGCGCCGGCAACTACGTGATTGTTCTTATCGCCGGGCGGCGGCGTGCTCGTTAAGTTGCCCGCATGGACCATCCTGACGCTACCCGCGGAGGCCGCATGCAACGAAGACGCAAGATCGCACTTTTCCTCGGTACCGCCTTCGCCTTGATCGTTGCGCTGGCCTATACCGCCTATCGCGAAGACCTGGGGGCGGCGCAGGAGCGAAGCTCCAACGGCAGCCGTATCGCGGACACACGGTGCGGACCGATCGAGTATGGAATCGCCGGCGCGGGCCCGGTGGTGCTGGTCGTTCATGGGGCCGGCGGCGGCTACGATCAGGGGCTCGCCTTCGGCGGCAACCTCGCCGGGCGCGGATTCCAGGTCATTGCCATGTCGCGCTTCGGCTATCTGGGCACGCCGCTGCCCGCCGATGCGTCGGCCGCCGCCCAGGCCGATGCACATGCTTGCCTGCTCGATGCGCTCGCCATCGGCTCAGCTACCGTCGTCGGCGTCTCGGCCGGCGCGCCCTCGTCGTTGCAGTTCGCGCTGCGCCACCCGGATCGCGTCAGTGGGCTCGTGCTCGTCGTGCCGGCCCTGTACGTGCCCCGCCCCGGAGCAACTCCGTCCGTCGAGCCGGCGCCTGGCACGGAGTTCCTCTTCCGCACCGCCCTTCGGTCGGATTTTCTCTTCTGGGCAGCGATGCATCTCGCCCGCGATTCCCTGGTCCGGGGCATTCTTGCGACACCGCCAGAGCTCGTCGACAGCGCAAGCCGCGCGGAACAGCAACGCGTCACCGGCATACTTGAGCTGATCCTGCCGGTCAGTGCGCGGGCGGCCGGCCTCGTCAACGATGCCGCGATCACGACGACCCTGGAGGAGTACGATCTCGAGCGGATTCGAATGCCCACTCTCCTCGTCAGTGTCGCCGACGACCTGTTCGGCACCTTCGATGCGGCTCGCTACACGGCCGAGCACATTCCGGGTGCCCGTTTCGTCGGCTATGAGCGTGGTGGACATGTCTGGGTGGGCCATCAGGATGACATCATGCGGGAGATCAGCGAGTTCGCGCGGCGGCAGGCGCCGTAAGCACAGGCTTCCTATCGCCCTCGGCTGATCGCTAGACTGTGTAAGGGGAGCGGCGCTGTGTACTCGCTCTCCAACAACGAAGATCCACGACGGCAGCATAATGTGACGGAGGCAATGCAGTGGTGGTGAGGACCCAGGCAAACTCGCAGCCGGAAGCCTGTTTCCGCACCGAGAAGCTGACCAAGGTCTACGGCAGCGGCCACGGCGCCGTGCACGCCCTGCGTGGGGTCGATCTGGTGTTGCCGGAGCGGGAGCTCGTGGTGCTGCTCGGCGCTTCCGGCAGCGGCAAATCCACGCTGCTCAACATCCTGGGGGGACTCGACCGGCCAACGAGCGGACGCCTGTTCTTCCGCGGCACCGAGCTCACCGGCGCGAACCAGCGGGAGCTCACGCTCTACCGGCGCCGGCACGTCGGCTTCGTATTCCAGTTCTACAACCTGATGGCTAGCCTGACGGCCCGGGAGAATGTCGCCTTGGTGACCGAGATAGCGGAGAAGCCGATCTCACCCGAGGAAGCGTTGCGGCTCGTCGGGCTCGAACAGCGCCTCGATCATTTCCCGGCGCAGCTCTCCGGGGGCGAGCAGCAAAGGGTCGCGATCGCGCGGGCGATCGCAAAGCAGCCGTCCGTGCTCCTGTGCGACGAGCCGACCGGGGCACTCGACTCGGCTACCGGCGTACGCGTGCTGGAGGCGCTCAAGAACGTGAACGAGACCCTGAACGCGACGACGCTGTTGATCACCCATAATGCCGTGGTCGCCGGCATGGCAGACCGCGTGATCACCTTTTCGGATGGACGGGTACGCGAGGAGCGCGTCAACGAGACCCGGAAGCCGCCGGGCGAGCTGTCCTGGTGAGCGTCTTCCGCATGCCCGCGCTCGCTGCTCTCGACCGGAAGCTGCTGCGCGACCTCCGGGCGATGAAGGGCCAGGCCATGGCGATCGCGTTCGTCATCGCCGGCGGTGTCTCGGTGTACCTCGTCATGGCGGGTCTCCTGTCCTCCCTCGAAGAAACGCGGCGTGCCTACTACGACCGCTACCGTTTCGCCGACGTATGGGCGCCGGTCGTGCGGGCGCCGAACTCGCTGCTCGATGAGATCCGGGCCATTCCGGGAGTGCACTCCGCTGAAACGCGCGTGCGCGTGCCCGCCCTCTTCGACATGCCTGGCATGGCGGAGCCGGCAACCGGTGAAGTCCTCTCGCTGCCCGATTACCGGCCTCCTTCCGTCAACCAGGTACACCTCGTGCGCGGGCGCCTCCCCCGCCCCGGCGCACGGGACGAAGCGCTCGTGCTGCGCAGCTTCGCCGACGCCCATCGCCTGGCGATCGGCGACACGGTAGCCGCCACGATCTACGGCGGGCGCGAGAATGTGCGCGTCGTCGGCATTGCGCTCTCCCCGGAGCACGTGTATGCCATCGCGCCCGGGCAGATCGTGCCGGATGCACGCCTGTTCGGCGTGCTGTGGATGGGCCGGGATGCCCTCTCGGAGGCGGTGAACCAGGACGGTGCCTTCAATGAAGCGGTCGTGAGGCTGGCCTACGGGGCCGGCAGCATGCCCGTCATCGCGGCTCTCGACCGGTTGCTCGAACCCTGGGGGGCCGTCGGCGCCTACGGCCGCGAGGACCAGGTCTCCAACGCATTCGTGTCCAGCGAGATCGACCAGCTGCGCACGATGTCCAGCGTCCTGCCGCCGATTTTCCTGCTGGTCGCGGCCTTTCTCGTGAACGTCGTGATCTCGCGCCTGATTGCCACGGAGCGGAACGAGATCGGGCTGATGAAGGCTTTCGGCTACACGGACCTCGACGTCGTCGTGCACTACCTCAAACTGGTGGCGGCGATCGCCGTGCTCGGACTGGCAATCGGCATCGCGCTCGGCACCTGGATGGGCCATGCGCTCGCGGGTGTCTACACCGAGTATTTCAGCTTCCCGCTGTTCATGTTCCGCCTGGATCCCGCGGTGTTCGCGCTGGTGATCCTGGTGGCCGTGGCAGCAGTCGGCGGCGGCGCCGCCGCGGCCGTCCGGCGGGCCGCTCGCCTCGCGCCGGCGACGGCGATGACCCCGCCTGCCCCTCCGGATTACTCCCGCGCTATCGGGGGCGCCGTAACCGGGCTCACGATGCTCGACCAGCAGACCCGGATGGTGCTCAGGCAGATCGTGCGCTTCCCCGGCCGCGCCGCTTTCACGGTGGCGGGCGTGGCCGTTTCCGGCGCCCTGCTGATCGCCACCTTGTTCTTCCTGGACGCCATGCAGGAGATGATCCGCATCTACTTCGGCGTTGCCAACCGGTATGACGTGCAGGTCACGTTCACCGAGCCGCGTTCGGCCTCGGCATACTTCGAGCTCCTGCGAGTGCCGGGGGTGTTGCATGGCGAACCGTACCGCAGCGTTCCGGCTCGCCTGCGGTCGCGACATTTCGAGGAGCGTGCCGCCGTTACCGGGCAGCCGCTGGACGCGAGCCTGTCGCGCATGGTGGATACCGAAAGGAAGCCGGTCGTTCCGCCGCCGGGAGGGCTGGTGCTGTCGCGCGATCTCGCCGACAAGCTGCAGGTGCGGGCGGGTGACGTGCTCGAGGTGGAGATCACGGAAGGACGCCGCCCGACGCTCAACGTGCCGATCACGTCGGTCACCACCACCTTCATCGGTTCCGGAGTGCGCATGCTGCTCCGCGACATCAACAGCCTGCTCGAGGAGGGCGAGGTGATCTCGGGCGCCAACCTGCTGGTCGACCGGAGCGCTGTGGCGGCACTCTACACCGAGCTGAAGGCGAGACCGGCGGTCGCCGGCGTCTCGCTGCAACGGATGGCGCAGCGCAATTTCACGGAGCTCATGGACCAGAACATCGGGCGCAGCGTGTGGATCTACACGGGCTTCGCCGCGCTCATCGCCATCGGCGTTGTGTACAACACGGTGCAGATTTCATTCGCGGAACGGGAACGCGAGCTGGCTTCCCTGCGCGTGCTCGGATTCACGCGCGGCGAGGTGTCCTATATCCTGCTCGGGGAAATCGCTTTCCTGACGCTCGCCGCCCTGCCGCTCGGTGCGGCGCTCGGGACGGCGCTCGCTTGGGCGCTCGCGCAGGCCATGAGCTCGGAGCTGTTTCGCCTGCCGTTCGTGATTCATCCGGGGACGTTCGGCTACGCGGCGCTCGTCGTCGTCCTCGTCACCGCCGTGTCCGGGCTGTTAGTGCGCCGGCAGCTCGACCGAATGGATCTCGTGGGAGTGCTGAAAAGCCGTGACTAGCGCATGAAGCTCACCTTCCGCACCGTGTTCTGGGCGGGCGCCGTCGTCCTGCTCATTGTCCTCCTGACGCTCGCGTTTCGTCCCACGCCAGTTCCGGTCGATGCCGGGGCGACCTGGCGCGGGCCGATGCAGGTGACGGTGCGCGACGAGGGTCGCACGCGCGTGCGCGACGAGTACATCGTCTATGCACCGGTGAGCGGCCAGCTCCAGCGCGTGTCGTTCAAGCCGGGCGCGGCTGTCGCGGCCGGGCAGGTCGTGGCGCGGATCATGCCGGGCGATCCCGCCTTCCTCGACGCGCGCGAGCGGGCGGAAGCCCAGGCTGCCGTTCGCGCGGCGGAAGCTGCTGCCTCCGCGGCGCGCGCCGAGTTGGCGCGCGCGGAGGCGCAGGCGCGTTTCGCGCGTACTGAGCTCGGGCGCGTCGAAAGCCTGCGCGAGCGCAATCTCGTGTCGGCGGAGGCGCTCGACCAGGCACAGCTCGCGCTGCGCACCGCCGAGGCCGCGCGGGCGACGGCGGCGGACAGCGTCCGCATGCGCGACGCGGAGCTCGAGGCGGCACGCGTCCGCCTCACTCGGCCCGCAGGCGGGAACGGGGAACCGGTCGACGTGCTGACGCCGGTGTCGGGACGCGTGTTGCGGGTTGCGCGCGAAAGCGCGGGCGTCATTGCCGCGGGCCAGGAAATCCTGTCGGTCGGCGATCCGAACGAGCTCGAGGTCGTGATCGAGATGCTGACCACCGACGCGGTGCTCGTGGAACCGGGAGCGGAGGTGATCATCGAGGACTGGAGCCGGCTGCGCGAGCCGCTCGCCGGCCGCGTGCGGCTGGTCGAGCCGTATGGCTTCCGGAAGATCTCCGCGCTGGGAGTGGAGGAGCAGCGGGTAAACGTGATCGTCGACTTCACGGGACCGCCAGCGGAATGGAGAGCCCTGGGTCACGGCTACCGCGTGGAGGCGGCGATCGTGACCTGGAGAGCCGACGACGTTGTCCAGGTCCCTGTGCCGGCGCTCTTCCGCAACGAAGGGCATTGGGCGCTGTTCCGGATCGCATCCGGACGCGCCACGCGCACGCCGGTGGAGATCGGTCGCGACAATGGGCAGAGCGCGCAGGTGCTGTCCGGCATCGAGCCGGGCACGTCGGTTGTCCTCTACCCCGGCGAGGAAATCGGGGACGGCACGCGCGTCGAGCTGCGGCGGTGAAGATCCTCCGCTGGTTCGGGCTTGCCCTCCTGTCGATCGTCGCGTTCCTGCTTGCGGTTGACCTGCTCACGCCGTTGCCGCCTCTCGAGCACCGGACCGTATCGGAGGCTTTCCACGACACCGACGGCACCCGCCTCGGTCATGCGATCGTGCCGCGGGTCGAGGCGCACCCCGGCGTTTCCGGCATTTACGCGCTGGCCGATGCGGAGGCCGCCTTCCTCGCGCGGCTCCTGCTGGTTCGTCGAGCCGAGCGCTCGCTGGACATCCAGTATTACATCTGGAACGACGACCTGACCGGAGGGCTGCTGTACGAGGCGTTACACGATGCCGCCCGCCGAGGTGTGCGCGTGCGGTTGCTGCTGGACGACAACCGCACGACCGGGCATGACGAGTGGCTCGCCGCACTCGATGCGCACCCGAACATCGAAGTTCGGCTGTTCAACCCGTTCGTGCTACGGGATTTCCGGATCCTGGGCTACCTGACCGACTTCCTGCGGCTGAACCGGCGCATGCACAACAAGTCGTTCACGGCCGACAACCAGGCCACCATAATCGGCGGGCGCAACGTCGGCGACGAATACTTCGAGGCGACGCGCCTGGGAGAGGTCACGTTCACGGATCTCGACGTGCTCGCGGTGGGACCGGTGGTCCACCGCGTATCCGCCGACTTCGATCGCTACTGGGCCAGGCCGCTCCGCTTATCCCGCCGACCGTCTGCTGGCATCGCCGCCGTCCGGCGCCCTGGCTGCCCTTCGCGGGGTCGAGCGCGATCCGGAAGCCGCCGAATACCTGCGCGCTCTCGCGGCGTCGACGCTCGCCGCTGTGTTCGAAGACGGTGGACCGGAGTTCGAATGGGCACCGACGCAGATGGTGAGCGATGACCCGGCAAAAGGGCTCGGCCTTGCCGCGCCGGAGGTGCTGTTCCCACGGCTGCTTTCCGAGGCGATAGGCCCGCCGCGGGCGGAGCTTGACATCGTGTCGCCCTACTTCGTTCCCACGGCCGCTGGCGTCGATGCACTGTCGGCGATCGCCCGACGGGGTGTGCGCGTCCGCATTCTCGTCAACTCGCTGGAAGCCACCGACGTGGTGGCGGTGCACTCTGGTTATGCGCAGTGGCGCAAGCCACTGCTGGAGGCGGGAATCCGGCTGTTCGAGACGCAGCTCATCGCTGGTGTTCCCGGCGGTCGCGGCAGTACCGGTTCCATGGGAAGCTCCGCGACAAGCGTGCATGCCAAGACCATGGCGGTCGACCGTGCACGCATCTTCATCGGTTCTTTCAATCTCGACCCCCGCTCTGCCCGGTTGAACACCGAGCTCGGGTTCGTGATCGAAAGCCCTGTTCTCGCCGGGCGGCTGGCGGAGCTGTTCGACACACGCATCCCTGAGATCGCCTACGAAGTCCGGCTGTCGGACAGCGGCGAGCTCTGCTGGATCGAAAGGCGGAACGGCCGCGAGATCCGGCACGACGTCGAACCCGGCGCCGGCTTCTGGCGGCGCGGCGCCGTCGAGGTCCTGTCATGGCTGCCGATCGAATGGCTGTTATAGCTGCACACCGGAGGACTGGCATAATGCCGCGCATGGATGTCGAGTTGTGGATTCTCCTGCGACTGCGCGTCTAGCCGCTGACGGGAACACTATTCTTAAGGGCGATTGTGAGGATATGGCGATGTACAAGAAGATTCTCGTTCCGGTCGACGGCAGCCCAGCGTCCGGCAGGGGTCTCGAGGAGGCAATCGGATTCGCGAAGGCTACCGGTGCGACGATCGATCTCGTTCATGTCGTGGATGAGTTCGTCGTTGCCGCGCGCAACGCGCCCGCAGCGTGGCAGCAACTTTCAAAAGCCCTGCGCGAGACCGGAGAAAAAGTGCTCGCCGATGCGGAAGTCGTGGTGCGCAAGCACGACGTCCCCTGCACCAGCGAACTGCTGGCAGCAACCGGCGACGGCGCTGCCGGCGCCATCATCGCCCAGGCCAACAAACTATCCGCAGATCTGATCGTGATGGGCACGCACGGCCGCCGCGGCCTGCGCCGCCTCACCCTGGGGAGCGATGCCGAGCTGGTTTTGCGCTCCTCACCCGTTCCCGTGCTGATGGTTCGCGACCGGGAGGAAGCCGTCTGAGGGCTCAGCTCCGGCTCCGGAGCGCGCACTCACGAGGGCCTCCAGCGTTTGCTGAAGGCTTTGCATCTGGGTGGGTTTTCCCAGCACCAGGTCGAAACCGGCCTCCTGCGCCCGTTGGTTCACATCGTCCCCGGTCGCTCCGGTGAGGGCGATGATGGGCACCGTCCGCAGCGCCGGCAACGCTCGCATCCGCCGGCAGGTTTCAAATCCGTCGATGCCGGGCATACAGACATCCAACAGGACGGCGTCCAGAGGCCTCACGCGCGCACTCGCCACTCCTGCCGCGGGCGTTCGCTCGACCCGGCGACGGCTTGCTGCCGCGGGCGCGGCGGCAGGCAGGAACAGCCTGACGGTTGTTCCTGAGCCGGGCCGGCTGTCCACTCCGACGCAGCCCTGCGCGTGTCGGACGAAGTCGGCGACCATCGCCATGCCGAGGCCAGTGCCTTGCCCGCACGGCTTGGTCGTAAAGAACGGCTCGAAGATCCGTGCCTGGACTTCCGGCGGAATTCCGGTGCCTGTGTCCGCCACGGCCAGGCAGACGTAGTCGCCGGGGGTACAGCGGCCGAACCCGCAGAAGTCCATCGCGGTGAGCCGCTCCACGGACGTCCTGATCGTAATCGCGCCGCCGTCGGGCATGGCGTCCGCCGCGTTGTCGATGAGGTTCGCAAGCGCTCGCTCCAGCAGCGCCGGGTCGAGCCACGCTTCGGGCACGCCGTCATCCAGATGGAGATCCAGGGATACGGCCGCCGGGATGCTCTGGAGAAAAACGGGCCGCGCCTCCTGCAATGCCGCGCTCAGGTTTACGGTCACGCATTCCGCCTGTTCCCTGCGCCCGAAAGCCCGGACATCGTCCGCGAGCCGGGTCCCGTAACGGCAGGCGCTATCGAGGACGTCCAGCAACTCCGTCGCCTCGTCGTCCCCGGCCAGTCGATCGCGGAGCACGTAAACCGAGGTCATTACCGGCGTGAGGATATTCTTGAAATCGTGCGCCAGGATGCTGTTCGCGCGCCCCATCGCCTCCATCTTCTGGGCGTGGAACAGTTCCTTCTCGAGCCCGCGTTTCTCCTCCCTGAGCTCGGCGGTCTCGGCGAGCACGTCGATCGCGATGCGCACTGCCTCGATGACATACGCAGTAACCAGACCCACGAACGTGAACGCCGTCACCGCGACAATCTTGCCGACCTCCAAAGGAAGCAGGAGGAACTCGGGGGACATCAGGAAACTGAAGGCCAGGAACGCGCTCAGGACCGCTGCAAAGTACCCCGTCCTGCGCCCGAACAGGAACGACGCGACGATGATCGGCGGCATGAAGGCGAACAACGGGTAGCTGGAGACGCCGTCCAGAGCCAGGCAGACGAGGAAGCTGATTCCGACCAGCAGGGCGCTCACGCCGTAGCGCAGCCCCAAAGACCAGCCGCTGAGCGCCCGGGATCTCTCCAGCAACGCCTTGATCTGCCTGGCGTGGGCCTCCAGGTTCTGCCTCATCGGGTGTCCAGGGCAGTGCACGCGCTCATGAGGAGTTCCTCCCGACTTCCCAATAGCGGGGTACGAAACTATATAGCAGGCTCCTCGGTACGTAATTGATCTGGATCAATTCCTAGCTCGACGTTGGCCGCCGGGCTACGCGCGCTGCCGCCAGCTTGCTCAGCTCGCGCAGCCACAGCACCGAGCTGCCGGTCGCCGCGCACACGAGCCAGTCGCGTCCTGACAATGCGGTGGTCGAAAACGCCTGTTGCAGGAAAGGCGCGTAAACGACAGCCAGTTGCAGGCACAGCGCGAGCAGCACCGCGCCCCAAAGCCATGGATTCGAGAACAGGCCGCGGAATGCGCTCTCCACGTCCGAACGGGCGTTGAACACCGTGAAGAGCGAGAAAAAGACGAGCGTCGTGAACGCCATGGTTTGAGCGTGGCGCACATCGCCCACTCCCTCGATGAGTCCGCCGGGCAAGCTTGCATCGATCACGAGCAGGGTTCCGGTAGCGAAGATGACACCCACCAAAAGGATGCCGCGCCACATTCCCGCCGTGATGACGCCTTCCTCATGCGGGCGTGGCGGCCGATGCATAATCCCGGGATCCGCCGGGTCCATGCCCAATGCCAGCGCCGGTGCACCGTCCGTTACCAGGTTGATCCACAGGATCTGTGTCGCGAGCAGCGGCAACGCGACGCCCTCGCCCGCGGACGCCAGTCCGATGAAATCGGCAAACAGCACCCCGAGGAACATCGTCAGGACCTCACCGATGTTCGATGACAGGAGATAGCGCAGGAATTTCCGTATGTTCGCGAAGATCGCCCGGCCTTCTTCAACCGCCGCCACGATGGACGCGAAATTGTCGTCGGCAAGCACGATATCCGCAGCCTGTTTCGAAACGTCCGTGCCCGTGATCCCCATCGCCACGCCTATATCGGCGGATTTGAGGGCCGGTGCGTCGTTGACTCCGTCACCGGTCATCGCGACGATGGCGTCCTGTCCCTGAAGCGCCCGGACAATGCGCAGCTTGTGCTCCGGGCTCACGCGCGCGTAAACCGCGGTCTCGCACACGGTGCGCGCGAGCTCGTCATCGGATAGCTTTTCGACCTCGGCACCGGTGACGGCCCGCTCGCAGGTCGCGATGCCGAGCTCGCGGGCGATCGCCAACGCGGTCGCCGGATGATCGCCGGTGATCATCAGCGGCCGGATGCCCGCGGTGCGGGCCTGCGCGGCGGCTTCGATCGCCTCTGGCCGCGGCGGATCGATCATGCCGATCAGTCCCGCGAACACGAGATCCTGTTCAAGGCGCTCGTCGGCATCACGCCCGGCGAGCGCGTCCGCCGGCAAGACGCGATACGCCACGCCCAGGGTCCGGAGCGCCTCACGTGCGAGGTCCTCGTTGCCGGCCAGTATTTCCGCCCGGCGCCGGTCATCGAGCGCCACTTCTTCGCCGCCCACGAACTCCCCGGAGCAGAGGGTGAGGAGCACGTCCGGGGCGCCCTTGCTGAAGGCCAGCAACCGGTCCTGGCGTTCCGCATCCGCGTGCACGGTACTCATCATCTTGCGTTCGGAGGAGAACGGCACTTCGGCCAGACGCTGAAAGCGCGCGTCCAGCATCTGCTGCCCCAGACCGGCTTTGCGAGCGGCGACGATCAGCGCGCCCTCGGTGGGATCGCCCTCGACGGTCCAGTCCTCGCCCTGCTCCAGCAGCGCGGCATTGTTGGCGCGGTCGCCGGCGGTGAGCGCCCGCTCGAGCTCGAGGCGCAGCCGCTCGTCGAGCGGCCGCTCACCTTGCGTCCGTACCTTGCCTCGCGGCTCGTACCCGGCGCCGCCGAGGTCTACCCTGCCGCTCGCCGTCACCACGGCGCGGACGGTCATCTCGTTCTTTGTCAGGGTGCCGGTCTTGTCCGACGCGATGACGTTTGCGGAGCCGAGGGTTTCCACCGCCGACAAGTGGCGCACGATCGCGTTACGCCGCGCCATGCGCTGTACGCCGAGCGCGAGCACTGCGGTAACGACCGTCGGCAGGCCTTCGGGCACCGCGGCGACCGCCAGGGCGACACCGAAGATGAGCACGTCGAATAAGGCAGCGAGTCCGCGCACGTCCTCCAGCAGCAGGATCGTGGCGATCATCACGAACGCGATCGCGACAACGACGATACCGAGCAACTTGCTCACGCGAGCAAGCTCTTCCTGCAACGGCGTGCTCTCCGGCGATGCCTGTTCCAGCAACCCTGCGATGCGGCCCATCTCGGTCCGCATGCCCGTCGCCGTCACCACGGCCTTGCCGCGGCCGTGCGTGGCGCTCGTGCCGCTGAAGACCATGTTGCGGCGATCGCCCAGCCCCGCATCATCGGCCAGCGCATCCGCGTGTTTCGAGACGGGAAGGCTTTCTCCAGTCAGTGCCGCTTCGCTCGCCTTCAGCGCAGTGGACTCGATGACGCGTCCGTCCGCAGGCAACATGTCGCCCGCCTCGATCAGCACCACGTCGCCGGCCACGAGCTCCACCGATGGCACACTGCACGGCAGGCCGTCGCGCAACACCCTGGCTTGCGCGGCGGTCATGCGCCTGAGCGCCGAGACGGCCGCTTCAGCACGCTCCTCCTGGAGGAAGCCGATGACCGCGTTCAGGATGACTATCGCCAGGATCGCGATCGCCTCGTATGGCAGCGGTGCATTGCGCTCGTACAGCCACAAGCCCGCCGAAATGGCGGTCGCAGCCAGCAGCAGGAGCACAAGGGTGTTCTTGAACTGGGCCAGGAACCGGAGCCACAGCGGGATCTGCTTTCCGGCCACCAACCGGTTCGGCCCGTCGCGCGCCAGCCGCCGCCGTGCCTCCTCCGATGTGAGGCCCTCCCGCGCGTCCGTGCGGAACTCCGCGAGCACCGCTTCTCTCGGGAGGCGGTATGCCGGCGAGTCAGGCAGGGCGTCGTTCATTCGTCCCGGAACCCGAAAATCGGCAACGTTCCATCCAAGCCGATGGATGAGGCATGTCACCTGAACTCGAAATACTCATACCTGAGCTTGGCATCCGGTACGCCGTGGTGGCGCATCAGCGTACGAATCGCTTTCAACAGGCCGACCGGTCCGCAGAACCTGATGCTCACTGCGTCAGCGCCGGCACTCCCAACGATTTCGCTGAATCGGCGGGTGAATTCCTCATCTGTGACTCCGCTGGACACGGGCACACATTCCGCGCCTCGCTGCCGGGCGAGGTCCACCAGCACGTCGCTGCTCGGAAACTCGCGGCCGGGCGTGAAGAAATAGAACAGCGTGACCTTGTCGAAATGACCTGCCGACTCATCGGCGAGCCAACTGATGAACGGGGAGATACCGACGCCTCCGCCGATCCACACTTCGCGCTCTGCGGCCGTGGGACGTTTGAAACGCCCGTAAGGTCCGTAGATATCGGCAAACATGCCGACCTTCGTCTCGCGGGTCAGTTTCTGCGTGTAATCGCCCAGGGCACGGATCATGAAATGCACGTGGCCCTGCCCATCCGCTGCGCCTGCGATCGTAAACGGATGCGGTTCACGCAAGCCATCCTCTTTCATCCGGACGAATGCGAACTGCCCTGCTTCGAACTGAACCGGATCTTTCGACGGCGCCATTTCGAGGTGCAGTGCCGCGGTGCCTGGGTCGACAGCCACGACACGATACTCGGCGTGACGCGATACAAACGGATACAGCAACAGCTTGTAGGCCGCACCAGCAACGCCTAGCGCCGACAGGGTGGCGAGCCAGATCCCGGCAGCACTGTTTAGCGTAACGGGCGATTCGAAGCTGAGCCAGTGCAGAATAACGATAATAAACAGGGGCCCGGACAACTTATGCCACCAGCGCCACACGTGGTATGGAATCTTTCTGTTCAGCGCCAGCAGGACGATCAGCATCAGTGCGACGAAGCTCAATTGCCGCACAAGGCGCATGTAGAATGGCGGCAGCGCGATGATCGACGCCGTCTCCCAGGCCCCGGTGTCTGCCTTGAACACCAGGTGAAACGACGCGAACGCCAGCGCCCACACCCCCAGCCATTTGTGTGTCAGGTAAACACGGTCGAGGCCGCCGAAGAGCGATTCGATGAATTTCCAGCGGCTGCCGAGCACGGCCGCGGCGCCCATCAGCGAAACAGCGGCAACCCCGGAGGAAAGGCTGAGCGTCGCCAGGGTGAACCACGTCCCGCCAGGGACTTGCGCGACCACAACGGCACAGCTGATGAGTGCAAGCGCTGAAACCGCTTGCCATGTCCTGATGTGCATCCTCGCGTGCTCCCGCTGCTCGTCAGGGAGTCTAGTGCATGGCACGCAACTCGCCAGAGGGGGAGCGGCGTCCGAACGAATAATACAGCACCGGAATAACCACCAGCGTCAGCAGGGTTGACACAAATATCCCGAAGATCAACGACACGGCGAGTCCGCTGAAGATGGGATCGTCGAGGATGAAGAACGCGCCGAGCATTGCCGCGAGGGCCGTCAGGACGATCGGTTTCGCCCGCACGGCGCCCGCACGGATGACCGCCTCCTCGAAGCCGGTGCCGGCGTCGAGCTCGTGCCGGATGAAGTCGACGAGCAGGATCGAATTCCGGACGATGATGCCCGCGAGTGCGATCATGCCGATCATGGATGTCGCGGTGAACTGCGCGCCGAGCAGCGCATGCCCCGGCAGCACGCCGATGATAGTCAGCGGAATCGGCACCATGATGATCAGCGGCACCGTGTACGAGCGGAACTGCCCGACGACGAGCAGATAGATCAGGATCAGCCCGACCGAATACGCGAGCCCCATGTCCCGGAAGGTTTCGTACGTGATCTGCCACTCACCATCCCATTTGATGCCGTAGTCGTAGCGGTTCTCCGGTTGACCGATGAAGTGCTGCCCGATGCCCTGCCCCGCCTCGCCCCAGCCGGCGATTTCGCCTACCATCGAGAACATGCCGTAGAGCGGGCTGTCGAGCCGCCCCGCCATATCGCCGGTCACGTAGACCACGGGAAGCAGGTCCTTGTGGTAAATCGTCGGCTCCCACTCGTCCTCCGCAACCTCGACGATCTCGGCCAGGGGCACGAGGTTGCCGTCCCGGCCCGCGACCCGCAGCAGCAGCAGGCTGTCCAGGTCCGCCTTGCCGGCAACCGGCAACTCGAGCCGGACGGGAACGGGGTTGCGCGAGTAACCGTCGTGCACGTAGACGACGTCCTCGCCGCGCAGCGCCGTCTCGAGCGCCGCCGCGACGCTCGCCTGCGACACGCCGAGGAGCGCCGCCTTCTGCCGGTCGACGCGGACCACGAGCCGCTTCGCGCTCGCTTCCACGGTCGTGTCCGTATCCACGATGTCCGGCGTCGATGTGAAGAGCTGCTGCACGGCCAGCGCGAGCTGCCGCTGGCCCGCGTAGTCCGGGCCGTAGATTTCGGCGACCACCGGCGCCAGTACCGGCGGTCCTGGCGGAACTTCGACCACTTTTACCGACGCGTCATAGTGCCGCGCGATCTCGACCAGCGGCGCGCGAGCGGCGCGCGCGATGTCGTGGCTCTGCCGGTCGCGCCGTGACTTGTCGGTGAGGTTGACCTGCAGGTCGCCCACGGTTGCTCCCTCGCGCAGGTAATACTGGCGCACGAGCCCGTTGAAATTGATCGGCGCCGCGGTGCCGGCATAGACCTGAAAATCCGTGACCTCCGGGATCGTCCGCAGGTGCCCGGCCATTTCCGACAACACGCGGCCCGTTTGCTCGACGGTGGTGCCCTCGGGCATGTCGAGCACGACCTGGAACTCCGACTTGTTGTCGAACGGCAGCATCTTCAGGACGACCGCCTGGAGCGCCACGAGGGCCGCCGCCGCCACGATGGCGATGGCGACGCCGGCGTAGAGCCAGTGCCGGTGCGGTCGCGCGCGCGGACCGCGCAGGAACGGCCCGATGACGGCATTCGACAGCCGGTAAAGCGCCGGAGGCTTCCGCCCGGCGCCATCGGAGGTTGCCGGCGGCGGCTCGGCATCGCTTGCGCGATGCACACGTTTGCCGAGCAGCTTCAGGCTCGCCCATGGCGTGAACACGAGCGCGACGGCGAGTGACAGCAGCATGCCGGTGCTCGCATTGATTGGAATGGGGCTCATGTAGGGTCCCATCAAGCCGCTGACGAACGCCATCGGCAACAGTGCCGCGATGACGGTAAACGTTGCGAGGATCGTCGGTCCGCCAACCTCGTCGACCGCCGGCGGAATGGCTTCGAGCAGGTTCTTGCGGCCGAGCGCCATGTGCCGGTGTATGTTCTCCACCACGACGATCGCATCGTCTACGAGGATGCCGATGGAGAAGATCAGCGCGAACAGCGAGACACGGTTGATCGTGAAGCCCCACGCCCAGGACGCGAACAACGTTACCGCGAGGGTGATCACGACGGCGGAGCCGACGATCACGGCCTCCCGCCAGCCGAGCGCAACGACGACCAGTACGATGACCGACAGAGTCGCGAAGACCAGCTTCTGGATGAGCTGCTGCGCCTTGTCGTTCGCCGTCTTGCCGTAGTTGCGCGTGACGGTCGCCTCGACGCCGTCGGGGATGAAGGTGCCCTCGAGATCCGCGACCCGTTCGATCACTGCATCGGCGATCGTCGCCGCGTTTTCGCCCGGCTTTTTCGCGACCGCCAGCGTCACGGCCGGGGCATCGACCCGCCCCTCGAGCCCGATCTCCGGCGCCGCGGGCCCGGTGCCGAACCAGACATGGCTTTCCGGCTGATCCGGTCCCGCGACGACCTCCGCCACGTCGTCGAGATAGATCGCGCGGCCGTCCCGGACGCCCACGACGAGCTCCGCAACGTCGTCGGCAGTCGCGAGGAACGTGCCCGCCGTGACCGGCGTGACCGTGTTGCCCGCGACAATCGCCCCGGCGTGCTGCACCACGTTGCTCGCCGCGAGCGCCTGCCGCAGTGCATCGAGCGACAGGCCGTACGCCGCGAGACGCTGCGGATAGAGCTGCACGTGCACGACCCGGTCCGGTCCGCCGATCGTGTAGACGTCCCGCGTGCCGGGCACGCGCTTCAGCTCGGCCTCTATCGAGTGCGCGACACGCTGGAGCTCGTGCGCGCCGCGTGCCGGGTCTTCCGTCCACAGGGTGACGGTCACGATCGGCACGTCGTCGATGCCCATCGGCTTTACGAGGGGTTGCAGCACGCCGACGCCCGGCGGCATCCAGTCCTGGTTGGAGTACACGGCGTTATACAGGCGGACGATTGCCTCGGTCCGCTCCTCGCCTACTTCGAACTGCACGGTCAGGACGGCCATGCCCGGCTGCGAAACGGAATAGGTATGCTCGACCCCTTCGATCTCGGCCAGCACCTGCTCCATCGGCACCGCGACGACGTTCTCGACCTCGACTGCGCTCGCGCCCGGAAACGGAACGAAGACATTCGCGAACGTCACGTCGATCTGGGGCTCTTCCTCGCGCGGCGTCACGAGCACGGCGAAGGCGCCGAGCAGGAGCCCCGCGAACGCGAGCAGCGGCGTGATCTTCGAGTCCTGGAAGCGGCGCGCGAGCCCGCCGGAGATGCCGAGGCGCCGGTCTTCAGCGTTCATCGAGCGCGGCACCGCCCTGCTGTTCCTTCACGTAGATGCCGGCGCGAACCGGGTCGAGGGCGACGTGCTCGCCCGCCGCGAGGCCGGCGAGCACCTCGACGTCGGGGCCGTAGCGCCTGCCGAGCCGAACCTGCCGAAGCACCACCTTCTCCTCGCCCACTACGTACACGGCGGAGAGCTCGCTCCGCCGGACGACGGCCACGGCCGGGATCAGCAGCCTGCGGGTCTCGCCCACGACGAAACCGACCTTGACGAACATCCCCGGAAGCAGGGACGCGCCGTTCTCGGGCAGGTTCACGCGGACACGGAACGTGTTCGCCTCGGGATCGGCGACCGGAAAGAACGTCAGGCTCTCCGCGGCAATTCGATCGTCGCCCACGTACACGTAAGCCTGGCCGATCTCCCGCAGCGGCTTGATGAGGCTCTGCGGGACGTCCACGTTGACGCGTAGCGACCCGAGCGACAAGCCGCTCATCAACGGCTGGCCCGGCGCAACCATCTCGCCCACCTCGACATGACGGGCCGAGACGATGCCGGCATACGGCGCCTTCACCTCCGTGTACTCGAGCTGCTCCTTTGCCGCCGCGACGGCCGATCCAGCCGCCTCGAGCCGGGCCCCGGCGGCGTCGCGATTCGCCTCTGCCTGTTCGAATTGCGCGCGCGAAACCGCGTTCCTGCGGTACATGTTCGAGACGCGCTCGTATTCCTGCGTCGCCTCGGCGAAGCGCGCCTGCGCCTCCTCGAGGGCCGCGTTCGCCTGCCCCACGGCCGCCTGCTGCTCGGCGTCCGTGAAGCGCATGATCGCCGCGCCGGCTTCGACGAAGTCGTTGACGTCGTACAGGATCTCGGCCACGCGCCCCGATGTCTGCGCGGACACGGTCGCCTGGTTGACGGCCTCGACGGTGCCGTCCCAGACGCGCTCGCGCGGTGCAATCTCGTAGGCCGCCTCGACGGTCGGAAGCGGCACTTCGGCCGCTTCCCCCGCTGCGCCGACCGTCACGGCGGCGATGAGCGCGAGCACCGCCTGCCGCGCGCCCTGTCGTGTTACGGCCCGGGCGAGCGTCATGAAGTCTTCAGCTTCTCGATGCCGAGCGCTTTCAACACGTAACGCTCGTAGACCGTCTCCGTCGTCGCGCGCCGAACCTTGCGCAGGAAGTACTTTTCGAACGCGATCTTGGCGAGATGGACCCACTTGCCCTTTTTCGCCCAGGTCACGTTACGCGGCGGCATCTGCGGCAGTGCGACAAACGCAATCCCCGTATCGCCCATGTCGGCGAGGCAAATCGCGTTCCAGGTGGCCGTCGCGCTGGGCTCACGACCGCCGAGCTCCGCGGCGATATTGTGTGCAATCGCCGTCACCATCGACTCGATCATGTACCCGGTCTTCGGCGCCCCGGTCGGCACCGCCGTGATCTCGACCGGCGGCAGCGCCACGCCCACACCGGCGGCGTACACGCTCGGGAACGCCGGGCTTCGCTGATGCTCGTCCACCGGAACGAAGCCGCGGGCATTGACCAGGCCCTCGACTGAGCGCACGGCGGCGACGCCGCGGAATGCCGGCAGCAGCATCGAGAAATTGAAGTCGATGGCGGTCGATTCGAGCGGCTCTCCGCGCTCATCGTGCGTCGTCACGAAGACCCGGCCGGGCTCGACCTTGTCGATCTTCGCATTCGTCAGCCACTTGATGTGATGCTGCCGGAACTCCGATTCCAGCAGCCCCCTGGAGTCCCCGACGCCGCCGAGTCCCAGGTGCCCGATGTACGGCTCGCTCGTCACGAACGTCATCGGCACCTTGTCGCGGAGCTTGCGCTTGCGCAGGTCGGCGTCGAGGATCAGCGCGAACTCGTAAGCCGGCCCGAAGCAGCTCGCACCCTGCACCGCCCCGATGACCACCGGTCCCGGATTCTCCAGGAAGCGCTGGTATTCGTCCCATGCCCGGCTTGCGTGGGCCAGCGTGCAGATCGACATCGTGTGGCCGCCGTCGGGGCCGAGGCCCGGTATCTCGTCGAAGGCGAGCTCCGGTCCCGTCGCGAGGACGAGGTAGTCGTACTCGAGCACGCGGCCACCGGCCAACACGACGGCATTACGCGCGGGGTCCACCTTCTCGGCAGATCCCTCCACGAACTCGATCCGCTTGCGCTCGAGCTGCCCGTCGAGCGCGGCAACCACCTCGTCCTCCGAGCGCCAACCTACCGCGACCCAAGGGTTGGACGGCACGAACTGGAACGACGGAACGGGGTTGACCAGCGTGATCCGGTGTTCCTTGCCCAATGACTCCCGCAGCTCGAAAGCTGCCGACGTGCCGGCGATGCCGGCTCCGAGTACGACGATTCGACTCATGACACCTCTCCGTTGGCGACCGTTCCGGTCAGCGTCGCTCTACTGCGATTTCGGCTTCCCGCTTCAGGCCAAGTCGCCGCATCAGCCTTGCGGCCGGACAAAAGCCCGTGAAGGCCTGTTGGAACAGGTTGGCGCCGATGAAGACCGTGAGCCAGACGAACCCCGAGTGCACGAAGTACGTCAGGACTACCGACAGGACCACCATGAAACCGGCGAAAGCGGCAACACCGCGCTCCACCGAAAAGGAGCGCTTTGCCGGGGTGGACATGCTTGCAACGTTCATGCCTTTCTCCTTGACAATCGAAGGTATTTACTATTATATGCGTTGTTCCTAATTTAGCAATATGTAAATTAGAACCACATGATAGACTTATGGGCGTTTTTCCAGTATTCGTACTTCTACCAATGCCGAAAGCCACGCACGTCACCCTCCCCCTGACCAGGGTCGAGTTCGCCCGCCTGCGCCACTGCGCCGGCGAGGCGAGCGCGCTCCTGAAAGCCTTGTCCAACGAGAACCGTCTGCTGATCCTGTGCACGCTCGCCGACGCCGAGCTTTCGGTCAGCGAGCTCCAGGAGCGCGTCGGAATGAGCCAGTCCAGCCTGTCGCAGCAGCTCGCCATCCTGCGGCGCGAAGACTTCGTCACGACGCGGAGGCAAGCGCAAACAATCTATTATTCGCTTGCGCCCAGCAAAGCACTGCAGGTCATCGAGCTATTGCGCGACCTCTACTGCGGGGAGAGCCGGAAGGAACGCTGAGCGGCCTGCAGGCCGCTCACGCTCGGATAGCGCGCGCAATGCCTTCGATGTAGCCGGGCTGTTACTCCCACCCGCCTCCCAGCGCCTTGAAGAGCGCCACCAGATCGGTTTCCGCGAGACGGTGGATACGAGCGTGGGCCGTCTCGGCGCTGCGCAAGCTGCGCTCGGCATCCAGGAGATTGATCAATGCGATGTCGCCGGCGCGATACCGCAGTTCAGCGAGCTCGTGGCTGCGTTTTGCGGCTGCTACCGCCACGCGTTGCCGCTCGAGGGCGAGCAGGTCGTAGTGATACCGGGATAGCGCGCGTTCGGCGTCCAGCAGGGCGTTCAGCACGGCGCCTTCGTAGGCCAGCGCAGCCGCCTCCGCCCCGGCTTCATTCGCGCGAATCCGGGCCCGGATGCTGCCCCCGTCGAAGATGCGCCATGAGACGAGCGGCACGAGGCTCCAGGCCTCGCTTGCGGATTCGAAGAGTTCGGATGCATCCAGTGCCTGGAAGGACCCCGCCGCACCGATCGACAGCCGCGGGAAGAGCTCCGCGGTGGCTACGCCAATCTCGGCCGTTGCCGCGGCCACTTGCCGTTCCGCCGCGCGCACGTCCGGTCTCCGGCGCAGGAGGTCGGCTCTTTCTCCCACCGGGAGCGCGGTGAGGCTGGGGTAGTCCGTGCTCTCCTGCACCAGGGCGAGCTCGGCTTCCGGCAACTCTCCGAGCAGCACTCCGAGCGCCAGCGCCTGCGAGCGGATCTCCGCATCGAGCAGGGGCAGCTCCGCTCCCAGCGATGCCACCTCGGCGTCCGCTTGCGCCACCTGCGCTTCCGCCAGCTCGCCGAGCTCGAATTGGCCCCGGGTGAGTGCCGCCGTCCGCTGCGACAGCTGCAACGCGGACTCGCGGGCCGCGCGCTCGCGCTGGAGCCCGCGCAAGGTGAGATAGACGCGCGCGACTTCCGCCGTCACGGTAAGCCGCGCCGCGTGACTCCGCTCTACCGCCTCGCCGAGACGCGCTTCGGCGGCCTCGACCGAGCGCCGGTTTCTCCCGAACAGGTCGGCTTCCCACGCGGCATCGAAGCCCGTCTCGAAGATCGTCTGGTCCCGCTCCAGACCGGGAATCTGGCGGATCGGCAAGGGTCCGTTTTCGCTCTGCCGCCTCTCGGTGACGCTCGCGCGGGCCATGATCGTCGGAGAGCGGCCGCCCGCGGCCGCATCGCGCAGGGCGCGCGCCTGCGCAACCCGGGCAACGGCCTCGCGCAGGCTCAGGCTGTTCCTGCGCGCCTGCTCGACGAGGCGGTCGAGCGTCGGATCCCCGAAAGCCATCCACCACTCGGAAAGCTCCGGAAGTGATTCGTCGGCTGTGGGTTCGGCCCAATCTTCTCCGGTATCCAGACTGGGCGCGACGTAGTCGGGTCCGGCCGCGCATCCCGCAAGGAGCAGGACGGCAACACTCGCTATGCGAAACTGGTTGTTCATGTCTGACTCCGGTTCACTGCAGCCGGCGCTGAACGATGACCACGGCCGTAGACAAGGTCGCCACCGCGATCACCGCCATCGGCCAGAGATTGGCGAACACTTCGCCGGGAGGTAGGGCCTTGAGGAAGCTGCCCTGCACGATGATCAAAAAATGCTTCAGCGGGCTCGCTTCGGCGAGGAGCTGCAGCGCGTACGGCATGTTCTCCACCGGGGTGGCGAAGCCCGAAATGAGGATCACCGGCACGGCGACCGCGAACACGCCCAGGATAGCCTGCTGCTGCGTCCGGGAGATCGACGAGAGCATGAGGCCGACGCCGACGACCGACAGGATGAACACGATCAGGGACAGAAGGAGGAGTGTCAGCGAGCCGCTGAAAGGAATCCGGAACAGGAACACGCCGGCAGCCACCATCAGCAGCGCCAGCACCGTGCCGATGATGAGTGCCGGCACCATTTTCCCGATCACGATTTCGATCGGGCTGGCCGGCGAGACGAGGAGCTGATCGAAAGTGCCCATCTCCCGCTCGCGTGCGATGGACAGCCCGGTAACCAGCAGTGCCGTGAGCATGGCCAGGATGGCCGCGAGGCCCGGCACGATAAACCATTGATAGCTCAGGTTGGGGTTGAACCAGTTGCGCACGGCGATCCCGGGCGATGCACTGCTTGCTGGCGCGGCGAAGTCCCGACCTTCGATGCCTGCGATCACCGCGCTCAGGTAACCGGCCGCGATCTGGCCGGAATTCGCCCGCCGTCCGTCCACGAGAAGCTGCGCGCCCGCCGGGCGCCCCGCGGCCACGTTCCGGGAGAAGTCCGCCGGGATGTGGACGGCGACGAGCACCTCCCCCTGGTTCATCAGGTCTGTGAGCTCCCCCGTGCTGTATACGGACACGATGTCCCTGACGAAACTCGACGCCTCGATCCGGGCCAGGAGTTCGTATGAGGCACGGCCGGCGTCCTGGTCGAGGACGGCGATATCGATGTTGCGCACTTCGAGGGTGGCCGCGAAAGAGAAGACGAGAAGCTGCACGAGCGGGGGCCCGATCAGCACCATGCGGCTTTTCGGGTCCCGCAGGAAGCTCAGGAGCTCCTTTACGATCTGCGATTTCAGTCTCGTGTTCATCAGTCGAGCGTCTTGCGCGTTCGCGCCGATGCAACGGCAAAGAAGACCAGGCCGATGGCCAGCATTGCCAACATGTTCGGCAGGAACTGCGACCACACGTCGCCCGCGAGAAACACGCTTTGCAGGGTCTCAACGAAGTAGCGCGCCGGTACGACCCAGGTAATCGCGCGTATGGGGGCCGGCATGCTGTCGATCTCGAACAGGGCTCCCGACAGCAGGAACGCCGGCAGGAAGCCGGACAGCAGCGCGAGCTGAGCGGCGACGAACTGGTTCCTGCTCGCAGCCGATATCAGCAGCCCCTGGCCAAGCGCGGGCACGAGAAACGCAGAGCTCAGCGCGAAGAGCGCGAGCCAGGAGCCCCTCAGCGGCACGTCGAACAGCGTGATCGAGAGCAGCGCGCAAACGAAGGTGGCAATGAGCCCCAGCCCGACGTATGGCAGGAGCTTCGCGACCAGGATCTCCAGGGCGCTGGCGGGCGTCGACATGATCGCCTCCATGGTGCCACGCTCCCATTCGCGGGCCACCACGAGCGCCGTGAGCAGCGTGCCGATCATTGCCATGACGATGGCGATCGCGCCGGGCACCAGGAACCGGCGGCTCTCGAGCTCCGGGTTGAACCAGTAGCGAGGCTCGAAGTACGCGACCGGCGGGGCGGCATTGCGCCCGGCCGCGGCCCAATTCGAGACTACGCCCTGCGCGTAGCCGGAGACGAAATTCGCCGTGTTCGGCTGCGAGCCGTCGGTGACGACCTGAACCAGCGGTTGGTCGGATGGTGAGATCATCCGGCGCGCGAAGTCCTGCGGAATTACGACGAAACCGCGCAGCTCGCCCGCAAGCAGTTGCGGTACGACCTCGCGCCTGTCGCGAGCCGGCGTGACGCTGAAATAGCGGGTCGCTGCGAAAGCCGCGGCGAGCTCGTGCGCGGCGGCACTGTCGCTTTCCAGTACCACGCCGATGCGCACGTCCTCTGCATCCAGGGAGACCGCGTAGGCATACAGCAGGAGCAGCACCACTGGCAACACGAACGCGATGAGCATGGCGGAAGGGTCGCGCACGATCTGCAGGACTTCCTTCCAACTGAGCGCGAGCAGCCTGCGAAGCGTCCCGTCGCTGCGGATTTCCGGCGCGAGCATGTTCACGCGGCGCTCCGTTCGCCGGCTGGCTTGTCGGCTATCTCGATGAGGCGGATGAAGGCTTCCTCCATCGTCGGCTCCGGAAGCTCCGCGGAAGCAACGCTCGCCTTGAGCGTATCCGGCGAATCGAGTGCAATGACCCGGCCCCGATACATCAGGGCAACGCGATCGCAGTACTCGGCCTCGTCCATGAAGTGCGTCGTCACCATCACGGTCACGCCCTTCTGCACGAGACCGTTGATGTGGCTCCAGAACTCTCGACGCGTGATTGGATCGACGCCCGAAGTCGGCTCGTCGAGGAACAGGACGGGTGGCCGGTGCATCAACGCACAGGCGAGCGCGAGCCGCTGTTTGAAACCGAGGGGCAGCGTATCAGGCGACACCGCAAGGTATCGTCCCAGATCGAACGTTTCGATCATCTCCGCGATACGTTCGCGCTGCTCTTTGCCTGACAGGCCATAGACGCCGGAGAAGAATTCGAGGTTCTGGCGCACCGACAGCAGCCCATAGAGCGAGAATTTCTGGGCCATGTAGCCGAGGCGGAGCTTGGCCTCGCCGGGCGCATGGCGGAGATCGTGCCCCGCGACCCGGGCTTCTCCGGAAGAAGGCTCGAGCAGGCCGCAAAGCATCTTGAACGTCGTGGACTTGCCGGCGCCGTTCGGGCCGAGCAAGCCAAACACCTCGCCTTTGCCTACGTCGAACGTGACGTCGTCGGTCGCTACGAAGTTCCCGAAGCGTTTGGTGAGGTTACGGCAGGCGACGGCAGAGGCAACATCCAGGTCGACCGGATGCATTTTCGCGGCGAGCGCGGAACGGCCGCCGGGGCCTCCCCCGAGCAGGTCGATGAAAGCGTCCTCGAAACGGGGGGCCACCGGCTCGAGGCGTCCGCCGTACCCGTCGGCCAGGGCCTCGACTGCGATCGTGTCCGCGTCCACGGCCATGACCAGCCGCACGCTTGTGCCCTGGATCACGCCGTCGCGCACGAGCGGCAGATCCAGGGCATCGGCCAGCAAGCTGCGCCGCTCGCGGTCGACGCCGGCGATCCGGAAGCTCCTCCCGGCGATCCGCCGGGTGAGTCCCCGCGGCTCGCCGGAGTATTCGAGCTTGCCTTCGTTGAGCAGGAGCACCGAGTCGCATTGCTCGGCTTCATCGAGGTACGCAGTCGACCATACGACCGCCATGCCTTCGTCCGAGAGCTCCCCGACCATGGCCCACAGCTCCCGCCGGCTCACCGGATCGACGCCGACGCTCGGCTCGTCGAGCAGCAGGATGTCGGGCCGGCCCATCAGGGCGCACGCGAGGCCGAGCTTCTGCTTCATGCCCCCGGAAAGCTTGCCGGCCAGCCGGCCGGTGAACGGCGCGAGTCCGGTGAAGCGCAGCAGCTCGGCGAACGTGCCCTGCGCCGATTCCTCGTCGACGCCTCGCAGGGCGGCATAAAGCCCCAGGTTTTCGATGACGGTAAGATCTTCATAGAGCCCGAAGCGCTGCGGCATGTAGCCGACGATCGAGTGAATGCGGGCGGCACCGGTCGCGGCATCGTGCCCCCCCACCCTGACGCTGCCTGCATCGGGGGACATCAACGCCGCCATGATGCGCAAGAACGTCGTTTTTCCGGCGCCGTCCGGCCCCACCAGGCCCGTCAGGCGGCCGGCCTCGATGTCGGCGGTGAGCCCGTCGAGCGCGCGGGTGCCGTCGAACTCCTTGACCACGGCGCGCAGTTCGATCGCCGCGGCCATTTCAACCTGCGTCCCGCCGCAGCGGGACGTGCACGGTAACGGGCATCCCCTGTCGCAAGGCTTCATCGGCGTCCGTCACCACGATGCGCAGCCGGTAGACGAGATCGGTGCGCAATTCCGTCGTCTCCACCGACCGCGGGGTGAATTCTGCCCGCGGCGAAACGAAGCCGACCTGGGCACGATACCGTCCATTCTGCGAGTCGGTCGTGACGAAGACCGTGGTGCCCGGCACGATCCTGCCGAGGTCCGGCTCACTCACGTAGGCACGCACGTAAACCGGCGTGTCCAGCGACAAGGTGTACACGGGCGCACCCTGCGGCAGCATCGCGCCCGGCTCGCGGACCCGCGCGAGTATCGTGCCGTCGCTGGGGGAAACGAGCTCGGTGTCGCCGAGCTGCGTCGCGGCCTGGTTCCGTTCGGCAAGCGCGATCCCGAGCTCGGCTTCGGCGGCGGCGATATCCTCGGCACGAGGCCCCTCGAGCGCCAGCTCCAGCGCCTCACGCGCGCTCGCAAGGTGTGCCGCAGTCTCGTCGCGCCGCGACCGGGCCGCATCGACCACCTTCTGGCTGCTGCCGCCGGATTTCAGCAGGTCCTGCTGCCGGTCGAAATCGCGGTCGGCATTCGCGAAGCCCGCCTCGGCTGCCCGGACCGCCGCGCGCGCTTGCTGAATCTCCTGCGGGCGGCTGCCACTCTTCAGCTTCGCGAGGTTCGCCTGGCGCGCGGCCACGCGAGCGTCGGCCATCGCCAGCGCGTCGCGGTACGGCTCGGGATCGAGCGCTGCCAGCCGTTCACCTTGGCGGACGCGGTCACCTTCGTCGGCTTCCATTTCCTGCAGGCGACCACCGACGCGGAAGGCGAGCTCGACTTCCCGTATGTCGACGTTTCCGTAAAGCGTCAGCGCCGTCTCGTCGCGGCCTGTCCACCAGCCGTTCCAGGCGGCGTAGGCCGCAATGGCAACCGCCAGCGCAACAGCTATAAAGACCACTCTACGGCGCTTGTTCATAGCGACCTCCGGTTTTCCCGGTTGCCCGGATGGCGTCCAGCAGCAGCTCGAGGTGAGCTTGAATCAGCGCGTCCGTATCCAGCTTCTGGTGCGGCTGGAACACCAGCGTCCAGACGACCGAAAACACGACCGGCGAAATCAGGAGATGCGGAAATCGATCGAGCGCCGAGGGCTGGAACTCACCGTTCTCGACGCCGCGCGCGATCAGCGTGCGGAGCGCGGCGATGCCATGCGATACGACGTTCTCCCAATACCAGCACGCAAGGTCCGGGTGCTTGTGCGACTCGGCAATCAGCAGTCGGATCAGCACGCGGACTCGGGATTTCGGCATTTTCCTGGCGAAAGCGAGAAACGGGCCACGCAGGAACGCTTCGGCACTCAGCGTGCTGGTATCGATTTGCTTCTGCAGCGCCTCGAGTTTCGGCGTGACGAAGCTCCGGACCACGGCCTTGAACAGAGCTTCCTTGGTATCGAAATACACGTACAGCAGGCCCTTGCTAATGCCGGCGCGCTTCGCGACCGACGCCATCGGGGTAGCGTCGTAGCCGCGCTCGGTGAATTCCGCCATCGCCGCTTCCGTGATCTGGCGCGGCCGATCGTCCTTGCGGCGCCGGAAACGGGGTTTCGACATGAGTATTCCTTGTTGACCGTTCGGTCAACAAAGCATACGCGAGCGACCGTGGAGCCGTCAATTGCCGTAGAACGGAAATGAAGGAGCAAATCAGCCGCGGATCGAGGACTCGAATCGACGCCGCTTCCCAGGGCTGTTACCTGGAACTCCTAAGTTCTCGCCGGATGATTCGAGTCCCGCTCGCAATTCACACAGGCGGGCGCTTCTTGTCCGTGAACATTACCAGGGCGGGCTGGACCACCGAAGTGGCCGGCCGCAGCGCGCTACTGCAGGCGCGCGCGGACCCTGTCCAGGTGCTGCCTCACTTCCTTCGCAAGCACCCCAATGTCGGGATTGTCGACGAGCCTGAGCACCGCCTCCGGATCCATGAAGCCCACCGTTACGGAGCCGTCGTCCTCCTCGCGTACGACGACGTTGCACGGCAGCAGGAGTCCGATGTCAGGCTCGGCCTCAATGGCGCGATGCGCCAGCGGCGGGTTGCAGGCGCCGAGGATCTTGTAAGGGCGCCGATCGATGCCCAGCTTCTTCTTCAGGGTCTCCTGGACGTCGATCTCGGTCAGCACGCCAAAGCCCTCGGCCCGCAAGGCATCGGTAACGTTTTGCACGGTCGCGTCGAACGACTCGTGCACGGTGGCAGAAAATCCATACATGGTTCAACTCCTCTTCGGACCGACAGGTCAGCGGCTATTCCCTGTCCGTCAACGGTTCGCGGACGGACGGGTGCAACGCCGCCGCCCGACCTGCCCTATCGCGCGCTCTGTGCAGCCCTGAGCTTTACATACTTTCCAATCAGCAAAGCCGTCGGATAGGTAAACTCCTCCTCTTCCTGCGCATGTGCCGCCAGATGCTCGGCAAAATGTATGCCCGCCGCATTGTTCTCGGCTGTTGCGGCGACATGAAGCTTCTTCAATGCCGCCTCGATATCCTTATGCTCGGCGAGCATCGTGGGCATGTCGGCATCGAGTTTGTCGGTCAGCTTTAGAACTTCGGCCATATTCGGTTCGAACTCCCCCTGCGCTAGCGGCTTCAGGAGGCTTAGGGGCGGCAACGCATATTCATTCTCTTTGGCGAAATGAGGCTCCAATACCCTGGCGACTGCCTTGGCGGCCTCGCCAGTGCGTCCGCTTTCCTGAGTCAAGCGGGCGAGCGCGGCATGGAGTTCGTCATGCTCGATCTGCATGGGTTCGGGGATACTGAAGCTCATCTTGGCCTCCTGGGCCGGCGGGCGATGGTCGGCAGGACCGGACTGTGCGTGCGCAACGAGTCCGCCACCCAGAGGCGGGGATACCAGCGATGCAACTGCCAGAGCTTGAAGTATTCTAATCATGGCGACTCCTCTCACACGAATAAATTCGCAGAAATAGATTGTGATCAGATCGACGGTTTCGCGCTTTGATTTGGCTCATGTGCGGCTCAAAAAAAAGATACCAATAGTTTAGCCCGTTCGCGACGCCGGCTGTCTTGACCTGGATCAATCCGCGCGCGGCGGCAGGCAGTTGCAGGTTGTCGGTGAAATAATCGCAGTGAGCGCAAGCGCTGAAAGCCGCCTCCCAGGTCCTGATGCGCATTCTCGCGTGCTCCCGCTGCTCGTATGAGGAAATGTAGGTCGCGTCGCGAAGGATTTCCCACAGCGCCGCGTCTTACGTCAGGTTCGGTAGCAGGAATGGTAACCGCCGCATGATTTTCATCCGGTCGCAGCGCCGCGTCATGACGGGCTTCGTCGCCTCGCTTCTGCTTGCTTCGTTGCTGCCGGCCGCCGCCGCGGCCGACGATCTGGCTTTTCGGCTGGACCCCGAATACCGCGACAAGGTGGTAGTCGTTGATTTCTGGGCGTCCTGGTGCGCACCGTGCCGGCGCTCGCTTCCGTGGCTCGATGCGATGCAGCGCCGGTACGCGGGCGAGGGGCTGGTCGTGATTGGCGTCAACGAGGACAAGACCAGGGAGGACGCCGAGGCATTCCTGGCTGAGGTACCCGTCGGCTTCCGCATCGTTCTCGACCTGGACGGCGAGATTGCCCGCCAATACGAGTTGATGGCGATGCCGAGTACCTACGTATACGGCCGCGACGGACAGCTCGTCACCCGGCACCTCGGCTTCAAGGTCGCGAACCAGGATGAGTACGAAGCGCTGCTGCGGAGCGTGCTGGAAGACAACCGCGCGGCAGCAAACGACCACGAATAACCGGCAAAACCGAAAAGGTGTGAAGATGCCAACTACACGACGACTCGTGCTCGTCGCCGCTTTCGCGATGTCGGGCGCCACCGCCTGCAGCTCGCTCGGCGTCGAGCCATGGGAACGGGACGTGCTCGCAAAAGAGGAGATGGAGCTGGTCACGGATCCCCTGGAGGCTGCCATTGACGATCATATCTACTTCAGTAAGGAGGCATCGAGCGGTGGTCGCGGATTCGGCGGGGGCGGCTGTGGCTGCAACTGATGGGCCGCGGAAGTCAGGTGCGCGCGCACCCCGGAGGATTCCGGGCAATATCGCGCAGGGACTGGCGGCCGCCACGTGCACCCTTCTCGGCACCACTGTCGCGCTGCCGGTTGCGGCCGAGGAGGAGCCACTATGGGAATTCGACACGGCATTGCTGTACTACGGCGAGAGCGACGATCGGGTCCAGGACCTGAGCCTGAATGTGCTTGCGCGCCGCCTGTTCACGGACGACAAAGTCCTGAGCCTCGGGCTCGTCTACGATTCTCTGACCGGCGCTTCGCCGAGCGGCGCGATCCCTCAGGATGAGGTGCAAACGTTCACAAGGCCTTCCGGCAACGCGGTGTACTCGGTCGCGCCCGCGGACCTGCCACTCGACGATACGTTCCTCGATACGCGTTATGCCCTGACCGTTGGCTGGCAGCAGCCCATCGGCCGCCTCTACACCGGCAGCGCCGGCGTCAGTTTTTCGACCGAATACGACTACACCCACGCCGGGCTGAATTTCGGTGTCACCCGCGACTTCAACAAGCGCAATACGACCGTGAGCCTCGGCGCCGCCATTGCGCGCGACGAACTCGATCCGGAGGGAGGCGCGCCGCTGCCGCTAGCGGTCATGGGCGACCTCGATGACCTTTCGAGCCGAGGCGCAGGCACCGAAGAAAAGGACGTCCTCGACCTTCTGTTCGGCATCACGCAGGTGATCAACGAGAACTTCCTCGTGCAAGTCAACTATTCGCTGAGCGATTCCAGCGGGTATCTCAACGACCCGTACAAGATCCTCAGTGTCGTGGACCCGACGACCGGCCGCGGGATTGCCCGCACCCCTCCGACCGGCGGCACGGGGCCGCTGCACGAATACCGCTTCGAAAGCCGGCCGGAGAGCCGCACGAAGCACAGCCTGTACGCGCAGGGCAAGTACTACATGGACGGGAAGGTACTGGACCTGTCCTGGCGCTACATGACGGACGACTGGGACATCGACTCGCACACCCTGGACGCGACATTTCGATGGCCGCTCGGCGAGAGGAACTGGCTCGAGCCGCACTTGCGTTTCTATACGCAGAGCGAGGCCGATTTCTACCGCGCCAGCCTGCCCGCCGGTGAGCTCCCGGCATTCGCGTCCGCCGATTACCGCCTGGCCGCCTTCGATGCGATCACGGCCGGCCTCAAGTACGGTTGGCGCACGACATCCGGCAACGAATTCGCCGTGCGGCTGGAATACTACCGCCAGGACGGTGACATACCGCCCGAACAGTTGTTCGGCGATCACACCAGCGAAGCCCTTTATCCGGGTCTCGACGCCGTGATTCTGGATTTCAGCTACGGATTCGACCTGTGAGACTTGCTTGGCCGCGCGCCCCGAATCGCCTGAACTGTCCCTGACCCGCCGCGACGGCTATTGGCTCGGCGAGTTTCGCGCGATGGCAAGCCCCTGCCAGGTCCTGTCGCGAGCCGATCACGCCACCGCCCGGGAGCAGGTGCGTGCTGCCGCGGGCGAAGCCTGGCGCATAGAGGCGAAATACAGCCGTTATCGCAGTGGTAACGTCACCCATCGGATCAACACCGCCGCCGGGAAGGCCGTGGAAGTCGACGAGGAAACCGCGGGCCTGCTCGATTTCGCGGCCGAGCTGCACCGCCTGAGCGGCGGGCGGTTCGACATTACCTCGGGCGTGCTGCGCGAGGTCTGGACGTTCGACGGCAGTGACCGGGTGCCGGCCGCGGAAGACGTCGAACGCGTGCTGCAGCGAGTGGGCTGGGACGAGGGAGCATGGGCACGGCCTTTCCTGACGCTGGCGCCGGGCATGCAGATCGACCTCGGCGGCATCGGCAAGGAATACGCCGTCGATTGCGCGGTGCAACTCGCGGGAGCGCTCGCTGCGGCGCCCTGCCTGGTGAACTTCGGCGGCGATATCGCGGCTATCGGCGCAGCACCCGGCGTCGAGCCGTGGCGGGTCGGGATCGAATCGATCGACCCGGGTCCGGCCAAACCCGGCAAGCGTGTCGCGCTTCGGCACGGCGGTCTCGCAACGAGCGGTGACGCAAGGCGCTTTTTGCTGAAGGATGGCGTCCGCTATGGCCACCTGCTCGATCCCCGGACCGGCTGGCCGGTAGCCGGCGCGCCGCGCTCCGTTACGGTGGCAGCCGATACCTGCACGCAGGCCGGCATGCTGTCGTCATTTGCGATGCTGATGGGTGCCGGCGCCGAAGCATTCCTCGAGCGGCAGCGCGTCCGCTACTGGTGCTTCCGTTGAGCGGCCAAACCCGGATTTCCTGCAAACGCTGCGGCCGCTGCTAAACTCGAACATGTCCTGCCTTTTGCGGTTTTCGCGTATAGCGCATCCGCCCCCCTGACATTAGCTTTCCGGAGAACACAACTCGGAGTTACGTCATGGCACCCCGGTACTGTTTGCTCAGCGCCAGCTTCCTTACACTGCTCGTCTCGCTCCTGCACGCGGCGCCCGCCGGCGCCATGCCGGCGTTCGCGCGCACCTACAACGTGTCGTGCAACGCCTGCCATTCGGCGTATCCGCGCCTGAGCCCGATGGGCGAATCGTTCGCGGACGAGTGGAACTTCCGCCTGCCCAACTGGAAGCAGCAAAGCCTGGAGCTCGGAGACGAGCGCCTGTACCTGCCCAGGCAATTGCCGCTCGGCATCCGTGCGCAGGGTTTCGTCCAGGCCCGTGACGGCGAGGCCATCGACCCGGTGACCGGCGAGCCGGCCGCCGATTCCGCGGTGGACTTCCAGGCACCCTACCTCGTCAAGCTGCTGGCGAGCGCACCCTTGAGCGAGCAGATCAGCTTCTACTTTTACGCGATTTTCGCCGAGAAAGGCGGCAACGGCGAGGTGGTGGTCGAGGATGCCTGGTTCAGCTACGGCGGCCTGTTCGATACCGGCGTCAGCATGATGCTCGGCCAGTTCCAGGTCTCGGACGTCATGTTTCCCCGGGAAGTGCGTCTCACGTTCCAGGATTTCGTGCCCTATCGCCTGGCCGGCATCACGTACGAGCGCGGCGTGCTGTTCGGCCGCTCATTCGGCCCTGTAGATGTGGACCTGGGCTTCGTCAACGGCAACGGCATAGACGCGAATGCGGCAATCAACAGCCCCGGCTTCCGGCGGCCCGACCGGCTGTTCGACAACGATACCTCGAAGACCGTGTTCGCCCGGGCGGGCACGGACGTGCGGGGCATCACGGCAGGATTGTTCGCGCTTGCCGGCGAGCAGCGGAATGCCGCCGGCCCGGCCGGGACGCTCAGCGGCGACCGGGACACCGACAAGCGCATCCTCGGGCTCGACCTGTCGGGCGAGATCGAGGGTGGATTCCATTGGTTCGCCCAGGCGTTGTGGAACGAGTGGGACGGTTTCCTGGATCCGGCGGCGAGCTACGAATGGTACGGGGCTTTTGCGGGGGTCGACTGGGTGCGCAACGAGCTCTGGACACACTCCGTCCTCTACAACTACGCGGACGCGAACGACCTGGACAATACCGACACGGTATTCGAAGGCATCGACATCAGCAGCCTGACATTCAGCAGCTCGTACTACTTCATGCGAAACGTCAAGGGCGTCATCGAGCTCAACGTCGACCTGCTGTCGACCAAATCGCCGGGCCAGTTCTTCACAGGCCACCTCAGCCGGGAGCATTATTTCCTGGTCGGCTTCGACGCGGCGTTCTGATGCGAACGTCACGGGCGGCCGGCGAAAGATTCTGCGGGGATTGTCGTCGAACGGCGACTTGAGAGAGGATCGGCCGGCACGGTGAAACGCTCCCAGCTAGAGGAGGACAAGGCGCTCGCACGCAAGGTCGCGGCGGCAATGCGGCGGCATACGTCTGCTTCCTCTCCCGTTGGGCGTCAGGCGGCGCTCTCGCCCCGGGGCGGCGGCCCGGCGCGCACGCCACGATGGAACCGGCTCCCACCAAAACGGATCTGGTACCTCCCGCGCGATACGGCCGGCGTGGTGATCGATTTCGGTATAGCGGCCTGCTTGACGACATGGAGTGACGATAGCCGCCCGCCTGCATTTCCAGGCGTCACCGATCGCTGACCTGCCCCTCTTGGTTACACTCTATCTATGCGAACCTGTTCATCGCATTGACCATGAGAACTTCGATTAGTGCCTGACTCCAGAGCATTGCAGGAGGAGCACCATCCCGACGCCATACGCCGGCGGCTGGAAGGTCCCGCCCGCCACAGCTATCTCGCGGACGCGGTCCTCGGCGGCATCGACGGCTGCGTGACGACGCTCGCCGTCGTCGCCGGCGTCGTCGGCGCGGGATTTGCCCCGGTCGTCGCCGTCGTCCTGGGCATCGCCAACCTGCTCGCCGACGGCTTCAGCATGGCGGTCAGCAACTACCAGAGCGCGCGCACGCGCGAGCACCTGGTGGAAAGGACTCGAGCCGACGAGCTCGAGCACATTCGCCGGATACCGGAGGGCGAGCAGGAGGAGATCCGCCAGATATTCACCGCCAAGGGATTCAGCGGAGAGATTCTCGAGCAGATCGTCGCCACGATAACCGCCGACCGGGAGCGGTGGGTCGACACAATGCTGGTCGAGGAGCACGGGCTGGCGCTCGAAGGCCCGAGTCCTTGGATGTCGGGCCTGACGACCTATGCGGCCTTCGCCGCGGTGGGCATGGTGCCTTTGCTGCCCTTCATTGTCCTGCCGTTGGCGTCGGAACAGGTATTCCTGACCAGCGCGCTGCTGGCTGTCGCCGCTTTCTTCTCGGTAGGCGCGATAAAGGGCCACGTCCTCGGCTATCGCCGGCTGCGGTTCGGGTTCGAAACGATGCTCGTCGGCGGTGCTGCCGGCCTGGTGGCCTACGGTGTGGGCGCGGTGCTCCGCAATTTCTACAACGTCATCTGATTCCGCGGAACCGGTTATCGGATCAAATGGCCTGCGAGTACCGCTGAGCGTTGCCCTGCGTGGGTGAGGGGTCGAGGTAGCGGTCGAAACACATGGCGACGGTCCGCAGCAGGAAACGCCCGCGCGGCGTCGCGGCGATGCGCGACGGGCTCACGGTCAGCAGGCCGTCCCGGGCCAGGCTCCGGAGCCGCGGCAGCACTTCGGCAAAGTACGGCTCGAACCCGATGGCAAAGCGCCGCTCGACCGCGGCGACATCGATCTCGCCGCGGCACATGAGCTGTGAAATGACTTCCGCGCGAAGCACGTCGTCGAATGTCAGCCTAAGGCCGCGCCACACGGGCAGCCGCCCATCTTCCACGGCCGCTTCCCACGCCGGCAGGTCGCGCTGGTTCTGGCTGTAGCTGTCGCCGACGCGGCTGATAGCGGAGAGGCCGAAGCCCACCAGGTCACACTCCGCGTGCGTGGTGTAACCCATGAAATTGCGATGCAGCCCGCCGCGGGACAGCGCGACCGCGAGGTCGTCGCCCGGCAGCGCGAAATGATCCATGCCGATGTAGCAGTAACCGGTCTCCGTGAGCCGGTCGACCGCGAGCGTGAGCAGCCGCAATCGCGTTTCGGCGTCCGGCAGTTCCTCAGCCTTGATCTGCCGTTGCGCCTTGAACACGCGCGGAAGATGCGCGTACCCGTACACGGCCAGCCGGTCGGGCCCGATCCCGGCAACGGTGTCGAGCGTCAGTTCGAAGCCCTCGCAGGTCTGTCGCGGCAAGCCGTAGATCAGGTCGACGTTGACCGAACGGAACGCCGCGCACCGGCAGTCATCGATCACTTCCGCGGTCTGCTCCACGGTCTGGATGCGGTTGACCGCCCGCTGCACCACGCGATCGAAATCCTGCACGCCGATGCTGGCGCGGTTGAAACCGATCTGCGCGTATGCGGCAACGTCGCCCGGCGAGACATGCCTGGGATCGAGCTCGATAGAGAAATCGCGGTCGGAGGCGTCGGCAAAGCTGAAGTGTCGCTCGAGCTTCTCCACGATGTCCGCGAGTTGCTCCGGTTGCAGGAAATTGGGCGTGCCGCCGCCAAAGTGGAGCTGCACGACCTGCCGATCGGTATCGAAGAGCGGCGCTACGAGTTCGATCTCGCGCAGCAGCCGCTCGAGGTAGCGCCGGCCTTTCGCGGGATCGCGCGTGATGAGCCGGTTGCAGCCGCAGTAGAAGCAGGGGCTGTGGCAATACGGCACGTGCACGTACAACGAGAGCGGTCGCGGGATCAGCTCCTGGTTGCTGCGCCGTACCTGCTCGATGAAATCCGCCTCGCCAAAGCCCGTGTTGAACAGCGGCGCGGTCGGGTACGACGTGTAGCGCGGCCCCGGGCGATCGTAGCGCCGCACGAGCTCGGGATCGAAAATCGCTGCCTGGTACATGCAAGCTATGCTGCGCTCGCGCGACACCTGCTGCCTTGACCTGGGTCAACCCGGAAGCAACGAAACCGGTTGAGCGCTCGATATTCATCGCCGGACTACGCGACTGCAATCATCCTGAACGACCGAGCCGGGTCGGTTATTGCCCCGAAGTGAGACCGGGCGCTGCGCAGCCGGAACCGGCGTCCCGGCCCTCGGGAGTCTTGCCGGACGCGCAGCCAGGGTTCCTAAGCGTGTGCAGGAACTATTTCGAACGCTATTGCGACTTCCGCGAGCGAAAGCGCACAAGAGCCACAGGGATGCCGGAGAGCCGGGCGGCGGCAGGCGCCGCCGCTCAGGCGAATTTGAGCGGCAGCGATGCCCAGCCGTTGGCGGGAAAAACCGCTTTCTCCGCCGGCCCGTCGTCCCGCCGTTCGATCCGCCGCGAGCGCCGCAGCAACTCCTCCATCGCGACCCGCATCTCGAGGCGCGCGAGCGGCGCGCCCGGGCACACGTGGATGCCCGCGCCGTAGAGCAGGTTCGCACCCGGATCGCGGTCCAGCCGGACCTCCAGGGGGTTCTCGAACACGGCTTCGTCACGGTTCGTGCTGATCCACAAGAGCGACAGCCGCTCGCCGGCAGCGACCCGACGGCCGCCTAGTTCTACGTCGCGCTTCGCCACGCGCCGGTTTAGAACCAGCGGCCCGGAAATCCTGAGGATTTCGTCGATCGCGCCCGGCACGCGCGCCGGCTCAGCGCGCAACTGCTCCTGCAGGCCGGGATTGCCGGCGAGATGCGCTGTGACGATTCCGATGCCGGACGCCAGGCTGCCGAGCTCGCCCATGGTCCAGTTGCGCAAGATGCTGGTGATCTCTTCATCGGTGAGCAGCGCGCCGTCGATCCGCGTTTCCAGCAAGCCGCCGATAACGTCATCCTGTGGACGCGCGCCGCGCTGCCGCCTCGCTTTCAACAGGTCGCCGACGAGGGCGCGGAATTCTTCCGCGATCTCGACCAGCGTCGCGCGGTGTCCCGCGCGTGTCGCCTCCTGGTTCAGGCGCGTCCATTCGCGGATCGGCTCCGCGAGCGACGGGGGCCAGCCGAGGAACTTGCACTGGCTGCGCAACGCGAATGGCACCGCGAACTCCTCGATGCACTCGAACGCGCCGCGAACCGCCAGCGGCGCGAGCAGGTTCGCGGCGAGCTCACGGCAGACGGGCTCAAAGCGGCGCATGCGTTCGGGTGTGAAGTATTGCTCGATGGCGCGCCGGTACGCCGTGTGCTCGGGCGGATCCATGCCGTTCGGCACCGACCGATGCCGCGAGACCGCGTTGCTGAACGTCTCGTGATCCAGCAGCACGCGCAGCACGTCATCGTGCCGGAACAGCGACCAGCCGAGCTGCTCGTTCCAGGCAACCGGGCAACGGCGCCGCATCTCGTCATAGGCCGCGGGCTGGTCTTCGAGCACCGACGCGTCCGTCGGGTTCCAATCCGGTTCACGGGAATTGCCCATCGTTCTCTCCTGGCTCGTCTGTGGCTGTGTTTCGCGGTTGCGGATTGACCCGGATCAACGATGCCATCCTACAACTCGAGCGGAAAGCGGCGCGTCCCACCGATAGCTGCCGTGAATGCAATTTGCCAGCTCGGCAGCCGTGGTAAAGCGATAAGAGTTCAAATAACTGGCGGAGAGGGCGGGATTCGAACCCGCGGTACGGGGATACCGTACACTTGCTTTCCAAGCAAGCGCCTTCGACCGCTCGGCCACCTCTCCGGTATTGTCGTTCTGTTGCCTGGCGTCGCCCGTATGGCGGGCTACAGCCGCGCACTATTGTACGTTATTGGGTCGACTCCGGCGTCGTCGATTCGGATTCCGACGCCGGTTCCGAGCGGGGCGCCGGTTCGCCGACGTTGAAGGTCGGGGGGTATTCCAGGCACCGGGAGCTGGCGCTGCGGGGCGACCGCGGCGACGCCTGCGGGATGGACATCTCCCGGCTCGGGTCCAGCGGGTCCAGCCCGTCGGGAACCTCGATGGGTTGGCCGAGCCGGGCCTGCTGGTAGGGCTGCGGCTTGAGGCATTCCGGGGTGCCGCCGCAGGCGGCAAGCAGTAGCGCGATTGTCACGGGCACCGATACTTTCAGTACCGTCATCGTGCGTGACCCGCTGTTATCCCCGCGCCCTGCATTGCCGCTCTCGTCTGCTCATGGAACTGCGCGGCGAAAGGCGTCAGCGGCAGGCGAATGTTGCCCGACATCAGGCCCATTTCCGCCAACGCCCACTTCACCGGAATCGGGCTGGACTCCAGGAACAGCGCCGTGTTCAACGGCTGCAGCCTGGCGTCGATCTCTTTGGCCCGCGCCGTATCGCCCGCAAGCTGCGCGCGGCACATCTCGGCCATCAATCCCGGGGCGACGTTACCGGACACGGTGACGACACCATGGCCGCCCTGCTCGATGAACTCCCGCGCGGTGAAATCGTCGCCGCTATAGAGTTTGAATTCCGGCGACACCCGCTCGCGGATCTGCCGCAGGCGTTCCATGTCGCCGGTCGCCTCCTTGATGCCGAAGATCATCGGATGCGTCGCGAGGCGCTCGACCGTCTCCGGCAGCGTATCGGCAACCGTACGCCCCGGCACGTTGTACAGCACCACCGGCTTGTTCACGGCGTCGGCGACGGCGGTGAAGTGCCGGTAGATCCCCTCCTGGACCGGCTTATTGTAGTACGGTGTCACCAGCAGGTAGCCGTCGATCGCGCAGCGGCCGACTTCGCGCGATAAATCGATAGTCTGCTTCGTCGAATTCGAGCCCGTCCCGGCGATGACCGGGAGCCGCCCGGCGACGATTTCCACGGCCCGGGCGATCAACCGGGCGTGCTCGGCCTTTTCGAGCGTTGCCGATTCGCCGGTGGTGCCGGCGATCACCAGCCCGTCGGTGCCGCCATCCACGTGGAACTCAATAAGCCGTTCGAGTGCCGGGTAGTCGACCCGGTTTTGCTCGTCGAAAGGTGTGACCAGCGCCACCAGGCTGCCTGTAAACACTGTTACTCCTCGCCCAAAGTAAGGCGGCGATGTTACTGTTCGCATCCCGGGGTGGCAAGGCAGCTGCCGGGCCGGCGAGCGCCGCCGCGGACGGGTTGAATCCCCCCGCTTCGCCCGCATCTCGGTAGGTTGGCGGGCCGGCATCGCCCGGCATTCAGAGCTATTTTAGGTAAATGAAACAACTTATTGTTCTATCAGCGATCGGTGACGATCGCGCGGGCGTCGTCAACGACATCAGCAAGGTCATCCTCGACTGCGGCGGCAATATCGAGGAGAGCCGCATGAGCGCGCTGGGCACCGAGTTTGCCATGCTGCTCCTGATCTCGGGTAACTGGCACACCCTCACCCGGCTCGAGTCCGAGATCGACAAGCTGTCGAAGGACCGCGGGCTCACGGTGACCATGCGCAAGACCGGCGAGCGCGCCGCCCGCGAAGACTGCATGCCTTATGCCGTCGACGTGGTGGCGCTCGACCAGCCGGGTATCGTGTTCAATCTCGCGAACTTCTTTGCGAGCCGTGCCATCGACATTGCCGAGCTCGCCACGCGTCGGTATGCGGCGGCGCACACCGGCGCTCCCATGTTCGCGGTGCAGCTCACGGTAAATGTTCCCGCGAGCGAGCACCTCGCGCAGCTGCGGGACGATTTCATGGACCTTTGCGATCAGATGAACCTGGATGCGATCCTGGAGCCTGTGAAGTCGTAAACGCTTGGGGTGGCGCGTTTACAGGTGGGAGCGCGCATTGGGCGCGATGCTGTGAAGGGGGCCGTGGCATCGGGCGCAATGCGCGCGGCTACAGAAGTCGGTGGCGATACAAATAAGGAGAGCACATGAGCACGCCGGAACTGGACAAGGTAGTCAAGGATTTCAAGGCGCCGGCAACCGGCGACCAGACCGTGCAGCTCAAGTCGCTGCGCGGCAAGAAGGTTGTCCTCTATTTCTATCCGAAGGACATGACGCCCGGCTGCACCAACGAGAGCAAGGACTTTCGCGATCTGCACGAGCAGTTCGAACGCGCGGGCGCGGTGATCTTCGGCGTCTCGCGGGACAGCCTGGCGTCACATGACAAGTTCCGTGAGAAGCACGACCTGCCGTTCGACCTGATATCGGACCCGGACGAGACGCTCTGCCGCCAGTTCGACGTAATGCGCCCGAAGTCGCTCTACGGCCGCAAGTTCATCGGCGTGGAACGCAGCACTTTCCTGATCGACGAGCGCGGCAAGCTGCGCCGGGAATGGCGCAAAGTCAGGGTCAAGGGTCATGCCGCGGAGGTGCTGGAGGCCGTACGCGAACTCTGACGGTACCGTATCATGGGAACGGAAGCCCGGCGCCGGAGTCCGAGCAAGCAGACATCCGCCATGAGTAGCCGCTTGACAACCGCCCCGCAGATACCTTTTGCAAAGCGCCTGTTGCTGTCGCTGGCGACGGCGTGCCTGGTGCTCGGCCCGGGGCTGCCGCACGCCCAGGTCAACCTGCCCGACATGGGCAGCCCGGCGGACGCGGTGCTCTCGAAATCCGAGGAAGCGCGCATCGGCCATGCCATCATGCGCAACATCCGGGCGAGCGGCCGGCTCGTCGAAGACCCGCTGATCACCGAGTACATCAACGACATCGGCCACCGCCTCTCGTCGCAGGTCAACGAAGGCGATCACCAGTTCACGTTCTTCGTCGTCGACGACCCGAACATCAACGCCTTCGCCCTGCCGGGTGGTTTCATCGGCGTGCATACCGGGCTGCTCGAGGCGACCCGCAGCGAGGACGAGCTGGCCGGCGTGCTGGCCCATGAAATCGCGCACGTCACGCAGCGACACATCGCGCGCGCCGTGCACGCGAACCAGCGGCAGAGCATCCTGTCCACCGCGATCATGCTGGGCGCGATCCTCGCCGGTGCCGCCGGCGGGGCGAGCGGGGATGCAATGCAGGGCGCCATAGCCGTCGCCCAGGGCACCGCGGTGCAGCAGCAGATCAACTTCACCCGCAGCAATGAATACGAAGCAGACCGGGTGGGCATCGGCGCCCTCGCCGCCGCCGGCTTCGACCCGAACGGGATGGCCTCGTTCTTCGAGGTCATCTCCAGCAGCACGCGACCGGTCGAATCGAGGGTGCCGGAGTTCCTGCGCACGCACCCGGTCAGCAGCTCGCGTATTGCCGAGGCCCGCGGCCGGGCGCGGGCCTACCCGCCGGTCGCCTCGCAGCAATCGACGAACTACGGCCTGGTGCGGGCCCGGCTGATGGTAGCCGACGCGAGGACCGCCGAGGCGGCGGTCTCGCTGTTCGAGGACCAACGTTACGAACGACAGTCGGACGCCGAACGCTACGGCCGAGCGCTCGCCTACATGCGCGCCGGCCGCTACGACGAGGCCAATCGAATTTTCGAGGAACTGGTGAGCAAGGACCAGGAGGTCATTGCCTATCACATCGGCCTCGCGGAAGCGCAGCTCGCGCTCGACCAGGCCAGCGCGGCGCGTGCGACATTCGAGCGTGCGAGCGAGCTCTTCCCGCGCAACGTGCCACTCATCGTGCACTTCGCCCAGGCACTGCTGCAGCTCGATGACGCCGGGCGGGCGCACAGCATCCTGCTCGACCTGCTGAACAACGTCCCGCCGACGCCCGAACAGGTTCGGCTGATCGCCCGTGCCGCCATCGACGCGGGCGACGTTGCCGAAGCGCACTACTACATGGCGGAGTACAGCTTCATGACCGGCGATCTCGTGCAGGGCGTCAACTTCCTGCGGCAGGCGCTGCAGGCACCGGACCTGAACGAGATCCAGCGGATCCGCTTCGAAGCCCGCATAAACTTCATCCGTGAATACATGTCGGAAGAGCAGTTGCAACAGATGCAGCGCAGCCGCTCCATCGGGTAGACTGCCGCCCCTTTGCTGCTCGACTCCAACTCCAATCCAGGTCAACACTCATGCCGGTCACCGACTATCCGCGCGCGCTGATCAAGCTCCTGCTACCCTGCCTCATGCTGGCAGGAGGCTGTGCCGCCACGGGTCCGCAGCCCGCATCGACGTCGGAGGACGACCCCTGGGAAGCGACGAATCGGCGTATCGACCGCTTCAACACCAAGGTCGACAACGCTACCCTGAAGCCGATCGCCAGGGGCTACGACAAAGTCATGCCCGATTTCATGCAGCAGGGCGTTACCAACTTCTCCAACAACCTGCGCGGGCCGCTGCATATCATCAACAACTTCCTGCAGGGCGACGGCGGAGAGGGCTTCAGCGAGACCGGCCGGTTCCTGGTCAACAGCACGTTAGGCATAGGCGGCCTGTTCGACGTCGCCAGCCGGATGGGCTTCGAGAAGTACGGTGAGGATTTCGGGCAGACGTTTGCCGTCTGGGGCGTGCCCTCCGGGCCCTACGTGATCGTGCCCTTCCTCGGCCCGCGAACGCTGCGGGACGCGCTCGCTTTACCGCTCGACTTTCTCGCCGACCCGCTGCTCTATCACCGGCACGATCGCGTCCGCTACTCGATCTTTGCCCTCAGGTCGATCGACCTGCGCGCCAGGTTCCTGTCGCTGGAGAAATTCGTCACGGATTCCTACGACCCGTACATCGCGCTGCGCGAGTCCTACCTGCAGAACCGGCAGTTCCAGATCTATGACGGCAATCCGCCGGCCGACGACGATTTCTACGACGACTTCCTGGAGGACCTGCCGGAGCCGGATTAGGCGGTCTTACCGTTTCGGGGGGTATGGCGCGGGTTGCGCGATTCTGCGCGTCGGGTGGTATGGCAGGGGTTGGGGCTCCTCGCGGGCGCCGTGGCATCGCGCGCGATGCGCGCTCCTACATCGAGGGGGCCTCGATGAAGCCGGCCCAGCGTTCGCCCTTGGTCAGCAGGCTGTCGACTTCGGTGACCTTGGCGATCGCGTTGATCTTGTCCGGGACATCGGTGAAGGTGATTTCCCGCACGGTGTGATTCGCCCAGGTGATCCACTCGAGCAGGAGAGCGAGCCCCGCGGAATCCGAATGCGTCACACCGGCGAGCGACACCTCGATACGCGTGTGCTCGTCGAACAGGTCCTCGCTGTCGCGGAGGATCTGTCCGGCGGTGTCGAAGGTCATCCGGCCTTTCAGCGCGAACCTGCCGCCGCCTTCGTCGACGAGCTCGTAGTCGCTCATCCGGAGCTGTCGTCGGCCGCCTCGAACGGATCTCCCGGCTCCTCCGGGGGCGGCTGCTTCGCTTCCCGCTGCAGCCGCGCGATCACGGCGTCCAGGCTGGTCGCCTGGATCTCGGAATTGAACTCGGTCCGGAACCGCCGCACGTAGGAAATACCTTCGATCCGGACGTCGAACATCTGCCAGCCGGAATCGTGCTTGACCAGCCCGTAGTCGACCGGCACCGTGGTGCCGTCGTCGAGCTTCACGGTCGTGCGCACCATGGTGCGCGGCTCCGACGGATCGCCGCGGTACGGCAGCACAGCGAACTTGCTCAGGTCGAACTCCAGCAGCCCTTCCGCGTAGCGCCTGACCATGGCGCGGTAGAACGCCTCGATGAACTGCTGTCGCTGCTCCTCGGTGGCAGCGCGCCAGTGGCGTCCGAGGACCAGCTGCGCGGCATAGCGCCGGTCGAAGCGCGGTAGCAGGATCTCGTCGATCAGGGCGTACAGCGCCTCACGATCGGCAGCCAGCTCCTGCTTGTTTCCCTGCAGTTTCTGGTCGAGCAGCTCGGCCGTTTCGCGGACGAGCTCGTCGGGTGCCTGCTGCGCCATCGCGGGCAACGCGGCAAGGGCAAGAGCGGCGGTCAGCAGAAGCTTCATCACGGTGCGACTCCCTGCGGTGTGGGTCACTGCGACTCGTCCGAGCCGCTCTGGAACAGGTATTTGCTGATCAGGTTCTCGAGCACGACGGCGGACTGCGTGAACATGACCTCGCTGCCGTCGTGCAGGTAGGTATCCGACCCGCCCGCCTGCAGCCCGATGTACTGGCTGCCGAGTAGCCCCGAGGTCAGGATGGCCGCGTCGGAATCGTCCGGGATCTGGTCGTACTGCGCGCCGATGACGAACGTCACTTTCGCATCCAGGCGCTGCGGATCGAACTGGATAGAGGTGACGCGGCCGATCGTGACGCCGGCCATCGATACCGGGGCCCGGGTCTTCAGGTTGCCCACGTTCTGGAAGCGCGCCGTGACCCTGTAGGTGTCACCGCTGGCAAAGGCTTCCGATCCGGTGGTCTGGGTCGTCAGAAAGAACAATGCCGCCAGGCCCAGCAGCACGAAGAGCCCTGTCCCGAATTCAATGGATCGCGTTTGCTGCATATCCTGCCCTCAGATCATGACGGCCGTAATCATGAAGTCGAGTACCAGCACCGCGATCGCCGTCGAAACGACGGTCCGGGTAGCAGCTCGCCCGACACCTTCGGCCGTCGGTATAGCATTATAGCCTTCCCATACCGCGAGCAGGCTCGCGACGACGCCGAAAACAACACTCTTCACGATGCCTTCGTAAACGTCGACCGGGTCCAACCCGGAATGAATCTGCTGCCAGAACGCCCCGGCATCCACGCCCATCAGGTCGACCGCCACGACGTGCGCGCCGAACAGCCCCACGACGTTGAACACCGCCGTCAGCATCGGCATCGAGATCGCCCCCCCGAGGAAGCGCGGCACCACCACCCTTCTCAGCGGGCTGATGGCCATCATCTCCATGGCCGCGAGCTGGTCGGTGGCCTTCATGAGGCCGATCTCGGATGACAGCGCCGTGCCCGCGCGGCCGGCGAACAGGAGCGCCGTAATCACCGGGCCCAGCTCCTTTAGAAGCGAGAACGCCGCGAACGTTCCGACCGAGTCTTCCGCGTTGAACCGCGCCAGGTTGGAATAGCCCTGCAGCCCGAGAACGCCCCCCACGAACAGCCCGCAGACCATGATGAGGACCAGCGACAGCGCCCCGGCGTTGTGGACCTGGTGAGCGACCAGCCGAAAGCGCCTGACGAAGACGCTCGGCGAGTGCTGCAGCAGCCGCAGGAAGAAGATCTGCAGCGCCCCGAAGGTGCGCACGAATCCTTTGAAGATGACGTAGAGCTCGCGCAGCACGCGTCAGCCCCGGCCCGCCGGCGACGAGAGCGGCACCAGCTTACTCGACGTCCCGGCCGAGAAGCTGCTCGGCGTAATCCGGGGCGGAATAGTGGAAGGCCACCGGCCCGTCCGCCATACCGTGCATGAACTGCCGCACGACCTCGGAGCTCGTGTTGTGCAGCTCGTCCGGGCTGCCGGACCCGGCCACCTTGCCGTTGGAGATGAGATAGCTGCAGTCCGCCACGGTGGAGATCTCCTGTACGTCATGGCTGACGATTATGCTGGAAATCCCCAGTGCATCGTTCATTTTCCGCACCAGGCGCACGATGACGCCCATCGAGATCGGGTCCAGCCCGACGAACGGCTCGTCGTAGATCAGGATGTCCGGGTCCATGACCATGGCGCGCGCCAGCGCCACCCGCCGCTCCATGCCGCCCGAGAGCTCACGCGGCATCATGTCCGCCGCGCCGCGCAAGCCGACGGCATGCAGCTTCGTCAACACGATGTGGCGGATGAGGCGGGCCGGCAGCTTCGTGTGCTCGCGCAATGGAAAGGCGACGTTCTCGAACACGTTGTAGTCGGTTAGCAGCGCGCCGTTCTGGAACAGCATGCCCATCTTTTGGCGCAGGGCATAGAGTTCCTCCTGGTTCAGCTTCGCGAGATCCCGGCCGTTGACGATGATATGCCCCCGCTCCGGCACGGCCTGGCGCGTGATCAGGCGGAGCAAGGTCGTCTTGCCGGTTCCGCTGGGCCCCATGATGGCCGTGATCTTGCCGCGCTGGATATCGATATTGAGGCCCTTGAATATCCGGCGCTCGCCGATGGAGTAGTCGAGGTCACGGATCTCGACGATATTGTCGGTTTTGTCGTTCATAAAATTCTGGTTGTGTAGGAGCGCGCA
>CAYRKH010000016.1:0-55618 GCA_964424805.1 uncultured Woeseiaceae bacterium
TCGGCCCGCGCAACGCCGCCGAGGCGGCCGAGCAGGGCATGGAGCCGCAGCGGCCGCACGGCCTGAGCGACGGCCACTGGCGCGCGCTGAAGAAAGCGCTGGCGTACTCGCGCGTGTCGCGGTTTGCGACACCGGCGGCATTCCTGGAGGCGCTGGATGCCGAGGAGAGCCCGGCGCCGCCGTACGATGACGTGCCGATCCGCGTCGAGCCGAAGCCGCCGCCGCCCGATTCGCGGCGTCCCTGGGGGCTGATGGCCCTGCTGCTGCTGGCCGTCGCCGGCGGCGCCGTCCTGTTTGCGCAGCCGGAGCTCCGGCAAACGCTGATGACCTCGGCCCGATCGGCAATCGACAGCGGCCGTGAGCTCGCCGCCGCGGTGGGCGGCACGGAGGCGGAGAGCGAAGAGGAAGCGGCGGTGCAGGGGGCCGCAGGGCCGCCGTCCCCCGAACCGGCCGGCGGCGAGGCGGCCAATGGGGCAGCGCCGGAAACGCCGCCGCAGCTTCCGCCGGCCGCCACCGCCGGCGAACGCACGCCCGAGGAGCGCCCGGCCGAGGAGTCCCCGGCCCGGGAGCGCCCGGCGGATACGCCGGACGGCGCCCCGGCGGCAGGCGAGCAGGCGGATGCCGTCGACGAGGCCGATGCCGACGTGCCCGGCGGCAACGACAGGACCTTTGCCATGCCGGCACCCGGCACGGATGCGGAGGCTGCCGCTGTGGCCGCGGCGCCGGCGACCATCACGGTGCCGCTCGCGAGCCGCGGTCCGCGCGCGGAGTTCGACCTGGTGCTGCAGGAAGACGGCGACCCGGCCGTCGTGGAGCTCGTCCGCGAGAGCGATACCGGCGAGCCCTTGTCGGTCCTGATCGAAGAGGTCGGCTTCAGCGGCAACCGCTCGCCCCTGATCACCGGCCGCTATCGGCTCTCCGAGTCGGTGGTGAATTTCGATGCGGGCCAGACGATGGCGCGGTTCGCGATCTCGATGTCGTCCGACAACGTGCGCCAGGCGGATCGCCAGGCGACCCTGCTGCTGCGTAACGCGGAGAATTCCGCGTCACGCCTGGCGTTCCTGAACCTGGCGCTGCAGGACGACGACCAGCGCACGTTCGAGACCAGCCTCCCCGTGGACACCCTTGGCTTTGCCGAGGAAACCGTCTACGTCAGCGAGCGCAGTCCCGCGGTGCAGATCGACGTGCTGCGCTTCAACCCCGGCGACACCGAGCTGGAAGCGCGCTACACGATCGTCGGCGGCTCCGCCACCGAAGGCGAGGACTATTTCATCCCGGGCGCGATGGGTCTCGTGTTCGGGCCGGGGCAGCGCTCCGCACGCCTGCTCATCCCGATCGTGCAGGATACGCTCGCGGAAGGAGAGGAAACGTTCACACTGGAGTTGACGGGCCAGCCCGCCGAGCCGTTGTCGAACGTACACCACCGGGTTACGGTGGTCATCCGTGGCGACACCTCGTTCTGATTACACGATGAGTTCAACAATAAACGAAGCCGGGTTCCCGGACAGCGCGCAGCTTGGTGCGGGCGCAGAGATCGCAAACTCGCGGTGGGTGGTGATGAAGTTCGGCGGCAGCAGCGTATCGAGCGCCGACGACTGGAACACCATCGCTTCCCTGGTGCAAAACCGGATTGCCGACGGCTTGCGGCCCGTGGTGGTGCACTCGGCCTTGCAGGGCGTCTCGAACGCGCTGGGCGCGCTCTTCGAGACCGCGGCGGAGCGCGATCCCGAACCGGCACTCGCGGCCATCCGCGAACAGCACTACCGGCTGGCCGCCGACCTGGGAGTCGACGGCCCGGCGCTGCTCGCGGACGAGCTCGAGGAGCTGGCACGGCACGTCGCGCGTGCCGCGGCCCGGCAGGACACCGGCCTGGAAGCGAAGGTACGGGTCATGGCGGCGGGCGAGCTGATGGCGACCCGCCTCGGGGCCGCTTTCCTGAACCGTATCGGGATCGCGACCGAATGGCAGGACGCGCGCGAGATCCTCAGGGCCGAGGATCGGCCGAACCGCTCGGACGTGCAGAACCGGCTGTCGGCCATTTGCGGCTCGGTGCCCGACCCGGCGCTGCTGGCGCTGTTCGAGGCGCACGGCAAGGTCGTCCTGACGCAGGGCTTTATCGCCGCCGATTCGCGCGGTTCCACGGTGCTCCTCGGCCGCGGCGGGTCCGATACCTCGGCCGCCTGCTTCGCCGCGAAGCTGCAGGCGCGGCGGATGGAAATGTGGAGCGACGTGCCGGGCCTCTATACGGCGGACCCCAGGGTCGTGCCTTCGGCGCGCCTCCTGGCCGAGCTGCGCTTCGACGAAGCGCAGGAGCTGGCGTCGATGGGCAGCAAGGTGGTGCATCCGCGTTGCCTCTCGCCTTTGCGCGCGTCGGGTATTCCGCTCTTCATGCGCTGCACGCGCGCGCCGGGAATCAATGGCACGGTAGTGGCGCCCGGCGCCCGGGAGACCGAACCGCAGGTCAAGGGCATTTCGATGCGCACCGGAACGGTGCTCATCTCGATGGCCGGGTCCGTGATGTGGCAGGAGGTCGGGTTCCTCGCGGAAGCGTTCGCCTGCTTTCGCCGGCACGGCGTGTCGATCGATCTCGTATCGACCTCGGAGACGACGGTGACGGTGTCGATCGACACGGCCGACGAGATGTTCTCCGACGACGTCAGGCAGGCGCTGCTCGGCGACCTGGAGCAACTGTGCCGGGTCAGCCTGATTCCCGACTGCGCGGTGGTCAGCCTCATCGGCCGCCGGATACGGACGATCCTCCCGCGCCTGGCGCCGGCGCTCGCCGTATTCGAGGAAGAAAGAATTCACCTCGTGTCGCAGGCGTCGAACGACCTGAACTTCAGCTTCGTCATCGACCAGGCGGAAGCGCCGCGGCTGGTCAGCAAGCTGCACGCGTCCATGATCCGGCAGACGAGCGGCAGTCCGACCTTCGGGCCGAGCTGGGAGGAACTGTTCGGCACGCCCGCCGCCGCGGTGCAGCGGCCCGAAACGTGGTGGCAGCGCAAGCGCGACCAACTGCTCGCGATCGGGGAGGAGCGCGGCTGCGCCTACGTGTACGACCTCGAGACGGTGCAGGCCGCGGCGCGGGCGCTGCTCGGCATGCGTTCGATCGACCGCGTGCTGTACGCGATGAAAGCGAATTTCAATCCCGACGTCCTGCAGGCGCTCGCGGCGCTGGGCGTGGATTTCGACTGCGTGTCGCCCGGCGAGGTGCGGCACCTGCGCGAGGCGGTGCCGGCGGTCGACGCGGGCCGCATCCTGTTCACACCGAACTTCGCGCCGCGCGAAGAGTACGAGTGGGCTCTCGCGGAAGGACTGCAGGTGACCCTCGACAACCTGCACCCGTTGCGGGAATGGCCGGAGGTTTTCGAGGGCAGGCGGCTGTTCGTCAGGTTGGACCCGGGGCAGGGGCGCGGTCATCACGAGCACGTGAAAACGGCCGGCGTGCACTCGAAATTCGGGATCCCCCGCTTCGAAATCGAGGAGCTCGCGATGCTGGCGCAGCAGGCCGGGACGGAAATCGTCGGCATACATGCGCACAGCGGCAGCGGCATCCTCGACCCGGACAACTGGCGCACGGTCGCGCAGGCCCTGGCGGCCGCCGCGGAGCTGTTCCCGAAGGTCGAGGTGCTCGACCTCGGGGGCGGGCTGGGGGTGCCCGAGCAGCCGGGCGATCGCGCCTTCGACGTGGCAAAGCTGGACGAGCTGCTGGCGGCGGTCCGCGAAACCTTCCCGCGCTACCGGCTGTGGCTGGAACCCGGCCGCTTCCTGGTCGCACAGGCCGGCGTGCTGCTCGCGCGGGTGACGCAGGTGAAGGGCAAGGGGGACATGCGCTACGTCGGCGTGAGCACCGGCATGAACTCGCTGATCCGGCCGGCGCTCTACGGCGCCTATCACGAGATCGCCAATCTCACCCGCCTGCACGAGCCGGCGACGGAGAAGGTGACGGTCGTGGGTCCCATCTGTGAAACCGGCGACCGGCTGGGGAGCGATCGCCTGCTGCCGCCCTCGCGGGAGGGCGACGTGATGCTGGTCGGAAACGCCGGCGCGTACGGCTATGTCATGGGCTCGCGTTACAACCTGCGCGGCGTTGCGCCGGAGGTGGTGCTGCCGCCCGTTCCTTGACGCGTGTGTAACTTTCACCATAGACTTCCATCCGACTCATCGAGACCGGCTGAGGGAAAGGCCCTTGGAAGCCGGGGCAACCTTCGGGGTTAACCAGCCCGAAAAGGTGCCAACTCCTGCGGTGCGCGTGGCGCACCGAGAGATGAGTGTCGACGCAACGCGGCTTCGCATGCGCGAACCGAGAAGGGCGCGACACGCCTCCCGGCCGTCTCCGGGGGTTCCGGTGAGCATATGAACGTCCTTATCGGAATCGGAACGGAGACCTGCATGACCACCTTCCTGGACACGAACCCGCAGCCGGCGACCTGCGCCGTGCGCGCCGCCCTCGAAACCGACGTGCAGCACGGCGCCGTGGTGCCGCCGCTGTACCTCTCGTCCAACTACGCCTTCGACGGCTACGGCAAGAAGCGGCATTACGACTATTGCCGCAGCGGCAATCCGACCCGCGACGCGCTGGCCGACGCGCTGACCACGCTCGAGGGTGGCGCCGGCAGTGTCGTGACCTCCTCGGGTATGGCGGCGCTGACCCTGCTCGTGCACCTGCTCGAACCGGGCGACCTGCTGGTGGCGCCGCACGATTGCTACGGCGGTACCTACAGGCTTCTCCATCACCTGGCGCTGAAAGGAAACTTCGAGGTCGCATTCGTCGACCAGGGCGACGACGACGCGTTGCGCCAGGCCTGCGCGCGCAAGCCGAAGCTGGTGCTGGTCGAAACGCCGTCGAACCCGCTGCTGCGCATCGTCGACATCGGCCGCGTGTCGCAGCTTGCGAAAGACGCGGGCGCCTTGCTCGCGGTCGACAACACCTTCCTGTCGCCGGTGCTACAGCAGCCGATCGCCCTCGGCGCGGATATCGTTGCGCACTCGACGACCAAGTACCTGAACGGCCACAGCGACGTGGTCGGCGGCGCACTGGTCGCGGCGAACGCGGAGGTGGCGGAGACGCTCGGCTGGTGGGCAAACTGCCTGGGCGTGACCGGTGCACCGTTCGACAGCTGGCTCACGCTGCGCGGCGTGCGCACGCTGCACGCGCGCATGCGCCAGCACGAGGAGAATGCGTCGCGGCTCGCCCACGCACTCGCCGCCCATCCGGCCGTCGAGCGCGTCTACTACCCCGGACTCGAGACGCATCCCGGTCATGAGCTCGCCTGCCGCCAGCAGAAGGGCTTCGGCGGCATGCTGAGCTTCGAGCTGCGGGGCGGTGAGCGGGCGGTGCGGACGTTCGTCGAGCGCCTGCGCCTGTTCTCGCTGGCGGAGTCGCTCGGCGGCGTCGAAAGCCTCGTTTGCCATCCGCCGTCCATGACCCACGCCGCGATGGACGCGGCCGCGCTGGAACGTGCGGGAGTCTGTACGAGCCTGGTGCGGCTCTCGGTCGGGATCGAGAGCGGCGAGGACCTGGTGGCGGACGTGCAGGCCGCCCTGGCGGCGGCTTCGGGGTGGTCGGGCCAGCGGCCGCTCGCGACCGCCTCGTAGCCGCGAGCGTGACGGTGTCTGCGAGCCAAGCGGCTGTAGCAGAGCGGCAGGCGCCGCCGCATTGCCTCGCCCAGGTCTCCCCGGAGACCCGCTGGTTCGAGGTGCCAGGCCCGGTACGGCTGGAGTCAGGTGCCGTGCTGGACGAGGTCGTGCTGGCCTACCGGACCTGGGGCAGTCCCCGCAACGCGGAGCATAACGCGGTGCTGGTCTGCCACGCGCTCACCGGCTCGGCCGACGTCGAGGCGTGGTGGCCGGGCATCATAGGCGAGGGCGGGGCTTTCGATCCGCGGCACGACTACGTCATTTGCAGCAACATCCTTGGCGGCTGCTACGGCACAACCGGACCGGCCTCGTGGCGTCCCGGCACCCGCGCGCCGTGGCGTGCGGCGTTTCCACAGGTGAGCGTACGCGACATGGTCCGCGTGCAGCGGTTGCTGCTGGACCACCTCGGCGTCGGGCAGCTGGCGCTGATCTGCGGGCCGTCGCTCGGGGGCATGCAGGCGCTCGAGTGGGCACTCATGGAGCCGGAGCGCGTCGCGAGCATCGTCCCGATCGGCGTCGGCGGGCGGCATTCCGCCTGGTGCATCGCGATGAACGAAGCCCAGCGCGCAGCCATTTACGCCGACGCCAACTGGCGCGGCGGCTACTACGAGGACGATGCGCCGCCCGAGCAGGGCCTGGCCGCCGCGCGCATGATGGCGATCGTCGGCTACCGGAGCTGGCAGGCATTCGACGAGCGCTTCGGCCGCGAGCGGCGGGACGGTCACTTCGAAGTGCAGAATTACCTGCGCTACCAGGGTGAGAAAATCAACCGGCGCTTCGATGCGGTGAGCTACGTGCGCCTTACACAGGCGATGAACGATCACGACCTCGCGCGCGGGCGCGGGGATTACCCGGCAGTGGTCGCGGGTATCCGCCAGCCGGCGCTGGTCGTCTCGGTCGCATCGGACATACTCTATCCGCCGCACGAGCAACAGGCGCTCGCACGCGAGCTACCGAATGCGCGTTACGAGGTGCTCGACTCCGGCGACGGCCACGACGGCTTTCTCATCGAGACGGACAAGCTCGCCGCGATGATTGCGGCCTTCCGGGAGGACGTCAGGAACCGCCGGCAGCAGCCACCGGAGCAGCCTCGAGGCCCTCGAGCCAGCCGTCGACGTCCTGGGTAGTGCCGGCGAACAGGCCGAAGAACGCCTCCTGCAGCTGCTGCGTGACGGGTCCGCGGCGGCCGTCACCGACCTCGATGCCGTCGACGGAGCGAATCGGCGTGATCTCTGCCGCGGTGCCGGTGAAGAATATTTCGTCGGCGAGGTAGAGCATTTCACGGGGGATTGCCTGCTCGCTGACCGTGATCCCCAGGCGAGTGGCCAGCCGCAGGATGCTGTCGCGGGTGATGCCGGTGAGGATCGAAGCGGTCGACGGCGGCGTCAGGAGCTTCCCGTCATGGACCAGGAACACGTTCTCGCCGGCGCCTTCGCTGAGCGTGCCGTCCGTCGAGAGGGCGATGCCCTCGGCGAAGCCGAGGCGCTTCGCCTCGATGCTGATGAGCTGGCTGGAAAGGTAGTTGCCGCCCGCTTTCGCCATCGCGGGGATGGTGTTCGGCGCGACCCGCTGCCAGCTCGAGACGCAGACGTCGACGCCTTGCTCCAGCGCTGATTCACCGAGGTAGGCGCCCCACTGCCAGGCCGCGACCGCCACGTCGACGCGGTGGCCGGGCTGCGGCGCGAGCCCTATGGAACCGTAGCCGCGCAGCGCGAGCGGCCGGATGTAGGCGCCGTTCACCAGGTTGTTGTCGGCGATGACCTGCTTGCAGACGGCGACGAGCTCGTCCAGGTCGTAACCCAGCGGCATGCGGTAGATCTTCGCGGAGTTGATGAAGCGCCGCATGTGGTCGGTGAGCCGGAAGATCACCGGGCCGTCCGGAGTCGGGTAGCTGCGGATGCCTTCGAAGACCGACGAACCGTAGTGCAGCGCATGGGCCATTACGTGCACCGTCGCCTGCTCCCACGGAATCATGCTGCCGTTCATCCACAGGCGTTTCGCGCCCTCATAGGCCATCTGTTGTACTCCGGTTCGTAGACAAATCCTGGTGCGTTAGCTTATCAAGCGCATCCCGGTTGCGCACCAGGATTGCGCCGCCAGGGGGCAGGGCGGCTCAGCCCTCCAGCCACGGCATGCGGCGGCGCAGCCGCCGGCCGACTTCCTCGATCGGGTGATCCAGGTCCGCTTGTACCCGCTTGCGGTACTCGGGCTCGCCCGCGTCATGCTCGGCGATCCACTCGCGCGCGAAGGCGCCGTCCCGGATCTCGGCGAGCACTTTTTTCATCTGGTCGCGCGCGTGGGCGTCGACGATGCGCGGCCCGCGCGTCACGTCGCCGTAGGCCGCGGTACCGCTGATCACATCGTGCATCTTCTTCAGCCCGCCTTCGTGCAGCAGGTCGGCGATCAGCTTCAGCTCGTGCATGCATTCGTAATAGGCGACCTCCGGCTGGTAGCCGGCTTCGACGAGCGTTTCGAACGCCGCGACGATGAGCTCCGTGGCGCCGCCGCACAGCACGGCCTGCTCGCCGAAGAGGTCCGTTTCCGTCTCTTCCGCGAACGTGGTTTCCCCGATCCCGGCGCGCGCACCGCCGATGCCGTCGGCAAATGCGAGCGCGACCGCCAAGGCGTTGCCGGAGCTGTCCTGGTCGACCGCTACCAGGCAGGGAACCCCGTGGCCGGCGACGTACTGCCGCCTGACGAGGTCGCCGGCGCCCTTCGGCGCAATGAGCACCACGTCCAGATCCGCGCGGGGCTCGATACGCCGGTAATGGATGTTGAAACCGTGCGCGAACAGGAGCGCGGCGCCCCGGTCCAGCCGCGGCTCGATCCGGGCGTACAGCTCGGGATGCGACATGTCCGGGGTGAGGAAGGCGACCACGGCGGCGCCCGCGGCGGCGTCTGCCGGCTCGGCTACCGCGAGCCCGTCCGCCTGTGCCTGCCGGCGGCGCGGGCTGGCGGAGCGCAGCCCGACGACCACGTCGTGCCCGCTGTCTTTGAGGTTCTGCGCCTGCGCCCGGCCCTGGCTGCCGTAACCCAGGACGGCGATGCGCTTACCCTCGAGGCAGGCGCGGTCGACCTCCGACTCCGAATAGATGCGCATAGTCCGACTCCCGTTCGCTTCCTGAAACACCGGCACAAAAAAGCCCGTCATCCGGGCGGATGCGGGGCTGCCCCGATCATCGGCGATGGCCGTGCCGCTGTCAAAGAGCCGGGGTGGCGTTGCCGCCGCCGCGGGCTCTCTTTACAATGGCCGGCTTTCTCACGCCAGCACACTCATCCCAATGCCCAAGGTCATTTACATCACGCCGGCCGGCGAGCGCCACGAGGTCGAGGTCGAGGTCGGCTATTCCGTCATGGAAGGCGCGATCAACAACAACATCGACGGCATCGTCGCGGAGTGCGGAGGCGCCTGCGCCTGCGCCACCTGCCACAGCTACATCGACGAGGCCTGGCTCGACAAGCTGCCGCCGATGGACGATATGGAGGACAGCATGCTGGACGCGGCGTACGAACGTCGCGACAACAGCCGCCTCACCTGCCAGATCGAGATGACCGAGGAGCTCGACGGCCTCATCGTGCACGTCGGCGAAAACGAAGGATAGTCCCGATTCCTTAGCGCAGGCCCGTTTCCAGCCGCCCGATGACCATGCGCTGGATCTCGCTCGTCCCTTCGTAGATTTCCGTGATCTTCGCGTCGCGGAAGTAGCGCTCGATCGGCAGTTCCTTGCTGTAGCCCATGCCGCCGTGGATCTGCAGCGCCTGGTGCGCGACGAACATCGCGGTCTCCGAGGCGTGCAGTTTTGCGAGGCTGCCGGGTAAGGTGCTGCGCGTCCCGGCTTTGCGCGCCTGCATCCGGTTCCACGCGGCGTTATAGACCAGGAGCCGGGACGCCTCGATCCGCATTTTCATGTCCGCGATCTTTGCCTGGATCGCCTGGAAGCTGCCGATCGGCTCCCCGAACGCATGGCGCTCGCGCGAGTATTCGAGCGCGGCGTCGTACGCCGCCTGGGCGATTCCGAGCGCCTGCGCCGCGATGCCGATGCGGCCGGCGTCGAGCACTGCCATTGCTATGGAGAAGCCGCGGCCTTCCTCACCGATGCGGTTTTCGACCGGACAACGGTAGTTCGCGAACTCGATCTCGCAGGTTGCGGACGCGCGGATGCCGAGCTTCGGCTCGACCTTCCCGCGTGTGAAGCCCGGCTCCTCCGTGTCGATCACGAACGCGCTGATGCCCGCGTCTTCGCCGTCCCGCTCCGTGCGCGCGAACAGGATGATGTATTTCGCGACCGGCCCCGAGGTGATCCAGGATTTCGTTCCGTTGATGGTGTAGTGGCCGTCATTCTTCGAAATCGACGCGCGGCAGCGCATGGCCGCCGCGTCGGATCCGGACTGCGGCTCGGTAAGCGCGTACGCGCCGATGACGCGGCCCGAGGCAACGGGCTCCAGGAACGTGCGCTTCTGCTCTTCGGTACCGTAGTCGAGCAGGGAGGTGCCGTAAAGGGAGTTGTTGACCGAGACGATCGTGGCATGCGCGGCGTCCGCGGCGGCGATCTCGGCGATCACCAGCGCGTAGCTGATCGCGTCGGAACCGGTGCCGCCGTACTCCTCGGGCACCTCGATGCCCATGAAGCCCAGTTCCCCGGCCTTCGCGATCGTTGCCGCCGGAAACTTGCCGCTGGCGTCGAATTCCGCGGCGATCGGTGCGATCTCGCTCTGCGCGAACTCGCGCGCCGCCGCCTGGATCATCTGCTGCTCTTCGCTCAGTCTGAAATCCATATGCTTACCTCTTGGCCTCATTATACGTGACGGGATGGCGCGTACCGCCTAAGATGTCTCGCCCGGGGGACACTTCCCTTTCAATGCAAGCTTCAAGGAGTAACTCAAATGGCAATCAAAGCAGGCGACAGGATGCCGAGCGGCGTCTTCGGAGTCATGACCGAGTCAGGCCCCGGGGCCATGTCGACCGACGAACTGTTCAAGGGCCGGAAAGTCGTTCTCGTCTCGGTGCCCGGGGCGTTCACGCCGACCTGCTCGATGAACCACCTCCCGGGCTTCGTCGATCACGCCGACGACATCAGGGGCAAGGGCGTCGACACCATTGCCTGCATGGCGGTCAACGACGTGTTCGTAATGGACGCCTGGGGCAAGGACCGCAAGGTCGACGATAAGGTGGTCATGCTGGCCGACGGCAACGGCGAATACACGCGCGCGCTCGGCCTGGAGATGGACGGCAGCAAGTTCGGCCTCGGCATGCGCGGGCAGCGCTTCGCGATCGTGGTCGACGACGGCGTCGCGAAGCACGTGGCGGTGGAAGAGCCCGGGAAGTTCGAGGTCAGCAAGGCCGAAGCGATTCTCGCCGCGCTCTGAAGCCTGTGGGAGCGCGCATTGCGCGCGATGCTGACTGTGGGATTGGTGGCATCGCGCGCGGTGCGCGCTCCTACAGGAGGCTTTCCAGCTCCGGGACGATGGTGAAGAGGTCGCCCACCAGTCCCAGGTCCGCGACTTCGAAGATGGGCGCCTCGGCGTCCTTGTTGATGGCGACGATCGTGCCGGCGTCCTTGATGCCGGTGAGGTGCTGGATGGCGCCGGAAATGCCGACGGCGATGTAGAGGTCCGGGGCAATGATCTTGCCGGTCTGCCCGACCTGCATCTCGTTCGGCACGTAGCCCGCGTCGACGGCGGCGCGCGAGGCGCCGACAGCGGCGCCGAGCTTGTCGGCCAGGCTGTAGATGATGTTGAAATTCTCGGAGCTGCCGAGCGCGCGGCCGCCCGAAACGACCGTGCTCGCGGTCTGCAGGTCCGGGCGGTCGGACTTGCCCGCCTTCAGCTCGCGGAACCGCGTGTGATTCGGGATCTCGGCATCGACCGACAGCGTTTCGACGGGCGCGTCGTTGCCGTTGCCGGACGCCTGGTAGGACGCGGTGCGCACCGTGGCCACGACCGGCTGGCCGGCGGGCGCCTCGACGGTCAGGATCGCGTTGCCGGCGTAGATCGGCCGCTTGAAGCGGTGGCTGCCTTCGACGCTCATGATGTCGCTGACCTGGTTGACGCCCAGCAGCGCGGCAATTCTCGGCATCAGGTCCTTGCCGAAGGTCGTCGAAGGCCCGAACACGTGCGAATAGCCGTCCGCCATGGCGGCGACCTGCGGCGCGATTACCGCCGCCAGCGGCTCCGCGTTCGCGGGGTTGTCGACCTGCAGGACCTTGTCGACGCCGGCGATCTTCGCCGCTTCGGCGGCCAGCGCGGCGCCATCGCCCGAGAAGACGGCGACGTGGATCTCCGCGTCCGGGAGCTCCGCGGCACAGGCAACCGATTTCGCGGTGCTCGGGTTGATGGACGTGCCGTCGTGTTCGGCTATGAGCAATACTTTCGACATCACGCGAGTCCTTTTGCTTTGAGTGCGTCCACGAGCGCGGCTACGTCTTCGACGATGACGCCCTTCTGGCGCTGCGGCGGCGGCTCATAGGCGACTGCCTCGAGCGCGCTCCCGGCCTCGACGCCGAGATCGGCGAGCGCGATCGTCTCCAGCGGCTTCTTCTTGGCCTTCATGATGTCCGGCAGCTTCACGTAGCGCGGCTCGTTCAGGCGCAGGTCCGTGGTGATGACGGCCGGCAGGTCGACCTCGATCGTCTCGAGCCCCGCGTCCACCTCGCGCGTAACGATCGCCATGGCGCCGTCGAATTCGATCTTCGATGCAAACGTCGCCTGCGGGCGCTGCCACAGCGCCGCGAGCATCTGGCCCGTCTGGTTATTGTCGCTGTCGATGGCCTGCTTGCCGAGCAGCACGACCTCGGGGTTTTCACGCTGCACCAGCGCAAGGAAGATGCGTGCGATCGTGAGCTGGTCGACGGGCTCTGCGAGTTCGACCAGGATGGCGCGATCGGCGCCCATCGCGAGCCCGGTGCGCAGCTGCTGCTGGGCGTCGTTACCGCCGATCGAGACGACGACGACTTCCTTCGCTTCACCGCGCTCGCGAATCCGCAGCGCTTCCTCCAGCGCGATCTCGTCGAAGGGGTTGATGCTCATCTTGACGCCTTCCGTCTCGACGCCGCTGCCGTCCGAGCGCACCCGCACCCTGACGTTGAAATCAACGACGCGTTTGAGGCCGACCAGGATTTTCTCCACGAAATCCGCTCCCGATGTCTTACGTGCAAACTGCACATTCTCTCCGAACGGCTATGCTGTGCACAAGGCGAACCGGAGGAGCCGATCATGGGCCACGACGATGTGCTGATCGCGCCGCGCGATCTCGACGGGCATCTCGATGACGCCGCCTGGCGCGTCGTCGACTGTCGCTTCGACCTGCTGCAGCCGGAGCAGGGACGCGCCGATTACCTCGCCGGGCATATCCCCGGTGCCGTGTACGCGGACCTCGACCACGACCTCGCGGCGCCGGTGACGCCCTCGACCGGGCGCCATCCGCTGCCGGCGCCGGACACGTTCGCCGCGACGCTGGGGCGCTGGGGGATCACGCCCGCGAGCACCGTCGTCGCCTACGACCAGGCCGGCGGCGCGTTCGCGGCGCGTCTCTGGTGGCTGCTGCGCTGGTTCGGGCACCGGGATGCGCGGGTCCTGGACGGCGGCTACGCCGCCTGGCAGCGGGCGGGTCTGCCGGGCAGCACGGACGTGCCGGACGTCGAGCCGACCGTCTATCCGGCGACACCGGACGACCGCATGATCGTGCGCACCGAGGAGCTGCCGGAGCTCCTGGAAGCAGGCGAACTGCTGGTGGACGCCCGCGACCCCGCGCGCTACGCCGGCCGAGAGGAGCCGATCGACCCGGTAGCCGGGCACGTGCCCGGCGCCGTCAACTTTCCGCTCGGGACCAGCCTCCGCGCGGACGGGACCTGGCGCCACCCGGAAGAACTCGCGCGAGCCTGGCAGCCGTTGCTCGGCCAGCGGCCGGGACGGTCATGGATTACCATGTGTGGCTCCGGAGTGACGGCCTGCCACCTCGCCCTGTCGGCGGAGCGGGCGGGCTATCGCCCCCCCAGGCTTTACGCGGGCTCTTTCAGCGAGTGGATCCGCGATCCCGGGCGACCCGTAGCGACGGGGGACCAACCCTGAGGACGGTGCCTGCGGGGCCGTCCTGAACTTAACCTGGGGTGCGTGACTCTAACAGAGTCCGGATCACGCCGTTTTTTACCCCGCTGTACCGGTCGGGAGGAGGGCAGTGAGCATTTTTAATCGACTGAGAAATCCGCTACTTATTACTGTTTTGTTAAGTATTGCTGTAGGTTGTGCGCCGGCCGAGGAACGGGAAACCGTGGCCCGGGGCGACGTCGATTACAGCGGCAGCGATTGCATCCTGATCCGGACTATCCGAGACTATAGGACGCTCGACGATCGCAACCTGCTGATCTACGGGCCCGCCAACCGGGCTTATTACGTCACGTTGTTTCGACCGTCGTTCGAACTCCGATCCTCGTTCCAGATGGGCTTTGAGTCGCGTGACGACCAGCTTTGCCCGTTCGGCGGAGATGCCATCGTCGTCGGTTCGCTGCGGCGCGAATCGATAGCGATCCAGTCGATCAGCCGCGTGAGCGAGGAGCAGGAGGAACAGTTACTGGTTCGGTACGGCAAAAAGGATCCTGCCCCCGGACAACAGACCCCGGAACCGAAGGACGTGAAAGGTGCCGAGGTCGAAGAGCTAGGCTGAGTCGGTCAACCGGGCAACCGGTTTCCGATCCGGCCGCGCAATCCGCAAATCTCCGTGCGGACCCACCCGGCCAGCCCTCGCGGTTGGCCGGGTTTTTATTTTCCCCGGCGTTGATGAACAATGCGGGTAACGCTACAGCAAGAAGGAATACAGCTTGGGAGCGCCGCTCGAGGGGACCAGGGTTCTCGATCTCAGCCGCATCCTGGCCGGTCCGTGGGCGGCACAGCTACTCGCGGATTACGGCGCCGACGTCATCAAGGTGGAACGACCCGGCAGCGGCGACGATACACGGGGCTGGGGACCGCCGTGGCTGGGTGACGACGCGGCGTACTTTCACGCCGCGAATCGCAACAAGCGCTCCATTGCCGTCGATCTCTCCAATGCCTCGGGGCAGCGCATCATCCGCAAGCTCGCCTGCGCGAGTGACGTGCTCATCGAAAACTTCCGGGCGGGCTCGCTCGCCCGCTACGGGCTCGATGCGGACAGCCTCGTCGAGCTGAACCCGAAGCTCGTCTACTGCTCCGTCTCCGCGTACGGCCAGACCGGCACCCGGGCCGGCGATCCCGGCTACGACGCCATGATCCAGGCGACGGCAGGCCTCATGAGCATCACCGGCCCGCCGGATGAAGAGGGCGGCGAACCGCAGAAGGTGGGCGTCGCCATTGCGGACATCATGGCAGGCATGTACGCCGTTACCGCCATACTCGCGGCGCTGCAGGCGCGGGAGCGCACGGGCCGTGGCCAGCACATCGACGTCCCGCTTTACGACACCCAGGTGGCGTGGCTCGCGAACCAGGGGATGAACTATCTCGCGAGCGGCGAAGCGCCGCGCCGCCTCGGCAACGCGCACCCGAACATCGTGCCCTACCAGACGTTCCCGACGCGTGACGGTCACCTGATGGTCGCCACCGGCAATGAGCGGCAGTTCCGCGACCTCATGGCCTGCATCGGCTGCCCCGAGCTCGCCGAAGCGCCGCGCTTCGCGACCAACGCCGCGCGAGTCGAGAACCGGCAGGAGCTGGTCGCGATCATGACGGAGCGCTTCCGCCGCCGGACGACGGCCGAGTGGGTCGAGCGGCTCACGACGCAGCGCATCCCCGCAGGGCCGATCAACGATCTCGCCCAGGTGTTTTCGAGCGAGCACGCTCGCGAAAGGGAGCTGGTGCGCCGGCTCGGTGACGAAGCCGCCGAGGTGCCGACCATCGCGAACCCGGTGCGCTTCTCCGCCACGCCGGTGCGCTATGCCGCCGCACCACCGGCACTCGGGCAGCACACGACGGAGGTGCTGGCGGAGTGCGGCTTCAGCCCGGCGGAGATCGCGGCGCTGCGCGAGGACGGAGCCATCTGACGGTGCCGCCCGCGGGCGAACAGCCGCCGGCGGCGGCCTGGGCGTGGCTCGACGACGCCGTCCGCGGCGGCGCGGAGATCGTGACCGCGAGCCGCCGCCTGTCGCGGGAGCTGCGCCGTGCCCACGACGCGCAGCAGCTGGCGCGCGGGATCAAAGCCTGGCGCACGCCGCGTATCCTGTCCTGGGACGCGTGGCTGAACGCCTTCGTCGACGGCGCGGATGCCGGCACGCGCTGGCCGCAGCGGCTGCACCCCCAGGCCTGCGCGATCCTGTGGGAAACCTGCCTGGCGCGCGCGGCCGCGGCGTCCGCGCTCGATCATCGCGGTCTCGTGCGCCAGGCCCGCCAGGCGTGGCAGCGCCTCAACGAGTGGCGTGTGCCGCCGGAGGATCTCGCGCGCCACGCGGGCAATGAAGACGAGCGGTTGTTCGCGGCGGCGGCCGGCGCTTACCGGCGCGAGCTCGCTCGCCGCGGCTGGATCGACGCCGCACTGCTGCCGGAGCTCGTGGCGCAACGCCTGCGCGAGCGCGAGCTCGCCGTGCCCCGGCGCGTGGTGCTCGCCGGCTTCGACCGGCTCACGCCCGTGGCAGAGTCGATCGTCGCCGCGCTGAAAGCGGGCGGCTGCAGCGTGTCGTCCGCGCCGGGGGCGAGCCGCGCGGCCGTGCCCCGCGTCGTTTCCTGCGCCGACGCCGACGCGGAGCTGCGATCCGCGGGCGCCTGGGCGCGCGCGCAGCTGGCGCTCGATCCCGCCGCGCGCATCGCCATCGTGTACCCCGGGCTGGAGCAGCAGGCATCACGCACCGAGCGGCTGGTGCGCGAGGGACTGGCGCCGGGCTGGCAGCAGGGCGGCGCGGCGCACGACGCAGCCGTAACGGTTTCCTACGGCCGCCGGCTGGTGGAGTACCCGCTGGTCGCGCTGGCGATCACGTGGCTGCAGTGGACGCACCGCGGGCTGTCGTCGCGCGAGGTGAGCATGCTGCTGCGGACACCGCTCACGGGCGGCGGCACGAACGGCGGCTGCAGCCGGCTCGAGCTCGCGTTGCGGCGCCTGCCGGATCGGCGCTGGAGCGCTGCCAGCCTCGCCGGCGCGCTGCGCGGCGCGGACGAGAGTGCGGACGCCCTTGCCTGGCTCGCGCGGGTCGACACGGTCGCGCAGGCCGGCTTCGGCGATGCCGCGCCGGCGTCTCCGGCCGCCTGGGCCGGCCACATGCACACGTTCCTCGAGAGCATCGGCTGGCCGGGTCGGGAAACGCTCGACAGCGCGGAGTTCCAGCTCGTCAACCGCTGGCGGGAGCTGCTGAACGAGTTCTCGCGCATCGAGCCCGTGCGGCCGCGGCTGAGATTCGGCGAAGCGCTCCTGCGTCTCGCGCACGCCGCCGCGGAAACCGTGTGGCAACCCGAAAGCGTCGCGGGCGGCGTGCACGTGCTCGGCACGCTCGAGGCGGCGGGAATGGAGTTCGACCACGCCTGGGTCGGCAACCTGCAAGCGCTGCAGTGGCCGCCGCCCGCGCACCCCTTGCCGCTCGTGTCGCGCGCGCTGCAGCGCCGGGCGGGAATGCCCGACGCTACCCCGGCCGATACGCTGGCGTTTGCGGAACGCACGCTCGCGCGGCTCGCGGGCAGCGCGTCCTCCGTGGTGCTGAGCTGGCCGCGGACGGACGGCGAATCGGAGCTGGCACCCAGTCCCCTGCTCGCGGCTTATGCCGCCGGCGAGACGGCCGGGCCTGTCGATCCCGGTTGGTACGCGGCCTCGCTGTGCCGGGGCGATGCGCTGCAGCCCGTTGCCGCCGACCCGGTGCCGCGGGTGCAGCCCGACGAACGCGTGCTCGGCGGTGCCTACACGGTGCAGCGCCAGGTTACCGACCCGTTCAGCGCGTTCGCCTGCGGCCGCCTGGGCGTGAGCGAGCTGCCGCTGATGCAGCCGGGGCTGTCCGCGATGCTCGGCGGCAGCATCGTGCACGCGGCGCTGCACGAGCTGCTGAAGGCGCGACCGGCATTGGCGGACCTCCACGCCTGGGCCGCGGACGGCTCGCTCGCGCCGCGGATTGCCGCCGCCGTGGATGCGGCGCTTGCCCCGCACGAGCGCCAGGCCGACGGCGTGCTGCGCCGCCTGCTGGCGCTGGAACGGCGGCGGCTCAACGGCATCCTGGCGGAGTTCATGGCCGGGGAACGCCGGCGCGAGCCCTTCGCGGTCGAGAGCGTCGAGAGCAGGCTGCGGTTCAATGCGCACGGCGTCGGGCTCGAGCTGCGCGTGGACCGGATCGACCGGCTGGCGGATGGCTCGCTGCTGGTCATCGACTACAAGAGCGGCGCGCCGAGGACGCTGCTGGATCGGGACGGGCGGCCGAAGGACGTGCAGCTCGTCGTGTACGCCGCGGCGATCGACCGCGACGTGGGCGCGCTCGCGCTGGTCAATATCGCGAGCCGCGGCATTCACTACCGCGGCATCGGGCGGGCTGCCGAATGGGGCGGGCTGGAAGCGGCGGAATGGCAGCGTCGCCTGGGTGAGTGGAAAGGGATCGTGGACGGTGCGCTGCGGCGTTTTGCCGACGGCGACGTCAGCGTAAACGTCAGCCTCGGGAGCGATGCCAGCCGCCCCTTGAGCCTCATGAGCCGGGTCGAGGAGCTCAAGCGTGAGCCCTGAGGGTCGGCTCGAGCAGGACCGGCGGGCGCGGAGCGCGGCGCTCGACGTCACGCGCTCCTTCATCGTGCAGGCACCCGCCGGCTCCGGCAAGACGGAGCTTTTGATCCAGCGCTATCTCGCGCTGCTCGCCACGGTGGACGAGCCGGAAGAAGTGATCGCCATCACCTTCACCCGGAAGGCGGCGCAGGAGATGCAGCTACGGGTCGCGGCCGCGCTCGCCCGGGCGGCTCGCGAGCCCGCCCCGGCCGAAAGCCATCACCGCACGACCTACGAGGCGGCCCGTCGGGTGCTCGAGCGCGATGCGCGGCTCGGCTGGCAGCTCGTGCAGTCGCCCCGCCGCCTTCGCATCCAGACGCTCGATGCCCTGAACGCGGGTATCGCGCGCGCGCTGCCGTTCAGCTCGGGACTGGGCGGCGCCGCCGCCGTGATGCCCGACGAGGAGCTCGAGCGGTTCTACGGGGAGGCGGCGGCGGCCACACTCGACTGGCTGCTGGCCGAGGGCAGTGAGGCCGCGGCCGTCGAAGCGCTGCTGCTGCACCTGGACAACAACAGCGGCGCGTTTATCGCGCACATCAAAGGCATGCTGGCGACGCGCGACCAATGGCTGCCGCTGGTCGGCGCGGGGCTCGCTCCGGACGCGGGCGATGAGGACGTGCGCCTCGCGCTGGAAGCGAACATTGCCGAGCTCGTGGAAGCGCACCTGCGAAAGCTGCGCGGCCTGTTCCCGGCGCCCCACGTGCCGAAGCTGCTGCGCCTCGCGCGCTATGCGGCCGGCAACGGTGCCGCCACGGGAAGCCGGTGGACGGATTTGCCCGCGGCCGAGGCCGGGCGCGCGGAGGACTGGCAGGCGCTGGCGGACCTGCTCCTGACGCGAGCCGGCTCCTTCCGCAAGGCCGTGAACGGCGGCATGGGGTTTCCGCCGGGCGACGACGGCGAGAAGCAGGAGATGCAGGAGCTGCTCGCGACGCTCGCGGCGCACGACGAGCTGGCGGCCGCCCTGCACAAGGTCCGCGGCCTGCCCCGGGCCCGCTACACCGATGCCCAGTGGTCGGTGCTGCTCGCGCTGTTTCGCGTGCTGCCGCTCGCCGTCGGCGAGCTTCGGCGGCTGTTCGCCGAGCAGGGCGTCACCGACTACATCGAGATGGCGCTGGCCGCCGACCGGGCGCTCGGCAGCGCCGACGAGCCGGGCGAGATTGCGCTGCTGCTCGATTACGGCGTGCGCCACCTGCTGATCGACGAGATGCAGGACACGTCGATCGCGCAGTACCGCCTGCTCGAGAAACTGGTGGCGGGTTGGCAGCGGGGCGACGGCCGCACGCTGTTCTGCGTCGGCGACCCGATGCAGTCGATCTATCGCTTCCGCAACGCGGAGGTCGGGCAGTTCCTGCTGGCGCGCACGGCGGGGATCGGCGACGTCGAGCTGGAGTCGCTGGTGCTGACCCGTAACTTCCGTTCCTGCGAGGAGCTGGTGAACTGGTTCAACCGGGTGTTCGAGGACACGCTGCCGGCGGCCGACGACATCGCCGCGGGCGCCATAGCGTACTCGGCGTCGGTGGCGGCCGCCGGGCGCGCGCCCGGAACGTGCCGGGTGCACCCGCTGTTCGGGGCGGACGCGGCGACCGAAGCCGGGCACGGCGCGGCGGTCGTCCGCGAGTGCCTCCGTGACAGCGCGACCGATGAAACGATTGCGGTGCTGGTGCGCAGCCGCACCCAGCTGCCGCTCCTGCTGCAGGAGCTGCGCGCGGCGAAGATCGACTACCAGGCCGTGGAGATCGACCGGCTCACGGACCTGCCGGAGATCATCGATTTGCTGGCGCTGACGCGTGCGCTGTGCCATCCCGGCGACCGCATCGCGTGGCTCGGGCTGCTCCGCGGGCCGTGGGTGGGCCTGACGTGGAATGACCTGCACACGCTGGTCCGCAACGAGCGGCGGCGCACGGTCTGGGAGTTGCTGCACGACGAGGTGCGCACCGCCGCGTTATCGGCCGACGCGAATGCGCGCCTGGCACCGGTGGTGGCCGCGCTGGCGCCGTTCCTCGCCGGCCACGGTACGCGCTCGCTGCGCGAGACCGTCGAGCGCGCCTGGTACGCGCTGCGCGGGCCGCTGCTGCTCGCGTCAGGCTCGCAGGTCGACAACGTCTACCGGTACCTCGACGTGCTGGAACGCCTCGAGTCGGCCGGCACCCTGCCCGAGGTCGCGGAGCTCGAAGCGATGCTCGACGATGAGCGGGCGTCGACGGGCGGCAGCGGCGCGCGCGTGCAGGTCATGACGATGCACAAGGCGAAGGGCCTGGAGTTCGACCACGTCGTGCTGTACGGACTCGGGCGGCGCCCGCGCGGCAGCGCGAAGCCGGTGCTGAGCTGGCGGGCCATTCCGGGCCGCGCGGGTCATGACGGGCTGCTGATCAGCCCGATCGCGCCGCGCGCGGAGACCGACGGGGATCCGCTGCACGCGTGGATCGAGGCGGCCGCCCGCGACAAGGACCGGCTGGAGCAGGATCGCCTGCTGTACGTCGCCTGCACCAGGGCGCGGCAATCGCTGCACCTCGTTGGACACGTGGGGGTGTCCGCCGACGGGGAGACGGTCAATGCGCCGCCGCGAACGGCGCTGCTTTCCGGTATCTGGAGCTCGCTGCGCGGCGAATACGAAGCGGCGTTCGCCGCCCGCGACGCGGCAGCCCCGGTGCCGCTTTCGCCGGCGACGGCCGATTTCCGCCAGCCGCGGCTGCGCCGGCTGCCGGACGGCTTGCGCTTGCCTCCGGCGCCGCCGGCGGCCGGATCCCGCGGCGACGACATTCGCCCGGACGACGAAACCCAGCAGGCCGTGCAGTACTACTGGGTCGGCACCATCACCCGGCATGCCGGCACCGTTGCCCACCGCTGGCTGCAGCGGCTGGCCGACGGGAGCGTGCCGGTAACGAACGCCGGCGACCTGCTGCCGGCGAGCCGCCGCTGGGCGGCGGACCTCGGGGTACCGTCCCCGGACGTGGACGCCGTGTGCGCGCGCGCGCAGGCGGCGGTGGCGCAGGTCGTTTCCGACGCGCGCGGCCGCTGGCTGCTGACCGGCGAGGGCCACGCGGAGCTGCCGGTCACGGGCCTGTGGAACGGCCGCATCGAGTCGATCGTCATCGACCGCGTGCGCATCGACGACGACGGCACGCACTGGATCGTCGATTACAAGACCAGCACGCACGAGGGCGGCGACCTCGCCGGGTTCCTGGCCCGGGAGCAGGCCCGCTACCGCCCGCAGCTCGCGAAGTATGCCGCCATCTACGGCGAGCTGACGGGCGCACCGGTAAGAGCGGCATTGTATTTTCCGCTGCTGCAGGCGTTCGTGGAGGTTGTGCTGTAGGCGGGTATGGGGGCTCGGCCGGGCGGTGGTGGCATCGCGCGCCGTGCGCGCTCCTACAGGGTTAAAGCTGGCCTTCGAAGCGGAAGGTGCGCATGCCGTCCGCGTCCGCGGACCCGAGGTAGCGGAGCTGTTGCGCGAGGGCCGTGGGCGCCGTGGGGGTGGCCCGGACGCGGCCGGAAACGATATACGCGCCGCCGGCGCGCAGCTCCAGCGTGCCGGAGAGATCGAGCACGCCCGAGACGTCTTCGAAGCGGCCGGTGACCACCTCGTCGGCGGTCTCGAACTGGGCGCCGTAGTCGCCGAGCGGCGCGGACGAGAGCGGCGGGACGACCACGCCGCGCACCTCGGCCGTGCCCGCGGCACGCACCGGCCAGCCGTCGTCCAAAACCAGCGTGCCGAGCTGCAGGTCGAGCACGCCTTCAATGCCGGCGAGCGCGGCGTTATCGGCGAGCGCCGCGAGGGGCAGGCCCGCGCGCAGGTCCGCGAGGTGCACCGCGCCTGCGGGCGAGATCGCCACCTTGCTTTCCAGCAAGCCGCCGGCGGGCTCGGCCGAGACGGCGTAGCCTATTTTTCCGCTCAGCAGGGCCGCCGGGCGAAAGCGCCAGCGCAGGTCGCCGGCATAGAAGCCGCCGAAAGTCCCTTCCGCCGCGGAGCCGCTCCACACCGTGCCGGACAGGCCGGACAGGCGCACCGTCTCGGGCGCGAACCAGTCGTAGGCGACCCGGGCAGGGAACAGCAGCACCAGCCCCGCCAGGAACACCGCGGCGCCGGTCACGGCCAGTCGGGTCCACCTCTGCATCAGCGTTCGAGGATCAGCGTCGCGTTCACGCGGCCCGCATCGTCCCTTGCCGTGGCCGAGAAGCTGCCGGACTGCACCTGCAGCCCGTACTCGTCCCCGAGGTCGCCCAGCCACAGCACGAGATCGTCGAACGCGACGTTTTCGAACTCCAGCCGGATGCCGTTGCCGGGGGTGGGGGAGCTGCGCTGCAGCGAGTTGTACAGGCCGCGGCTGCGCAGCGTGTTGTCGACGATGACCACCAGCGACTGGTTGAGACCCGCGGGCGCGGCGCCCGCGGGTCCCGCCGCCGGCAGGTCGCCCTGCAGCGCCCTCAGGTCCGCCAGCGCGCCCTGCCAGGTTTCGATGCTGCCGGCCGCGCTTGCCTGGCCCCGATCCAGCGGCAGCCAGAGGGCCAGGTAGAAGACGGCAACGACCAGCACCACGCCCGCGGCGGCGACAAACAGCCGTTCGCGGGCCTCGAGCGATTCGAACCAGTCCCTCACCGGCCGCTCTCCCGGACCTGGATCTGGCTGCTGACGCGATCGCCCTGCTGGTTGGTCCCCTGGATCGAGGCGGCGAACCTTCCGCTTTCGCGAATCGCTTTCTGGATGTTGTCGAGCGTGGCGACGTCGGGTGCCGACACGCGCATATCCACCACGCCGCTGCGGTAGCTGAGCGCCTCGAGTTTCGCTTCCTCGTTGGCGCGCAGCGCGCGGCCGACCTGTTCCAGCGACTCGAGGAAGACCTGCGGCGCCTCGCCGCTGCCCCTGCGCGCCCGCAGGGAGGAGAGGAGCGCGGCCGGGTCCTGGCTCTGCACGTTGGCGGCGCCGGGCACGACGGCGCGGTACTCGGCAACGAACTGTTCGCGCAGCGCCGCTTCGCGGCGGTCGAGCACGTACAGGTCCGCCGCCTTCGCCAGCACGCCGACGCCGACCAGCGCCAGGAGCAGCACGGCCACCGCTCTCCAGCGCCGGAAGAGTCCCGCGTACTCGGTCTTGTCGGCGTAATCGCCCTGCAGCAGGTTGATGCCGGCGCCGCTTGCCACGGTGACTGCCAGCCGCGGCATCACGCCGTCCGGCAGCAGGTTGATGTCGAGGCTCTCGAGCTCCTGGCGCATCGCGATCCAATCGTGGCGGTAGCGCTCGTCGTCGCCGGGCTTGCAGTACACGATCGCATGCCGCGGCAGCGTCGCCCCGACGCCGTCGTCCTCGTCGTCCTGGTCCAGCGCGCCGATGGCCGCGAGCGCCTCGGCCGGACTCACGCCCTGCATCACGAGCTCGACGTCCGCGCCGTCGTTGATCATGATCTCGTGTTCCCCGATCAGCAGGCTGATGGTGCCGGGGAGGCGCGCGAGGCCGTGATTCTCCGGAACGATGGCGGCGGGCCGCAGGCCGGCCTCCGCAACCCGGTCGCGCCATTCGTCCAGCGTGCTGCGGCTGACGACCGCCACGGGAATGCGGCCGCTCTCGCGCCGCGCGCCGGCGGCGAAGTGCAGCTTGTCGACGTCCTCGGCGAGGAATTCCTCGAGCGCGTAGGGCAGGGCGGCCTGCAGGCGCGCCCCGCCTTTGACCGGCACATCGGCGCCGGTCGTGAGGACCTCGGCGCCCGGGGCGAGCACGATCACCTTGCGCTCGCGGACGTCCGCTGCCGCGTCGGCCAGCGGGCCGGTAACGGGCGAGCCGAGGCGCGTGCCGGCAGAGTCGACCACCATCCAGGTCGCCGGTGCGTCGCTCTCGGCCGGTATCCGGATGACCAGGATTTCCACTACACCGTTCCGAAGCTGCGCAGGATGGGAGTCACGCTGCCCTGCGGGCTGCGCTGCAGCAAGCTGTAGAGGGTTACCCGCACGTTGCTGATCTCCACCACGACCTGGAGCTGGAAGTAATTCGTCGTCTCACCGAGGCTGTTTACCACATCCGGGCCCACGAGGGATGAGAACGCCGTCTGGACATCGGCGAATCCGTTCTCGGCGCGCTCCGCCAGCAGGGACTGGACGTCGCTCGCGGTGAGGCCCTCGTCCAGCGACTGCAGCACCGCCGCGGTCGCCGTATTGGCGTTCACGGTAGTGCGCCCCGGCAGCGCCGTGATGTGGGGCTCGAGCACGCGGAACATTTCCCGGGTCATGCCCTCGACCGCGGCGAGCTCGCTTACGCTGGTGAGCATGCGATCCGCCGTGCGGTAGGGCGGCATCGCCGCGGTGTAAATGGCGTCCTCGGCGCCGTCCGGGAACTGCGGCTCCTGGTCGGCGTCCAGCCAGTCCGCCGTGACGCCCGCGAGCTTCGGGTCGAGTTCGAGCACCGCCAGCAGCCGCCGGAACTGCTCGAGCGCGGCGGGCTGCACCACGCCGCGCTCGTCGACGAGGTTGTTGACGTTGAAGCGGCCCTGCAGGTCGACGATGCGGCCGGACACTTCGCCGCCCTCGATCGGCAGCCCGGGGAGTTCCTGCGCCCAGATCTCGCCAAGGTGATCCGTCTGCGTGTCCTGGAGGTCCTGGTGCAGGATGCCGATGACCCAGCTCTCCGCGCCCAGCGCGACCTGCATCGCCTGGTCGCGGTAGAGCATCACCGTCGTGCGCCGCACGTCGAGCGAGTTGTCCCAGGCGAGATCGGTCGCGACCATCGCGGCAAGCGCGCTGATCAGCATCGCGGTGATCAGGGCGACGCCGCGGTTGGAGGCGCGTGGGCCGCGGATGTTCAAGGCGCCACCTCCAGCAGGCGCGTGATCGTGCCTTCCTGCTCGGTCGTCAGCACGACCTCCACGGCGCGCGGGCGCACGTGCGGGCCGAGCGCCCCGGCCTGCTCGCGGGGCGGCCACTGGTCCGTCCACTCGCCGTTATCCTGCATGAAGCGGAAAGCGATGCTTTCGACGCCGTCCAGCAGCAGGCGTGCCGACGGCTGGTTGTCCAGCGTGCGGTCCAGCACGTTCCACTGAAAGCGCATCAGCTCGCCTTCCTGCAGGCGCCAGGCGACGCGCTGGAGCGTGCCGCGCGGCAGGCCGGCGGGATTGCTCCAACCGCCGTGCGTCAGCTGCACGGCGAACTCGGACGTGAAGTCGGTCACGAGGGCCGGTGCGATCACGTCGCCGAGCTGCTCGCGCACCGGCCGCGGCGCAAGCTGCTGGAAGTCCAGGGCCAGGAAACGCATTGTGCGCTGCAGCGCGTCGAGCCGGTCGGCGCGCTCGGTCAGGAACTCGGCGCTCGCGAGCGTGCGCCCGAGCGTGCCGTAGGCGAAAGCCGCGAGGACCGCGAAGATGGCAACGGCTACCAGCAGCTCGATGAGCGTGAACCCGCGGCCGCGTTTCACCGCCTGGCTCATCGCCGGACTCCGGGTTCGTTTGCCGGCCCCTCGCCGGGATCGTCAGGCGCGGGGGGCTGTTCCCCCGGTGCAGGACCGGCGATGAAACCGGCGCCGGCCCAGGCGAGATTGGCCTGGCCCGGGATACCCGGTTCGCCGATGAAACCGGTGACGGTCCGGATGACGTCGTCCGATCCGGCGAGCGACACTTCCACGTCGACACGGAACAGGTTCTCGACGCCGGTTTCGGAGATCGTGGCGTTCCAGGTCCATTCGCGGCCGGCGTATTCGAGCTGGTCGGAGTCTTCGCTGACCTCGGGCACGACGTTGGCGAGCCGCAGCTCGGCGATACGGTTCTGCGCGATCCAGCTTGCGTAGGTGCGCTGCTCCATTGCCGTCGCCGATTCGACCATCTGGCTGATCGCGGCCGCCACGGCGCCGAGCGCCAGCGCGGCGATCGCGAGCGCCACCATGACCTCGATCAGCGTGAAACCGCGCTCGCGGTCAGGGTGCCCGCTGCTCATCCGTCAGGACCTCGAGTTCACCGGCATCGTTCGTGGCCAGCGCGACCTCGGCGCCGTCAGGCTGGCGCACGATGACCAGGTTGAAGGGCGTGACATCGCCGCTCGACAGGATCAGCACGTGCGGCGCGTAGTCGTCCCTGTCGCGCCTGTCGTTCCTCGTCCTGTCGTTCCTTCCGTCATCATCTTCCTCGTCGTCGCGCTCGCCGTCGCCGATGTCGGCCGCCTGCGCCCGGAGCTCGACCGGCCGGTCCTCCAGGAACAGCTCGAGCGCCAGCCCTTCCTCGAGCTGGCGCGGTCGCAGCAGCTCGTCGTTGGCGATCTCGAACCATTCGCGGCTGAGCGGGTCGTGCTCGACGAAGCGGTAGCCGCGCTGCAGGAACTCCAGGCCGAAATCGCGGCCCTGCATCAGCGCCTCGTCTTCCGCCAGCTCGATCAGCGCTTCCAGGCGCCGGGCTTCCTGCGCCAGCACGCGCTCGGGGCCGCCGAGCAGCCCCGTCGAAAGCACGACGACGGCGCTGACGACGACGATGATGACGATGACGACGAGCAGCTCGATGAGAGTGAATCCGCTCCTGCGATGACGGGCGGGATGCATCGCACAGGCTCCGGGCCCCCGGTCCCTAGTCCAGGTTCCAGTTGCCGATGTCGGCATCCAGGCCCTCGCCGCCGGGGCGCCCGTCGCGGCCGAGCGTGTAGACGTCGATCTCACCGTGGTTGCCGGGATTCAGGTACAGGTAGTCGTTGCCCCAGGGATCCTTGGGAAGGCGGTCGAGGTAGCCGCCGGGTTTCCAGTTCCGCAGGTTCGGGTCGGCGGGCTTGTTGACCAGCGCTTCGAGGCCCTGCTCGGTCGTCGGGTACGAATAGGTGTCGAGGCGGTACATCTTCAGCGCGTTTTCGATGCCGCGCAGGTCGCCCTGCACGCGGGTGACCTGCGCCTGGTCGATCCGGCCGATGACGTTGGGTGCGACAATCGCGGCGAGGATGCCGAGGATGATCACGACCACCATGATCTCGATGAGCGTGAAGCCGCGGCTGCGCTTCACTGTGCTGGGTTTATGCAACTTGTTCCTCCGGAACGGAGCGGAGCGGGCGGACCGGTATGTCCGGTTTCGTTGACTCGTGTCCCCGGTCCCCTGACTATTCGGGCTCATTATATCAAACATGGGGTTACGCGAATTCTATCGCGGGCCGTACAGCAGGGCTAATGAGACGCGTAACCAGGGTCCAGGTTCCGCTCGCGATCGCCGCCGCGAGCATCGTCGCCGCTCTATTCGGCAGCGCGGGCCGGCTGTTGCTGCGCTGGGAACGCGAGGCCATTGCCGGCGGCGAGTGGTGGCGGCTGGTGACCGGGCACTTCGCGCACCTGAACCTCGGGCACCTCGCGCTGAACCTTGCCGGCCTCGCCCTGGTGTGGATGCTGGTGGGTGGGCGTTACCGGCCGCTCGGCTGGTGGCTCGTCATCGCGGTGTGCCTGGCCACGATGGACGCGGGGTTCTGGTTCATCGATTCACACCTGTCGTGGTACGTCGGCCTGTCGGGGCTGCTCCACGGGTTGCTGCTGGCCGGCACGGTGGACCGGCTGCGGGAGGCACCGCTCGAGTCGGCCGTGCTCGGCCTCCTGGTGGCAGCCAAGCTGGCCTGGGAACAGTACGCGGGCCCGCTGCCCGGCTCCGAGGCGTCCACCGGCGGCCCGGTCGTGGTCAACGCGCATCTCTACGGCGCCGTCGCAGGGGCGGCGGCGGGAGCGGTGACCCTCATCGTCCGCGCCTTTATAATGCCCGGCCACTCCGCAGGAGCAGGGAGAATCGAGTGACGCTGGCGATAGTTTTTCCCGGGCAGGGATCCCAGGCGGCAGGCATGCAGGCCGCGCTGGCCGAGGATTATCCGGAGATTCGCGCAACCTACCGCGAGGCGAGCGACCAGCTCGGCTTCGATCTCTGGGAGCTGGTGCAGGACGGACCGGCCGAAGGTGTGAACGAAACGGTGGTCACCCAGCCGGCGATGCTCACCGCGGGCGTCGCCGCCTGGCGCGCCTGGCGCAAGGCGGGCGGCGACGCGCCGGCGTACATGGCGGGTCACAGCCTCGGCGAGTACACGGCGCTCACCTGCGCGGGTGCGCTGCCGTTTGCCGATGCGGTGCGCCTCGTGTCCCGGCGCGCGGAGCTCATGCAGGCCGCGGTGCCGGCGGGTGAGGGCGCCATGGCCGCCGTCCTCGGTCTCGACGACGACGTCGTCGTGTCGGTCTGCCGCGCCGCCGCGGAAGGCGAGGTCGTGAGCGCGGTCAACTTCAACTCGCCCGGGCAGGTCGTGATCGCCGGGCACAGGGACGCGGTGGAACGCGCCTGTGCGCAGGCGAAAGTCGCCGGCGCGAAACGCACGATGATGCTGAGCGTGAGCGTGCCCGCGCACTGCGACCTCATGCGCCCCGCGGCGGCGGAGTTCTCGACGGCGCTGGCGGGTATCGATTTCGCGCCGCCTTCGATTCCGGTCGTGAGCAACGTCGACGTGAAGCCTTATGACAGCGCGGCCGGCATTCGGAACGGCCTCGAGCGGCAGCTCTACAGCCCCGTTCGCTGGACCGAAACGGTTCGCTACCTGGTCGGCCGGGGGGTGACTTTCCTCGTCGAAGCGGGGCCGGGGAAGGTACTGACCGGGCTCGCGCGGCGAATCGACCGGTCGGTCCCGGCGGCCTGCCTGGATTCGCCGGCGGCACTGCGCGAGGCGCTGGAACAATCGGGAGTGGAAACGTAATGAGTGAATGGTTCAGGAGCGACCTGCTGCGTGACGACGTCGCGCTGGTCACGGGCGCATCCCGCGGTATCGGTGCCGCGATTGCCGACGCGCTTGCCGCGGCGGGTGCGACCGTCGTCGGTACGGCTACGAGCGAGGCGGGCGCACAGGCGATCTCGGACAGGCTCGGCGAACGCGGCCGCGGGGCCGTCCTCGACATCGCGAGCGACGAATCGGTGCAGGCACTCTTCGGCGATCTGCAGCAAAAGGAAGGCACGCCGACCATCCTCGTCAACAACGCCGGCATCACGCGCGACAACCTGCTCTTGCGCATGAAGGCCGATGAATGGGACGACGTGCTTGCCACCAACCTGTCCGGTACCTACCGCGTTTCGAAAGCCGCGCTGCGGGGGATGATGAAAGCGAAGCGCGGGCGCATCGTGAACATCGCGTCGGTCATCGGGCTCATGGGTAATCCCGGGCAGGCGAACTACGCCGCAGCAAAGGCGGGCATCATCGGCTTCTCGAAGTCGCTGGCGCGAGAGGTCGGGTCGCGGGCCATCACCGTCAACGTCGTGGCGCCCGGCTTCATCGACACGGATATGACACGCGTGCTGCCGGAGCAGCAGCGTACCGCGCTGCGGGAGCAGGTACCGCTTGGACGGCTGGGCGAGGCCGCCGATATCGCCAGCGCCGTCGTGTTCCTGGCATCCGGCGCGGCGGCCTACATCACCGGCGAAACCCTGAACGTCAACGGCGGCATGTTGATGGCATAACCCATGCGGCGACGCACGTTGACGAACCATTACCGCAGTGCCCTTCACGCGCAAATTCGCTCGCGAGAATGGCCCATTATTCACGGCGGGGCGCAGTAGCGACGCGGTCGGCTTTCACTTACAATACCGTCGCACGGTCTTGCCGGCACTTGATATTTCAAAAACTTAACTGCATCAAACGGCTTCCGGACCGCACTACAGGTACCCGAAACAGGGAAGGTAACGCCTACGGCATCGACCGGCCGGACCGCATCATTTACGAAGTCTCTTCCTGAGGAGAAGCGATCACTATGAGCAGTATTGAAGAACAAGTTAAGAGCATCGTTGCCGAGCAACTGGGAGTGAAGGAGGAAGAGGTTACCAACGACGCTTCTTTCGTCGACGATCTCGGCGCCGATTCTCTGGACACGGTTGAGCTGGTGATGGCTCTCGAGGAAGAATTCGAAACCGAGATTCCCGATGAAGAGGCGGAGAAGATCACCACGGTCCAGCAGGCGATCGATTTCGTTACGGCGCGCCGCAGCGAATCATAGCCGCAACGTCAAAGGGCGCGGATGTCCGCCCGGCGGACCGCGCCCTTCGTGCCTTTCTCAAAGACGGCAATTCTGCCGTAGCTTCCGGTAGGACATTTTATTGAGCAAGCGAAGAGTGGTCGTTACCGGTCTCGGCCTGGTGTCGCCGGTCGGCAGCCAGCTCGAGACGGCGTGGGAAAACGTCCGCGAAGGCCGCTCGGGCATCGGCCCGATTACCCATTTCGACGCCGGCCCTTTCACGACCCGTATCTCGGGCACGGTGAAGGACTTCGACGTCAGTGAATACCTCGCGCCGAAAGACGCGCGCAAAATGGACCAGTTCATGCACTACGGCATCGGCGCGTCCATGAAAGCGATCAACGACGCGGGGCTCGAGATCACGGAAGCGAACGGGCACCGGGTCGGCGTGATCATGGGTGCGGGGATCGGGGGACTGCAGACGATCGAGGACAACCACAACAAGTACCTCGCGTCGGGACCTCGCAAGATCTCACCGTTCTTCATCCCGGCCAGCATCATCAACATGGCATCCGGTCACGTGAGCATGCTGCTGCACATCACCGGGCCGAACCTGGCCATCGTGACGGCATGCACGACTTCCACGCACTGCATCGGCGTCGCCGCACGCATGGTCGCCTACGGCGATGCGGACGTGATGCTGGCGGGCGGGTGCGAGTCCGCCACGACGCCGCTGTCGATCGGCGGCTTCTGTTCGGCGCGTGCGATGTCGACGCGTAACGACGAGCCGGAAAAAGCGAGCCGGCCGTTCGATCTCGATCGCGACGGCTTCGTGTTGAGCGACGGGGCAGGCTGCCTCGTGCTCGAAGAGTTCGAGCATGCGAAGGCGCGCGGCGCGCGCATCTATGCCGAGCTCGCCGGCTTCGGCATGAGCAGCGACGCCTACCACATCACCCTTCCGCCGGCCGACGGCGAGGGTGCGCGCAAGTGCATGATCGCCGCGATGCAGGATGCCGCGATCGATCCCGCCGAGGTGGACTACTTGAATGCGCACGGCACGTCGACGCCGGCGGGTGACATTGGCGAAACGGTCGCAATCAAGCGTGCGTTCGGCGACGCGGCGCGCTCGCTGGCGGTCAGCTCGACCAAGTCGGTCACGGGCCACCTGCTCGGCGCCGCCGGCGCCGCGGAAGCGATCTTCTCCATACTCGCCATCCGCGACCAGGTAATGCCGCCGACGATCAACCTCGAGACTCCGGACCCCGAATGTGACCTGGACTACGTGCCCAACGAGGCGCGACAAGGCAAGGTCGACGCCGTCGTCTCCAACTCCTTCGGGTTCGGCGGCACGAACGGCAGCCTGGTGTTCCGCAGGCTGAAGTGAGCGCCCGACGCATTCTCGGACTGGCACTGGCGCTGGTCGCCCTTGCCGGGCTCGTGTTTGCCTGGCAGGTTTACCGCTTCCTGGAAACGCCCGTCCCGGTACCCGGGGGCGGCGTGACGTTCGAGATCCGCCCCGGCATGTCCTTTGCCGCGGTGAGCCGCGCGCTGGCGGACGCCGGGGTGATCGACGATCCGCAGCTCTTCACCTGGTACGCGCGTGTGAAAGGCGAGGGCAGCTCCATCCACGCCGGCGAGTACCGCATTCCGCCCGGCACGACGCCGCCGGCGCTGCTGCGCCAGTTCGCGTCCGGCAACGTGCTGCTGCACTCCTTCACGATCGTCGAAGGGTGGACCTTCCGCGAGCTGCTTGCGAACCTCGCGCGGCAGCAGGCGATCGGGCAGACGCTCGTATACGACGACTGGCCGGCGTTGCTCGACCGCCTCGGCTCGACAGCGCCGGGGCCGGAGGGACTGTTCCTGCCGGAGACCTACCGGTTCCCGAAGGGCACGACGGACGTCCAGATCCTGCAGCAGGCCTACGCGTTCATGCAGGACGCGCTGGACTCCGAATGGAATAACCGTGCGGAGGGTCTTCCGCTCGAGCGGAAGTACGACGCATTGATACTCGCGTCCATCGTCGAGAAGGAAACCGCGCGCGCCGACGAGCGTGCCCGCATCGCCGGCGTGTTCGTGCGCCGCCTTGAAAAGGGCATGCGCCTGCAGACGGACCCGACCGTCATCTACGGCATCGGCGAGGACTTCGACGGCAATCTCACCCGCGCGCACCTGCGAACGGATACGCCGTACAACACCTACACCCGGCACAGCCTGCCGCCCACGCCGATCGCGATGCCCGGACGGGCGGCGATCCACGCGGCGCTGAATCCCGAGCCCGGTGAGGCTTTGTTTTTCGTTGCCACCGGGCTTGGTGACGGCAGCCACGCGTTTTCCGCGACGATAGCCGAGCACGAGGCGGCGGTGGCCGCTTACCTGAGGCGGCTGCGGCAAGGCACCGCCGAGGCGGACCGGTGACGACGCGTGGCCGCTTCGTGACCGTCGAGGGCGGCGAAGGCGTCGGCAAGTCCACCAACATCGACTTCCTCTGCGCGCTTATCCGGGGCCGCGGCTTCGAGGTCCTCGCGACCCGTGAGCCCGGCGGCACGCCGACCGCCGAGCGCATCCGCGAGCTGCTGCTCTCGCACGGTGACGAGCCGATGCCGGACACGGCGGAGCTGCTGCTCTTTTTTGCGGCGCGCGCGCTGCACGTCGAGAACGTCATCCGGCCCGCGCTCGCGCGCGGCACCTGGGTGGTCTGCGACCGCTTCACCGATGCGACGCGCGCCTACCAGGGCGCCGGCCGGGGACTGGACGCGCGGCAGATCGAGCAGCTCGCGGCATGGGTGCACGGCGATTTGCGCCCGGACCTGACGCTGCTGCTCGATGCGCCGGTCGAGCTCGGCCGCGGCCGGGCGGAGCAGCGGGGCGAAGCGGACCGGATGGAAGGCGAGCAGGCGGCGTTCCATGCCCGGGTGCGCGAGGGCTACCTCGCGCTCGCGAAGGGCGAGCCCGACCGTTTCCGCGTGATCGACGCGGCCCGCCCGCTCGAGCGGGTGCAGGCGGATATCGAGACGGCCGTGCAGCCGCTCTGGGAGCCTTAGGTGGAGATCGGCTGGCTGCAAGCTTTCGCCGAGGGCTGGCAGGCGCGGGAGGCGCAGCGGCGTCTTCCGCATGCGCTCCTCCTCACCGGCCAGGCCGGCGTCGGCAAGCGCGCCGCCGCCGTGTGGCTGGCGAAGCGGCGGCTGGGGCTGGGCGGAGCGTCACCGCTGCCGAAGTACCCGGCCGGGATACCCGAGCACGCGGACCTGCGCTGGGTGCAGCGGGACAGGGACAAGGAGACGGGCAAGGAAAAGGACTCGATCGGCATCGACCAGGTGCGCGAGCTCATTGCCGAGCTCTCCCTCACCAGCTACGAGGGCGGCGCCAAGGTCGCGGTTATCGAGCCGGCCGATATCATGACCACCGAGGCGGCAAACAGCCTGCTGAAGACGCTGGAGGAGCCGCCGGGCGACTCGCTGCTGGTGCTGGTCGCTGATCGCGTCGGCCGGCTGCCGGCGACCATTTTCAGCCGCTGCCAGCGCATCAACGTGCCGGCGCCGCCGCGGGATGCCAGCCTCGCCTGGCTGGACCGGCTGCAGCCCGGGGCGGACTGGGCGGCGGCGCTGGACGCTGCCGGCGGCGCGCCGCTCGCGGCCATCGACGCGCTGGAAACCCTGGGGGATACGGACAGGATGGCGCGCGAGTTTGCGGCGCTGGTGCAGGGCCGCGCGTCGCCCGTGGAGGTGGCCGGTCGCTGGGCAAAAATGGACCCGTCGTTCGTGCTCGGGTGGCTCGGCCGGCAGGTGCAGCTTTGCGTGTACCGGCTGAGTGACCGCTCCCGGCCCTCCGGGCGGCATGCCGTGCCGGAATCTGTGCTGAACCGCATGGACAGGCGAAATCTCTTCTGCTATCTAGATACGATCAACCGCTTGCGAGGCCAGCCGGCGGCGAGCTTCAACGTCCAGCTGGCGCTCGAAAGCCTGTTGATCGACTGGGCCGGCGGACTGGCCGGCTATCGCAATCCGTTTTTGCCGGGAAGGCTGTTGCCGGTCCCGGCCGCAAGGTGAACCGCACTAATGGCTGACGCACCAAGACCCGCCAAACCTGGCCTGCTGACGCTGACCATCCGCGACAAGAGCGCCCTCTACCTCGCGTACATGCCGTTTGTCGTCAACGGCGGGCTGTTCATTCCCACCAACAGTTCCTACCGCCTCGGCGACGAGGTCTTCATGCTGCTGAACCTGATGGGAGAGGACGAGAAGATCCCGGTCGCGGGCACGGTGGTCTGGATGACGCCGAAAGGTGCCCAGGGCAAGCGCACGGCGGGCATCGGCGTGCAGTTCAGCGACCAGGACCAGGGCAACACCCAGAAGAAGATCGAGAACTACCTCGCCGGCGCGCTGGGCGGCGACAAACCCACCCACACGATGTAATTCGCCCGATCCGCACAATTCGCCCCGCCCGTGCGATTCGCGCCGCCCGTGCGATTCGTCCCGTCCGTGTATTTCGTCCGGTCCGTGCGATTCGCGCCGCCCGTGCGATTCGTCCCGTCCGTGTATTTCGTCCGGTCCGTGCGATTCGTACCGTCCGTGTATTTCGTCCGGTCCGTGCGATTCGTACCGTAGGAGCGCGCATTGCGCGCGATGCCCATGATGGTACGCCGTGGCATCGCGCGCGATGCGCGCTCCTACCGGTGGCCGGAGCTGATCCCGCCTCGTAGCACGTAGGCCTGGTAGCCGCGCTCGCTCAGGATGTAGGCGCCGGCCGAGCTGCGGCGGCCGGTGTCGCAGCAGACGACGTACTTCTTCTTGGGATCCAGCGTGTTGATCTTCAGCCGGATGAAGTACAGCGGGATGTTGATGGCGCCGTCGTGATGGTGGTTTTCGAATTCGCTCGGCAGGCGGACGTCCAGCCACTGGCCGCCGCTCTTCACGATCGCTTCCGCTTCCGCCGGGCTCACCCATTCGAGCATGGGCTCGTTCAGCAGCCGCTTGAAGTCGTCCTTGCCGAGACGCATCACGGCGCCGTCGGCCATCATCGTCACGGTGGCGTTGCGCTTGGCGTCGGAGATGAGCGCCTCTTCGCCGAAGGTATCGCCGACTGTCAGTTCCGCGAGCTTGATGCCGTCCTTGTTCAGCGGCGTTTCACGCGTAACGAGCGCCTTGCCGCGCGTGAGCACGTAGAAGTAGTCGCCTTCCGCACCCTGCTTGATGACGACGTCGCCTGACTTGTAATTGATCTGCTGCATGCGCATGAAGATCGCCTGGATGTTCGCCGGCGGAATCTTGTGGAATGCCTTGGTCTGCAGCAGCATCGTCATCCAGTCGTCGCCGCCGACGTCGGTCTTGCCCTGCAGCTCGGAGACTTCGTAGGAACCGGTCTGGTCCCAGGTCAGCATCACGTCGAGCAGGTCGCTGTCTATCGAGATGTACTGCAGGCGATCGCGCGCCCGGGCCGTCACGCGGCGCGGGAACATCGGCGATACCGGGTTACGGGCGCTGTCGGTGCCCCCCTGGATCAGCTCCTGCACTTCGCCCTGGTCGATCAGTTCGAGCGTGCCGGAGACGACGTAGACGGTGAGCTTCTCGGTATCACCTTCCTTGAACAGGATCTGCTGCGGCGACAGCTCGCGCAGCTGCACCTTCCTGGCGAGGGCGGCGAGGTTGTCCCGTTTCAGCCCGTCGAGGGGGGAGAAGCTCTTGAGCAGTTCAGTATCCAGCTGCTCGTCCGTCATTTTTCATCCTGATTCACTCTCTGGGTCTGGCATCCGGGCCAGGCTCTTATTCTATCGCCCATTCACACCCGGCCGAAACCGCGGCGGGCTGCAGCGTGAAGCGTCGCACAATTTGCCCGCACATGGGAGAACAGGGGTATCACTTTTCATCCCTCGCGGTCTCTTCCGCGAACCGGGACCAGCCGTCGTGCGGCCTGAACCAGTCGCCGTGCTTCGCTTGCAGCGCCTCGAGCGTCGCGCGCACCTCGGCCACGCCGCGATCGCGCGCATACCGGAGCGGCCCCCCGCGAAACGGCGCGAACCCGGTACCGAAGATCACGCCCGCATCCAGGAGGTCGGCGTCCGCAACGACGCCTTCCGACAGGCAGGCGACCGATTCGTTGACCATGGGCAGGATGAGGCGATCCGTGATGTCACCGGGCGTGCCTTGCCCGGCGTTGCCCTCGCGCTCCGGCAGGACCGGCTTGCCGCCCTCCCAGCGATAGAAGCCCTGTCCGGATTTGCGGCCGAGGTGACCTTTCTCGACCATTGCCTTCAGGCGCGGCGGCACCGGCCGGTCGAATGCGGCGCCCAGCACTTTCGAGACGTTCAGCGCGATATCGAGCCCGACGGTGTCGATGAGCTCGATCGGTCCGGCGGGCATGCCGAAATCCTTTGCCGCGCGGTCGATCGCCGACAGTGGCACGCCGGCTTCTGCCAGCTCCATCGCCTGCGCCAGGTAGGGCGCGAGCACGCGGTTCACCACGAATCCCGGCGAGCTCATGCACTCCAGCGGGAACTTGCCGATGTCGCGGACGAAGGCGAAGGCGGTATCCAGCACCGACTGCTCGGTATCCTCGCAGCGGATCACCTCCACCAGCGGCAGCTTCGCGACGGGGTTGAAGAAGTGCAGCCCGATGAACCGGCCGGGCTGGTCCAGCCCGCTGCGCAGCGCCTCCAGCCGCAGGCTCGACGTGTTGGTGGCGAGCACGCCCTCCGGCGCCATCTTCGCCTGCACGTCGGCATAGAGCTGCTGCTTGGCCTCGAGGTTCTCGAAGATCGCCTCGATGACGAGATCGGCGTCCGCGATGCCATTGCCCGCCACGTCCGCCTTGAGCCGCTTCGACGTCTCCTCGCGCTCCCGGTCGTCCCGCACCTTGCGGGCGAACAGCTTTGACGCGCGCTCCAGCGCCGGGCGCAGGTACTGCTCCTCGCGATCCTGCAGCGTCACCTCCAGGCCCCGCAGGGCGCACCAGGCGGCGATGTCGCCGCCCATCACGCCGGCGCCCACCACGTGCAGTTTCCGCACGCGGTGCGCGGGCTTGCCGCCCTGCGATTTCAGCCGGTTCTGGAGGAAGAACACGCGCACCAGGTTGCGCGAGGTGCTGCCGCACATCAGCTCGGCGATCGAGCGCGCTTCCGCCTCGAACCCGGTGCGTTCCGAGGCGCCGTGCCGCCGCCACAGGTCGACGATGGCGTACGGGGCGGGGTAGTGGTCCGGGCGGGCGTGGGCGTCCACCTGGCGGCGCAGCGCGCGGGCGACGAACGGCCGCGCCGGCAGCAGGCTCATGAGCCGGTCGAGCAGCGGCGGGCTGGCCGGCGGCCGCTCGGCCGCGATGATCTCCCGCGCGGCTTGCTTCCAGTTGTCCGGTGAAACGATACGATCGACCAGGTTGATGCGAATCGCTTTGGACGGTGTGACGGGCTTGCCGGTCAGCATGAGCTCCATCGCGGCGCGCACCCCGCAGAGCCTGACCGCGCGTACCGTACCGCCGAAACCGGGGTGGATGCCGAGCTGGACCTCCGGGAGCCCGAGTATCGGTTTCGGGTTCTGCAGCACAATGCGGTGGTCGCAGGCGAGCGCCAGCTCGAGCCCGCCGCCGAGGGCGTAGCCGTTGATCGCCGCGACGGTCGGGCAGCGCAGGGCGGCCACGCTATCGAGCACCTGCTGCCCGAGACGGATGAGCCGGTAACCCTCTTCCGGGGTTTCGATCGTCGTGAACTCGTTGATGTCGGCACCCATCACGAAGCCGTTCTGCTTGCCGGAATGGATCACGAGACCTCGCGGCGGGTCCTTCTCGTAGGGCGCGATCGCCTCCGCCAGCTCCTCCAGCACCGGCCGGGACAGCACGTTGGCGCTGCCGTCGCTTTTGTCGATGCGCAGCCAGACGATGCCGTCGTGGTCTCGTTCCGGGCGCCAGTGCGCAAATTCCCGCGTCCCGCTCTCGTTCGTGATGGTCATCCTCGCTCCCGTCGTGCTTGTAATTCTATTGGGCCGTAACCTCGAAATCGCAGATCAGCGGCAGGTGGTCGGAAAGCCGCACTCTCGGCACGTCGAAGCCGGTCACCTCGATGCCCTCCTGGTACAGGATGAAATCCAGCTCCTTCCGGGGCGCGCGGCTCGGGTAGGAGGGCAGGTGGGCGGTATTGGCGCTTTTCAGGCCGGCGGCCCGCATGAAGAGATAGATCTCGTTTTCGCCCCAGAACGTGTTGAAGTCTCCGGCGACGATCACGGGCTTCTTGCTGGCCTCGATCAGGTCGTAGAGCTTGCGAAGCTGCAGGTGGCGATGCCGGTATTTCAGGGACAGGTGCACGAGAAACACCGCGAAATGCTCCATCTCCAGCTCGATGATCAGGCGCTTGATGCCGGTGTCGAAGTAGTGAAAGGTCTCGCCCTGCACCCATGGCGCGGCCAGGAACGCGTTGCCCTGCTTGCGGATGATCGGCAGGAGCTGGTTGATCGACCGCTCGCCGTACTTGATCTCGTAGGAGGTCGTGAGCCCCAGCTCGGCGGCGATCGCCTCGGCCTGGTTCACGCCCCGGCTGCGGATGGAGCCGGTATCCACCTCGACGAGGCCGACGATGTCCGGCTTCGCGGCCCGGATGAACTCGATGATTTCGGGCAGCACGTTCTGGTTGCCGAGGATGTAACCGGCGCCCGGCAGCGGCATGTGCATGGACGCGCCGGCGCCCACCGCATAGCGGATGTTATAGAGGAGTAGTCGCATCTGGGTTCGCCGGAATCATTGCGCCCGTGTAGTTGCCGTGCGAAGGCGCGGCGTACGATACCGAAAAGCGCGGAGCACGGGAAACGCACGAGTATGCCGCATTTCCCGGCCCGTTCGCAGGCGGGCGCCTGGGCGGGCGGCGGCCGCGGGTCGCAAAACCGCCCCTCCGGGATTGCAAAACCGCTTTTCCGACAGGACACTACCGACAGGAGGCTGCGGGAGACGACGGTGTATGAAAACAACCCGGTGCGGGTCTTCGTGACCCACACCTTCAGCGAAGACGAGGATTATCTGCGGGTATTCGAGTTTCTCGAGGGCGTGGACCGGTTCTTCTACCTGAACTGCAGCAAGCCCGAAGCGGTGCCGGGCAGCGGCGGCATGGAAGCGATCAAGGAAGAGCTGATCAACCAGGTCAAGGCCAGCGAGGCGGTGCTGGTGCTGGCGAGTCACTATGAGCGCAATCGCGACCTGGTCGGCTTCCAGATGGACGTGGCCGATGCCAACGAGAAGCCGATGATCGCCATCCGGCCGTTCGGCGGCGTGGCGGAGACCCCGAAAGACCTGCTCGAGCGCGTGAACGAGCACATCGAGTGGAATTCGCGCGAAATCGCCGATGCCCTGCGCCGCCAGGCGCGCCTGGAGGATACCGCACGCTGGGACGTCATCGACTTTCCCTGAAACGAGGCACATGCTGATCATTGCGCACCGGGGCGCTTCCGGCTACCTGCCGGAGCACACGCTCGAGGCGAAGGCTCTCGCTTACGCCCAGGGTGCCGATTACCTCGAGCAGGACGTCGTGGCCACCCGCGACGACCGGCTGGTGGTACTGCACGATATCCACCTCGACCGTGTCACCGACGTCGCGGCGCGTTTCCCGGACCGCCGCCGGCCGGACGGCCGCTGGTACGCGCGGGATTTCGACCTCGCCGAGCTCGAGACGCTGAACGTGCACGAGCGGCGGGCCGCGGACGGCGCGGCCGTGTACCCGGGGCGTTTCCCGACCGGCACGGGCGCTTTCCGGGTTCCCACGCTGGAAGCCGAGATCGAGATGATCCAGGGGCTCAACCGCTCGACCGGGCGCCGGGTGGGCATCTACCCCGAGATCAAGCGCCCGGCCTGGCACCGGGGCGAGGGGATCGACCTCGGCGCCCGGCTGCTCGAGATCCTGGACGGGTACGGCTACCGCCGGCGCGGGGATTCGGTGTACGTGCAATGCTTCGACGCGGCCGAACTCGTGCGCCTGCGCGACGACTTGGGCTGCGACCTGAAGCTCGTCCAGCTCATCGGTGAGAACGCCTGGGGCGAATCCGGCACCGACTACGACGCGCTGCGCACGCGCCGCGGACTCGAGCGGCTTGCCGAGGTGGTGGACGGCATCGGGCCGTGGGTAGAGCAGCTCTACACGCCAGGCGCGGGAGGACCGGCGAAATCGACCGGCCTCGCCGGGGATGCCCGCAAGCTTGGGCTTGCCGTGCATCCCTATACCTTCAGGGCCGATGACCTCGCGCCGGGGTTCACATCCTTCGACGAGATGGTCCGCTGGTCCGCGCACGGACTGAAAGTCGACGGGGTGTTCACCGACTTCCCCGACCTGGTCCGGCGGGCGCTCGGGCCGGACGGCGCAAACTCGTGAAGTGACCTGAATAAACAGCTGCAATACGATAACAGGCAAGGGAAAGTTTGGAAAAAGCCGGCAGGGTTGCGCCGGCGCATGGGCGCGGTACTGAGAACTCCGTCATGTCCCGCGCCGTAAAACGCAATAACCTATGCGGCTGCTACCAGGGGAACGGATGCGGCAATGCCCGAGGAGCTTTTCGACAACTGGCTGCTGACCGCGGGCGGCGCCTTCCTGCTGGGCTTCGTCGTCGCGAAGCTCGGCGGATGGCTCGGCAACAAGTTCGACGCCCGCGAACGCGATCCGCGCGACGACCGGATTCGCTCTCTGACCGCTGACGTGCGCGTCGCGCAGGTCACGGCCGAAAAGGCCAAGGCACAGCTGGAGGAGGCCACCCGGGATCTCACCGAAACGCAGAAGCTCGTCTCGGTGCGGGACGATCTCATCGCCGGCCAGGAGAAGAAGATCCGGCGCCTGAAGTCCGACCTGAAGGAATCCGTTCTGAAAACGCGCGAGCTGCGCACCGAGTTGACCGATCGCGCCACCGAGAACACCAGGTCCGAGGCCAGGCTGCGGGAGGTCGAGACCGAGCTGTCGGTCGTCCGCGCCTCGACCGACCTGCTCGCGAGCGGCATGCTCGACTACGGCAGCAGCGGCGAAAGCGAGGACGTGCCGGCGTTCACTCCGGGGGGGCGGCGGTAGAGGCCACCGTCGCCGGTGACGGCACGTTCTCACGGGATACGCCGGCACTGACGCCGAACCGCGTTTCCCGCCAGTTGAAGTAGGTAATGATGAAATAGGCCTGCATCAGCATCGCAAAGACCCACTCGATGCGATTCTCGGCCGGGCGGCTTTCCTCGAGCACGGCCTTCAGCACCAGGTTCAATACGCCCAGCGCGAACGGTACCCAGCCGAGCACGAGTTGCGCGCGCACCAGCGGCAAGAGGCGGGTGCCCGGCCAGTTCCGGGCGCGCGGCAGCACCTTGTAGGCGAGGATGAGCTGGGCGATGACGTTGAGGGCGAAATACAGGTAGACGCCGTAGCGCCGCATGAACTCGTAGAAAGGCTGCTCGGTGCCGAGGAAGGTGACGTACAGGATGAGGAACAGCGAACCGGCGACACCGATGACGCCGATCGTCGGCCCACTGTAATTCGCAACGCCGTCGGCGCGCTGCAGCGCCCGCAGCCACGCCACGTTGAACAGCCAGTAGCTCGCCAACAGGATCGACTGCGGCAGCATCGTCGCCTTGAACAGGTAGCTCGCCGGCGGGTGCCGGCCCGTCGCGCTGATGGAGGTGCAACCGTCGAGGAACGGGTTGCAGACGGGCAGGCCGGCCGTGTCGATCGCTATCGAGTAGCAGGTGAAGACGGTAACGATGGGAACGAGGCCGACCACGATCGGCAGGATGCGGAGGACCATGGTCGCCACAGGGTACCGGTGGCCGGAACCGCTGGCCAGCGCGGGAGGCAGGGATCTTGCTCACCGCTACAGGCCTGTGTCAATATTGAAACTGAATTCAATTTCATATTCCTCCGGGGAGCGGAAATGACGGCGAACAGAAGTGCGGGAACCATCAGGCGGGCAGGTTGCGTGGCGGCCGCGATGACGCTGGGCGTGCCCACGGTCGGGCTGGCCCAGGAGGCAGTCGGAACGACGGGGATCGATCGCCCGACGGTCATCGAGGAAATCGTCATCACGGCGAGAAAGCGTACCGAAAGAGCCCAGGAGGTCCCGATGTCCGTGTCGGTGCTGACCGGCGAGCGACTGGAGCGCGCCGTCGATGATGGCTTCCGTGACATCGGCGGCGCCTTTCCCGGCGTGTCGTACAACGACAGCAACGGCCGCAACAGCGAGTTCAGCATCCGCGGCCTGACCTCGGCGGGCTCGGGAAGCGACACCAGCATCGGGCTTTACATCGACGAGGTGTTCGTCGGCAACGAGGCCGCCGTCAGCCAGCGGCTGTTCGACCTGCAGAACGTCCAGGTCCTGCGCGGTCCCCAGGGAACGCTGTTCGGCCGCAACACCGTGGCCGGCGCTATCAACATCGTGACGCAGAAGCCCGAGGCCGAGCTCGGTGGCAGCGTGAACGTATCCGCCGGCAACTATGACCTTCGCCAGTACGGCGTCACGCTCAACCTCCCGATCCTGGACGACCGGCTGATGACCCGCCTCAACTACGTGTCGCGGGAGCGGGACGGCTTCCTGGCGAACAGCGCGAACCCCGGAGAGTACGGCAACGACGAAGACGGCGAGAGCGTTCGGCTGCACGTTCTGGCACGGCCGACCGACGACCTCGAAATCCTGCTGAGCATGGACGGGTCGCGCGATCGCACTTGCGAGAACATGTTCACCCTGGTGGACGGCGCCCTCCACGACGGCAGCGACGATCCCGACGTGTCCGCCTGGGACGAGCCCTGCGGCACCAAGGCGGACGTCAAGGGGGCCTCGCTGCGGGTGGACCGGATGTTCGACGCCGTGACGTTCACGTCCATCTCGGCGTATCGCGAGCGCGATGAATACTTCCTGACGGATCGCGACTTCACCGCGCTGCCGATACTGGCGACAGGGCTGGACGCTTCCTATCGCCACTTCACCCAGGAGTTCCGCGTGTCGGGCGGGGAGGGCGAGCGGCTGAACTGGGTTGCCGGGGCCTTCTTCTTCGATCGCGAGCATTTCCAGAACACCCTCCTTCAGCTTGGCCCCGGCTTCCTCGGACCCGGCCTCACCAACCTGGTGCAGTCGGTAGCCAAAACGGACACGGAAAGCTACGCGGCCTTCGCGTCGGGCGAGTACGCGCTGACCGACCGGCTGAAGGCGGAAATCGGCCTTCGCTATACCTGGGAGTCCAAGAGCGTCGATTACGTACAGACCGCAACGCTGCCGATCCCGGGCTTCGGCGAGGTGGCGCCTTTCTATCGCGAGGTGGACGGGGGCGAGTGGTCGCCCACCGTCTCGCTTGCGTACGAGTTCTCTGACGATTCCATCGTGTACGGACGCATCTCGAGGGGCTTCAAGTCTGGCGGTTTCAACGCGGGTCCGAGCTCGAACCCGGACCAGGTCGAATTCCAGCCCGAGACGCTCATGAGCTACGAGACCGGGGTCAAGGCCTGGCTGGTCGATGGCGTCGTGCAGTTCGACGGCAACCTGTTCTACATGGATTACGAGGACATCCAGCAGTCCGACCAGGACGGCGCGGGGTTCTTCATCAGCAATGCCGCCTCCGCTCGCAGCTACGGCGCTGAGACGCAGGCATCCGTCTACTTCAGCGAAAATGTCGTGCTGCACGGCGGGCTCGGCTACGTCAATGCAAAGTACGAGGAGTTCGGCGCCAAGTCCGGCAATTACCTCCCCCGTGCGCCCGAGTGGACCGGATCGCTCAGCCTCGACATGAGCTGGGATGCCGGCGCGGGCAGCGTGTATTTCATCCCCCAGGTGCTCTACCGCAGCGACAACTACGTCGACAGCGCCAACACCGAGGCCTTCAAGCAGGAGAGCCACACGCTGCTGAATGCCGCTCTCGGGTACGAAAGCGCCGGCGGCTGGAGCGTGGTCGCCTGGGGCCGGAACCTGGGCGACGAGCGGTTCACGCTGGGCGGCTTCGCTGTCGCACCGATCGTGTACGCGGTTACGCCATCGCCGCCGAGGACGTACGGCCTCGATTTCCGCTGGAACTTCTGAGGAGGTGACGCCGGTGGATCGGCGACGGCTGCTCATCGACCTGCTGCTGTTCACGGCGGTCACGTTCGCCATTACCTGGGTGGTGGTCGGAGCGTACGTCTGGCAGCCCGAAAAGATGACGGAGCTGTTCGGGCCGATGCGGCTGGGAGCGCCGGCCTTCTACCTCGCCGTGTACGCGCCTTCTCTGACAGCCCTCGGCGTTACCGCGCTGCGCTACGGCCGGCGGGGCCTGCGCGACCTGCTTGCGTCCGTTGTGAGAGTGCGGGTGGCGTGGAAATGGATCGCCATCAGCGTGCTCGGGTTCGCCGGCCTGTGCCTGGTGGTCGACCTCGTCAAGGCGGCGGCCGGCGGCAGCCTCGCCGGGTTCGACTTCTCGCCGTGGCTGGTAGCGCTGCCGCTGGTGATTCTCGGCGGACACATCCTTGCCGACCCGGGCGCTCTCGGGGAGGAGCTCGGCTGGCGCGGCTTTGCGCTGCCGCGCCTGCTCATGTTCACCGACGCGCGCGCCGCGGCGCTCATCCTCGGCATCGTCTGGGCCGTCTGGCACCTGCCCGCCTTCTACGTCGGCAGCCTCTCGCAGTCCGGATTCGAGTTCCTGCCGTTTGTGCTCAGGGTGACTGCGTTCTCGGTGTTCATGACCTGGCTGTTCGTCAACACGCGTGGCAGCGTGCTCTGGGCCGGCATCGTGCCGCACATGTTCTTCAACGCGGTATCGGATGCGGGGATCGAGCCGGTCGGCTGGGTCGCCATGCTCGCCGGCGCGGTGATTCTCGTGCTCGCCGGCCGCCACCTGCGCGGTCCCGGCAGAGCCGCGGCGGCATTGCCGCAGTTCGCGCTGCTGTCTTCGCCGAAGAAGCCGGGCTGATGGCTGCGCGTTACACCGTCGACGACCTGCGGCAGCGGGTCGGCAGGGAACTGGGCGTTTCGGGCTGGTTCGACGTCCACCAAACCATGATGGACGAGTTCGCGCGCTCGACGAACGACCACGACAAGCTGCACGTTTCGCCGGAATGGGCGGCGCGCGAGACGCCCTACGGTGGCACCATAGCCTTCGGCTTCTGGACCCTGTCCATGCTTACGCACTTCTCACATGAAATCGGCATGTGGCCGGTCGACGCGGCCTATGCGCTCAACTATGGCCTCGATCGCGTGCGCTGGGTGCAGCCCGTGCCCGTTGGCTCGCGGATACGGATGCGCTGTACGCTGGCCGGGCTCGAGCCGCGCGGCGAACGACACCTGCGGATACGCACCACCAATGTCATCGAAATTGAGGGCGAGGCACGGCCGGCCCTGACGGCGGAATGGCTGGGGCTCTTCGTCCTCGACCAGCACGGGCAACCGGAGGATCCCGGAGCGGGCTCGAGTGCCTGAAGGGCGCGGCGGCCGGCAGTCGCCAGGCCTCGAGCGCCTGCGGCAGCATCTCGTCGCCGGTCTCAGTACCGCACGAGCGGGCGGCGGTGCCGCCGCGGTGATCACGCCGCACGGCGGGCAGGTCGTCGTGCACGGCAGTGCCGCGCCGGGCGAGGCCATAACACCCGCAACCGCCTTCCACGTCTGCTCCTGCTCGAAGACGTTTACGGCGGCCGTGCTGTCGCTGCTGGTGCAGGACGGTGCGGCCGGATGGGACCTGCGGGTTGCCGACGTCGTCCCCGAGTTCCGGACCGCCGACGAGGCGGTGAACCGGCAGATGACGCTGCGTGACCTGGCAAGCATGCGCATCGGCCTGTCGCGCGCCGGTATCGCCGAGTGGGGCATGCGGCAGGACGCGGCGAAAAGCGACCGGCTCGCCAGGGCCCGCCACATGGAGCTGTCCGCCCGCTTTCGCGATCGCTTCAGCTATTCCAATCTTTGTTACGTCGCGTTGTCGCTGGCGGCGGAACGCCTGTCAGGGCAATCGTTCCCGGAGCTCGTGGGCGAGCTCACGGCACCGCTCGGAATGCAGGCAACGGTCTCTGCAGGGTTCGGCGTCGAGCCTCCGGCAGGCGCCTCGCCGCACCTGCCGCTGGACGGTCGGCTGGTGCCCGTCCGCGAGCTGACCGGACCGAACTCGGAGGGCTCGGCGCGGATTCACCTCGACGGTAACGACGCCCTGCGCTGGCTGCGTTTCCTGCTCGACGGCCTGGCCGGCTCGGATGCCGGTCCGCTGCGGGCCGCCGCACTCGCAAAGATGGCAGCGCCCGCGGCCGCGGTGGCCGAGCCGGACCGGCGGCTGGCTCCGGAGGGCGGTGCGTGCACTTACGGCATGGGACTTTATGCAGCGGCATTCCTGGGCCGGCGCCTCCTGCGCCATGGCGGCGGCGGACGCGGATGGCGCCACGCAATGGCCCTGCTCCCGGACGCCGGAACGGGTGTATTCCTGATGGCTTCGGCCGAAAGCCCACGCATCGAGGGACTCGCGCTCGAGCTGTTGGAGATCGCCAACGGCCGCGAGCCGCGCGACTGGCAGGGCGAATTCGAACGTGCGGCTAAGGATACTGCACGCGGCGGGCAGGAAGCGGCCGACGCGCTCGTTCCGCGGGACAGGCGCACGCCGCCGGTCGCCGTTGCTTCCGGCGTTTACGAGCACCCGGTGACCGGCAGGGTCCACGTCCGGGTGCGGGACGGCGAAGTTGGGATTGCCTTCGACGACGCGCCCGATTTCAACGCGATCCTCGAACCCTGGGGCGGCGCCGGCTACCGGTTCAGGTTCGCGGAGCCCGCGCTGCGCGAGCAGCCGCTCGACCCGCCGTTCAGGCTACGCGTCGAAGGAAGCGGCCGCGCGCAGGTGCTGCGGACGACATGGTTCGGCGACTTGCGGAGAACGGGATGACGGTCAGGTTCCGCCACCTGGTCGCGTTTGCCCTGCCGTCAGTACCGCAGGCCGTGGTGATCTTCCCGTCCCAGGCGATCCTGCCCGGCTTCTACGCCCAGCACACCGGAATCCCGCTCGCGACGATTGGCCTCGTCCTGATCTTCGCGCGTGCCTTCGACGCGGTTACGGACCCGCTCGTCGGCTTCCTGTCGGACAGGACCATCGACCGGCTCGGCACCCGCAAACCGTGGATGATTGCCGGCGCGCTGGTGCTGTCCGTGGCGGTCGTCAACCTGTACGCGCCCGCCCCCGATACCGGTGCGGCAGAGTACCTGGCGTGGTTTCTCGCTTTTTACTTCGGCTACACGCTGATCGACATCCCGCACAAGGCATGGGGTACGGAGCTTGCTCGCGGCTACGTCGATCGCTCGCGGATATTCACAAGCCTTGCCGTTGCCTTCGGCGTCGGAAATCTTGCGTTTGCACTCGCCCCATTCCTGGCCGCTTCCGGGTCGGGTGCCTACGATGCCGAAACGCTCGATGCCATAGGCTGGGCGGTTGCCATCGCGCTCCCGGTGACCGTGCTGGCAGCGGTGCTCGGCGTACCGGACGGCGCGCCCACCAGGGCAAAGCGCATCGAAGTGCGCGCCGTGCTGCGCGCGATGCGCTCGAACCTTCCGCTGCTGCGCTTCCTCGCGACCTACCTGCTGACGGGTCTCGGCCAGGGTATCTTCTACGGACTCGTGTTCCTGTTCGTCGGCTCGGTGCTGGGGCTCGGGGAGAAGTTCGCGTGGGTGCTGCTCGCCGACGCCGCGGTGACCCTGGTCAGCGTGCCGCTGTGGTACCGCCTCATCCGCCTGATGCAGAAACACCGCGCGTGGGCGCTGGGCCTCGGCATCTCGGTTGCCGCGCTGCTGGCAATGCTCTGGCTGCCGGAAGGGGAGGCGGCCTTCCTGCCGTTGATCGTCCTCGTGTGCGTGCGCGCCTTCGGCTCCTGCGTTACACAGGTGGCGCCGAACGCGCTGCTCGGCGACGTCGTGGACTACGAGCTGATGAAGCGCCAGGTGAACCAGGCCGCGAACTTCCATGCCATGGTATCGCTCGCCACCAAGTTCACCGTGACGGCGGGCAGCGGCGCCGGGCTTTTGGCCGTGGGACTTGCCGGCTTCGACCCGAAGGTCGCCAACTCCGAGGCGGTGATTACGGCGTTCAAGGTGGCAGCCCTGCTGGTGCCCGCGCTGATCCTGCTGGGCGGCGCGGTATCGGCGGTCGGGTTCCCGTTGCACCGCCGGCGGCACGACATCGTGCGGCGACGGCTCGAAAGCAGGATGGCGGATGGCGGGTGAATCGCGGCGAACCCTGCGCGCCTTCACGGCCGGCCTCGGCGTGGAGACCAACACCTTCAGCCCGCTGCGGGTGAGCCTGCGGGATTTCACCCGTACATTTCTGTACCGGCCCGGCGAGCACCCGGAGGCGCTGACGGAGGTCTCCGCCCCCCTCTGGCTGTTGCGCCGGCGCGCGCGTGAACAGGGCTGGAACCTCGTCGAGGGCACCTACGCCTTCGCGTTGCCGGCCGGCCGCTGCGAGCGCGCGGTCTACGAGCACCTGCGCGACGAGATCTGCGAGCAGCTCCGGGCGGCAATGCCCCTGGACCTCGTGGCGCTGTCGCTGCACGGTGCGATGTGCGCCGAGGGCTACGACGACTGCGAAGGCGACCTGCTCGCCCGGGTCAGGACCATTGTCGGTCCGGCCGTCCCGGTCGGTATTGAAATCGATCCGCACGCGCACCTGTCGGAGGCGATGGTTCGGCATGCCGATATCCTGGTGGCGTTCAAGGAATACCCGCACGTCGACTTCCTCGAGCGCGGCATCGAGCTCATCGACCTGCTCGAACGCTGTGCCCGGGAGCGCTGGCGGCCGCAGAAGGCCGTCTACGATTGCCGGACGATCGGCCGCTTCCACACGATGCGCGAACCGATGAAGGGATTCGTCAGGGACATGCAGGCGCTCGAAGCGCGGCCGGACGTCGCCTCGGTATCCCTGGTGCACGGGTTCCCCTGGGGTGACGTTGCGGACATGGGCGCCAAGGTCGTCGTGCTCGCGGACGACGCGGGGACGGCCCGCGCCCTCTCGGAAGCGCTCGGCCGGCAGCTCATCGGCCTGCGTGAGGCAACGTTCACGCCGCCGCTGCCGCTCGACGAGGCGGTAAAGGCCGCCCTCGCGGAGCCGGAGGGACCCGTGGTGCTGGCGGACGTGTCCGACAACCCGGGCGGTGGCGCCGGCGGTGACTCGACGCTGCTCCTCGAGCGCCTGCTCGATGCGGGCGTCACCGCCTGCCTGGGACCCCTGTGGGACCCGGAAACGGTGGCGGCCGCGCACGCCGCCGGCATGGGCGCCGAGCTCGCGCTCGCGCTTGGCGGCAAGTCCGGCGGCGTAAACAGCGGGCGCCCCGTCGAGCGCCGGGGCGAGGTGGTCGGGTTGGCGGAGGACGCCCGGCAAACCTGGGCCGGCACGGAGATGTCCCTCGGGCGCGCCTGCGCGGTACGGCTCGGCGCCGTGACGGTCGTGGTCTCGTCGACACGCGACCAGGCGTACGGGCCGGACCTGTTTCGGACGCTGAACGTTGAGCCGGCCGACCAGCGCATCGTCGCCGTGAAATCCGCGCAGCATTTCGCCGCCGGTTTCGCATCCCTGGCCCGGGCAACCGTTCTTGCCTCGGGGGGCGGACCGCTGGAAGCGGACTTCAGGAAGATTCCCTATCGCCGCGTCCGGCGGCCGATCTGGCCGCTGGACGACGTCGGCCGGCCGGACGGCGATCGTGGCGCCGCCGGCGCAGGGGAGCGGTAGCCGTGGAGCGTCGCTTGCACGATTACCTCGGGCGCTGGGCAGAGGAGCGGCCCGGCGCCGATGCCGTCGTGACCCCGTTCCGGCGGATGAGCTGGGCCGAGCTGCGCGCCGCCGTTGACGCCTGCGCGGCGGCGCTGCTGGCTGCCGGCGTCCAACCGGGCGACCGCGTGGCGACCCTTTCCGCACCCGGCGACGAATTTCTCGTCACTTTCCTCGCCACGGCGGCGGTCGGCGGTATCTGGGTTGGCCTGAACCCGCGCTACGCGGATCCGGAGCTCGATGCCGTCGTCGCGCGGGTGGAGCCCGCGCTGGTGTTTTTCCCGGATGAGATCGAAGGCCGGAGCTACCGTACCTGGGCCGCCGGCTTGCCGGACAGCGTGCGCACGGTATGTTTCGACGGAACCGGATCGCGCGGGGAACGGGAGATCGCCTTTGCCGCCTTCATCGAGTCGGGAGGCAGGATTTCACGTGCGGCCGTCGATGCGCGTGCGGACAAGGTGCAGCCGGGCGACGCCTGCCTGATCGTCTTCACGTCCGGCAGCACCGGCGAACCCAAGGGCGCCGTGATCAGTCACCGCGCGCTCACCGGCGCCAGCGAAACCCAGCTTCGCGCCTGGCCGGCCGAGCCGCTGCGCGTGCTCAACAACCTGCCCGTCAACCACATCGGCTGCGTCGGTGACCTGGCCTGTTATGCGCTGGTCGGCGGAGGCACGGTCGTCTTCACGCCGAGGTTCGACCCGGCGGCCTCGCTGCGGGCGATCGAAGCGGAGAACGTGACGGTATGGGGGCAGGTGCCGACGATGTTCCAGCTCACCCTGGATGCGCCCGCGATCGGCGCGGCGCGCCTGGATTCGCTGCAGATGATCTTCTGGGGAGGCGCGCATGCGGCACCGAACCTGGTCGCACGGCTGCGAGCGCTTTGCCCGCGCGTCGCGACGTCCTGGGGGCAGACGGAGACCGTCGGCTCCATCACGTTCACCGATCCCGATACCACGACGACGCCGGCGGATTCGGTCGGCCGGGTCGTCGCGCCCTACAAGCTGCGCCTCGTCGACGATGAAGGCCGCGAGCTTCCGGCCGGCGAAAGGGGAGAGATCCAGGTGCAAACGCCCTGGGGCATGACGGAATACTGGCGCGACCCCGCCGCGACTGCCCGGGTGATCCTGCCGAACGGCTGGCGCCGCACGGGCGACGTGGGCGAGCTGTCCTCGAGCGGCGACCTGAAGCTGGTGGGTCGGGTTCACGACGTGTTCAAGTCGGGCGGTTACAACATCTATCCTCCGGAGATCGAGGAAGCACTGGCGGCACACCCCGGCGTTGCCGAATGCAGCGTGGTCGGAGCGCCGGACGAGGTCTTCGGCAGCGTGGCGGTCGCGTTCTTCGTTCCGGAAGGTCCGCCACCGGCGGCGGACGAACTGCGCGCGCACCTGCGAGGCAGGATTGCAAACTACAAGGTGCCGAAGCGGTTCACTCGCGTCGACGGGTTGCCGCGGCTGCCGAACGGCAAGGTCGACAAGGGCGCGCTGCGCCGGCGGGCCGCCGGATCGTGAACGCGGCAAGCGAAGCAAGCATCGACGCGCGGCGGCGTGCCGTGCTCGACGGGTGTGTGAAGGAGCTGTCGCATGTCCGGCGTCCGTCCGTTCGGGAGAAGCTCCTGGCATTGATCGAACAGGCACCCGCGGCGTGGCTCGACTCACCGATGGACGTCTACGGCGACGGCGTGGTCGCGGCACTGGAATTGGAAGTGGCTGACCTGCTCGGCAAACCCGCCGCCGCTTTCTTCCCGACAGGCGTGATGGCACAGCAGGCGGCCTTGCGCGTCTGGGCCGGGCAAACCGGGAATGCTACGGTCGCCCTGCATCCCTTGTCGTTTCCGGCGAAGCGGGAGTCGAACGCGCTGGAGATCCTGTCCGGCCTGTCCGGTCTGTACCTGACCCGCGAACCGCGGAATCCCGAGGCCGGGGAGGTGCATGCCTCGGCGGTCGATTTCGGCACGCTGATGCTGGAACTCCCGCTGCGCGAAGCCGGGTTCGTCCTGCCGGCCTGGAGCGAGCTGGCGGCCGTCGTGGACGCCGCCCGCGAGCGCGGCGCCAAAGTGCATTTCGACGGCGCTCGGCTGTGGGAGTGCACGACCCACTTCGGCCGGTCGCTGCCGGAAATCGCGGCCCTGGCGGACAGCGTCTACGTGTCGTTCTACAAGTCGCTTGGCGGTCTCTCCGGCGCCGGACTCGCCGGGCCGCGCGCGTTCATCGAGGAAGCGCGTACCTGGCGGCACCGCTACGGCGGTGTGCTGTTCCACCAGTTTCCGGCCGCGCTGTCCGCCATGGCGGGGCTGCGCGACGAGCTTCCGCGGCTGCCTGGATACGTGCAGCGGGCGGCGCACGTGGCGCAGGGCCTTCGCGAGGCGCTCGAAGGCACCGTACCCGGCTTCCGCATCCGGCCCGAGCCGCCGCATATTCACCAGTTCCAGCTGTGGCTGCCGTACCCGGCCGCGGTGCTGGACGACGCCGGGTTGCGCTTCGCCGAAGACACCGGGATCTCTCTCTTCGGCAAATGGCGCGAAGCCGACGGGGAGGCGATGTCGATGACGGAGCTGACAATCAGTGCTTCGGCAATGGGGTGGAGTCGTGAAGAAGTCCGGTCCGCGGCCGGCGCATTCATCGAGCGGGTGGCACGTGCATAGCCGGCGGCTCATCAGTTGTCCGCTGCCCGGACGCGGCCTAGAATCGAAGCGAACCCGACGTAGCGGCGAGGCATAAGACCGCATGGACGATGGAAAGACGGGGCGCGCGGGATCAAGAGGCGGCGGTGGAAGCAGGGCGCCTCGCCACGTCCGTGCCAACGCCGTGAAAGAAAAGCCGCCGAAACCGAGCACGAGCCGGGGCCGCGCGACCCGGCGTCGCCTGAAGAACGCCGTGGCGGTACTGCTGCGCGATCGCACCTTTCACGAGCTGCGCCTGGAGGACATTGCCCGGGAAGCCGGCGTGCGCGTCAGCCTTTTCTATCATTACTTCCCCAGCAAGACGGAAATCACGCGCGAGGTACTGTCCGACCTGCTCGACAAGTTCCGCGAGGAGGTGTCCGCAAGGCCTCGCACCGACAACGCGCTGGATGCCATTCACTACGCGAACCAGCGCATGGTGTCGCTTTACCGCACGAATCCTGGCGCGATGCGCTGCCTCGTGGAGGCCAGCGGTGAAGCGGCGCCGTTTGCAGAGATGTGGCGCGAGCTCACGCACGGCTGGAATGAGCGCATTGCGCGCAGCATCTGCAAGCGCGCGCCCGATGCTTTCGCTACCGATGAAGAATACCTTGCGCTGGCGTACGCGCTGGCGGGCACGGCGGACAGTTTCTTGTTCGAGTATTTCGTACAGGGGAACGACGCGATTCGAAAAGCCTACCCGACGGAAGAGGAGGTGGCCGCGTTCCTTACAACGATATGGTACAGGGCACTGTATCTCTCGAATCCCCCGGATGACTTCCTCGAGGGCCTGTCGGGGTTCAAATCCCTGCCCTGAGATCGAGAACGCGTCGCCGTAGCGGCCGTGCTCGCTTGTATTGTGCTGTAGGAGCGCGCATTGCGCGCGATGCTGCCGCTGGCTATGGAGGCATCGCGCGCGATGCGCGCTCCCACATCGGAAGTCGCGCATCCGCGATCCGGGGCGTCTACGCCGGAAGCGCAGGAGACTCGTGCGGCGCGAATTGCGCCAGGGCGTCGTCGAGGGCTGCCAGGGTCTCCTGCAGGCAGGCGCCCAGTGCCTGCACGGAACGGGCCTCGACAAGGCCCTCCCGCGCCTCGCTTTCGAGGGCCCCGGCGCGTTCGCTCAGACGCAGGCAGCCGAGTCCCGCTGCCGCGCCGGCGAGCTTGTGGCTGGCTTCGCGGATGACGGCCGCGTCGCCCGGCCCCGCGGCTGCCATGCTCGCGTGCAGCTCGGTGCTGCTCCGCCGGAAGCGTTCCACGATGTCGCGCACCCGGTCGTGCCCCAGCGCCCGGCAATGCTCCCTGAATGCCGGCTCGTCTACGAGCGGCACGGTACCGTCGGCCGGGTGAGCCGGGGCGGCGGCCGGTGCGGCGGGTGCGAGCGCCTGGCGCAGGGTGTCGCGCGTGACCGGTTTGCGGAGCACCTGGTTCATCCCCGCGTCGAGGCAGCGCCGCACTTCGTCCGGTGCGACGCTGGCCGTCAGGCCCACGATGGGAACCCCGGCCTTGAGTGGATCCGCCAGCGCCCGGATGCGGCGGGTGGCCTCGGCGCCGTCCATGTCGGGCATGCGCAGGTCCATCAGCACCAGGTCGAAGCCGGCGGCGGCGAGCCGCTGCAGCGCGCGATGCCCGTCCTCCGCCTCTTCGACCTGGTGGCCGTCGAGGCGCAGCAGGCCGCCGGCGACGTCGCGGTTGATCTCGATGTCATCGACGAGCAGCACGCGCAGGGGAGTGACGACGCTTGCGGCCGCCTGCTCGGGAGCGTCCGCGGCGTCCGCAGCCCCCGGCTCGAAGGCGAGCTCGAACCAGAACGTCGCGCCGTCGCCCGGCCGGCTGTCGAGACCTATGATGCCGCCCTGGGCTTCCACCAGGCGCTTGCAGATCGCGAGGCCGAGGCCCGTCCCGCCGTAGCGGCGGGTGATGGAGGAATCCGCCTGGGAGTAGTCCTGGAACAGGTGCGGCTGCCGCGCGGGGTCGACGCCCGGGCCGGTATCGGCGACTTCGAACCGCAGGCGTACTCCCGGGCCCGTCTCCTCGACTCGCCGGACACGCAGGGTGACGCCGCCTGCCGCGGTGAATTTCACCGCATTGCCAAGCAGGTTGAGGAGCACCTGGCGCAGCCGCGCGGGGTCGCCCGCGAGCGCATCGGGCACGTCATCGCGGAGGTCGGCGTCGAGCGCCAGTCCCTTGTCCGCGGCACGAGCCGACATCAGCAGGATCAGGCTGTCGAGCAGGCGGCGCAGGCTGAAGGTGGTGCGCTCGAAGTGGACCTGTTCCGCCTCGATGCGCGAGTAGTCGAGTATGTCGTTCAGGATCGTGAGCAGCGCCTGGCCGGCGTACTGGATGCTCTGCACGTATTCGCGCTGCTTGCCCGCCAGGCGGGTAGTGGAGAGCAGCTCCAGCATCCCCAGCACGCCGTTCAGCGGCGTGCGGATCTCGTGACTCATGACCGCGAGGAACGCCGACTTCATGCGCGTCGCCTGCTCGGCGGCATCGCGCTCGCGGGCAAGGTGCTGGGCGACCAGGCGCTGCCGGTAGTAGTGAAACGCCGCGGCGATGAACAGCAGGCCGACGGCAGCGTACAGCGCGTACGCCCAGGCCGTGCGCCAGGGCGGCGGTTTCGCGACGACCGCGAGCGCGATTTCCGGGCCCCAGTCGCCGGCGGCGTCGCGTGCCCGCACCAGGAAACGAAAGCGGCCGGGCGGCAGGTGCGTAAAGGTCGCGACGCGCCGCGTCGAGTCGGTTTCGATCCAGTTCTCATCCAGGCCGTCCATGCGGTAGGCGTAGCGCACGTCCTCGGCGTCGGTGAGCTGCAGCGCCGCGAACTCGAAGGTGATCACGGACTGCCGGTGCGTCAGCGTGATCGAGTCCGTGTGCGTGATGCTTCGCGTGAGCAGCGCGTCTTCGTCGCCGGCCGGCCGCGGGGCGACCGGTTCGTTGAACAGGCGCAGGCCCGTGAGCACGACGGAAGCCCGATGCTCCGGCACGGCCACCGCTTCCGGCCGGAACGCGACGATGCCGTGCATGCCGCCGAAGTAGAGCAGGCCGTCGC
>CAYRKH010000017.1:0-48507 GCA_964424805.1 uncultured Woeseiaceae bacterium
CATGAAAGGCGGGCAGGTCGCAAAGTGGCGTACCGTCGGCGAGCAGCGTTTTGGCCGAAGCGCTCCATGAGACCGGTGCCATCTACCGGCGCTGATTGTTTGCCGCCCTCATTCGAACCCCTGCCTCATCGTCGGAGAGAGATGATATGAGCATTGACTTGCGAATTGCAGCATTCATCCTGTTGGTTTTGCTACTGCCCGTGCAGCCGGCAAATGCGGATGAACTGACGATTGTTCACGCGGGGACGTTGCTTGCCGTTCCCGGCGAGAAGCCGGCTACCCGAATGTCCATCGTCGTGGTTGGCGACACGGTTGAAGAGATAGTCGAGGGATTCGTTGAAAGACCGGGTGCAAGAACCATAGACCTCAGTCATGCCTTCGTCATGCCGGGAATGGTCGAGATGCACGGCCACCTCCAGATCGGTGTCAACTCGAATTTCAAGATGGAGGTTGTGACGCTGGAAGATGCATTCCTCGCCGTGCGGGCGTATGCGTCCGCCAGGAAGACGCTGGAGGCCGGGTTCACGACCATGCGCGACATGGCCAGTTCGCCCACGGTCGTCGCAGGGGTACGCGATGCGATTGCCCAGGGAATCGTCATGGGCCCCCGCATCATTTCAGCAGGATCGCAGGTGGTCGCCAGCGGCGGTGGAATCGTACAAGGGTATCGCGCGGAAATCATGGAGCATGCCAACCACCTGACGACGCCATGTAGTGGCGCGGACGACTGTCGGCGCGCGGTGCGGGAGATCGTGCAGCAGGGAGCCGACGTGGTGAAGATTGTTGCCACCGGTGCGCTGTTCTCCGAGACCGGGACGGGACTTGGCGTGCAGATGACGGATGACGAGTTGAAGGCCGCCGTCGAGACTGCCCATGCGCTGGGCCGGCGGGTTGCGGTGCATGCCCACGGCCGCGACGGTGTCAACGCTGCCCTCCGGGCAGGCGCGGATACGATCGAGCACGGGACGTTTGGCGACGAGTCGTCGATGAAGCTCTATCGCGAGACGGGCGCCTACGTCGTGCCTACCCTCACGGTCATACCGCGCCTGCAGGCGACGGTGAGGACAAATACGTCGTTGAGCCCGCTGATCAAACAGAAGGTCGATGAGGCAGGGCGGCAGGCGATGAAGATGGCACGGCTGGCGTACGCGTCCGGCGTGCCGATTGCCTTCGGCACGGACATCGGCGTGCCAGAGCACGGCCGGAACGCCGAAGAGTTCCTGATGCTCCGCGAGGTCGGGCTCAGCCCGCAGGAGATGATCCGGACGGCGACGGTCAATGCGGCGCGTGCGCTGGGCCTGGAGGACTCCATAGGAACGCTCGAGCCCGGCAAGGCGGCTGATCTCATTGCCACCCGAGGCAGCCCGCTGGATGACATCGAGGAACTGCTGGACGTCGATTTCGTCATGAAAGGCGGGCAGGTCGCAAAGTGGCGTACCGTCGGCGAGCAGCGTTTTGGCGGAAGCGCTCCATGAGGTTGGAAAAGCTGGCGAAGCGCCGCCGGTTTGCAGCCGGTTTTACCGTGGCCTGGCTCGCCGTGATGGCTTGCGGCTCCACCGCGATGGCGCAGAACGATCCGCACATGTTTGCCGCGTACTTCGACTGTGATGCGGAGGCGGCGCTTCGGCAGGACGAAATCATGCGTACCAGGAGCAGGCCGATATTCGATGCCGCGGTGGATAGCGGCGAGATATTCGCCTGGGGCTGGATGGTCCATGAGGCCGGCGGGGATTGGCGCCGCGTGCAGTTTGTAATTGGAAACGGATTGCCGGAGGTGCTCGCCGCGCAGCAACGCCTCGACCGGGAAACCAGGGAGCGGCAAGGTGCCCGAGGGCCGGCGTGCGAACCCAGCGATGCCTACCTGTGGAAGCCTGTGACCGGCAATACCGGGAGCAAGCGCCGGGGAACACAGGGTTTCTCGACTTATTACGCATGTGAGCTGACCCGGCACGAGCACGTGGATGAGCTGGCCCGGCGAATGCTCGCTCCGGTGCTGGGCCAGTTGGTGGAAGATGGTGTTCTTGTCAGCTGGGGATGGCAGGCGCGGGTCGTCGGGGGGGATTACAGCCGGATGTTGACGATGACCTCGGTCGACGACGCCGCCCTGGCCGTGGCGACACGAAAACTCAGTGGGCTTGGCCGGGCAGATCCACTGTTCAATTTAATCAATGAGTTCTGCCCACGGCAGGTTTCCTACATATGGGACCTCACCATCGACAAACGCTGATGGTCCGATATAACACGTTGAGCCGGATAGAGCGCTGGGAGCGATAATGAAATACATATACATAGGGTTGTTCAGCCTGCTGGCGGCATCCGTCGCGTCGGCTAACCAACAAACCCGGGTTAGCATCATCCACGCGGGAACGGTGCTTGCCGTTCCGGGGGAAGCTCCAAAGACACGTGCCTCCGTTATCGTTGCCGACGGGAAAATTGTATCGGTGGAGGAAGGGTTCGTGCAGCGACCAGGCGCTGAGATCATCGATCTCAGCGAGTCGTTCGTCTTGCCCGGCTTGATCGATGCCCATATCCACATGCAGTTCGGCGGCGAAAACTACAGCGCCGATCTCGCGACGGTCGAGGATGGCATGTTAGTGCTTCGAGGCTATGCCGAAGTACGCCGAGCGCTGGAGGCGGGATTTACGACCCTGCGCGATATGGCCGGGGATCCCGACATCGTCTTCCCGCTTCGGGATGCCATGAGCAAAGGCATAGTAACGGGCCCAAGGATCGTGGCTGCCGGTCCGGCCATCGTTCCCACCGGCGGCGGCATCATTCGAGGCTATCGACGTGACGTCATGGACATGCTCGCCGACACGAACCTCGAAGCGCCTTGTGACGGTGCGGAGAGCTGCATGCAGGTGACCCGCCAGGTCATCAAGGACGGTGCGGACGTGGTCAAAATCGTCGTCACAGGCTCGATATTGTCCCCGAATGCGGCGCTGACCAAGCAAATGAGCAATGAGGAGATCAGCGCCATCGTAGAGGCCGCTCATGGGATGGGCAAGCAGGTCTCGGCGCACGCTCACGGGTTGCCCGGCATCAATGCTGCCCTCGCAGCAGGCGCGCTGTCGATCGAGCATGGCACATTCGCCGACGACTCGTCGATCAAACTGCTTCGCAAAACAGGTGCCTACCTGGTGCCTACAATGACCTCCATCAGAATGCTGCGCAACCGCGTGGAGCGCGATCCGAACGCGAATCCAACCGTACGCCAGAACGTGAATGCTGCGGATGAGCGAATCGCAGAAACGGTGCGGGCAGCCAATCGCGCCGGCGTGAAGATCGCGTTCGGCACCGACATCAACATCGGTCTGTTCGGCACCAACGCCGGGGAATTCCGCCTGCTCAAGGCGGCCGGGATGCGGGAAGCCGACATGATTCGGTCGGCGACCGTCGTGGCGGCGGAGCTGCTTGGAGTCGAAGACGTGACCGGCACGCTCTCGCCGGGGAAGAGTGCGGATGTAATTGCGGTCGATGCAGACCCACTGCGGGATATCACGGCGCTTGAGCAGGTGCGCTTTGTGATGCGCGAAGGAGTCATCGTCAAGCATTGAACAGCCGGGACGGCGGTCGACGGTCGAGGGGATCGCGAAAAGTTATCCGGCTCTCAGGGCTATGGATGCTGGTCGCGTACAACGCGGCCGTCGGCAATCACCAAACGAACGTCGCGGAGGTTCTGGATGTCTTCACGGGGATCCGCACCGACGACCAGGATATCAGCCAGCATACCGGCGCGTAGCAACCCCAGCTTGTCCTGCATTCGCAGTATTTCCGCGCCCACGCTGGTCGCCGCCTGCAGCACTTCCGAGTCCGTGAGCCCGGCGTCCTTTAGCAGCCCGAGCTCCGCATAGTAGCTCTCCGGATAACGGCGATGGGCCTCGATCGGAATGTCGGTGCCGACGCCGACGCGGATGCCGGCGTCGTGCGCTGCCTTGACGTCTGCCAGGTGCTTCTCGTGGCTGATCGGAAACCGGCGGGCCATCGTGTAGTAGAAGCCGCCGGCGGGGATTCCAACTGAAGGATAGCCGGCCGTTTCCAGGTTGTAGAACGTCGTCAGTGTCGGTACCAGGTCGGTGCCCGAATTCGCCATCGCCTCCAGCGTATCGCGGGTCAGGTCCAGGGGATGTTCGATGCCGTCGATGCCCGCCTCGGCGGCCCAAAGGCTGTATTTACCGAACGAATCGACGGTGACCGGGATACCGTGGGCGTGGGCTTCGTCTATGGCTGCTGCCAGTTCCTCGCGCGTATAGGGCGCGGTGAGCTTGATCCAGTCGGCCTGCTGGCGAATCTGCTCGCGCACGGCGAGCCGCCAATCCCATGGTCCGTTGGCGACCCGTTCCCGATCGCCGTCGGCAAGGCTTTTCGGGCGACCGCTGCCGACGGCAACAACTTCATCGCCGTGCCCTGCGCGTGTGACGATTCGCTGACCGCTCCACAATACCCGGGGGCCGTCGATCATCCGGCGTTCTACTGCTTCCTTGAGCTTGAGGGCTACGTCGTGGCGTGTGCCGGCATCGCGGACCGTGGTGATGCCGGCGTCCAGCAGTTGCTCGGCGAGCAACATGCCGCGGATCGCCGCGGCAGCATCGGAATCGCGATAGCGTCCGGCATCGTCACCGCGCTGCGATGTGAAATGAATGTGCAGGTCGATGAGTCCCGGTACGATGAACAGGCCGCTTGTGTCGAGGCTGCGGCTCTCCGCATCGGGTGCGCGGTAGCCTGCGGGGGATCCCGCGTAGATTATCCGGTCCCCCTGGATCGCAACAACGGCGTTCGTCATTGGCCGGTTGCCGGTGCCGTCCAGCAACGTGCCGCCCTGCAGTACCGTTACCCGCTCACCCGACGAATCGTGCACAGGAATGGGCACGCGCCGCGTGTCGTCGGTCGTGGCGGGAATGACGTCACTTGCCGCTGCAGCGGTCCATGACAGCGCCAGGCCGGCCACCAGAATTGCGGCGAACTTGAAAAGGGATTGCTGGTCCATTGACTCCAAGCCACAGGAGGAGGGTCAGCGCAATTTCGCGCGGCTTATCCTGTGAATCTGGTTATATTGAGGCTAATGGAATATGCTGGGGAGATCAAGAAATCCAGGCTTCATGTCGCTCCGACACTTTCAGCATTTTGTGGTATGCCCCCGTGACATCGCTCAGCCGAGGATAGCGGCACGTTGAGTACGGCTGCTGCTACAGGCGATCGGGTACTGCTCACCCGGGCCATGGAGCTGGCCCGCAACAATCGGCTGGCCGAGGCGGCATCCGCCGTGGAGCGGGTTCTCGAACGGCACTCTTCACATCCCGATGCCTTGCAGTTGCTTGGCCTCATCCGGCGCCGGCAAGGCGACCCCACGGCGGCGGAGGCACTATTGCGCAAGTCGCTGTCGGTAAAACCGGACCAGCCTCATGTGCGCAACAATCTCGGCAATATACTCAAGGCTACGGGACGGTTGGACGAGGCGATTGGTTGTTACCGTGAAGCCTGTGCGGAACAGCCGGACTACACGGATGCGCGGCTGAACCTCGGAATTTCGCTCCTGGCGGCCGGCAGGCCCGACGAGGCGCTGCAAACCCTTAACGCCCTCGTGGATCGTTCACCGCAGCTCGCCGGAGCCTGGGCAGCGCGGGGGAATGCCTTGAAGGAGCTCGCGCGCCCGGCCGATGCAGAGGAGTCCTACCGGCGAGCGCTCGACCTCGACCCCAAGCAGGTCACCGCCCTTCACAACCTCGGTATTTTATGCAAGCAGGCGGGTCGTACCGTCGAGGCCCTGGACCTCATCCAGGCTGCGGCGCGCCTGGCGCCTCGACGACCGGAGATCCACTATAACCGGGCTCATGCGCTGCTGGCCGCCGGCCGCCTGGACGATGCATTGGACGCCTACGGAATGGCCATACAGCTCAAGCCGGACTATGCCGCGGCGCACGATTCGCTGAACAAGGTCATGTGGCAGTACGGTCGCGGGGATGCGTACCTGTCGAGCTATCGGTGGGCCGTCGAGCAACTGCCTGCCGCAACTGAAATCCGCGTCGACTGGGCGGACAGGCTCATCCTGGCTGGCCGAAGCGCCGAGGCAGCGGCAGTTCTTGCGGAGGGCATCGGGGCCGGGCACGCCTCCGCCGCCTTGCATCACTGCATGGCTCGTGCGCTATCGGTGCTCGGTCATACGGATGAAGCGGAAACGCACTTCACCAAGGCCCTTGCCGGGGCGCCGGGCAATCCCCGGTACCTGATGGACCTCGGGAGGCTGCAGATCGTACAGGAGAGATACGACGCTGCCCTGCGAAACGTCGAAGCCGCGCTAGCCGCGCTTCCAGACGACCAGGAGGCGATTGCCTACCGGGGTGTGTGCTGGCGGCTGCTCGGAGACCCGCGCGAACAGGCGCTCAACGACTATTCACGCTTCGTTCGACCGTTCCGGCTGTTGCCACCGGACGGCTATCCGGACATACAGGCATTTAATCGCGAGTTGTCCGGGGTGCTCGAGCGTTTACACGGAACCGTCGAGGCGCCCGCCGAGCAGACGCTACGCAATGGCACCCAGACGCTCGACGACCTGTTCGAAAGCGATGCTCCCGAGATCGGCGCGCTGCGACGCCTGTTCGAAAGAGCGGTGAAGGACTACATCGAAAGCCTCGAGGGTGATCGACGGCACCCCCTGATCCAGCGCCGTACCGGGAACTTCCGTTTCTCGGGGTCCTGGTCGGTGCGCCTGAGGTCCGGGGGCTTCCACGTCAATCACGTGCATTCCGGGGGATGGATCAGTTCCTGCTATTACGTATCCGTGCCCGATTGCGTCAGGGATGAAAACGACAAGCAAGGATGGCTGCGTTTCGGACGGACGAACCTGCAGCTTGGCGATCGGGAGCCGGATCCATACCTCGTGCGGCCCGAGGAAGGGCTGCTTGTACTGTTCCCCTCCTTCTTCTTTCACGGCACCACGCCCTTTCGTGAGGACCGGCACCGGCTGACTGTCGCATTTGACGTACTCCCGGCCTGAGATTATCCGCACGCCGGGTGCATTGATCGCCGGCGCTGTTGCACAAGTGCCACAGCGTTTTCCGGTTGCACGTTGACTTTCGCCTACCGCTTCAATATTCTCGTCTCGAATTCGTGTGAATTTGAACATGAATATGCATATTAGCGTGAGCATGAGGCCCGAAGGCCTCGGCAAGATCCTAAGCAACATGCCGGTGTAACAGGGAGCAAAATGCAATGAAACAGTTTAGAGACAACCGCCGACCCGATGCGGAGCGAGGTACGGCAGTCGGCCGGCGCTCGCTTCCCCTGCCTCGCAGGTACTCCGGATCGCTCGCGGTGGCAGCGGCGGTCGCTACGGCCATTTGGAGCCCGGGGGTTGTGGCACAGCAGGCCTCGGACCCGGTAGAACAGATCGTGGTCACCGGCTCGCGAATCCCGCGCGCCGATCTCGTTTCCAACAGCCCGGTCAACGTCCTGGATTCCAGTGAGTTCGAGCTTTCCGGCGCCGTTGAGGTGGAGCGCCTGCTCGATACCTTGCCGCAGGTCGTCGGTACCTTCGGTGCGTCGAGTAACAACCCCGGTACCGGTACGGCGACCGTCAACCTGCGCGGCCTGGGTGCCGAACGAACGTTGGTGCTGATAAACGGACGCCGCATGGTGGCTGCCAGCACTGACGGCGTCGTCGACCTCAACAGCATTCCTCCGGCGCTGATCGAGCGTGTGGAAGTGGTTACCGGCGGTGCATCGGCCGTGTACGGTTCCGACGCCCTTGCCGGCGTCGTCAACTTCATCATGAAGGACGACTTCGAAGGCGTTGAGTTCAACACGCAGTACGGTATCAGCGGCGAGGATGATGCCGGCCGTGTGGGTGTCGACCTCACTATCGGCTCGAATTTCGACGATGGGCGCGGCAACGTCGTGTTCTACGCGAACTACTTCGAGCGCAAGGCCATGTATGCCGGCGCTCGGCCCTGGGGGGCTCAATCCTTCGTCAACGCCGTGGACGCCAACGGTAACGCCTACCTGCGGCAACTGACGCCCGCGGACCCCAATGCACCGCAGACCCGAATCAGCCGGCCGGAGCTCGAGACGGTGAACAGCGGCCTTACCGATCCCTTCGGTACGCCGATCGGTCCGTTCGGTATCGTGCTGACCGACGGTGGATGGCGCGCTTACGAGCAGAGCCGCGATGAGCTTCATGTCTCGTTCGACAGCACGCTCCAGCTACCGATGGAACGGTGGCAGATCAGCACCTTCGGCGATTACGAGTTCAACGACAGCCTCCGGCTGTTTGCGGAAGCGCAGTTCTCGAACGTGAAGGTCAACTCGGTCCTGTCGCCGATCCCGCTGCCGACCGCGATCATTCCGAACTTCCGCCTCGATACCAAGAATCCGTACATGGGCGACAGTTTGCGCGATTTCCTCAACTCGCAGCTCGACCCGATGGGTACGCTCAACGGCGTTGTGCCCGTCAACATGCAGCGCAGCACCCGGGAGCTGGGGCGCCGCACGAGTACCGATGACCGCACCGTCTGGCGCGTCGTCACCGGGCTCGAGGGTGACCTGACCGACGACCTGACCTGGGAAGTGTTCTACAACTTCGGGCGCAACCAGAATACGACGGTTCAGGGCGGCGGCATGCATCTGTTCCGCTTCCAGCAGGCGCTGCTTGTCAATCCCGCCGATCCGACACAGTGCGCGGACCCGTCGGGGCCGGGTGGTTGCACGGTGCTGAACCTGTTCGACACCGGCGGTTGGGGCCAGGACGCCGTCGATTTCATCGGCGTCGGAATGGTGAACCGCGCCAACATCCAGTCGGTGCAGACTGGCGCCGGGATTTCCGGCAGTATCGCCGAGCTGCCCGCCGGCCCCCTGGGCGTTGCCTTCGGCCTGGAGTATCGCGAGGAGTCCGCCTACTTCGAGCCGGATAACCTTTACCGCAGCGGCGAGGGCGTGGCTCGCTCGGCCGGACTGCAGCCAACCGGCGGCAGGTTCGACGTCTCCGAGGTCTATGCCGAGTCCATCATCCCGATCGTGTCGGGTGCGCCGTTCGCCGAATACCTCGGACTCGAGGCCGGCGTGCGCTTCTCCGATTACTCGACGGCCGGATCGGTTACTTCCTACAAGTACGGCGGTGAGTGGGCTCCGCACGAAGACCTTCGTTTCCGTGGTCTCGTGCAGCGTGCGGTCCGTGCGCCGAACGTGATCGAGCTGTATCGCGGCGGCGACAACACGGCGCCGCAGGCGCGCGACTTCTGCGACGTGTCCGCCAACCCCACCCAGGCAGAGAAGGACTTCTGCGTGTTGCTCGGGGTGCCGGCGAATGCCATCGACACGTTCCAGCAGGAAAGCACGCAGATACGCGCGATTGTCGGCGGTAACCCGGATCTCGAGGAGGAGGTGTCCGATACCTGGACCTTCGGCTTCGTCTACCAGCCGTCCCAGATCTCCGGCCTCAACCTGACGGTCGACTATTACGATATCGAGATCAAGGATGCGATCGATATCTTCGGTGGAGGCTTGAGCCCGACCATCGATGCGTGCCGGCAGAACCTGTCGCTGGACAACCCGTTCTGTCAGCCGCTGACCACCCGCGGGCCGGATGGTCAGCTTCGGGACGTGCCGCTCCTCAACGCGAATATCGCGAACATCAAGACCAGCGGTATCGACTTCAACGTCAACTATCCGTTCGACCTGCCGAATAACCTGGGTACGTTGCACTACGCCCTTTCAGGCGCGAGGGTATTCGAGAACACGTTCCAGGGTAGCCCGGTGATTAATCCGACCGACTGTGCCGGTTTCGTCGGGGGCGGTGCCTGTTCGTTTGCCGACCCGAAGTGGCGCGCTGTGCAGAGGTTTACCTGGGACCATAACGATCTCCAGGTCTCGCTCCGCCACCGCTACATCGGCAGTGTGGACAACGGTCGTATAGCGGCTGCTAACGCCACCAACTCGCCGGTCCCCAATGTGCCGGTTCTCGGGTTGGGTTCGGTGAGCTACTTCGACCTGTCGGCCAACTGGAACGTGACTGACAGCTACACCGTGTACGGCGTGGTTGATAACGTCCTCGACAAGAAACCGCCGATTATCGGCAATACGGACGGTGTGGGCTTCGTCAACACCGACTCGTTCACCTACGATGTCATTGGCCGTTACTTCACGGTCGGGTTCCGAGCGAACTTCTGACGTTCGGTAACGAGAAGCTTGGGCAAGGGAGCGGCGGTTACGCCGCTCCCGATCCCGAACGCCCGGGGCGGGCCGATTCACTATAGTGGGGACTTACAGATGATGATGCACCTGTGGAAGGGTAAGCCTGCAGGGCTGATGGTAGTTCTTGCCGCCGCGATACTGGCCCCGTTTTCCTTCTTGCCGGATGCCGAAGCGAAGGACGCGCCGTATGTGCTCGAAGAGCTCCTGCAGGCACCGTCGCTGATCGGCACAGCACCCCGGCACCCGGTCTGGTCCCCGGATTCTTCACTACTGGCGTTTGCCTGGAACGATAACGGCGGCGAGTTCCGCGATGTCTGGGTGGTTGGCGCCGACGGAGATTCTCCACGCCGGATCACGCATCACGGGAGTGACGGTACCGCGGGCAGCGGTGTCACGGGTGTTGCCTGGGCGGGAGCAGGTTCAGATCGCCTCGCCTACGTACTCGACGGCGCCCTCTATATTACCGACCTCGACGGGAACACGACTCTCGCCGAGGGCAGCGTCGAGGCTATTCGCCAGCTGATGTCGTCTCCTGACGGTCGGCAGCTGAGTTTTGTCAGCGGCGGGCCTCGTACCACCTATCTTCACAAATTCGATAGCGACGGGTCGCTCTGGCTGCGTCCGGCCGATGCGCCTCCCGGCGCCAAGAGCCGGCGCGTTTTTGGTGACGCGGCGAGCCGGACCTTCGTCGAGAGCTACGAGTGGTCCGAAGACGGCAAGCGCATTGCGCTGGTCTTCGGGGACAATACGGACGTACCTTTGCGCGAGCTTCATTACTACGCGGATGGAGGGAAGCACCAGGTATACCGCTTCAGCCGTTCGTTCCCCGGAGAGGAAACCACGCGCCGCAAGCTCGGCGTGCTGGACGTCGACAGCGGCTCGGTGCGCTGGTTCGAACTGCTGGATGAGCAGTACCCGATCTGGAGCTACGGCCTTTCCGCGGACGGCTCGCGGCTTTTCGCCAACACCAGCAACTACGTCGTCAAGGAGCACAGGATCTACGTCTTTGACGTGGCGACCGGCGATCGCGAAACCTTCTATTCCTTCGATGACCCGGAGAACGTGGTCCCCGGCTGGCGCGCCGCCTGGGCGCCCGGCGATGACGGGCTGATCATCCAGACCGATCGCGACGGGTACTATCACCTGTATCACCAGGAGACGGCGGATTCGGCGCCGCGCGCGCTGACGTCCGGTCAGTGGGAGGTCAGGAGTTTCCGCGTCGATCCCGAACGGGGCAACATCTATTTCATCGCCAACGAATCGCACCTGTCCGAACGGCAGCTGTACCGTGTGTCGATGGCCGGCGGGGACGTTGAACGGCTTACCACGACGCCCGGCACCTGGGAGCCGACCTTCTCTTCGGACTTCGCGCGCGTTGCGCTCGATTTCAACAGCGATCAGTCGCCGCCCGAGCTTTACGTAAAGAATCTCCTGGAGGATGGCGATGCCTCGCGGGTGACGCATTCGCCGCGGCCGGCTTTCGAGGATTACGAATGGGCGCGCGTGAGCTATCCGGAGTTTGAAAGCCACGTCGACGGTGCCAGGATCTACGGCAGGCTGTCGGTGCCCCCGGATTTCGATCGTTCGAAGAAGTACCCCATGATCGTCGGTTCCATATACGCCGACACCGTGCGCAATCAGTGGGGCCGCGGAGGCTCCGTGGTCTGGGCGCTAGACCAGCACCTCGTGTCGAAAGGTTACCTGGTGCTGAAGGTGAACGTCCGTGGAAGCTGGGGGCAGGGCAAGGCGTTTAGCCAGGGGCTGATCCGCGACTATGGCGGGATCGACACGGACGACATAGAAAGCGGCGTGCGCCACCTGATTGCCGAAGGGTTCGTCGATCCCGACCGTGTCGGCATCTGGGGAAACAGCTATGGCGGCCTGATGACCTTGATGTCGGCCTTCAAAAAGCCGGGCTTGTACGCAGCGGCCATCGCGGGCGCACCGGCGACGAATGTCTCCCATGCCTATCCCAGCCAGATGTGGGTGATGGGTGAGCCGCGGGGCGACGACTATCCGGAGCGCTACCGGCGCCAATCCGCGCTGTACCAGAGCAAGGGGCTCGAAGATCCGCTGATGATCATCCACGGCACCGCGGATCCCATCGTCCTCTACTCGGACACCATCGCGCTGGTCGAGCGGATGATCGACCAGGGCAAGACGTTCGAGCTCGTAACGCTGCCTGCGGCGACGCACGGCTGGGGAGATGACAACCCGGGCCAAACGCGATTCGTGTACCGCAAGATGATCGATTTCTTCGACCGGCATCTCGGGACGGACTGACGGGGTGCGTGATCCGCGCTGCACCGGGCCGACCACGGGAATGAGGACCAACCGCGTCGCAGGGACCTTGTTGGCAGCGCTGCTGCTTGCGGTGCAGGCCGCCTGTAGCCCGGGCCCGGCCGGGGAAGGGACCGCTGCCGCTACCGGCAGCGAGGCAGCGGCCGCGGCGCCGATGGACCTCGATTCGCTGTATTCCCTGCCGAGCCTGATCGGCACGAGCCCCGCGCTCGCCCGCTGGTCCGCCGACAGCACCACGCTTGCGTTTGCCTGGAGCGACCGTGGCCTGCCGTTCCGCGACATCTGGCTCTGGTCCGCCGACACCGGCGAGCTCGAGCGCCTGACGCGCCACGGTGATGGCTTCGGGGAAACCTCGCTGCACCAGGGCGTCAGCGACTTGTCGTGGCTGGGCGAGGGCAGCGACAGGCTGGCCTATGTCCTCGACGGCTCCCTGTACCTCGCCGATGCGGACGGCCCCACCGAGAAAGTCCAGCAGGAGGTGACCGGCGTCAGGCACCTGGACGTTGCGCCCGGAGGCAAGGCCCTGGCGTTCGTCGGCAGGACTTCGGGCGGTGGCTCCGCGCTGTGGGTGGCGCCCCTGCAGGGTGGAACGCTCGCTTCCGCCGCGGTGCTGGTTGATGCCCTGGACGGGAAAACGGCCGTGCGCAGCTACGAATGGTCCGCGGACGGCGCCCGCATCGCGTTCCTCCGGAGCGACCAGCGCGACATGCCCGAGCGCGATCTCCATTTCTATGCGAATGGCAGGCTCCAGGTCAACCGTGTCACGCGAGCCTTCCCGGGCGACGAAACGGCGCGGTACAGCCTGGGCGTCGCCGAGCTCGACACCGGCTCTATCCAGTGGCTCGAGCTCCCCGATGACCAGCACCCGATCTGGGATTACGGCCTGTCCGCCGACGGCAGCCGGCTGTTTGCCAACACCAGTGACCACCTGGTCAAGGAACACACGATTTACGTGTTCGACGTCAAAACCGGCAGGCGTGAAGTCCATTATCGGTATGACGATCCACAGAACGTGATTCCCGGGTGGCAAGCCGCCTGGGCGCCCGGCGGCGACGGCCTGGTCATCCTGACGGATCGCGACGGTTACTACCATCTGTACCACCAGCGGGAAGCGGGCGGGGCGGTCCGGGCGCTTACGGCCGGACAATGGGAGATCGCCTCGTTCGAAGTCGATGACGCCGCCGGCATGCTGTACTTCGTTGCCAACAGGTCTCATCCTTCCGAACGCCAGGTGTATCGCGTGCCCTTCGAAGGGGGTGAGGTCGAAGCCCTGACCGTGATGCCCGGTACCTGGGCCCCGGAATTTTCCACCGACTACTCCCGGGTCGCGCTGCACTTTTCGAATGACATGACGCCCCCGGAACTCTACGCCGGGGATCTTTCACTGACGGAAGGGCCGATTCGCATCACGCATTCGCCGCTGCCGGATTTCACAAATTACGACTGGGCTCGGGTCAGGTACCTCGAGTTCGAAAGCCACGTTGACGGGGCAACGCTGCACGCGCGGCTGATGGTTCCGCGGGATTTTGACCCGTCCCAGCGCTACCCGCTGATCGTGGGCTCCGTGTATGCGGACGCACTGCGAAACCAATGGGGCGGACGAACTGCCCATCCCACCTGGGGCCTGGACCAGTATTTTGTCTCTGACGGCTACCTGGTCCTGACCGTCAACATTCGCGGAAGCTGGGGGCACGGCAAAGCGTTCAGCCAAGGGCTGCTCCACGACTATGGCGGCATCGATACCGACGACATCGAAAGCGGCGTCAGGTACCTCGTTGCCGAAGGATATGTCGATCCGGAGCGGGTAGGCATATGGGGCTCCAGTTACGGCGGGCTGATGACCCTGATGTCGCTGTTCAAGAAGCCTGGTGTATACGCGGCAGGCATTGCCGGGGCACCCGCAACCAACGTCGCGCACGCGTTTCCGTCCCAGCAATGGGTTATGGGCGAGCCGGCGGGCGAGGATTACCCGGAGCGGTACCAGCGCCAGTCCGCGCTGTATCACCATGAGGGATTGAGCGATCCGCTAATGATCATCCACGGCACGAACGATTCGGTTGTGTTGTATTCCGACACAATTGCGCTCACGGAGAGGCTCGTGGCCGATGGCAAGCAATTCGAACTTTTGACATTGCCGGGCGCCAGCCACAGCTGGGATACCGACAGCCTGGAGCAGACACGATTCGCGTTCAAGAAGATGGCGGAGTTTTTTGATCGCTATCTGAAGTAGCAGCGACTCTTGTGTGATCGCGCCAGGAATAACCGAATTTACATCGATGATCTTGTGATTTTGGGTGTTTTGGAGTAGCCTGAACGCTGATAATTTGCGGCGTTCGCGCTGATCAATTCACACATGAAGGTCCGGAGAGCTATTGCAATGAATCAATTCACACGCCTGATCGCAGTATCACTGGTCCTCGGGCTTAGCTCCAGCGCATTCGCGAGCTACGATCAGCTCGTACAACTGAGCGATGAAATCCTCGAGCTGCGTGAACCGGCGATCGTTGACGGCGTCCCGGACTACAGCAAGCGAGCGATCGACCGGCAGCGAAAGGATCTCGAAAACTTCCGCAAACGCCTGGCGAGCATCGACCCGGGTTCATGGAGCGTTGAGCAGCAGGTGGATTACCTGCTCGTCTGGTCCAAAATGAACGAGGTCGTCTTCAACCATCGTGTGATGCAGCCCTGGTCTCGTGATGCACTGCTGTACCTGTACCAGATGCGTTCGATTCCCTATGCCGACGTGCCGACGACTCGCGATGCGCGCTCCAGTCTTTCAAAACAACTGAAAAGCGTGCCGGTCATTGTCGAGCGGGCCAGGAAGAACCTGACAAACCCGGTTGGCGAGCTCGCGCAGCTCGCAATTTTCCTGCTCGACAACTTTGACGGCGTTGGCCAGGGCGAGCCGTACCGGGACAATCCTCCGGAAGGCACGATCGGGTGGTTCAAGGATCTCTGCAGCCGGCTGGAGGGCCAGGATCGCAGCTTGTTGTCCGACTGCCGTAAAGCCACCGCCGCCGCGGAGGAGTACCGGGACTGGCTGGCTGCCAACCTCGATAGCATGGATGAATCCGCAGCCATCGGTACCGACAACTTCAACTGGTACCTCCGTCACGTGCGCTTGCTGCCGCACACCGTCGAAGACCTTCGCAGGCTGGGTGAGCGCGAATTCCATCGGTATCGCTACCTGTACCAGCTGGAGCGCAACAAGAATGCGGCCCTCGATGAGCTGAGCCTGACGCAAAGTGCGGAGCAGCATGAGCGCCGTACGCGCGAGGCCGAAGAGCAAACCAGGGCCCTGGTTCGGGACCAGAACCTCTTTACGATCCCGGACTACACGCCAGACGAGTTCGAATCCGATGTGTTCTGGAGCCCGAGGGCGAAGCACGACCGCCATTTCTGGGAGGAGATCCAGTTCCGGAATGCACTGAACAACCACATTCACGCCTCGTTCCCCGGCCATCGCTTCGACGGCGTGCTGCGCGAGCACCTGGAGAACCCGATCCGGCGGACGCACCGTGAAAGTGCACGCGCGGAAGGATGGGCGACCTATCTCGAAGAGCTGGTCATACAGGCGGGAATTGTCGACGATAACCCGCGGGCAAAGGAGCTCTTCTACGTGGCGCTCATCAAGCGCGGCAGCCGCTTTTTTGCCGAAATTGGCATGCACACCGGTGACATGTCGCTGGAGCAGGCTAATGAGTACATGATGGACTGGGTTCCGTTCATGGAAGAAGACCTGGGGCGTTACGACCTTGTCGGCTACCTGCGCCGTCCGGGGCTGGGAAGCATGTACCTCCTCGGCAAGTCACAGATCGAGCAGTTGGTGTCGGAACGTGCGTTCCAGCTCGGCGATGATTTCAACCTTGGCGAATTCCACGACGATCTGCTGTCCCGGGGCGTGATTCCGGTGACCCTGATCCGGTGGGAGATGACTGGGCATGACGAGGATGTGCGCACTGTCTGGGCCGACGTCGTCGGGAAGCCTTTCCCCGGCAACTGACGGGTAGGTTGCGGGTGCTGCGTGGGGCGTTTGGGTTGATTTGACCTGCTTGGTAGGCTGGGTGAGAATTCGCGCGGTGCTGAAAGCCGCCCTCAACCCGGACTTACAATAGGATTAATGATAATGACAGTCCCACGCAGCATGGACCCGGCACATCCTAGCTTCAACCTGTTCAGGTCACCGTTTTATTTGATTGCGCACGCCGACTTCAAATATCACGAAGATCTCGACAAGGTAATGGCGAAGGTCGGCGTCGACCGCACAACCTACCGGCTGCTGACGGTGCTGATGCAAAACGGCCCCTCGAACATCAAGGATGTTTGCGAGCTGGCTTTGCAGAAGCGGTCGACAGGCGGGCGTGCGATCGAGCGTATGCGTGACAAGGGATGGGTCACCACTACCCTGAACGAGGCGGACCACCGGGTGACCGATGTCGAACTCACCCCGGCGGGCAAAAAGATGGCCGCCAACCTGAGGGAGGTGACGAGCCGGCAATTGCATCGTGCCACCAGTGGCCTGAGCGCTGCCGAGTTACGCCAACTCGATGACATACTGTTGCGGATCATCACGAACCTGAGCAAGCTGCCCATCGAGTAAACCCGGCCACCCGGACGTTCCTTCCTGTTTGCTGTAAAACAAATCCACATTCATATCGAAGATCGTGTGATTTTGGTATTATCGGTCTAATCGATATTTGAGCAGCGGCAATGGAGTGCTGCGCTCAGGACCTCAACGGCAGGTTCGGCCTGCTGCAGCGTGGAGACTGATGGAGATGCGAGCCGGGATTCCGTTACTGCCGATTGTCGTTGCTGCCTGGTTCAGCTTCGCGACGACCGCGGCAACTGCCTCGGAGCTGACTGGCGCCTGGAGCCTGCAGCAGTATGTCATGCAGGGCGATGAGCGAAGTGACGTGTCCGGCCTGCTGGTCATGACCGAAGGCCGTTTTGGGCTCATCTATACCATGTCCTCGAAAGACGGCTCCCTCGCCGGGCGTGCCCATTCCGGCGACTACAGGCTCGAAGATGGCCAACTCGTGTTCGCCGTGAAATGGTGGCCGGAGGACGTGGATGGCGCCGCGAGAGCAGCGCCGCCCGCGACGGAGACTGCCCACGCAGGGCTCGACGGGGATGAGTTGCTTCTTACCTTCGGCAGCGGTTCGACCCAGCGCTGGCACCGCATCGACGGCAACGGGTTGCCCGCGGCTGCCTGGCAGGTGGAGCAGGTGGCCACGAACGGGTGCCCGAGTCCGGCGGGCGGACTGTTCCTGTCGGTCGGAGACCGCTTCACCCTCGTCTATGAATCAGCCGGCGGGGAAGAAGGCGGCGTCTTCGCATACGGCGGTACCGCCCGTGCAGAGTCCGGTGCCCTGCGGTTCAATACCGAATGGCTGGTCAATCACATCGATGGCCAGGGAGAGGTGTCGAACGCCGGCAGAGCCTTCGGCCTGACCCTGTCCCGTCCGGGAACGGCCGTGCTGAGCGATACTCACGGCACAATATACCGGCTCCGCCGGTAAGGAAGAAATGGGAACAGTAATGAAACGGCCAGCATCGAGGATGAAGAGCCAGGCTGGAAAAGGCTTTGGCATGTACGAGGTAGCCGCCAGGCTCGAGGCTGGTGGAGCGGATGTCATACACCTGGAGGTGGGCCGCCCGGCAAGCGACACGCCGGAGCACATCAAGGCTGCAGCCAAGTCAGCCCTGGATCGCGGCATCGTGCATTACGGCGAACTGCAGGGGCTGGGACCACTGCGCCAGGCCCTGGCGGAACGCTATGCCGGGGAGTACGGGGTGGATTACTCCGCCGATGAAATCCTCGTTACAAACGGTGTTACCCAGGCATCGTTCGCCGCCTTCATGGCTTACGTGGAGGATGGGGACGAGGTGCTCGTGATGGACCCTTACTATCCGCAGCACAACTCGAAGATCAGCCTGGCCGGCGGCAAGGTGGTCACGGTTCCCATGAAGTTGGCAGGCGGGATGTTTCGGCTGGACATGGCGGCAATCGAGCATGCAATCACTCCGGCAACGAAGATGCTCGTACTGATCAATCCGTCCAATCCCGCCGGCAGCGTATGCACCCGGGAGGAGCTGGAGCAGCTTGCGCGGGTCGTCGCGCAGCACGACCTCCTGGTGCTGTCCGACGAGGTCTACGAGTTCATCACGTTTGATGACCACAAGCATATCTGCTTCGCGTCGCTGCCTGGCATGAAGGAGCGGACCATCACCGTCAGCGCATTTACGAAGGCTTACGCTATGGACGGGTGGCGCATGGGATACGCGGCCGCGCCGGAGCCCGTGATAACGGAGCTGCGCAGGATCACGATGAATTCCACCACGCATCCTTGTGTCTTCGCGCAGGAAGGCGCGCTGGTTGCCGTTACCGCGTCGCAGGACTGCGTGAAGCAAATGGTGGCGGAAGACAAGAAAAGACGAGACCTCGTCGTCGAGAGCCTGAATGCAATTCCCGGCGTCAGTTGTCCTGTGCCGGAGGGCACGATTTATGCTTTCGCGAACGTCTCCGGGCTTGGCGTCGACGCGAACGAGCTCGCAATGCGTATTCTGAAGGAAGCGCACGTCGCGGTGGAAACCGGAACTTTCTACAGCAGCCGGGGCGCCGACTATCTCAGGATCTGTTTCGGATCGGAGCCGTACGATCGCGTCGCGGAGGGCATGGAGCGACTGCAGCGGTATCTCGGTGAGGAAGCAGCCCGATGACCCGCAAGACAATCTCATCGGGGTCTCGCATCGAGGAGCTTGCGTGCTACTCCCGTGCGGTCGTCGACGGCGACCTGGTAGTGGTGTCAGGCACGGTTGGTCCAGATCCCTCCACCGGGGAGATGCCGGAGTCCGTCGAGCAGCAGGCGCGTAACAGCTTCGCCACTATCGAGAAGGCCCTCGACGAGGCCGGCGCTTCCCTCGAGGACGTGATGCGCTGCGGCGTTTATCTGACCTCCGTTGATGATGTGGGGCCAATTGTCCAGCTGCTGGCAGAGAAGTTTGCAGGTATTCGACCCGCAAATACCACGTTGATCTGCCAGATCCCCGTTCCCGGCGCAAAGGTCGAGATCGAGGTCCTCGCCAGGCGTAAGCTCGAAACAACCTGATCCCAATACCTTTTCTACAGCTGCCCAGCGATCCTTGAGGGGGTCCGGTGTTACTGCTATAGTTTGCAAAAGTACGTGCAAATGCGTACGAATTCGGAAATATTTTTAACCTCCACCGCCTTCCGGCGGCTCGCGGGGTCCAGGCAGCCGGAGCAGGGGGTGACAATGAAGAACAGGTACTTGATGGCGCTCGTGGTTGCTGCCGTGTTCTCGTTCCAGGGAACCCGTGCAGCGGTTACGACTTTCGGCCCGGCGGAGCCGCCGTTCGAGCCGCGGCATCCCATCGCAATCGTGGGAGGCACAGTCATCGACGCCACCGGTGCGGATCCGAAGCTCGAGCACACCGTGCTTATCGAGAACGATCGCATCGTACGGGTGGGCCGCGCCGAAGACGTTGCCATCCCCGAGGACGCACAGGTTATCGATGCGTCGGGAATGACCGTAATGCCCGGTATCATCAACTCGAACCAGCACATTCAACTCAACCCCCTTTATCCCGCGCCGACTGCAGACCTGCCGCTGGACGTCCTCCGTGCCCGCTGGGAGGAAACCTTCGCCCGGATGCCTGAACGAGCGTACGTGTACCTGATGCAGGGCGTCACCAGCATGCGGCAGACCAGCGGTCCCTCGGCCCGAATCCTGCCGGTGAAACAGCGGATCGATGCGGGCGAGTTGCCCGGTCCACGGATTTTCCTCGGTGGAGCGCTCTTCATGAGCGACGAGCATTTCGACTCCTATACGCGGGAAAATGAGACTCCGCCGGAGACTGTCGAGTGGCTACGAAACGAATTTGCCTACAACGTCATCGAGGATGTCGAGAAGGATACAGAGGCGTTCACGGGACCTGAATACAACTACTGGAAGTTGTATATGTCCGATGAGGTCTATGACGGAAAAAATGACTTCACGGACGAGGAGCTGCGATACATCATCGACAAGGCTCATCGCCACGGCAAAATCGTGGACGTCCATGCAGGAGGGCACAACGAGGGGCTTCGGCGGATGCTCGCCTTCGACGTCGACACGCTCGAGCATCCCTTTTACGGCCATCAGCTGATCGCAGAGGACGTCATCCGTGGCTACGTCGACAAGGGTGTGATCGTCGATACGCTGCTCCGGGTAATGATCACGGGCGCCGAGCATGCGGCCGACCCTCATCGGTTCAACGAAACGCTCTACATCATGTCCATGGAGCCCCACGAGTATCGAATCCTGATGCGCTACCGGGACAGGATGTTGTACAACCGGAAGCACCCGGACCAGTCGGGCCTCCCGATCTACGTCAGTGCAGTGGACCGGAGTGACAGCGGCGGTGCCGACGCCTTCGGCCTGCGCGGTCCCTCCTATGAGGAAATGCAGGAGAGACTTGCGGTATCCCGCGAGAATATGTCGAGGTTTATTCGTGAGGGTGCGAAGTTCTCCCTGGGCACTGACACGCCTTCATTCCTGAATTTCCAGCAGGAAGACCCCAATGCCGCCGAGTACGTCTACATGGTGGAGCAGGGCATGACGCCGATGGGCGCGATTATCGCAGCCACCCGCAATGGAGCAGAAGCGCTGGGGCTCGAGGATGAGCTCGGCACCATCGAGGAAGGCAAGCTGGCAGATGTCATCGTCGTAACCGGCAATCCGCTCGCGGACATCTCTGCATTGAAGAACGTATATGCCGTCATAAAAGGCGGAGTAAGGTACAAATGATGTCTCCGACACGGGTGTCGACGTCTACGGTTTCGGGACGAGGCATGAGTGAGGGGACGTGCGCCAGACAGTTTCGGATTGATTGACCTTCCGGCGTTGAGCGCGGAACAAAAGGAGACATCGTGGAATTAATCGGTGATGTATTACTACCGGCCTCCCTCTGGTTCATCATGTTTTCGATGGGCCTCAGCCTGACGCTGGAGGACTTCGGTAGAGTTTTTACCCACAGGCGGGCGCTGATCGTCGGCGTAGCCAGCATGATGATTGCGCTGCCCTTGCTGGGTACGGTCATTGCGATAAGCTTTGCGCCAACTCCCGCGCTCGCCGTCGGTTTCATCCTGCTGGCCACCTGCCCGGGCGGGATGCTGTCCAACCTGATGACCGACATCGCAAAGGGTGACCTGGCGCTGTCCATGTCGCTCAGCATCCTGGTCAGCTTCGTCTACGTATTCATCGTTCCGTTCTACGCGTACGGGGCAACGTCCTATTTCCTCGGCATGGACAGCGTAATCGAAGTTCCGCTCCTGAGTTCGATAGGCCAGATCTTCAGCATCACGCTCCTGCCCGTATCGCTGGGGGTAATCGTCCGGCGCTATCGGTCGCAGTTTGCCAACGCTGCCAAGCCGTGGGTCAAGTGGATCGCCACCACTGTGCTGTTCGCGGCTTTCATCGTTATCCTGATAGACCAGACCGAAACGCTTAAAGCCGCGTTTGGCCCGTTGCTGTTCATGGTCGCCCTGATGAACGTTCTCGCGCTCGCGATGGCGTTCAGCTTCAGCCGGCTGGCGAGGGTAAAAGCGAACGAGCGCATAGCGATTTGCATAGAGCACCTGATTCGCCAGGAAGGTACCGCCATCTACATCGCCGTCGCCATTCTCGGCAGCCGTGAGATGTCGCTGCCGATGATTATCAATACCCCAGTAGCCCTGTTCCTCTGTGTGGCATTTGTACTTGCGATGCGGTGGCGCCAGTCGGGCCAGGAACATGAGGTCGCAGGGACCGCGAACCGGGTGCCAGTTGAAAGATAATATGTCGCGGAACGGGCGAGCTGCCGCAGCAACCCCGCAGTCGAATGCCGGAACGGACGAGGGTACGGGTGTGTCGCTCTGGAGTGCGACGGCCGCAACGTATGCCGGCAGGACAGCGGCCGGTGAACTCGAAACCGATGTCGCGGTAGTAGGCGGCGGTATAGCCGGCCTGTCGACCGCGCTGCATCTCAACGAGCTTGGCATCGAAGCCGTCGTCCTGGAGGCCAGGTACCCGGGCGGCGCGGCAACCGGCGCCAGCGGCGGCATCCTGGCGCCGGAGTTTGCGCGGGATGGGATCGAAAAGGCCAGCAGGCTCTACGGAAGCGAAGCCGGTGAACGGCTCGTCAGGCTGGTCGGCAGATCAGCGTCTTACACCTTCGAGCTGATCGAACGTCACGGGATTCGCTGCGGTGCGCAACAAGCTGGTTTTGTCTCGCCGGTGCAGAGCGCCCGGGAACTCGATGCCTTGCACGCGGAAAGCCGTTCCTGGAAATCGCTGGGCTGCCCGGTGGAATTTCTCGACGCTCGCGCCACGGCAGCGGCTATTGGCACCGAGCTATACGCCGGGGCGCTGTATTTCGAATCCGGCGGTGCACTGAATCCCCTGGCCTATGCAACCGGACTGGCCAAAACCCTGGCCGATGCGGGTGTGCCGGTGTTCACGAACAGCCCGGTGGAAACGGTCGAGCGCACGAACAAGACCTGGCAGCTGAAGACCCCGGAGGCCTGCGTGCGCGCAAGACGAGTCGTCCTGGCTGCCAATGGCGGTAATGCGGCCTTGCACGCCGCGCTGTCCAGGACCACCCTCCCGCTGCTTGTCCACGAATATGCTACGGCGCCCCTGTCCGGCACCGAGCGTGCGCATTACCTGGGGAAAGGCCTGCCGTATACCGACAGGCAGGCCTACGTCTTTACGTCCCGCCTTGCGGACGGGGGACGTATCGTTTCAGCGCTTCCCGAGGTATTTCCCAAATGGGATGAAGCGACGTTTCAGCGAGAGGCGGCTCGACGCCTGCACGAAGCCTACGCCATGCCCCTTGGAACCATCGACTACATCTGGACGGGAACGGCCTACCTGAACCCCTCGCTGCTGCCGGTCGTCTACGTACCGGAGCAAGACCTGTCAATTGTTGCGGTGCAGGCGTGCAACGGCCGCGGGCTGGGGGTCAATACGATCCTCGGCAGCCAGGTGGCCGAGATGCTGGCGGGCAAAAATCCACAGGCAATGGCCGTACCGCCGCAGGTGCCGCGCGCCATTCCCGCACACAGCCTGGCTGCGCTGATGCCGAGGCTTGTGCTTTCCATGGCGCAGGTGAAAAGCCGCTGGCGGCACAGGTTGTCATAATGACTGTATTCCAATACAAACGGCGGAAGCTGTTCTCCCTCCTGGTGTTGATCATCGCCTCACCGGCCATTGCCGGCCCCGCTGATGCACCGGAATCAGAGTTGGCCGCCGTGATCGCCGATTATGAACGGCTGATGGTTCAGCACCCGATGGTCACGGGGCGTTCCGACCTGCCTGATGCTTCCCTGCAATGGCCGGATGTGACTCCCGCGGCCATGCAGCGGAGGCGAGCCGGGCTGGAGGATCTTCGCAAGCGTCTGACCGCCTTGGAGGACGCTTCGCTGGATGAAGAGGATGCGACCAATCGCGACTATCTGGCGCGCATCCTGGATTTGAGAATCGAAGGCCTTGCTTTCGATGAGCAGCGTTTTGCGTTTGTTGCGCATACCGGCTTCTACAACCTGCCGGGGCATGCGGCACGCCGGACAGTGATCCGGAATGCAGCGGATGCCGAGAAGTGGTTCGAGCGCCTGCGACAGATCCCCGCCTGGTTCGACGCGCAGGTCGCCAACCTGGAACGCGGGATCGCAACCGGTTGGGTCCAGCCGAATTCCGTGATCGACGTGGCAGTGGCCGTTGTGAGCGCGCAGCTTGCTGAACGGCCTGCAGACAGCCCTTTGCTGCTACCGTTCGACCGGCTGCCGGACGACATGTCCGCCGCCGCGCAGGAGGCTTTACGACGGGAAGCCGCCACGATCGTCGCAGAGGTCGTCAGGCCGGCACAGCAGGCCCTGCTTACGTACCTTGAAGACGAGTATCGTCCGAACGCACGCCCGAACATCGGCATCGACAGCATTCCCGCAGGCCGGGAATATTATGATTTCCTGCTCCGCTACTATACGACGCTCGACTTGAGCGCCGAACAGATTCATGCCCTGGGCCTGCAAGAGGTCGAGCGCATTCGCAGGGAAATGGACCAGGTCATCGCAGCGAGCGGCTTCACCGGCACATTCGAGGAGTGGCTCGAGTACCTTCGGGAAGATCCGCGGTTCTATGTGGATACTCGCGAGGAACTGATATCCGCGGCGAGCACAATCGCGAAGCGTATCGATGCCGAGCTGCCCAAGTGGTTTTCAACCCTGCCGCGGCTCCCGTTTACGGTGAGGCCGGTGCCGCGGGACGTCGAGGAGAACTACACGACGGCGCGGTACTCGGGGGGCGACCAGGAGCGCGGGCTTGCCGGCACGTTCCTGGTCAACACATCGCACCTCGACCAGCGCCCGTTGTACGAGCTGCCGGCTCTCGCCCTGCACGAGGCGGCGCCGGGGCATCATACCCACAGTGCCCTGACGCAGGAAAATCCGGACCTGCCTTCTTTCCGTCGCGAACGCGACCTGCTTGTGTATCGCGAAGGCTGGGCGCTTTACGCCGAGCGCCTGGGTGAGGAGATGGGCATCTACCGTAACGCTTACGAGCGTTTTGGCCGCTTATCCGCCGAAATGTGGCGCGCTTGCCGCCTGGTGGTCGATACCGGTATCCATGTCATGGGATGGAGCTACGCCCAGGCGAGGGCGTGCTTCACCGAGAACAGCGCGTTGTCGGATATCAACATCGATACGGAGTTGGCGCGATACATTGGTGCACCAGCGGGCGCCGTGGCGTACAAGCTGGGTGAGCTGAAGATAATCGAGCTCAGGGAGCGGGCAAGCCAGGCCCTGGCCGACAGGTTCGATATCCGCCGGTTTCACGACCTGATCCTGATGCAGGGGCAGCTTCCGATGGACATACTGGAGCGGCGCGTGGAAGACTGGGTGGCCGCTCAACAGCAAGCGCCGGCGGAACGCTAGTCGGCGACGGCGGTTGCTTCGACCTCGACCAGGAACTCGGGCATGGCGAGAGCGGCCACTCCGAGCAAGGTATTGGCGGCAGGTATGGTATTGCCGTAGAACGCGGCAATCGCAGGACCGATCACTTCGAGCTTGTCCGGCGAATAGTCGACCACGTAGGTGCGGAGTCGAACCACGTTTGCCGGCGTCATACCGGCTGCCGACAGAACTTCCTTCAGGTTCCGGAAGGCCTGCGCGCACTGTGCTTCCAGGTCTCCGGGTCCAACGAGCTCGCCCCTGTCATCCCAGGCAACCTGGCCGGCCAGGTGCAGGACCCGCTTCCCGCTGCTCTCGATGGCGTGAGAGAAGCCGAACTGCACCGAGTCGTACATATGTTCCGGATTGAGAGCTTTGCGGGTCATGGTCTGTCCTTTCCAAAACTATCGTGGCGAATGTTGTTGGTCGTCTTTTGACGCCGGCGGGCCCGCTCAGACGCCGTACGGCCGCACGCCGGAATCGTCCATGTAGGCCTGGTGGGTGTACTCCATTAGCTCGATGTAATTGCCCCAGGGATCCCGCACGTATTGGCATCGGCATCCTGCGGTTGGACCTTCCGGCATAACGATGGGCCCGTCGAGCAGCGTGCAGCCGTTTTCTTCCAGGTGCTTCAGCGCCGGTTCCAGTTTATCGACTTTCAGGGCGAAGTGATGTCCCCCGATGTCGCAGTTGCGGGGCGGCGCGGAGCGCCGATCGCCCGGCTTGTCGTACTGGAACAACTCCATCATCATGTTCGGGCCGATTTTCAGCATGGCGATGGAGAGCTTGGCGCCTTTCACGTCGACGTGCGCTTCCATCCAGTCCCGCCCGTCCGGTTGTGGCGGCATCTCCGCCGCGTCGAAAGGGCCGAGTCGGTAAGCCACTTCGGCGCCGAGGATTCGGCAGTAGAAGTCAACCGCCGCCTCGAGGTCCGGAACGGTAATGCTCAGATGGTCGACGTGCTGATAGCCGGGCAGCGAGGCCTGTCTGCTCATTCGCTTCTGCTCCTGGTTTTTGGCGAGGATAAGTTGCCATAGAAAACCCGGTCCGACAATTACATTGGCGCAATGGTTCATTGCTCAAAACGCAATGCCGCACGGAGCGATGCCAACGTCCCAAAACCATGCAACTTTCTGCCGCCGTTGGGGCCAAAGTGCAGGGGCCTGGCCGACACCGTCGGCTGGCTGTTGCAGTCGCCGCAACAGAATCGAATACACGCCGTTATTGATAGATCAATCATGCGGCCCTAGGCTCCTTTGCAATAGGCGCGAAAAAGTCCCTTGGCTGCAGCGATGCGGCGCACAAGGGCTATTAAAGTGAATGGCGATGCCGTCGATTGTCGCTGCTGCACGCCGGCGATAACGACTTTCGATGGGCAGGGCTGTCGAGGTTCTTTGCATCGATACAATTCAGGAGAAACGATGCCTGCAATAATCATCAAGTGGACCCGAAGCCGAGGCGCTCTGCCGACCCTTTTGGCTGTCTCGGTACTGGCCGCTTCGGGCTGCGATACATCGTCCGAGGTGACAGCCTCAGCGCCCGCGGACCAGGAGAGTCGCTCACAGCCCGTGCAGCAGGACTCGGCCAGGCTGGATGCGCTGATCCTGAAGTTCGTCGAAGCGCGCCGGGCGCGAAACGATCGCATGAAACTGCCGGACGTTTCCGCGAATGCGTTCCTTGCCGATATCGCCGCCGATCGGAACCTGCTCGAGGAGATAACCGCCGTCGACCCGGAGGGCCTGTCGCTCGACGAGAGCATCGATCGGCGCATGATGATCGGGATCCTCGAGTCTGAAATTTACAGCGCCGAAAAGCGGCGGCTGTGGGAGAACGATCCCGCGCTGTACGTCCCGGCGTATCAGATCGGCCGCCTGGTATCGCCGATGGCGGCCGAACCCGCCGCACAGAGGATCAAAGCGCTCGAGACGTTGCTGGAGAAAATTCCCGCTCGCCTCGTCGAAGCCCGACAGAACCTCAAGAATCCATCCCGTCGCTACACCGAGACAGCTCTGTTCAAGACGCAGGAGACCGTGAAGAGCCTGCGCGATGACGGTCCGCTGCTTCTGGAGCAGGCCGGTACCGCTGCCGGAGGTTTTACGGCTGCCCTGGAAAAAGCCGTCACGGCACTCGAAGATTACGAGGTTTTCCTGAGAGATGATCTCCTGCCGAGGGCGACGGGTAGCTGGGCGATCGGCAAGGAGCACTACGACTATATTCTGCGACACCGTTGGTTCATGGACGCGGATGCGGACCAGATTCTTGCGCGTGGCCAGCAGGCTTTCGAGGATACCGAGGCGCTGGCACAGGAGGTGAGCGAGCGGATCGATCCCGGCAAGCACTGGAGCGAAGTTTATGACACCTTGCAGGGCGATCATCCCCCGGCTGACGGAATCAAGGAGGCGTACCAGAGGGAGATCGACGCCGCGCAGGAATTTGTCAAGGAGCACGGGATTGTAACCCTCCCCGAGGGCGAGCACGTCATAACCGTCGATACGCCTCCCGCGATGCGCAGGTCTTCGCCTTTCGGTACGTTCCAGTCCGTCGACCAGTTTGACGATGGGCTCCAGGGCCGCCTCGTGCTGACCCCGATCGAAGACTGGATGACCCCGGAGCAACGCGCGGCGCGTCTTCGTTCTCACCATTACGCCTGGATACCGATCATCGCCGTCCACGAGGCCTATCCGGGTCATCATGTGGATGCTCTCAAGAGGAGAGAGAATCCGCGTCTCCTGCGCAAGGTCATACGGGAACCGATCTTCTCGGAAGGCTGGGGCCTTTTTACCGAAGAGATGATGTACGACCAGGGCTTCCTCAAGGGTGACGAGGTTCGGCTAACCCAGCTTCGCAACCGGCTGTGGCGCGCCGCGCGCGTCATCCTGGACGTCAGCTTGCACACGGGTCGTATGGACTTCGACGAAGCGGTGGACTTCCTGTCGGAGAAAGTGAGGTTCGAGCGGTATGCGGCCGAACTGGACGTCGGCATGTACGTGGAACGGCCGACCTACGTTCTTGGATACCTCATCGGTATGCAGGAGATCATGAAAATCCAGGACGAATACATAGAGCGCTACGGACAACCGTCGCCGCCAAGCGAGTTCTACGACCAGCTCTTGAGCGTCGGAGCACTGCCTCCGGTCCTGGTAAGGCAGGCTTTGTTCGGCGAGAAGGACAGCGCCGGCGCAACCGGCAGGTAGCGTCAATGGTGCAACGGAGCAAGGATAGAACTTCGGGCATGATGAACCTGGGATTGAAATTCAGCGCGCTGGCAATGCTGTGCGTCGCCTGGTATGCGACCGCTTTGGCGGATACCGCGGACGGTATCACCGCAATCACGGGTGCGACCGTGGTCAACCTCAACGGCGGCGCGCCGCTCACAGACGCTGTCGTCGTGATCGAGAATGGGAAGATCGTGCAGGTAGGATCGCGCAATTCCACGGCTGTTCCGGATAAAGCCAACGTTGTACGCGCGGACGGCCTATGGTTGATTCCGGGTCTCATGAACATGCACGTTCACTTTGGACTCAAGCTGCCGGGAAAAATGCAGGCCGAGCTTGCCAATGAGACCGTGCCCGAGTTGACCTTGCGTATGGCGGCTACAGCCGAAGAATCGCTGCTGTCCGGCGTGACAACCGTTCGCCTGACCGGTGAACAGCACCATACCGGAATTGCGCTCCGGAAGGCGATCGCAAAGGGCGAGGTGCCCGGGCCGCGGATCTTCACCGCGGGCGATGGCGTCAGTATCACCGGGGGCCACGGCGGGAAGCGCGGCGAAACTTTCGATGGCCCCTATGAGCTGGTTAAGGCTGCCCGGCGGGAAATCAGTGCCGGCGCGGACTGGATCAAGATCGCCATATCCGGCGGTATTGCTACCGACGGCGGCGATATCGCGGAAGCGCTGATGACTCCGGAAGAAATAGCAGCGGTCGTCGACGCCGCGCATCGTTTCGGTGCGAAAGTGGCGGCTCATTCCGGGTCATCGGCGGCGACCACGACAGCGGTCGAGGCAGGTATCGACAGCATTGAGCATGGCTATACGCTCGATCGGAAGATCCTGAAGAGGATGGCGAAAAACGGCACCTGGCTCGTGCCGACGATTGTCGTCAGCCAGCCGGCCACACAGCCGTTTTTCGAGCGCATTGGTTCGCCGCAGTGGTACCTCGAGCGGCGCGATTCAGTCGGGCGGGAACACTGGCGGGCACTCGAAATGGCGATCGAGGAAGGTGTCAATATCGCGCTTGGGAGTGACCAGCATCCCCACGAACCGAACGACGGGACGACAGCAACGGTGCGTGAGGCCGAGTACTACGTACAGGCAGGAATGACGCCGTTGGAGGCTTTGCGGGCTGCAACTATCGAGCCGGCGAGGATGCTCGGCATCGACTCGACGGTGGGATCGCTGGAAGTTGGCAAGGTCGCGGACATCGTGGCCGTCACCGCGGACCCCGTTGAGAGCATTTCCGCTCTGCGCGAGATCGTTTTTGTCATGAAAGATGGAACTGTATACAAGAACGAGATCGGCTCGCCGTGACGGTGCCTGGACGTACTACCATTAACGAAGTCGGGATCAGCGACGTGTGTCGACGATCGGTTGTCTGAAACGCAACGATGTTTTCAAGGTCTTTCATTGCGTGCTTGTTGGCAGGATCCTAGAATTTCTTTCATCTACGCGCGGGGAGAAGTAGACCGGGCCCGGCAGTATCTATTCGAACCAGATTGCCGACGTCGCTGAACGTCGATAAACGGGCTTCCTCCGCGACATTTTTTGCTCCGTTGTTATCCCGCCCGGTACCGGGTGGATGCAGCGTACGTCATTTTTTCGATGCTAAAGCTGGAGTTTGAACCTTGAGTTATACGATGACCCACAAACGCCTGGTGGCTTCGGCCATCATCTCCGCTCTCGGCGCTACCGCTACACCCGCCATCGCACAGGACCAAAGCGATGCTGGCCTCGAAGAGATCGTGGTGACCGGTTCCCGGATCGTCCGGCAGGATTATTTTTCTCCCAGTCCGATCGTGACGGTGGGCCAGGAGGATTTCCAGGCCACTGGTTCAGTGACTGTCGAAACGTTGATGAACGACATGCCCCAGTTCGTCCCCGGGACGAACCACGGCTCGGTGAACCCGGGGAACGGCGGGCAGGCTAACCTCAACCTTCGGGGGCTTGGTACCAACCGGACCCTGGTGCTCCTGAATGGCCGGCGTATCGTGCCGTCCAACGCGAACGGTACGGTCGACGTGAACATACTGCCTGCCGCCCTGCTGCAGAACGTCGAGGTGATTTCTGGCGGCGCATCAGCGGCTTACGGCTCGGATGCCCTGGCCGGAGTTGCAAACTTCATCCTGAACGAGAACTTCGAAGGGCTGCAGCTGGATGCCCAGTACGGGCAAACAGGCCACGGCGGAGACGCTGCAACCGAAAGCTACAGCCTTACGATGGGAAGCAACCTGGAAGGCGGCCGTGGAAACGTGGTTCTTTCACTCGGGCGCTCTACCCGTGAAGGCCTGATGACGACGGCGCGCGACTTCTCCCGGGTCTCCGGCCCGAACAGCGTTACGCCTTTGGGCTCCATGACGTTCGACTCCACCAACCTGCCGAGCCAGGCGTTCGTCGACAGCTACCTGGGGTGCGTGGACTGTGTCAGCCCGACCGGAACATTCGGGTTCAACCCGGATGGCACGGTGTTCAGCTATGACGGCGCGCACAATTTCAAGAGCCCCGGCGGCCCCGAGTATGACGCTTACCACGTGCCGGGAGAGAGCTGGGCGTACAACTCCGGCGCAGCCGCCATGCTGAGCATCCCGCTGGAGCGGTGGAACGCTTTTGCCGGAGCGCGTTACGAGTTGAACGACGCGGCGGAAGTGTACGCCAACATGCTCTACACGCAGTACGATTCAGATATCATCCTTGCACCGTCGCCGATGCCGGGGCCGTCACCGAACTACGGCTTCCGCGTGCCGTCGACCAACCCGTACATCTCGTCGGACCTCCGGGACTTTCTCGACAGCCGCTCGGATCCTGACGCTTCCTTCGGCTACAACAAGCGCTTTAACGCGATTGGCGGACGCCTGGCCCAGGACAGCACGACCGTCTTCCAGGTCACGGCAGGCGTACGAGGTGAGCTACCGGTGCGGGACTGGCTGTACGACGTCTATGCCCAGCATGGCCGTGTGGACAACACTACCCAGCAGTCAGGCAACGTTTCACGTTCCGCGGTGCAGCGTCTGCTCGACGCTCCCGACGGCGGCGCCAGTCTCTGCGAAGGCGGATTCGATCCGTTCGGTTTGACGGTGCTGTCGGACGCTTGTATCGATTACATCAATCGGAACAGCAAAAACCAGACCGTCTATGAACAATCGATCATCGAGGCGAGCGTGCAGGGTGGTTTGCTCGAATTGCCTGCCGGAGAGCTGCGAATTGCCTTCGGTGCGCAGTATCGTGAGGACACGTTCGGGTTCAGCCCGGATGCCAGCCTGTCGCAGACCAACGCAATCGTTCCGCATCTCGGGGCGGACGGTCTGCCCGACGGCGGGATGATCGGCGGCGTCGAGGTGGCGGGCTTCAACCCCGTCCAGCCCCTGACGGGTTCGACGGACTCCACCGAAATATTCATCGAGGCACTCATCCCCGTACTGTCCGATCTTCCCTTGGTGGACCGGCTCGACCTGAACCTCGGTTATCGTTATGCCGATCACAGCACCGTAGGCGGGGTAAACGCCTTCAAGGCGGACGTCGACTGGGCCGTTGTGGACAGCCTGCGTGTCCGCGGTGGTGTCCAGCGTGCGGTACGCGCGCCCTCCATCGGGGAGCTTTACCGCAACCGTGACATCAGCTCGCCCCAGATCGGTTCTCCGGTTAACGCCTCCGGTGCTCCGGTCTACGGCGGTGATCCGTGCGATATCCGGGGTGCGTACCGCAATGGCCCGGATGCCGACCAGGTGCGTGAACTCTGCCTCGCTCAAGGTATCGCACCGGCCGCTATCGACAGCTATGTCTTCGTCAATACCCAGGTGCAAGGCTTCGTCGGAGGCAATATTGCCCTCGAGGAAGAAACTGCGGACTCCTGGACCCTGGGTGCAGTCTGGAGACCCGACTTCTCCCGTCCGCTGTTCTCCGGGATTTCGGCCTCCGTGGATTACTACAGCATCGAGATCGAAGACGTCATCGGCAGCATCACGGCAGCCAACCAGTTGCAGGGCTGTTTCAATGCCACCGGCGACACGAACCCCAACTACGAGCTCAACAACGGCTATTGCCAGCTGTTCGAGCGCGACCCGGGGAACGGGAACATCATCAATAGCCTGGGGCTGCTCTCCAACCTGGCGACCCTGAAGACCTCGGGTGTCGATTTGCAGGTGGACTGGAGCTTCGATCTCGTCGATGCCGGTCTCCCCGACTGGGGCGCCCTGAACGTGAACCTGATCGTCGGATGGCTCGACAGCTGGGAGCGCCAGGACGCGTCAGGCGGTCCGTTCACCGATCGCACCGGCACGATCGATACCAGTGCGGGTTATACGTTCCCGGAATGGAAGTTCCTGGGTTCCACGACCTACCGGCACAACGACTACAGCGTTGGGCTCAGGTGGCGCCGCGTCGGCGAGGTGGACATCTACAACACGGCGAACAGCCTCGGGTCGGTCGATTATTTCGATCTGCTGGGCACCTGGGACTTGAACGACATTGTGGTTCTGCGCGCCGGCATCAACAACCTCACCGACCGGGAGCCGAGAACCTGGACTCCTGGAATCCAGGTGAACACCGACCCGTCGACGTACGACATCCTGGGGCGTCGTTACTTCCTGGGCCTGACCGCTCGCTTCTGACGCTTGGGTTGGCGGCTCCGATTTTTCTGCTTGCGGAAGAGTCGGAGCCGCTCATTTTCCGGAGGTTGCTTTATATTTGAGGCGAGTCGGCTTTTGCTCCAGCGTAACTAGCGTGGTGATCGGATGAGAAGGCGTGATTTGCTCATAGGTTCAGCGGGAACGGCCGCCGTCCTGGCGCTTGCAGGCCTGCCCGCCTGTGTAAGCAATGCCCGGCAGGCCGGCACGCCGGTGCGGAGTGGAGAAACCGATGCCCGGCTCGCCGATATGCTCGAGCGCCATGCCCTGTCCCTGAGGTCCGCCTGGGCAGACGAGAATGATCTCGTGGGCGACAGGTCACTTGCCGCACGGGCAAGAGCGCTGGCCGACAACAGCGACCGGGTCGCCGAACTCGCGATGCTGGATCGCGCTGAGTTGTCTCCGGCGGCGCAGCTGGACTTCGACACAGCGTCTTTCGTTTACAGCGTGCTGGGCGACCAGCTGGCGCGCGCCGGGACCGTGGACCTGAACCTCAGGCCGAGCCCGTACGTCGTCAGCCAGATGAACGGTGCTTATTATTGGCTCCCTTCCCGAATCGGCGCGCGCGCCGCAAACGCCGGGCCGGAGGGATCTGAAAACTATCTGGCATCAATCGCTTCCCTTGCGCGCGGCATCGACCAGGAAAGCGAGCGCGTCCTGCACGACGCCTCATCGGGAGTCATTCCACCCGACTTTGTCCTGCTCGCTACCATGGCGCAGGTGCGTGCCCTCCGGGACAGCACTCCCGCCGCCAATCCGCTGCTGGCACCCGCGCTCGCTCTCGAGGATGACGACCTCGCGGCGCGCGCCAGGGACCGCTTCACGCGGTTTGTCGTGCCAGCCCTGGAACGCCAGGTCGAGGTGCTGGAGAGCCTGGTGCCGCGCGCCAACAACGTCCCCGGAGTGTGGGCCCAGCCCGACGGGGAAGCCAACTATGCGTCCTCGCTGAGGGCGAATACGACAACGAGCCATGCGCCGGGAGAACTGCATCGCACCGGCCTTGAGTGGGTACGATCGATCAGTGACCGGATCGATCGGGAGCTCACGTCGCTCGGTATACGCAGCGGTACGGTAGGCGAACGCATCGTGGCGCTGAACACCGACCCGCGCTTCATGCCGCCAGATTCCGATGCGGGGCGGGCCGAAGTGCTGCGCCAGGCTGAAGCGCTAGTTGGCAATGCACGCCGTCGCCTGCCGAAAGCGTTTGCGAGAGTCGTGGACGATCCGGTTGCCGTCAGGCGGATGCCGCTAACCAGCGAGGACAGCTCGCCCATTGCCTTTTACAACGGCGGGCAGGGCGGTGGTCCGGGAACGATTCTGCTGAATCTGAAAAGGCCCGGCGATCTGCCGTCGTGGCGATTGCCTACGCTCGTACATCATGAGGGAGTACCCGGGCATCACACGCAGGCGGCGGTGCTGCAAGACATGGAGGACCTGTCGCTTTTCCGGCGCACGGTACGCTTCTCTGCCTGGACGGAGGGGTGGGCGCTCTATGCGGAGCAGCTGGCTGATGAAATCGGCGCGTACGAGGACGATCCATTCGGCCGGATCGGTTACCTGCAGGCGCAGCTGTGGCGTGCCGCGCGAGTCGTGGTTGACACCGGTATTCACCATGAGCGCTGGAGCCGCGATCGGGCCGTGGCCTTCATGATCGACGAAGTTGGCGAGCCGCGCGTCCCGACCGAGCGCGAGGTGGATCGCTACTGCGTCTATCCGGGCCAGGCCTGCTGTTTCATGGTCGGCAAGCAGCAGATCGTGGCTTCCCGAGAGGCGGCTCGTGAAACCATGGGCGCCCGCTTCGATCTGCGGACATACAACGACCTGGTCCTGGGATCCGGGCCGCTGCCCATGGAGGTTATGGATGCCAGAGTCAGGCGGTGGAGCCTCGCATGATCAGCCGCCGGGAACTGCTTGCCGGAGCCGTGGCAGCCGGGACAACTTTGACGTTGGCAGGCTGTGCCCCGTCGATCGTGCACAGGGCGCAAGGACGCGACGATGACCGCCTCAGGGACATGCTCGAGCGGCATGCCCAAGCCTTGCGCAACCTGGGCGGCGGCCCCGATAACCTCGCCGACTACTCGCTGGCGGGCCGGGCGCGCGCCGGAGCGGCCAATGCCGCTCGCCTGGCGGAGCTTGCGGGCATCGACAGGTCCGCGCTCTCGCCCTCGGCGGCGATTGATTATGACACGGCGCACTTCACCTACCGCGCGATGGCTGACCAGTACGGCCGTTACGGATCTTCAGACATCAACCTCAGGCCCACGCCGTATGTCGTGAGCCAGATGAATGGCGCCTATTACTGGTTGCCTGACGGCATCGGCTCGCGCTCGGCAGTGTCGGACTCGAACGCGTCCGGGCGATACCTCGAAAAACTGCGCCAGTTCTCCGTGGCCCTTGATCATGAGACGGAGCGAGTCGTCCACGACTCCGAACAGGGCGTCGTTCCGCCAGCCTTCATCCTGGCAAAGACCGTCGCCCAGATCGCCATGCTGCGCGACACGCCTGCCGCCGCCAATCCGCTGCTGGCGACGGCTCTGGAACAGGCGCGTGCCGCGAACCTGGATGACGTCGAGGCGCGCGCGATCGCGCTCTTCCAGGACCGCATCGCGCCGGCGCTGACGCGCCAGATCGAGGCCCTGAACGGACTGGCACCGCGCGCCACGGACGAGGCCGGCATCTGGGCAAAGCCGGACGGCGAGGCCTATTACGCGTCCGCATTGCATTCGAACACGACTGCCGGCTATGCCCCCGGGGAGCTGCACCGCCTGGGCATGGACTGGGTGCGAGAACTGTCGGACGAGATCGACAGGTCGTTGCGCCAGCAGGGCTTACGCGAAGGGAGCGTCGGCGAGCGGCTGATGGCGCTGGATCGTGATCCTCGTTTCCTCAAGCCGGACAATGAGGCCGGCCGCCGGGAAATAATAGAAGCGGCCACGCGTCGATTGAACCGGGTACGGGAACTGCTGCCGCGTGCGTTCACCTTCAGGCCGGATGATCCGGTTGAAGTACGGCGCGTATCGCCGGCGATAGAGGACGGCGCCCCGGGTGGCTTCTACAGCGCCAGCACCGACCCCGACTATCCGTCCGTGATCTTCATAAACCTGCGCTTGATCGAAGAGAACACCCTGTGGCGCATTCCCACCTTGCTGCACCACGAGGGGCTTCCCGGGCACCATTTCCAGGCCAGCGTGCTGAACGCGGTGGAGTTGTCCCTGTTTCGCCGGACGGTCCGGTTCTCGGCGTGGACCGAGGGCTGGGCACTGTACGCCGAGCAGCTCGCCGATGAGATCGGCGCCTATGAAGACGATCCGTTTGGCCGCATCGGCTATCTGCAGGCGCAGTTGTTCCGCGCCTGCCGGGTGGTGGTCGACACGGGACTTCACCACTCCCGCTGGACGCGCGAGCAGGCGATCCGCTGGATGATGGACAACGGCGGCGAAAGCCTTGAAGCCGCTGAACGCGAGATTGACCGATATTGCGTCTACCCGGGGCAGGCGTGCAGCTTCAAGGTGGGCCAGCAGCAGATCGTCGCGTCCCGCGAGCGGGCGCGTGAAATCCAGGGCGCTCGCTTCGACTTGCGCGCGTACAACGACATGGTCCTGGCGTCGGGCCCGCTGCCGATGGAGGTGCTGGAGGCGGCCGCCGCCCGCTGGGCGGAAACCTGAGCCCGAACGCGCATTCCTGCCGGATAACCAGTCCGCTTTCGAGCGCTGGCGTGGTATCTTGAACATTATGGAAAGTGAGTACGGTTGCCGACCTCGCCGGCCCGGCACGGTGGCGAAGCGGACAGTACAGGCAACAAGTGGCTAAAACAGCACGAGAACACCCCCTGCCGGGGAATATCGACGAGACCGGGGAATTGCTGCGCCGCGGCAACTACATCGCGGATCGCAGCCTCTCGACCGTCATCTACCTCGCCTTGCACATGGGGCGCCCGCTGCTGCTGGAAGGCGAAGCCGGCGTCGGCAAAACGGAGGTCGCGAAGGTGCTCGCGGCCACGCTCGGCCGCGAGCTGATCCGCCTGCAATGCTACGAAGGGCTCGACCTGGCGGCGGCCGCCTACGAGTGGAACTACCCGCGGCAGATGCTGGCGATCCGCCTGGCGGAAGCAAAGGGTGCGATCGACGATCTCGGCGAGACGCTCTATAGCCGTGAGCACCTGATCGAGCGCCCGCTGCTCGCGGCGCTCGCGCCGCACGAATCCGGACCCCCGGTGCTGCTGCTGGACGAGATCGACCGTGCCGACGAGCCGTTCGAAGCGTTCCTGCTCGAGCTGCTGTCCGACTTCCAGCTGAGCATCCCGGAGCTCGGGACCGTGAAGGCCGCGGAGCCGCCGATTGTCATCATCACCTCGAACCGTACGCGCGAGGTGCACGACGCTTTGCGCCGCCGCTGCCTCTACCACTGGCTCGAGTACCCGTCGTACGAAACAGAAGCCCAGATCGTCGCCCTGAAGGCGCCCGGCATCGGCGAGGACCTGCGGCGCCAGGCGGTCGCATTGATGCACCGGCTGCGCGAAGAGGAGCTGTTCAAGCGTCCCGGCGTTGCCGAGACGATCGACTGGGCGAAGGCACTCGCGCAGCTTGACGCTACCGTGCTGACGCCGCAGCTCGTATCCGACACGCTGGGAGCGATCCTGAAATACCAGGACGACATCGCAAAGATCGGCCCGAGCGCGGCAGGGGAACTGCTGGCCGAGATTCGCGCGGAAACGGTGAGCTGATGGCGGCGAACGGCACGCAGGAGCAGGGTGGGCGCCTGCCGCAGAACCTGATCGGCTTTTGCCGCACGCTGCGGCGCGCCGGCGTGCCGCTCGGGCCCGGTGAGATAGCCGACGCGCTCGTCGCGATGCGGGCGACCGGCCTGGCGCGGCGCGACGACGTCTACCGCGCGCTTCGCGCCGTGCTGGTCAAGGACCCGGCGCATTTCCGCGTGTTCAGCCAGGCGTTCCACGTGTATTTTCGCAGCCCGAGCCTGCTGCGGCAGCTTCCGGAGCTGGCGCTGCCGAACGACAGCCGTACGTCCGATACGGTGACCCGGGCCCCGAAGCGCCGCAAGCCCGGAACGCTCGCCGCCAGCGACCGGCAACGCCCGGAAGAGACGCCGGATATCGATCGCCGGCTGACCTGGTCGTCCCGCGAGGTCCTGGCCCGGAAAGACTTCGAGCAGATGACTGCCGCGGAGCTGGCGGCGGCAAAGGTGCTCCTGCGCCAGCACATCGCGCCGCTCGCCGACGTGCCGACGCGGCGCTTCCGGCCGGCCGCCGCCGGACGGCGCTACGACATGCGCCGCTCCATGCAGCGTATGCTGAGGAACGACGGGCAGGTCCTGCAGCTGTTCCGCCAGGGCCGCGTGCATCGTCCGCCGCCGCTGGTGCTCATCTGTGACATCTCCGGCTCGATGAGCCGCTATTCGCGCATGTTCCTGCACTTCGCGCATGCCCTGGGCGCCCGGCACCGCCATGTGGCGAGCTTCGTGTTCGCGACCCGGCTGACCAACATCACGCGGCGACTCGCCGAGAAGGACGTCGACCGCGCACTGGCCAGCGTGGCCGCCGAGGTCGCGGACTGGGACGGCGGGACGCGGATTGCGGACTCCCTCGAGCGCTTCAACGTGGACTGGGGGCGTCGCGTGCTGGCGCAGAACGCGACGGTCATCCTGCTGTCGGACGGACTGGAGCGTGATTCCGAATCCAACCTGGAGTTCCAGATGCAGCGGTTGCACCTGTCCTGCCGGCAACTCATCTGGCTGAACCCGGTGCTGCGGTATGCGGCGTTCGAGCCCAGGGCCTCGGGGATCCGCAAGATGCTGCCGCACGTCGACCTGTTCCTGCCGACGCACAACGTCGTCAGCCTGGCCGCCTTGTCGCGCCTGCTGCGAGAGCCGGTCACCGGGGATTCCTCGCCGCGGCAGCTGCTGCAAGCGGGTGCCGCATGACCGTCCGGGGACTGCAGGAGGCGTTTGCCGCCTGGCGCAGGCAAGAGCTGCCGCTGGTTTTGGCAACCGTTTACGAAACGGCGGGCTCGACGTACAGCAAGACCGGCGCCCGCATGCTGATCACGGGCGACGGCCGCTTCCAGGGCATGTTGTCCGGCGGCTGCCTCGAGGGCGATCTCTCCCTGCGGGCCGAGGCCGTGCTCGCGTCGGGCGAGCCGCAGCTCGTAACCTACGATCTCGGGCCGAACGACGAGGAGCTCTGGGGCCTGGGCGTGGGCTGCGACGGGCTCATACGCGTGTTCCTGCAGCCGCTGCGCCCGGAGCAGGATTACCAGCCGTTCACGGCAATGGCAGCCGTGTTCGCCGGGGACGAGGGCGGCGCGGCCGCCACGGTGCTGGCCTCCGAACATCCGGGGATCGCGCCGGGCGCCACCGGCGTCAGCGTCGGGGGTAGCACGCAGTTCTTCGGTTTGTCCGCCGAGGGCGAACGTATCCTCGCGCCGGGGCTTGAAGCGGCGCTCGGCGAGCAGCAACCGGGGACGACAACGGTGCAGGTCGAGGGCCACGCGCTCAAGGTGCTGGTCGCGCCGCTGCTGCCGCCGCCATGGATCCTGGTGCTGGGAGCGGGGCTCGACGCCGAGCCCGTCGTCCGGCTGGCGAGCGAGCTCGGCTGGCGGGTGACGGTGCAGGACCACAGGCCCGCCTACATCGAAAAAGGCAACTTCGCCGGTGCGCAGGAGGTCCTGTGCGAGCCGGCGGACACGCTCGGTGACAAGCTCGACTGGACCCGGTATCGCGGGGTGGTCGTGATGAGCCACCACCTCGATACCGATCGAAAGTACCTGGCGCAGCTGGCGACCACCGGGATTCCCTATATTGGCCTGCTCGGGCCGCGCAACCGGCGGCGGCGGCTGCTCGATGACCTGGGTCCGGAGGTTGCGCGCTCGCTCGAATCCCGCCTGCACGGCCCGGTCGGCCTCGACATCGGTGCCGACGGCCCCGCGTCGATTGCGCTCTCGATTCTCGCGGAAATGCACGCGGCCGTGGTGAAAACGGCATCACCCGCGCGTTCGGGCGCCGACCGTGGACAGGCGTAGATTTCGACTAAAAATCCCTAAAAATCGCATATTTGCGACTGCCTTTAGCGTTTCTCCACCGATAGTCCAATCGCCTCCTGCCGGAACCTTCGAGCGGTTCCGCCTCATTTTCGCGCGTTCGCCGCCGCGGCCGGAGCGGCCGTGCACGGAATGGATTTTTGCTGCAGTCGCAGGATAGCGAGCCGGCAAACCCTCATAGTTAAATCAACGTGCGTTTGGAGGGGGCATCACGTGAAAATCACAAGACGATCGGTCGTTAACAGCGCAGTGAAAGGCTCGCTGCTCTGCCTCACATTCAATGTCGCCGGTGTGGCGACGCTGCTGACACCCAGCCAGGCCCGTGCACAGAAGCTGGCGCTAAAGGTTCTGAACGGACAGCAAGCCCGAACGCTGGAGAAGCTGGCCGAGATAATCGTACCGGGGTCGGTCGACGCGGGTGTAGTCGAGTTCATCGATCATCAGCTCAACGAAGACCCGGACGAAGCGATGCTGATCGCCAAGTACTTCCAGGTGCCGCCGCCGTACGCGAATTTCTATGCCGGCGGTATCGCCACGGTGACCGGGGTGGCACAGAAAAGCTTCGGGAAACCGGTCGAAGACCTCGATGCGGAAGAGTCGAAGCAGCTGATACGCGAGATCGCTCCCATGGGCACGGTCGTCGACGGATACCCGGTGTTCCTCTTCTACATGTGCCTGAGGTCAGATGGCGTCGACGTCGTCTACGGAACGCCTGCAGGATTTGCCCGGCTGAACGTTCCCTACATGGAGCACATTATGCCGCCGGAGGGGTGGAATGCCTAAAGTAATGGAGCCAGTCGATGTGGTCGTCGTGGGTACCGGCGCCACCGGAAGCCTGTTCGCGGCGGTGCTCGCGGAGGGGGGCAAGAGCGTCGTGGTCCTCGAGCGCGGGAAAGCGCGCAAAATGGAAGACCTCTACAGTTCGCAGATCTGGGCGCGCCGGCTCAAGTGGGGATCGCCGCACGTGCACAGCGAAGGCCCGGACAGCGTCTGGTACAACTTCAATGCAGGGCATGGCTACGGCGGTGCTGCCATACACCACTATGCGGTCTGGCCACGCTTCCACGAAGACGACTTCACTGCGAAAAGCACCTACGGGAGAGCGCTGGACTGGCCGTTCGAGTACGACACGCTCCGCCCCTACTATGACCAGGTGCAGAAGGAAGTCGGGATCGCGGGTGACGCCGAAAAGGAAATCTGGCGGCCGCCGGGCGATCCGTACCCGTTGCCGCCCGTCCTCGTGACGAACCACGGCAACGTCCTCCAGCGCGGATTTGCTGCACTGGATATGCACACGTCGCCGCTGCCGATGGCGATTCTCACGCGGCCGTATAACGGCCGGCCGCCGTGTATCTGGGACGGCTGGTGCGATGCCGGCTGCCCGACCGGTGCGCTCGCGAACCCGTTGGCCGTATACCTGCCGCGCGCCGAGAAGGCCGGGGCGACGTTGCAGCCCAACGCGCACGTGACTCGAGTCATCACGGACGCTTCGGGGAAGCGCGCGACCGGCGTCGAGTACTTCACAGCTTCCGGCGAGGCCGTCGTCCAGCCGGCGAGCGCCGTGGTGCTTTGCGCGTTCACCATAGAGAACGCGCGCATACTGTTGAACTCGTCCACCGGCAAGCATCCGAACGGCCTGGCGAACGGCAGCGGCAAGCTGGGTCGCTACGTCATGTCGCACTCGGCCGCGGGTATCAACGGCATGTTCGAAGAGGACATGCAGAACTACCTCGGCGCAACCGGTGGCCAGCTCTTCTGCCAGGACGTATTCGACAAGAAGGGTGACCCGGGTGCTTTCGGCAGCCGACAGTGGGAAATCGGGCTGATACTCAAGCCGAACGACCTTCTCGGGGTCGCCATGACGCGCCCGGACATCTTCGGGGACGAGCTGCACGCGTTCATGCAGGAAGGGTCGCGCCACATGGGCAGCATGGCCTGCGTTTGCGAGGACCAGCCGCAGCTGGAGAACCGTATCGAGCTGGCGAGTGAGAAGGATGCCTACGGTTTTCCGCTGGCGAAGGTCGTGTACAAGAAGAGTCCCGATGGCCACAGGCTATGGCAGACCGCGGGCGAGGAGGGCGTGAAAATCTTCAAGGCCGCCGGCGCGCGTGAAGCATGGCCCGGGCCCGAAGGCGGCCAGCACATCATGGGCGGGACGATCATGGGGACGGACCCGGCGGAATCGGTACTGAACGGCAATGCACAAGCCCACGAAGTCGACAACCTGTTCGTCGGCGGGCCAAGCGTATTCCCGACCAGTTCATCGGTGAACTCGACCTTTACGGCCAAAGCGGTTGCGATGAAATCCGCAAAGTTCATGCTGGATAATTGGGGGGGTATCTCAGGCTAGGGGCCGATTCCGGGCACGGTGTAATGGAGGATCCGGACTACATCATTGTCGGCAGCGGCATAAATGCACTGGTATGTGCGGCACTCCTCGGCCGCAAGGGCCTGAAAGTACTGGTGCTCGAACGCAACGACCGGATCGGCGGCTGTATCCGTACCGAGGAGATCACGGCTCCCGGTTTCGTGCACGACGTCATGGCGACGACTTTCGTGTTGTTCGTGACGTCGCCGGCGTTCGCCGCCCTGGGGCCCGACCTCGAGAAGCGGGGCGCCGTCTTCGCGAACACCGACCTTCCGACCGGCGTCGTCACGCCCGACGGCTTGCAGATGACGCTCAGTACGAATCGGGCGCGCAACATCGACGCGTTCGAGGGTGTCGGGAAAGGAGACGGCGTCGCATTCGGGCGCGAAATGGATCGGCTCGGCGCGGATGCGCCTTTCCTGTTTGCGTTGCTCGGCGGCCGTTTGTGGAGTTCGGATACCCTGCGTTTGATCCTGCGCGAGGGCTGGCGCCGTCGTCCGCGCGGCCTTGCGGCGTGGTTTGGCGAGGCCTTGGTCTCGGGACGCGGCTACCTGGAGCCTCGATACCAGTCGGAGCTCGTTCGCGCCTTGTTCGCCCCCTGGGTGCTCCACGTCGGGCTCGGCCCCGAAAGCGCCTACGGCGGGCAAATGCTGAAGGTCATTGCCTTTGCGCTGGAAGCCGCCGGCGCACCGATCGTGAAAGGCGGCGCGGGGAACCTGCTCCGCGCCTTCGAAGCGTTGATAAAGGACCAGCAAGGTACGATCCGGACGAGCGCAGACGTCGACCGGGTCGAGCGCGACGGTCGGGGTCGCGCGCGGGGCGTGCGGCTTGCGGACGGCACCGTCATCACGGCGGCAAAGGGCGTCATTTGCTCCGTCGGTCCCGCTCAACTGTACAAGCGGCTGTTGCGAGATGATTCACTGCCGGCAGACGTTGCTGCCGGCCTTTCGACGTTCCGCTACGGCAAGGGCAATTTCCAGCTGCACTACGCCCTCTCCGAGCCGCCGCGGTGGAAGGCGGGGGACCTCAACGGTGTTGCGCTTCTGCACTTGAGCGGGGGAATCGACAGCGTCTCCCGTGCTACGAACGAGTGTGAGCGGTCGCTCCTGCCGGCCGTACCGACGCTGTGCGTCGGCCAGCCTGCTTCCCTGGATCCACAGCGGGCGCCCGAGGGACGGGCCATCCTGTGGATCCAGGTGCCGGAAGCTCCCCGGGTCATCAAGGGTGATGCCGGAGGCGAGATCCGGGCGCCGGAGGGGAAGTGGACCGACGATGTCCGTGAACGCTTTGCGGACCGGATCGAAGGCATCTTGGAGCGGCACATCGACGGCTTTTCGGGCAGCGTTCTCGGCCGTCGAGCGTATTCGCCCGCCGACCTCGAGGAGATGAACGTGAACCTGGTGGGCGGCGACCCGTACGGCGGGTTCTGCGGGCTCGACCAGACCTTTCTCTGGCGCCCCTTCAAGACCTCCGTCAACAACGGTACCCACGTTCCCGGGCTGTATCATATCGGCGCCTCCACCCATCCGGGCCCCGGGCTCGGCGGGGGCTCCGGCTACTTGCTGGCACAGAAGTTAAAGTAGGTCGATGGGCGGGCTGGAACGGCACTATCCAAGGTCACGCGTAACTGGAACAGGAGCAGGTTCATGAAAGTCAAAACATTGTTGCTATCGGCCGGTGCCGTCGCGGGGGGACTGGTGACGGGCGGCATGATGCTGGCCCAGAACCATGGGCAGGGCATTCCTACCTCGCGCGGCGTGGATCACGTCGGAATGACCGTGCCCAACCTGGATGAGGCGATAGATTTCTTCACGAGCGCCCTGGGCTGCGAGCACATCTACACGGCCGGGCCGTTCAACGACCCCCAGGGGAACTGGATGGAGACCAACCTGGCCGTGCACCCGCGCGCCTCCACGACCCTGGCGATGGTGCGCTGCGGCCCAACGCAGAACATCGAGTTGTTCGAGTATGAGGCGGAGGACCAGGTGACCGCGCCGCCGAAGAACAGCGATGTTGGCGGCATGCACATCTCGTTCTATGTCGAGGACATGGACAAAGCCGTCAGCTACCTGCAGGCCACGCCGGGCGTGAAGCTCCTGGGCGACCCGACACCGGTTGCCGGCCAGCCCAACGGCGGCGAGGTATTCCTGTACTTCCTGACCCCCTGGGGTTCGAGCATGGAGCTCGTTTCGTACAATGAAGGGCTGGAATACGAGGCGGGCACGGACAAGAGGCTTTACAGCGTCAGGTAGCGGTCACGGCGTACAGGACCGCGAGGCCGGCGGGCTGGTCCCGCCGGCGCGTGCCGCCGTGAACGCGGCAACGCGCAACGCGTAGCGGCGGGCGGGGCCTTCGGATTACGCCTTGCGGTTGGGCCGTGCGCCGTACACCACGATCGTCTTGCCGCTCGCCGACACCAGCCCCTGTTCTTCCAGCACCTTCAGCACGCGCCCTGCCATTTCGCGGGAGCAGCCGACGAGCCGTGAGAGCTCCTGCCGGCTGACCTTGATCTGCATGCCGTCCGGATGCGTCATGGCATCGGGCTCGTTGCAGAGGTCCATGATGGCATGCGCCACCCGTCCGGTGACGTCGACAAAGGCGAGGTCGCCGAGCTTGCGGTTGGTACGGTCGAGGCGCGTTGCGAGCTGGGTGGCCAGCTCGAACACCAGCCCGGGACTCTCGCTCGCGATCTGCCGGAAACGGGGGTACGTCATTTCGGCGATTTCGCATTCGCTGCGCGTCCGGACCCAGGCGCTGCGCGTCGGCTGCTCGTAGAAGAGGCCCATCTCGCCAAAGAACTGCCCCTTGTTCAGGTAGGCCAGCACCATTTCGTTGCCGTCTTCGTCCTCGATCATCACTTCGACCGATCCATCGACGATGTAATACAGCACGTCCGGAAGGTCCCCCGCGTGGATCATGACCGTTTTGGAGGGCACGGTGCGCACCCGGCAATAGCTCAGGAAGCGATTTATCGCCGGCACATCGCTCAAAGTCTTGGCTGTTGTCTGCATTTATAGGTCCTCAACGCCTATCGCTCTCGTTCTTTTAATACAGGCTGCTCGGAAGAGCAAGCTAAGTCCGTAATTATTATCGAAATATCGGAGGCTTCCCCCAAGCCTGTGCTTGCCCTTGGATTATATTTTACCGTTCAGCCGCTTCATAGGCGGTACGCGGTAGTCGTCATGACCCTGGAGGCGGCGCGCATCAGCCGGCGCACCGGTTTCGGGAGGCGCTGTCCGCCGGCCCGCGTCGCATTCTGCCCGTGCTGCCGCTCCTCCTCGCGCATCTGCCGGACCACGGCGCGGCTGCGGGCATCCCCCGCCGGCAGCCGCTCGAGATGGCCGGTCAGGTGCTCCGCAACCTGGCGCTCCGTTTCGGCCACGAAGCCAAGCGACCATCGATCGCCCAGGATGCCGCTTGCCGCGCCGATCAGCCAGGCGCCGGCATACCAGGCGGGGCGCAAGCGGCTCGGGACGTCCCCCAGCTCGGCGAGTCGTTGCTCGCACCACGCCAGGTGGTCGCGCTCCTCGTCGGCCGCGGCGCGCATGTGCGCGGCGGTTTCCTCGCGGCGCGCGACGGCGGCGTGCCCGTGGTACAGGCCCTGGGCGGCGATCTCGCCGGCGTGATTCACGCGCATGAGGGCTGCCGCGTGGCGGCGTTCTGCCGCGGACAGCGGGTGCTCGTCGACGTCGGCGGCGGGGAACGGGCGGGAGGCACGCGGGGAGGGCGCAGCCACCCCGCGTAACGCGGTGTCGAGGCCTGACAGCAGGCGGTCGAGTGAGCTCAGGCGCCGGTCTTCCATTGGCGACATTATAACCGCGAACTTGCGAGCTGCGTTGCCGACGCTATACTGCGCGACCTTCGGCTGCGGCGAAGGCATCGCGCTTGGGCGAGTGCGGGCAGCGGGCCGCTATCCGGTCAATCAAATCGCATCTTTTGGGGGTCGACACGATGAAGCGTGCGGCGTTGCTCGCCATTGGCACAGTCCTGCTGACGTTCGACGCGCTGGCGCAGCCGGCGCCCGCCGCCAGCGCGGGCACAGCCGCCCAAGCCGATCCGTGGCTGGTCAAGGTTTCGCTGGGCTATCTCGCGACGAGCGGCAACACGGAAAGCTCGAGTCTCAATTCGGCCTTCAGGATCGCGTACAGTGTCGAACACTGGGTGCACGCCTTCGAGGCGACCGCGATCAACTCGACGGAGAACAAGGCCACGACGGCGGAGGCCTACGGGCTCGGCTGGAAAAGCGAGTACAACCTCACCAAGTCCGACTTCCTGTTCGTACGGGTGAGCTGGCGCAAGGACCGGTTCAGCGGCTACGAGCAGCAGCTTTCGGAGACGCTCGGCTACGGCCGTCGGCTCCTCGATACCGGGAGGCACGTGCTGGACGCGGAGGTCGGCGTCGGTGCGCGCCAGGCGGAGCTCAGCGACGGCACCATGGAGGACGAGTTCATCCAGCGCGGCGGCCTCAGCTACCGGTGGAAATTCAGCGAAACGGCCGAGTTCTCCCAGACCCTGGCGGTCGAGGCCGGCCCCGAAAATACCTGGCTGGAATCGGTTTCGGCGGTCAAGGCGAAGCTCGTGGACGACCTGGCGCTGGTCGCGTCCTACACTATAAAGAACAACAGCACCGTGCCGGTAGGCAACGTGAACACCGACCGGTTCACCGCCATCGCGCTGGAATACTCGTTCTGAGCCCGTCCCGGGTCCCGTGGAATGGACCCAGGTTGCTGAAAATTAAGTAATTCAGGCATCGGCGCCGCCGCGACGGGATGGCCGCTCACGGTTGCAAAGCATCGGGGCGTCCAGTAAAATTCCGCGCCTTTCGGCGGGGCACGATCGCCCCGGCCGTTCCCCTACGGAATCCGAGGATCCATGAAGACATTTTCTGCCAAGCCGCAGGATGTGAAGCGCGACTGGTACCTGATCGACGCCACCGGACAGACACTCGGGCGGCTGTCGACGGAGATCGCCCGGCGCCTGCGCGGCAAGCACAAGCCGGAATATACGCCGCACGTGGACACGGGCGACTATATCGTGGTCGTGAACGCGGAGAAGATTCGCGTGAGCGGCAACAAGCTCAAGGACAAGACCTATCATCGGTATACCGGCTACGTCGGCAACCTGAAGTCGACCACGCTCGAGAAGCTGCTCGACGAGAAGCCGGAGCGCGCGCTGGAGTTCGCCGTGAAGGGCATGCTGCCGCGTAACCCGCTGGGGCGGAAGATGTACTCGAAGCTCAGGGTCTTTGCCGGGCCGGAGCACCCGCACACGGCGCAGCAGCCGATCCCGCTGCAAATCAACGTCTGAGACCGAGGATAAGGAATGACCGACACACAGCACTACGGTACCGGGCGCCGCAAGACCTCCACGGCACGCGTGTTCCTGACGCCGGGGAGCGGCTCGATCACCGTGAACCAGAAGCCGCTCGACAGCTTTTTCGGCCGGCAGACGGCGCGCATGATCGTGAAGCAGCCGCTCGAGCTCATGAACCTCCAGGACCAGCTCGACGTCAACGTCACCGTCAGCGGCGGCGGCACGACCGGCCAGGCCGGCGCCATCCGCCACGGCCTCACCCGGGCGCTGATGGAATACGACGAGACGCTCCGATCGAAGCTGCGGAAAGCGGGTTTCGTGACGCGGGACGCGCGCGAAGTGGAGCGGAAGAAGGTCGGCCTGCGGAAAGCCCGCCGGGCGACACAGTTCTCCAAGCGCTAACCTTCCCGAATCTTTGGGGGATCGTCTAGCGGTAGGACTACGGACTCTGACTCCGTCAACCCAGGTTC
>CAYRKH010000018.1:0-5984 GCA_964424805.1 uncultured Woeseiaceae bacterium
GCAGGAAGGCCCCGCCGGAATCGACCAGGTAGATGCACGGCAGCCGGTTCTGCTCCGCGATTTCCTGCGCGCGCAGGTGCTTTTTCACCGTGAGGGGATAATACGTACCGCCCTTCACCGTCGCGTCGTTGGCGACGATCATGCACTCGACGCCGCTGACCCGCGCGATGCCGGCGATGATGCCGGCCGCCGGTACCTCGTCATCGTACATACCGTACGCGGCGAACTGGCCGATCTCGAGGAAGTTGGCGTCCGGGTCTATCAACAGGCGCACACGATCCCGCGGCAGGAGCTTGCCGCGCGACAGGTGCTTCTCACGCGCCCGCTCGCTGCCGCCCCGCGAGATCGTTTCGCGGATCTCGCGGAGCCGGCGCGCAAGGTTCATGTTGACCGAGGCGTTCTGCTGGAAATCGTCCGAGGTGTTCTTGATCTTTGTCTTGATTATGGCCATGTGCTTGACTGCAGGAGCGTACACTGCGCGCGATGCCGCGGATCTGCGACGTGGCATCGCGCGCCGTGCGCGCTCCTACATTGCCGTCGCGTTATATAACTCGCGGCCGATCAGCATGCGGCGGATTTCGCTGGTGCCGGCGCCGATTTCGTAGAGCTTCGCGTCGCGCCACAGCCGCCCCGCGGGGTACTCGTTAATATAACCGTTTCCGCCGAGCGCCTGCACGGTTTCGCCCGCCATCCACGTCGCCTTCTCCGCGGCCAGGAGGATGCAGCCCGCGGCATCGAAGCGCGTCGTCGTACCGCTGTCGCAGGCGCGCGCGACGGCGTAGACGTAGGCACGGCTCGAATTCATGGTCGTGTACATGTCGGCGATCTTGCCCTGCATGAGCTGGAAGGTGCCGATCGGGCGGCCGAACTGCTTGCGATCGTGGACGTAGGGCATCACGAGATCGAAGCAGGCGCGCATGATGCCGAGCGGGCCGCCCGCGAGCACCAGGCGCTCGTAGTCGAGGCCGCTCATCAGGATCGCCGCGCCCTGCCCTTCTTCGCCGAGCACGTTCCCTGCCGGCACGATGCAGTCGTCGAAGACAATCTCGCCCGTGTCCGACCCGCGCATGCCGAGTTTGTCGAGTTTCTGCGCGGTGGAGTACCCGGGCATGTCCGGCTCTACGATGAACGCGGTAAGCTGCGGCTCCTCTTTATCCGCGGCCGAGTTGGCGTACACGACGACGACGTCCGCCTCCGGGGCATTCGTGATCCACATCTTGCTGCCGTTCAGCACCCACTCGTCGCCTCGGCGCTCTGCCCGGGTCGACATCCCCATGACGTCGGAGCCCGCACCGGTCTCGCTCATGGCGAGTGCACCGACGTGCTCGCCCGAAATCAGCCGGGGCAGGTAACGGCGAACCTGCTCTTCCGTGCCCCAGCGCCGGATCTGGTTGACGCAGAGGTTGGAGTGCGCGCCGTATGAGAGGCCGACCGAAGCCGACGCGCGGCTGATTTCTTCCATGGCCACGACGTGGGCGAGATAACCGAGGCCGGTGCCGCCACGCTCCTCCTCGACGGTGATGCCGAGCAGGCCGAGCTCGCCGAGTGCCGGCCAGAGGTCACGCGGGAACGTATTGCTGCGGTCGATCTCGGCGGCCCGCGGAGCGATCCGGTCCCCGGCGAACGCCCGCACCGTTTCGCGCAGCATGTCGACGTCATCGCCGAGCGCAAAATCGAAGTCGATCATCGTGGTGGATCCCCGGCATGGGCGGATAATCGCTCATTCTGGCCGCGACGAGCGCTTCACTGAATACCATTCGCACGGTATACCTGTAGGAGCGCGCATCGCGCGCGATGCCACGGCGGCAGGCTCGGCGACGGCCGCACGGATTCTATGCAGAGTGGCATCGCGCGCAATGCGCGCTCCTACGTGCCGCCCAGCTCGCTGATCAATAATGAAAAGAGCTCGTACTGGGAGCTGATGTTCAGCTTGGCGAACAGGTTTCGCTTGTGCACCATGACGGTGCCCGGCGCGATGTCGAGCTCCCGTGCGATCGACTTCGACGAATGCCCGCGCAGCAGCAGCTGGCTGACCTGCCGCTCCCGTTCGGTCAGCACGGATTCACCGAAGCGCTCGAAGCAGCGCGTGAGCTCCCGGTGCATGGCGTCGGCGCCCGCGGTACCCCCGGTGCGGGACCGCCACAGGTCCCAGATGCGCCGTATGGCCGACTGGACCGTGGGCTCGATCAGCTCCAGGCGCTGCAGCTCCCCCTTGCTGAACATCCGGTCGCGCCGGCCGACGACCAGCACCACCGTGGTATCCGCCGAAACGTCGGCAAGGAAATCCATCTCGTCCAGCAGGTGCGTGCGCTCGCAGTACTGCCGGTAATACTCGCTCGAACGGAAACGGTCCGGTAGCTCGTCGCGAAACCGGCAGAGGCTCGCCTTGCGCTCGCGGAGGGCGAGCTGGTAGAGCGGGTCGAGCAGGTAGGGCCCCGCAAGGTAACGGTCGAGATAGTGCTTCTCACCGGCGGGCTCCAGCGTGTGGTGCAGGACGTCCGGGCGCGCGTTCCTGTGGAACGCCATGATGCACGTCCCCTCGTGCTGCACGGCTTGCCCGACGAGGTCGGTCAGGCTCGTGGAGAGCGCGGCATCGGTATCCGACGCGATAAGGCGGGCGGTAGCGGCGTGCCATTCCGGCCGGTTGAAGACGTTTTGCATCGCTCCCGCGTCAAAACGGCGTCAGGGACAACGCCGCATTGCCTCCGTAAGCGTAAGCGTGTCGTTCCGAGCGCAGGTTGTCGCTCCCCGGTCGGCGTCTCTCACAGCGATGGCTGACGATTCGCCGGGCGACAGAGCCACGTCAGGGCGCAGGCGTGAGGGATCGTGGAGAAAAACGCCAAAAGGTAGATTGCAAGCTGCATTCAGCCAATTATGAAAAATTGGCAGCCGTAGCACCAGTCGAGGTCGCTTTATGAAAGCACGCAGGGCCGCCGAGCCGAATAGTGGCCTCCGTGAAGGCGATCCAAATAACCAGCTAGCAGCGCCGGAACAAATGCCCCACGGCAAGGTTCCAGTCCATCCGCTCGCCCCTCCATCGGGTCACGCCGGTGTCTGCATTGATAGAAAGATCGTCCAGCTCGCGCTGCAGCCAGGCGCGCGGCTCGTTGTCCGCATCTACCGAGGGCAAGCCGCCGCTCGGTCCGAGCTCGTGACCCAGCGCGTTGAAGAAGCGTATCGCACCGTTACCGGCGCGCTCGCAGCGAAAGCCCTGCTCGTGCAGCAACCGGTGATGGTGGCGGCAGAGCTCCACCAGGTTGTGCAGGCTCGTCTCACCGCCGTCGGCCCAGTGCTGTAGGTGATGGGCGTCGATGAAGTGCTTGTGCGTGCAGCCGGGGAAGCGGCAACCGTCGTCTCGTATGCGCAGCGCGCGCCGGATTCCGGGCGGAACTAGGCGCGATTTGCGCCCGATGCTGAGCGGTTCGCCCTGGCAGTCGACGGTCACCTCGATTTTCGAGGCATCGCAAGCAAGCCGCCGCGCGGTGGCCGCGGAAACCGGCGGCCCGTCCTCCAGGTGGCACAGCTCGGCCTGCAGCGGATGAGCGGTTTCGGCGGAACCGTCGTATCTGGGCGCCACTGGCGGCGACGTTTCCGCAGAAACGCGGTTCCCCGATGGCCGGTACACGGGGTTTTCCGCGGAAACGCCCGCCTCCGTGCTCTCCGATTGCAGAGTTTCCGCGGAAACGTGCACCACGACCTGGTAGCGGTCCGCGCCGGCGGCGCTCTTCGGCGCGTGGGCCAAGTAGCTCTCGGCCAGCGTCACCAGAGCATCGGCACGCCGCGCGCCCAGCGACTCGTACGGCCGCGCTTCCTCACTCGGGTCCTGCCCGTACGTAATCTTCCTCTCGTCACCCGGCTTCAACGGCAGCTTCGGCATCGTCCAGGTTCCCCGGTTACCCCATGCTTGCTGCTGCGCCAGCCTCTCCTTCCTCTTCTCCCGCTCGGCGCGCTCCATGGCGAGCTTCAGCGCCTTCTGAAGGAGCGCGCCAACGTCGGCCGGCACCCGGCCGCGGATCACGCAGGAGCCATCGTCGTCGTAAAAACATGCGAGCTCGCGCAGCGCGTGCTGGCGCACTGCCTGCTTCTGGTCCTGCAGCCGCTTGCAGCGGCGGTACTTCGACACCAGCCCCTCCACGTGCGCGGCGGTGCCGTAGCGCGCAATCATCAGGAGGTACGCTTCCGTATCCGGTTTGGCGATGCGGGTGATCGCCCGGACCTTGGAATAGCTGATCTCGCCGCGGCGGTAGGTCTCGCTTACCCGCGGAAGCCCGGCCAGCGCGTTTGCCACCCGGACCTTCTCGCGCGCGGCATTCAGGCCGACCCCGCACTTCCAGTTGAGCCAGCGAGCGCAGGACAGGATGCCGTCCTGCCGCCACAGGCCTTCGCGGTCGAACTCCGCGATCATCTCCAGCAGGCGGTACTCGCCGGCGTTCAACCACGCAGCGTACTCGGTGATACGCGCCCCCAGTGCCTCGCTGCGCGCAAATTTCGGGTGGCCGGGGCCAAAAAAACCGTTGGATGCGGCATTGTGATCAGGCATTGCGGCTCCCCTTTTAAAGGCTGTTTATTTTATCAGTATTTTAGCGATTTCTGACGTCTTTTCAATAAGTTCAGCGCATATTAGTAGTTTCGGAAAGGGTCGATCGCCCCTCGATTCGTGCGCGTTGTGAGACCATCTCCGCCGGGTAACGGCCGGGAGGCGCTCAATGGATTTCAACGGCAAGACAGTTGTCATTACCGGCGCGGCGCGCGGGCTGGGACAGGAGTACGCGCGCCAGTTCGCCCGCCGCGGCGCGAACGTCGCGGTCAACGACCTTCGGGACTGTGCCGAAACGCTGGCGATCGTCGAAAAGGAAGGCGCAGCCGGCCTGGCAACCGAGACGGACGTCACCCGTTCACAGAGCACCGCCGCGATGGCCAAAGCCGTGCTCGACAGGTTCGGGCGGATCGACGTGCTCGTGAACAACGCCGCGCTGTACGGCAGCTTGAGCTTCGTCCCCTTCGAGAAGCTCGACGAGGACGAGTGGGACCGGACCATGAACGTGAACGTCAAGGGCATCTGGCAGTGCTGCAAGGCCGTGGCGCCCGCGATGAAGGAGCAGCGGTCCGGGTCCATCATCAACGTCAGCTCGCTCGCGGCGACCTACGGCATGCCGAACGGGCTGCACTACACGGCGTCGAAAGCGGCCGTCATCGGGGCAACCCGCGGGCTCGCGCGGGAGCTCGGGCGCTACAGCATCCGCGTGAATGCCGTTGCGCCGAATATCGTGAGCACCGATGCCACCAACGAGGTATTCCGCGACAAGCTCGACCGGGCGCTCGACGTCACGATCGCGCAGCAGGCGATCCGGCAGCGGCTGGAGCCTGCGGATGTGGTCGGCGCCGTGCTGTTCCTTGCGAGCGACCTGAGCCGCCTCACCACCGGCCAGACCCTGATGGTGGACGGCGGCACGGTGATGCTGTGATTTCGCTAGAATAGCGGCAACTTCCCTTACAGGTTTTTCGCCCATGAAACTCGTGACCGCCATCGTCAAACCTTTCCGGCTGGATGACGTCCGCAACGCCCTGAACGAAGTCGGCGTCCAGGGGATGACCGTCAGCGAGGTGAAGGGCTTCGGCCGCCAGCGCGGGCACACGGAGCTCTACCGCGGCGCGGAATACGTGGTGGATTTCCTGCCGAAGGCGAAGGTGGAGGTTGCCGTGTCCGACGAGCGCGTGGAAGAGGTCATCGAAGCCATCATCAACAGCGCCAAGACCGGCAAGGTCGGCGACGGCAAGATCTTCGTGACGCCGCTCGAGCAGGTGCTCAGGATCCGCACCGGCGAAACCGGCGAAAGCGCCCTGTAGGAGCGCGCAGTGCGCGCGATGCCACGGCGGTGCAAACCCTCTCCTGCTGGCTGGTTCCGCACCGCCGTGGCATCGCGCGCGATGCGCGCTCCTACACTGGCAGCAGGCGCCCGTAGAGCGCCAAATCGTCGTCTGAA
>CAYRKH010000018.1:6084-47273 GCA_964424805.1 uncultured Woeseiaceae bacterium
CGCCCGTTTCGCAGCCGCCGAGGGCCCGGCACGCGGCCAGCAGCTGCGGCCCTGCCGCGCGGTGGATCGCACCGTCCACACCCCCGCCGCCGAGTAGCGACGCGTTCGCCGCGTTGACGACGGCGTCCACGTCGAGCGTGGTGATGTCCGCCTTGATCGCCTGGATGTCCATCGCTGCTGCTCCTGCCATTACGGCGCAAAGGCGCCGGTTTTGCCGATGGCTGCAGCCCCGATTCTACGGAAAATGGGCGCCAAGGTTCAGGAGGATACGCCATGCGCTGCCTGCCATTGCTCGTGCTCGGGCTGCTGTGCCTGCCGCCGCCGCTGCCTGCCGCGGATCGCGACCAGGATGAATGCGAAGCCGTCAAGGAGAAGATCCGCAAGGTGCAGGCCAGGATGCGCCGCGGCTACAACGCCCGGCAGGGCGTGAAGCTGAACGCCAGACTACTGGAGCTGCGCAAAAAACGCGCGAAGGTCTGCCTGTAGGAGCGCGCACCGCGCGCGATGCCACCGTGCCTTGGCATAAGGCTGCCGAGGGAATTGACCCGCCGTGGCATCGCGCGCTGTGCGCGCTCCTACAGGGTGAAGTTCTTCGGGAGGGCCTGCCAGCAGTCGCGGTAGTCGGCCTGGAGGGCTCCGCATTCGAGCGCGTGGCGGGTCGGCTGCAGCGGGTAGCGCGACTCGAACATGAAAGCCATCGTGTCGTCGATCTTCCGGGGGACGAGCTCCGCGCGGCTCGCTTGCTCGAAGGTCGCCGTGTCCGGTCCGTGGGCCGTCATGCAGTTGTGCAGGCTCGCACCGCCGGGTACGAAGCCGCCGCCGGCCTTGGCGTCGTAATCGCCGTGGACCAGTCCCATGAACTCCGACATGACGTTCCTGTGGTACCACGGCGGGCGGAACGTGCCCTCCATCACCAGCCAGCGCGGCGGAAAGATCACGAAGTCGGCGTTGGCGGTACCGGGCGTGTCCGAAGACGAGGTCAGCACCGTGAATATGGACGGATCGGGATGATCGTAGCTGATGGAGCCGATGGTATTGAAGCGTGCAAGCTCGTAGCGACAAGGCGCGAGATTCCCATGCCAGGCGACGACGTCCAGCGGTGAATGCCCGATTGCCGCGGCAAACAACCGGCCGCCGAATTTCGCCACCAGTTCGAACTCACCTTCCCGGTCCTCGTACGCGGCGGCCGGCGACTCGAAATCGCGGCGGTTGGCGAGCCCGTCGCTGCCGATCGGGCCGCGCTCGGGCAGCTCGAACTTGCGGCCGTAGTTCTCGCACACGTAGCCGCGTGCCGTGCCCTCCTCCAGGACCACGCGGAACTTCATGCCGCGCGGGACGATGGCCACGTGCCCCGGCGGCACCGCCAGCACGCCGCACTCCGTGTGCAGCCGGACGGTGCCCTGCTGCGGCACGATCAGGAGCTCGCCGTCCGCGTCGTAGAAAAAGCGGTCCTCCATCGAGCGGTTGCAGCCGTACACGTGCACGGCTATGCCGAGCTGGCGGCGAACGTCGCCGTTCGCCGCCATCGTGACCAGGCCATCGACAAAGTCGGCGGGCTCGGCCGGCAGGGGCAGCGGGTCCCAGCGCAGCGGGTTCGGCGCCATGACCGCGCCTTCGTCCAGGGGCGCGGAACGCAGGAGCCGGGCGTCGACGGGCGCGAACTCGCCGTGCACCACGGACGGCCGGATGCGGTAGAACCAGCTCCGGTAATTCTCCTTCGCGGGTGCCGTGAACGCGGTACCGCTGAACTTCTCGGCGTACAGCCCGCGGGGGGCGCGCTGCGGCGAGTTCTGCCCCGCCGGCAGCGCGCCGGGCAGCGCCTCGGTCGCGAACTCGTTGCCGAAGCCGGTCAGGTATTCGCCGTTTTGCGTCATGCGATCACGCCCTCATGACGTGCTGGTCGATGGCGCCGAAGATACTCCTGCCGGCGCGGTCCAGCATCTCGATACGCACGGCGTCGCCGAACCGCATGAACGGCGTCACCGGCTCGCCGTGCTCCAGCGTCTCCAGCATGCGCTTTTCCGCGATGCAGCTCGAGCCCTTCGAGCGGTCGTAATTGGACACGGTCCCGGAGCCGATGATGGTACCGGCGCCCAGGCGCCGGGTCTTCGTGACGTGCGCGATGAGCTGGCAGAAGCTGAAGGTCATGTCCACGCCGCAGTCCGGCTCGCCGAACAGCTTGCCGTTCAGCCACGTGCGCAGCGGCAGGTGAAAGCGGCCGTCGGCAAACGCGTCACCGAGCTCGTCGGGGGTGACCGCCACGGGCGAGAACGCGGTCGACGGCTTCGACTGGTAGAAGCCGAAGCCCTTGGCCAGCTCGCCGGGTATGAGCTTGCGCAGGGACACGTCGTTGACGAGCATCAGCAAGCGGATGTGGCGCCCGGCGTCCTCCGCGGTGGTCTGCATCGGCACGTCGTCCGTAATGACCGCCGTTTCCGCCTCCATGTCGATGCCGTACTCCTCGCTCGGGACGGCGATCGGGTCGGTAGGGCCGAGGAAGTCGTCCGAGCCGCCCTGGTACACGAGCGGATCGTGCCAGAAGCTCTCCGGCATCTCGGCGCCGCGCGCCTTACGCACCAGCTCGACGTGGTTCACGTAGGCGCTGCCGTCCACCCAGTGGAAGGCGCGCGGCAGCGGCGCCGCGGCCGCTCCCGGGTCGAACGGAATCTCCCCGCCGACGGTTCCCTGCTCCAGCTCCCGGGCAACCGCTTCCAAAAACCTGGAGTTCTCCTCCCAGTCGTCGAGGGCCGCCTGCAGGGTCGGGGCAATGTCCGGCACCGGAACGGCGCGGGTGAGGTCGCGGCTGACGACGACCAGCGTGCCGTCCCGGCCGCCGGATTTGAGGCTGGCGAGTTTCAATGCGGACCCTTACGCGGCTTTGGTTTTTATTGTAACGCGCCCCGTGGGGGCGCGCATGGCACGCGATGCTACATAACACGACGGTGGCATCGCGCGCAGTGCGCGCTCCTACAGGTCAGCTCGCGCGCGGCGCGTGCCCGAGTCGCGCCGGTCAGGCGGCGAACTGGTCCTCTTCGGTGCTGCCGGACATCGCGGTCGTGGATGACCTGCCGGCCATGATGGTGTTCTGCACGGCATCGAAGTAGCCGGCGCCGACGAAGGCCTGGTGGCGGGCGGCGCGGAAGCCGTGCTGCTCGTCCTCGAACTCCTGCTGCTGGAGCTTTGAATAGGCGTACATGCCTTCCTGGCCGTAGGCGCGGCTCAGGCGGAACATACTCGAGTTCAACGCGTGCCAGCCGGCGAGCGTGATGAACTGGAACTTGTAGCCCATCGCATTGAGCTCCTCGCGGAAGCGCTTCATCGTCGCGTCGTCGAGGTTCGCTTTCCAGTTGAAGGAGGGCGAGCAGTTGTACGCGAGCAGCTGGTTCGGGTACTTGTCGTGGATCGCCTCGGCGAATTGCCGCGCGTGCTCGAGGTCCGGTTTGGAGGTCTCACACCAGATCATGTCGGCATACGGCGCGTAGGCGAGTCCTCTTGCGATCGCCTGGTCGATCCCCGCGCGGGTGCGGAAGAAACCTTCCGAGGTTCGCTCGCCCGTGATGAACTCGCGATCGCGCTCGTCCGCATCCGAGGTGATGAGGTTTGCCGCGTCCGCGTCGGTGCGCGCGATGAGCACCGTCGGCACGCCGAGCACGTCGGCCGCCAGCCGCGCCGCCGACAGCTTGCAGACGGCCTCGCTCGTCGGCACCAGCACTTTCCCGCCCATGTGGCCGCACTTCTTCGCCGAGGACAGCTGGTCTTCGAAGTGCACGCCGGCCGCGCCGGCACGGATCATGTGCTTCATCAGCTCGAAGGCGTTGAGATTGCCGCCGAAGCCCGCTTCGGCGTCGGCGACGATCGGCGCGAGCCAGTCGATGCTGTCGTCGCCGTTCAGCGCGTGGATCTCGTCGGTGCGCAGGAAGGCATTGTTGATTCGCTCGACCATCTTCGGCACCGAGTCCACCGGGTACAGGCTCTGGTCCGGATACATCTCGCCCGCGCTGTTGCCGTCGCCGGCCACCTGCCAGCCCGAGCAGTAGATGGCCCTGAGCCCGGCCTGGACCTCCTGGATCGCCTGGTTGCCGGTGAGCGCGCCGAGGGCGCACAGCGGCTCGTCCTGGTTCACGAGCCGCCACAACTTCTCCGCGCCGAGGCGCGCGAGCGTGTGCTCGACCACCACCGAGCCGCGCAGCCGGACCACGTCCGCCGCGCTGTAATCGCGCGTGACATCCTGCCAGCGCGGGTTCCCGGTCCAATCCTTTTCCAGCTCCGAGATCTGTTGGGCGCGTTCCATTGGTCGTCTCCTTTGAGGATAGCTTCTTCGTCTGCGAACTGGCCGGCAACATGTTAGCGCTTCGTACGTTGTAATTTCACACAGAAAATTTCACAATGTTAATTTCACACTGTCATAAGCAGGTGACCTCATGGCGGGCGGACACGGACTGCTGCGCAAGACCCACTTCATCGGCAGCAAGATCAGGAAGCTCAGGAAGCGTAACCACCTGACGCTCGAGGACCTGTCCGTGCGCTGCATCCAGATCGACCGGGATGCCGGCCCGTCCGTGTCGTACCTGTCGATGATCGAGAACGGCAAGCGCGTGCCCTCGGAACGCCTGCTGAAGGTCATCGCGGATATCTTCCAGAAGGACGTCAAGTGGTTCTTCGACGAGTCCATCGAGGAAGAGAAGTACGAACCGGCCACGCCCACGGGCGCCATCGAGGGAATGCCGCTCGAGCCGCAGTTCCTGTTTTCCAACGCCCTGCTGCAGACGGCGATCCCGGAGCTGCTGTCGCAAACCGGCACGACCGGGCGGCAGTTCGCCCATCTCCTCATCCGGGCCTACCAGGAAGCGCACCACAACCGCTTTCCCGACCTCGAGCGCGCGGCCGAGAGCATCGGCGGCAAGCGCTTCCCGTTGTCGGCCGGCGACCTCGCGGCGACGGCGAAGAAGCTCGGGTTGCGCATCCGCTGGTTCGATCACCCGCCCTTCCGGGACTCGGGGAGCACGGACCGACCGGTCGACACGCTCATTCGCTCTTTCTTCGAGGCGCCGAACACCGTGTACCTCAACCGCCAGCTCGAGCGATACCCCGGCAGCACCAAGTACGACCTCGCCAACCACATCGCGCACAAGGTATTGCACGACGGCGACGGCGCCCGCACCCCGCAGCTCGCCGGGGGCGGCGTGCTGGAGCGGCGGCACGACGTCGAATCGCCCGACATGGACCAGAAAGACATCCTGTACGCCTGGCGCGACTTCGAGTGCAGCTATTTCGCAGCCGCCCTGCTGGGGCCGAAAGCGCCGTTCCGGCAGTTCCTCGCGCGGCACGCCTACGCGATCGATATCGGCGGCAAGATCGACCTGTCGATTTCGCTGATCATGCGGCGCATGTCCAGCGTCTCGCCCTATCGCTACTGGCACTACTTCGACGCCTACCCGCCCGGCAACCTGCGGGCGGTCTATCGCGGCAACGGCATCCCGCTGCCGTGGGGCAACATGCGCATGGTGCTGGACCCTTGCCGCCACTGGGCGGTGTTCCGGATGCTCAATACGCGTTCAGCGAAGCCCTCGGCGCAGATCTCGGTGCTGCGCAACGGCGACGAAGCGCGGCTTTATTGCTGCGAGTCCATTCGCGGCCGGGACCCGGCGGGCAACCCGCACGTGCTGTGCGCCGGCATCGATCTCGCGCCCGCGCTCGCCTCGCAGGGCTTCGAAGCGCGCGACATCATCGAGAGAATCGAGAAGAGCTGCAACCGCGGCGGCGGCTCGGCACCCATCCCGCGCGATGCGCGGCGAGCGCTGGAGAACGTTGCCAAGATCCTGAACATCGGGTGGATCAGCGATGGCGCGGCGCAGGATGCGAACATCATCTGCCCCCGCAGCTCCGCCTGCCCGCGCGACAAGCATTGCCTGGGCCGCGCCGCCTCGCGCCGCCCGCCGCAGATCGACCACATCCGCGAAAAGCTGGCCGCCACCGCCATGTAGGAGCGCGCATCGCGCGCGATGCGCGCTCCTACGCGGGGAAGAAATCGATCGGCTTGGTCGTGGTGACCGCCTCGACGTCTTTCGCCTCGAAGCGGAACAACAGCACGCGCTGCACGAGCTTCTGCTCCATTTCCTGCCCCGAAGGCGAACTGCCGAGCTCGCTCGACACCACCTCGCAGAACGTCACCTGCCCCGACGGCGCGATCGTCAGGCGCAGTACCAGCTTGCCCTGCAGGGTCGGGTCGGTGCGCAGCGCGCGGTTATAGAGCGCGAAGATCGCGCCCTTGTTGGCGTCGAATACGAGCTCGATTTCCTCGCGGCTGCGGGAGGGTTTGCCGCTGGCGCTGCTGCGGCCGGCGTCGTCCGCGGACGCGCCGATCGCGGCGACCGGCCTTTCGACCTGCGTCGTCGCCCGGCCGCCGAGGCCGGTACCGCCGGTATTGCGGCTGAGCGAGGCGGTGTTGATGCCGCCGCTGGCACCGCCCGCTTTCGAGACGATCATCGAGCGCTCGTTCTGCTCCGCGCGCCCGACCGACGCCGTCAACGGACGGTTATCGGTGACGCGGTTGACCACTTCGTTGTCGCGAAGGCTGGCGAGGCTGTCGGTAAACGGCAGCAGGGCCGCCTGCGCCCGCTGGCGGGCGCGTTCGGTCGTATCGGCGGGCGCTGGCTCAGGCGCCGGCCGCGGCTCTGACTCGACCACGCGCTCGGGAACGTCTTCCGCCACGGGCGGCGGCTCGGGCTCGACCGCCTCGGGCCGCGGCGGCGGCGGCGGCGGCCGCTGCTCGAGCACCAGCCGGGCGATGCGCGGCGGGACGTCCACCACGTGGAACGGGTCGATGGCGGGAACCGGGAGCTTCGGCCAGATCGCGCCGAGCAGCAGCGCGAGCGCGAGCACGATGAGCAGCAGCCGGTGGAACCTCTGCTCCTGCGCCGTATTCGTCCACGGCAGCTCGTACTCCCTGTAATACGGAATGTCCAACGTCGCCCGTCCCTGGTCGCTTCAGCGTGCCGCCGTGATACGGTCGAGCTGCTCGGAACTCTTCTGCAGCACGGCCAGCGATATCCGTCCGTAGTCGGCTGCCGTGCAGGTGGCCATCACCTTTTTCAGCAGCCGGTAGGGTATGTCCTTGTCCCCCATGATCGTGACCTCGCGGCTCGCGATGGCGTCATCGCCCTTCCCCAGCTCACGCTCGTTTTGCGCCAGCAGGGCATCGCGCAGGGCCGGGATCTCGTTGCCGGGCGCCGCCAGCACCTCGGCAACCGTCGCCACCGGCTGCCCCTGCACCAGTATCGCTTGCTCGCCCACGAGCACGACCACGTTGATCTCGGGCTTCTGGTCGGCAATCGACTGCGGCAGCTGCACGCCGCCGTCGTCCGGCAGCACTTCCACGTCGGACGAGTTCACCAGCAGGAAGAACACGAGGATGGTGAAGATATCCATCAGCGATACCAGGTTGAGCCCGCCGGAGCCCCGCCTGGCACGATTGTGCCGCTTCTCCATCCGCTTGGCACGTGGCGACTTCTGCACTACGCACCTCCCTCGCGGGCGGGCGCATCGCCGATCGAGATGTCCGGGAAGAGATCGGTGCGCACCACTTCGCCGTTCTCGACGCTCTCCGCGATGCGGACGCGGTCCATCACCTGCACCAGCGTGTCGTAGGGAATGTCGCTTTCGAGCAGGATGGCGGCGTCGGTCTTGGCCGGGTAATCGGCCTTGATCTCGGCGAGCTTTTCGCTGAGCGCGTCGTAGTCGTAGCCGTTGTCGTCATTCGGGTAGATGCCGAAGGCGCCCACGGTACGGTCTCCGACTTCGATGCGGTTCTCGCGGACCGTAACCTCCAGCTGGAACACGGGCTGGGCCGTTTCCGCCGGCGCGTCCGAAGCGCCGGGCAGGTAGAGCTCCAGGACCGCGGTGCGCGAGAACACCGCCGTGATCAGCAGGAACGGCACGAGGATCACCATCAGGTTCATGAAAACCGTGATTTCGAGTTCCCCCGTGGCCGCGTTGCGGCGGCCGGCTCGCCGCGCCATCGACACGATCAGCCCCCGGCCGGCTTCAGCTGGCGCTCGGTGATGGCATTCAGGAACTTGACGCTCGCCATCTCGAGGCTGTCGACGATCTGGTTGGTCTTGGTCTGCAGCAGCGCGTGGATCAGGAGCAGCGGGATGGCCACGATCAGGCCGAAGGCGGTCGTGTTCATCGCCACCGAGATACTCGCGGACAGGAGGTCGGCCTTGTCCGCGGGGTTTGCGTTGGCAACCACCGTGAACGCCTGGATGAGCCCGATGATGGTGCCCAGCAGGCCGAGCAGCGTCGCGATGTTGGCGAGCGTCGCGAGGTAATGCGTGCGCTTCTCGAGCCGCGGCAGCACTTCCATGAGGCTCTCCTCCATCGCTTTCTCCACGTCGTCGCGGCGCCGCGCGGATTTCACGCGATACAGGCCGTAGGTGAGGATCGAGGCGATCGCCGCCTTTGACTTGCCCGTGACCGTCGCGGCTTCCTGGAAGTTGCCGGCCTTCAGGTAGGGCACGATCTTCTTCCACAGCGCGCGATTGCTGGCGCCGGACATCGAGAGATAGGTCCAGCGCTCGATCGCGATGGCGAGGCCGAGCGCGAACACGATGAGGATCGGGTACATGAATACCCCGCCCTCCTGGAAGAAACGCACGATGGCGGCAAGACTGTCCATGTTGGCTCCTTGGGTTCTGACTTGCGTAAGCGGTGGTCCGCCCGTCGGCTGAAATCAACCGTCCGCGGCGGCGGACGGCGCCTCGTCGCCGTACAGGTCGCTGTAGTAATCGACCTGCCGGATGAACTCCTCGCGGTCGAGCGGCGCGAGCACCTCGTCCAGCAGCGTATTGACGGGTTTGCCGAGCAGCTCGCCGGGGTCGGGCTTGCGCCAGGGCACGATGTAGAGCACTTTCGGCAGCTCCCGGTTGCCGGTGATCTCGGTGCGCTCGAGCAGCAGCTCGTCCGCCTGCGGCGTCCCGGCCGCGGGCTCCCCGGCCGCGGCAAGCGGCGCCATCGACAGGAGCGCCGCGAGCAACGTTACGCCGAATGTCCCTTGCATGCGCCTACCCCCCCGCGTTCGCGGTACGCTGCGAGGCGGCTACGCGCCGTCTCAGGTCCACGATCCACCGCGCCACCTTTTCATCCTCGCCGCCCAGGGCCTGGTAGGCCTCGAAGTGCTGCAGGGCGGGCTCGAGCCGTTGCAGGTACAGCTCGTACAGGACCCCCAGGTTGTAGTGTGCCAACGCGTAAGCGGGATCCGCTGTGACGGCCTTCAAATACGCGGCCTCGGCTTCGTCGAAGCGGCCCTGGTGTCGGCGCAGGATGCCGAGCTGGTTGAGGGCGGCGGGATGCTGTGGGTCGAGCTCCAGCGCGTTCCGGAGAGCGGCCTCGGCCGCCGCCTCGTCGCCCCGCTCCGCGTGCACGATGGCGAGATTGACGTGCGCGCCGGGGTAGCCCGGGTGCTCGAGCAGGAAGGCGCCGAAGCGAAGCTCCGCTTCCGTGAGATCGCCCGCGGCCATGATCGCGACGGCCTGCTCATAGCTCGTGAGGACGTCGGCGGAGACGGGTTGCGCGGTACCGGCCGCAGGGGCGGTCGGTCCGGGCGACGAGGCGCAGCCGGACAACAGCGCAAGGCCCGCCAGCCAGGCGGAACGCGCGACTGACCGGCTCCTGTACGTGCCGCAGCTATGGGAGCGCATAGTGCGGGCGTGGGGGCCGGACGCTCTGTGGCATCGCGCGCAATGCGCGCTCCTACGGGGGTCAGAATAGTGCGGTAACGACATTTTCACTGCGCTCCAGTTTTGCGTAGCGGGCCGGCACGAGCGTCGCCAGCTCGGCGAAGCTCTTCTGCACCCACTCGTCGTACACGCCGTCGGCGGCGCGCGCCGCGTTCGCTTCGTACAACCGAATGGCTTCCTCCTCGAACGGGAACGCCTGCTCTTCCAGCAGCAGCTCGTACTGGGCCAGCGCCGCGGCGTCGAGGTTGCCTGGCCGCTCGGATTCCATCAGGTCGCGGGCGAACTGGCGGTACACCTCGCCGAGCCGGTGCGTCGCCGCCGTTGTGACTTCGGCGACGCCGTAATCCGCCGCGCGGCCGTATGCCGCGAGCACGGCTTCCATCCGCGCCTTCTTCACGTCGAGGCTGTCGGCAAGGGGCTGGGTGATACGTGCCGCGAGGAAGCGCCGATGCGAAGGCTCCGCCAGGTCGAGCGCCGCCTTTGCGGCGAGATAGCGGGTGCGCCCGGAACGCTCATCGCCCGCGGCCGCATCGACGCTCACGATGTCCTCGAGCAGGGCCATGCGCGCCCGCGCGTCACCGCGGGCTTCGGCCAACTCCAGCAGGCGGACGCGCGCTTCGATGGATTCGGCGACCGGGCGCGGATAGCGCGCGACGATCGTCTCCAGCACCGCGCGCTCCTGCCCGGCCTGCTCGCCGGCGCGGTACAGTTCCGCCGCTTTCCACAGCGCTTCCCGCCGAACCTGCTCATCCGAGCCCGGCGCCTCGGCGATCGCCTCGAACTCCCGCGCGGCATCGAGGCCGCGGCCGGATTCCAGGTACGCCACCGCGAGCTTCTGCGTCACGTCATCCGCGAGCGTGCTTCCGGGATGATCCCGCCGCAACGCCTCCAGCACCGCCGCTGCGCGATCCCAGTCTTCGATGCCGATGAGCGCCGCGGCCGCGTCGTATTCCGCGGTCGCGCGGATCGGCGAGCGCGGCACGGCGCGGCCGACGCGCATGAAGTGATCGACGGCGGCAAGCACGTCGCCGCGCTCGCGTGCGAGCTCACCCTGCTTGTAGATCGACGACGCGATGCGCTCATCCAGCGCCTGTACCGCTTCCGCGTCATCGTCGGGCGTCAGCGGCCGCAGCCGGTAGTAGGCGTTCTCGGCGGCGAGGAAGTTGCCGCGGTCGAACTCCGCGTGCGCGATCACGGTCCAGGCGGTGCGGGCGAGCGCGTCCGCCACCGGGGGCCGCTTCGCGACCGCCGCTTCGCCGACCGTCACGGCCCGCTCGTACTGCCCGGCGCCGAACAGGTCCTCGGCGATCGTGACCAGCACGGCGCCGGACTCCGGATGCTCCGGGTAGGCGTTCGCGAAGCGCAGTCCGCTGTCGACGTACTGGCTGTGCCAGGCCGCGCGGGTTTCGCCGTCAAGGTCCTTTTCCCGTTCCAGGCGCGCGAGCACAGCGGCATAGGCCGCCTCGGCCGAGCGCGCGTGGCGAGGATAATCGTACGCGCTACGTTCGTACTCGAAGGTGGCCGCCTCGAAGTCACCGCTCTCGAACAGGATCTCCGCCAGCAGGAAGTTCGTTGCGGCGCTGTCGGCTTCGCCCGGGAACCAGTCGAGGTAGCGGCGGTACCAGCGCGCTGCCTCCCGGTAGTCCGCGGCGCCGCCGCCGGCCTGCGCCTCCGCATGGTAGTAACGCGCGAGATCGGTCAGGTTCTCCCGGACGTGCGCGACGACGCCTGCATGGGATTGCGGCGGGTTGTGCTGCCAGTAAACGCTGTCCATCCCGTAGCGCTCGAGGAAGTCCCGTTTGCCCGCGAGCACCCGCTGCGGGAAATCGCCGCGGCGGTACGCTTCGATGGCGCGTATCTGCAGCAGCGGCGCGCGGGCATGCCAGGGATGCGCCACGACGAAGGCCTCATAGGCTCGCGCGGCGTCGCCGTAGCGCTCCTTTTCAAGGTACAGGTTGCCGAGGTTTGCATAGACGGCATGGCCGTAGGGCGGATAGCCGGCGCGTGCAAAATACTTCGCAATGCTCTGCGGGCCGTCCAGGTACGAAAGGGTGATGCTCAGGACCCGGAAGGTATCGGCAACGAGTTCCTGCTCCGCGCGCGGCACCTCCGCCGCGCCGCTGTCCACGGCGTCGACGATCGCGGCTTTCCGATCCAGCAGTTTGAAAAAGGGATCGAGACTCTCCTCGTGGCGGGCGAGCTTGAAGCGGGACCAGCCCAGCTTGTAGAGCGACTGCTCGTAGAAGCGGGACCCGGGCCATGCGTCGACCACCCGCCCGTAGGCCGCTTCCGCTTCGGCGTAGTGCCGGCGCAGGAACAGCATCTCGCCGCGCCGGAACTCCGCTTCGGCCACGAGCGGCGTGTCCGGGAAGCGCTCGACCAGCTCGTTCAGCACGCGAAGCGCCTCCTCGGGCTTGCCGCCCACCTCGTAGGCGCGCGCCAGCTGGTAGAGCACGGTGTCGCTGCGGCGGTAACCGGGGTAGACCTCCAGCAGCTCGCGAAGCAGTGCGACGGCGCCTTCGTATTCCTCCCGGCCCGAGCCCGGGCCGCCGTCCAGCTGCCGTGCCTGTGCCGCTTCCAGCTCCAGGTCGGCGAGCCGGCGCATCGCTTCAGCGCGCAGGGCGGGATCGGCGGAGGCGAGCTCCAGGAACTCGCGGTAGTGGCGGCGGGCTTCCGCGGCGCTGCCGGCAATGTCGTTGCCGGCGGGGATCTCCACCTTCCTCTCCGCGAGGCTGGCAATGGTCGGCTCGTCGCGCGGACCGGCGGCGGCCGGCACCGGCGTGCCGGCGAGCGCCAGCGCCGCGGCGAACAGGGGCAGCCGCCCGCTCACGGGGAGGGACTCCTGGCCGCCGACGAGCGGTCGTAGATGGCCGCGAGGGCGAACCGCGCCTGCACGGTATAGGTCTCGAGCCGCTGCTTCTGCGCCTCGAGCTCGGCGATGGCAATGGCCTGCAGGAACGCGCGCTGCCGCCTGGCCGCGTCGTCGACGCGGGCGAGAATGGCGTCGATCCGCGGCTCCAGCGCGGCGACGCGCCGGTCGAGCTCCGCGAAGGTTTCGGGCTGCTCGCGCATGGCCCGGTCGACGGAACGGCGCGCGCGATGCGTCTCTACCAGCGCCTTGCCCGTCGACGCGAGCTCGCGGCGCGCCTCCCAGAGCCGTTCCTTGAACGCCTTGTCGAGCTGCCATTGCAGCACGCCCTTGAGCAGCCGCAGCCTGGCGCGTGCCTCCTCAGCCTCGGGAATGCCGGCGGCGAGCGCCGGCGAACGCGCGAGCAGTGCGATCTCGCCCCACAGCCGGAACTCGTCCGCGGTCGCGAGCGCGAGGGAATCGCCGCTCGCCTCTATGCCGTTCAGGCGCGCGTCGAGCTCGAGCTTGCGGTCGACCAGGGCTCCGACGTCGGCCTGCGCAAGCGAGGCCTCGATCCGCGGCAGGCGCTCGGCGTAGGCGTATTGCCTCGTGGTGAGCATGCCCCGGAATACGCCGATACGCTGCTGCCAGTCGCCGAGATTGTGCGCGAGGAACCGCAGGTCGCGGTAGTTCTTCAATCCTTCCTGGAACTCGTGCGTCGCGAGCAGGTGGTACAGGTAGCGCGACTCGACGTGATCCGGCAGCTCGTCGAGCTTCCAGTACCAGCCGGCCGCGTGGCGCGGGTCGCCGAGAAAATCGTCGAGCAGGCCGCCCGCTTCGATGCGCTCGATCGTGCCCTCGATGCGTGCCGCCTCGTCGAAGAACGCGTTGATGGCGAAGCGGTAGCGATCGGCGGCCTGGTTCCGGGCTTCGAGATTCGTCATGGCAAAGGGCACGGCCAGCAGCGACTCCTGCACGGCGGAGTCCAGCAGGTTGCGGTCTGCCAGCTCCATCCAGGGCACGAGCGCGCGGTCCCAGGCACCGAGCTCCGCGTCCGCCCAGCCGGCGCCGAGCAGCGCCTTGTTCGAAAACGGCCCCGACAGCCGGACGCGCTGCAGCGGCACCTTTGCCTGCAGCGGCTGCCCGCCTTGCAGGAGCGCGTAGCCGAGCGCGAGGTTCGCCTTGTCCTTCAGGGCTTTTTGCTCTTCACCGCGAGCCTCCAGGCTTCCGAGGGCGTCGAGGACCGCGGCTGAATCGGCGAGCTGCCCGCGGCGCGCCAGGGCCACGCCAAGGTTGTAACGCGCATACGTCGTCCACCCCGGCTCGCCCTGCCACCCCCGCAGCCGCTCGATTGCCTCATCGAAACGCCCGCTGTCGATCATGAGCTGCGCCGCGAGCATCTGCCGCTCCGCTTCGAGCGGCGCCGGCAGCACGCCTTCGATGTTGGCGAGCGCGCGCTCGGCCGCCTCCGGGTAGGCGCGCTGGTAGCGGATCTTCGCCAGGAAAAACCAGGTGCGGTCACGAACCGCGGGCGCGGCATCGCCCGCCAGCAGCCGTTCGAAGATATCGGCCGCCTTGAGGTGCTGGCCGTAGGAGAGGTACAGCCCACCCAGCAGCAGCTCCGCATCGACGGCGTGGTGCTCGAGCCGCGATCGTTCCTGCGCGGCCAGCAGCCGCACGATCGCGGGGAAGTATTGCTCCTGGTAGAAATGGAAGAGGACTTCGCCGTAGTGGGCGTCCTCGACGACCGCGGGTTCAGGCCACCCGGCTGCCGCCGCCTGGAGTACGACGCTCGCACCGGCCGCGAGGGCCATGGACGCAAACATGCGCCGTGCGGCCCGGATGGCGCCCAGCCCCGGCAACGCCTACTCCCATTCCCGGATGGCGAACTCGGGCTGCTGCTTGGGTGCCTTGTCGGTAATCTTGAGCTCGACGTACTTCGCGCCGATACCTTTCTCGAAGATCAGGGTTGCACCGCGGCGGTAATCGCGCGTGTGCGGTCCCTTACCGTCGAAAACCGCCACCAGCTCGTGCTCGCCGACTTCGAGGTTCGCCATGTGCAGGCGATGCACGCCGCCTCGGTACAGCGCGTCCACCTCGCGCTCGGTGTAGAGGTAGTTGGCAACTTCCTTGCCGTCGATCTTGAGATTCACGGCGTCCAGCGCGAAATACTCGCCGACGTCCATCGACAGGAAGAAAGCGACCTGCGTATTCGCCGGGAACAGCAGTTCCTCTTCGAGCAGGAACAGGTCGCGGTTCAGGTCCAGCACCTCGTCCTTCAGCGACTGCACCTCGCGATCGATGCCCTGGAACGGCTCCGCGGCCGCGTCGGGTTCCTGTGCCGCGGCGGCGCCGCACCACAAAAGCCCCGACAACCAGAGCGCCGCAAGGCGCAGCGCAACGGTGCAGGTGTTGGCGGGACGTCGCACCGGCTATTCCCGCAGCAGTTCGCGGATCTCGGTGAGATAGTTCTGCTCGTAGCCCGGCTGGTAACCGTGATGGACGTAGCGCACGGTACCGCTGCGATCCACGAGCACCGTCACCGGCATCGCTCCCACCTGGTATTGCCTGCTGACGGACTTGCCGGCGTCGAACAGGACCGGGAACGAGACGTCCAGCTCGCCGACCATCTTCATTGCCTTGGCCTGGTCATCGTCGATGTTGACGCCGAGGAGTTTGAAACCCACGCGCTGGTAACGATCGTAGAGTTCGTCGAGCAGCGGCATCTCCTGGCGGCAGGGGCCGCACCAGGTTGCCCAGAAGTTGATCATGACGACCTCGCCGCGATACTCGCTCAGGCGCAGGTTCTCGCCGCTCGCGCTCTTTAGCGCGAAATCGGGCGCCGGCTCGCCGACGAGCCCGGACGATGCGAGACCGGTGCTTGCGAATATCGCGAGAACGGCGCCGGCCAGGACGGGAGTCAGTCCCTTCATCGTTCCATTCCTTTTGCGTCCGCCTGGAAAGACGTTCCGGCCGCATGCCCAAAGCCCCCATGCGGCCGGAACTCACGGTGCAATGCTGACACCCGTGCCCGGTCCGGGCCGTGACGACCGTCACAAACGAGGGCGTGAAAACGAAGTAAAACCGTCGCCAATCAGAGACATATGACCCGGTAGGAGCGCGCATTGCGCGCGATGCCACGGCGTTGCCTACTCTCGACGCGCCTGCCGCATCGTACGCCCTGGCATCGCGCGCGATGCGCGCTCCTACGGCGGCGGCGGCGGGGGCTGCAAGCCGTCGGAATAGTACAGGCGGCCTTCCGCGTCTATCACCACGGCTTCGTAATCCGGCAGCGTGGCGATGAGGCGCAGCCCGCTGTCGACGCCCATGACGAAGACCGACGTCGAGAGCGCGTCGGTGATGACGGCGTCGGGGCCGACGATCGTTACGCTGTGCACGCCGCCGGCCGGTTCGCCGGTCGACGGTTCGATGATGTGGTGGTAGCGCGTGCCGTCCTCGATGAAATACCGCTCGTAGTCGCCGGAGGTGGAGATCGCCTCGTCCTGGAGCGGAATGCGTATCGCGACCCCGCCCTCTTCCCGCGGATCGCGGATGCCGACGACCCAGGGCAGCCCGCGGCGGTCGCCGAGCAGCCGCGAGTCGCCGCCCGCGGTGACGATCGCGTGCCGGATCCCGCGGGCGAGCAGGATGCCGGCACCGCGCTCGACGGCATAACCCTTCGCGATCCCGCCGAGGTTGATGCGCACCCCGGGCTTCAGGAAACGGATGGATTGATCGGCGGCGTTCGTCTGTACCAGGCGGTAATCGATCAGCGGCAGCTCCTGCGCCGTCATTTCCGCGTCCGGGCGTTTGCCGGCCCGGAAGTCGTAGTGCTGCCCGACGCTGTCGAAGGTGATGTCGAACGCTCCGTGCGTGAGCACGGACATGTCGAGCGAGCGCACTACCAGCTCGAACAGCTCCGCGCCGGCCGGCACGGGGTGCAGCGCGGCTTCGCGGTTGACGAGCGAGATACGGCTGTCCTCCCTGAAGGTGCTCATCAGGGCATCGATGCGCTCGAACTCGGCGAACACGGCGTCGATCGCGGCGGTACCGGCCGTCCGGTCCTCGTGCCAGAGCTCGACGCTGATCTCCGTTCCCATCATCGGCCGCGCCTCACCGATCCACTCGGCGCCCGCCGGTGCCGCCGCCGGGAGCGCCGCGGCCAGCGCTATCCACGCTAGTGTCAGGGGCAGTCGGGGGGTATCCTTGCCGCTACGTTCAAGCACGCCGGAGGTGTACTGTGACGTCATTTCTTATATTCCTCGCGATCGTAGTCGCGTTCATCGTGTATGCGGTCAGCATCTATAATAATCTCGTCAACCTCCGAAATCGCGTCAAGAACGCCTTTGCGCAGATCGACGTGCAGCTGACCCGGCGCTACGACCTCATCCCGAATCTCGTAGAAGCCGTGAAGGGTTACATGAAGCATGAGCGCGAGACGCTGGAGAACGTCATCCGCGCCCGCAACTCCGCCGTCTCCAATCTCGACGCCGCCAAGGCCGACCCGGCCAACGCCGAGGCGATCAAGCGGCTGGGCGAATCCGAGGGCGCACTCGGCGCCGCGCTCGGCCGGCTCTTCGCACTCTCGGAAGCCTATCCCGACCTCAAGGCCGACCGGAACATGATGCACTTCCAGGAGGAGCTGGCGAGCACGGAGAACAAGGTTGCGTTCTCGCGGCAGGCGTTCAACGACTCCGTGATGAACTACAACAACGCCACCCAGAATTTTCCGAACAATATCGTGGCGGGCATGTTCCGTTTCGAGGACGCAAGCTTCCTCGAGATCGAGTCGCCGGAGAAGCGTGACGTACCCGAGGTAGCCTTTACCTGAACTTCTTCGATGCACAGGACCGGGCCCGGCGCGCCACGCGCTGGCTGGTCGTCGTCTACATCGCCGCGACCGTCCTGATCGTCGCGGCGGTGACGGCGGTCGTCGCCTTCGGCCTCTACACCACCGGTGAAGTACGAGCGGTCGAACCGACGTGGCTGGTGGCGACGGCGATGGCATCGACGCTCCTGATCGTCGGTTCCACGCTCTACAAAACCGCCGCGCTGTCGGCCGGCGGCGGCCAGGTTGCGATACAGATGGGCGGCACGCTCGTACCGCCCGATACCAACGATCCGCTGCGAAGACGGCTGCGCAACGTGGTCGAGGAAATGTCCATCGCCTCCGGGGTGCCGGTGCCTGAAATCTACGTGCTCGAGGCGGAACAGGGCATCAACGCCTTCGCCGCGGGCTACACGCCGGGCGACGCCGCCATCGCGGTGACCCGCGGCGCGCTGGAGGTACTCGACAGGGACGAGCTGCAGGGTGTCATCGCACACGAGTTCAGTCACATCCTGAACGGCGACATGCGCCTCTCGATCCGCATGATGGGCGTGCTGTTCGGCATCATGGTGCTGGGCCTCATCGGGCGCGTCGTGCTGCGGGGGTCTTTTCACGGCCGCGTCGTGTCCGGCCGCCGCCGGCGCGGTGCGCCTGCGGTGCTGGCGATCGGCCTTGGGCTCGTGATCCTCGGCTGGATCGGCGTGCTGTTCGCAAGAATCATCAAAGCCGCCATTTCACGCAAGCGCGAAAGCCTCGCCGATGCATCGGCCGTGCAGTTCACGCGGCAGACGGAAGGCCTCGCATGCGCGCTGAAGAAGATCGGCGGTTACGAGGCGAAGTCCTACATCCGTGCCGTCGATCCGGAAGAAGTCAGCCACATGCTGTTCTCGTTCGGCACGCGCGGGCTCGCCTCGCTGTTTTCAACCCACCCGCCGCTCGTCGAACGCATCCAGGCGCTCGACCCGAGCTTCCGGGAGGAAGATTTCTCGCGAGTGCGGGTCGCGGCGCCGCCGCCCCCTGGCGGGCCGGCAGGTGCGGCCGCCCCGGCCTTCGCCGCGGCCGCGCCGACGCCTGCCGCCATCGCCGGCTCCATGGGGCAGCCGGATGCCGCGCAGGTGGACCTCGCGCGGGCGCTGCGCGCCGGCATTCCGGAACCGCTGTACGAGGCGGCGCACTCAACCGGCCAGGCCTTCCTGCTGGTGCTCGCGCTCGGGCTCGACCGCAGCGGCAGGCACACGCCGCGCCAGCTCGAGCTGCTGCGCCAGCAGCTCGGCGGCGAGCGGGCCGCCACGATCGAACGTTTTCACGCGCAGCTCGCGGAGCTGGGACCGCGCTATCACCTGCCGCTGCTCGAGCTCGCGTTCCCGGCGCTGAAGCGGCGCCCGCCGGAGCAGCTTGAATTCCTCGCCGACCTCGCACGCCGCCTGATCGAAAGCGACGGCAAGGTCGAGCTGTACGAGTACTGCTTCTGGCGCGTGCTGTCGGCCAACCTCCAGCAGGCCGTCGACCCTTCGCGCGCCGGGCGCGGGAACCGGGTTTCGAGAAGGGCCGCGCGGGACGCCGCCGTCAGGCTCGTGGCGATCGTCGCCGCGCACGGCAGCGACGATCCCGCCGGTCGTGAACGGGCCTACCGTGCGGGCATCGCAGCGTTCGGCCGATGGGCCGGTGAGGAGGCCGATGCTCCCGCCGTTTCCGCAACCGTCCCCGAGCTGGATGCCTGCCTCGACGTCCTGCAGCGGATCAACAGCGCCGGCCGGCAGACGCTCGTCGAGGCCGTCGCCGCGACCATCCTGTACGACGGCACGCTCGAGCTGCCCGAGGCCGAGCTGCTGCGCGCGATCTGCGCCGCCCTGGACTGCCCGCTGCCGCCGATCGTCACGGCCGGGTGAACGTCGCCGCCCGGCGACAGCGGCACCGATGACGCGATGTAAGCCGCCTGCAATTGTCGTATGATCGGGAGCGGCGCGCGGGGTAACAAAACACGGGGTTTTCAGCATGCGCACACGCTTCCAATCGCTCACCAGGCGGCTGCCGATCGTCTTTGCGGCGCTGCTCGTTACGGCGCCCGCGCTGGCGGCGACAGCCGAGGAAGAACGGGTCGCCAACGCCACCGACATCATCGCGCAGCTCCTGCAGATACCCGAGCAGTCGGTGCCCGAGGCGCTGCTCGCGCGGGCCTACGGCATCGCCGTCATACCGGACGTGGTGAAGGTCGGGTTCGGCCTCGGCGTCCGGCGGGGCAAGGGCGTGCTGGTCGTCAGGCAGCAGGGCGGCACCTGGAGCAACCCGGCGTTCATCACGCTGACGGGCGGCAGCTTCGGCTGGCAGATCGGTGCCCAGTCCACCGACATCATTCTCGTGTTCAAGTCCCGCAAGGGTGTCGACGATATCGCGAAGGGCAAGCTGACGCTCGGCGCGGACGCCGCGATCGCCGCGGGCCCGGTGGGCCGCTCGGCGGGCGTCGCCACTGACATCGATTTCGAGGCAGAGGTGTTCTCGTACTCGCGCAGCCGGGGACTGTTTGCCGGTGTCGCGCTCGAGGGTGCCGGCATACAGATGGACCAGGGCGCGAACGCTGCCTTCTACGGCAAGCCGGGCATCACGGCCGCGGAGGTGTTCGCGAGCTCCGGCAACCTGGCGCCCGCTGCCGCGAACAACTTCGTGCAGGTGCTGACCGCGCACACGCGCGAGCTGCCGAAGCTTCCCGGCATGGGAACGGAAGTATCGGTAAACACTCCTGCGGAACCGAGGACCGGCGCCCGCACCTACGGCATCGGGGAGCCGGACGCGCCACGTAACTGAGGTCCGCGCCGCCGTGTGAGCGCGCGCCTACTCGGCTTCCGGTTCGGGTTCAGGCGGCGCGGCCGGAAGCATTGCACCCAGGTCGAGTTCCTGCACCGTGACCTGCGGCACCCGTTCGCCCCCGACGGCCGGCGAGCCCGCTTCACCTGCCGTCGGCGCTTCCCCGATCGTGATGAAATTGAGCTCTCCGGTTTCGGCCGGCATCGTTTCCGCGCCGGCCGGCTCGGCCGGTAACAATCCCAGGTACTCGGCCGCCCTGCGCTCCTCTGCAAGCTGCAAGGCCTGCCGCCTCGCGGCATCGGCCGCCTCCTGCGCGCGCCGCCGCGCTTCGCGTTTCCGCTCCGACTGCGCCTCGAGTTCCTGTCGCCTCGCGTTCTCCGCCGCAACGGCAAGCTGACCGGCCGCTTCACGGGCAGCGATGCATTCGGCGGCGTAGTTCGTGCCGGAGTGCTGCTCGAGGCAGCGCACCATCGTGGCTTCGAGCAGCACGGGGTCCGCCAGGAGCTCGGCAACGGAGGGCGGCGGCGGCGGCTTGCCGCAGCCGGTCAGCAGGCCGAGCAGGGCAATGCTCCAGATCACGCCGATCGGGCGTTTGATATCTGCTGGATCGCTCATTGGTACGGGCCGTCGGGCGGCTCTTCAACCGAATGACGGCAGTTTACCAAGCGGCCCGCCGGTGCTCTGAGCAGCGGGTCGCATTTTTTGCCGGCTCACGGGCCGGGGCCGGCCTTTGCTATAGTGGCGCGGCTCTCGCCGGGGGACGGCATGACACCACCCAACCAGTTCTCGCTGCTGCGGCAGCGCCGCTTTGCGCCCTTCTTCGCCACCCAGTTCCTCGGCGCGTTCAACGACAACATCTTCCGCAACGGACTCGTGATCCTGATCACGTTCCAGGGCGTGCAGATCGCCGGCATGGACGCGTCCACGCTCGCGAACGCGGCCGGCGCACTGTTCATACTGCCCTTCTTCCTGTTCTCCGCGAGTGCCGGCCAGCTTGCGGACAAGTACGAGAAGTCGCTGCTCATCCGTCGCATCAAGCTGCTCGAGATCGTATTGATGATGCTCGCGGCTTTCGCATTCATCGCCGAGAGCTACGTGGCGCTCCTGTTCGTGCTGTTCCTGATGGGCACGCAGTCGACGCTCTTCGGCCCCGTGAAGTACGCGTACCTGCCGCAACAGCTCGACACTGCCGAGCTCGTCGGCGGCAACGCGCTGGTCGAAGCCGGCACCTACATGGCAATCATCCTCGGGCTGATTGCCGGAGGGCTCGCCGTAGCCGCGGGCGACGGCAACCAGGTGCTGCTCGCCGGCAGCCTGGTCGGCGTCGCCGTGCTCGGCTACGCCGCGAGCCGCCAAATCCCGATCACGCCGGCGGTCGATCCCGGCTTGACCGTCCGCTGGAATCCATGGCGCGAAACCTGGCGCATCGTCGGGTTTGCGCGGCGTGAGCGCAGCGTGTTCCTGTCGATACTGGGTATCTCCTGGTTCTGGTTCCTCGGCTCGGCGCTTACGCTGCAGATACCGGCGTATACCTTCGACGTCCTGAACGGGACGGAGGTCGTCACGACGATGCTGCTGGTCGCCTTCGCCGTCGGCGTCGGGGCCGGCTCACTGCTCTGTGAGCGCATGTCCGCGCACCGGGTGGAACTCGGCCTCGTGCCCTTCGGCTCTATAGGGCTCAGCCTGTTCGCGCTGGACCTCTACTTCGCGCAGCCGGCGGCGCACCTCGAGGCGGTCGATTCCGTCGGCGCGTTCCTCGGGCGCGCCGGCAGCCTGCGCATCCTCGCGGACCTGGCGCTCCTCGGGGTATTCGGCGGATTTTACAGCGTGCCGCTGTACGCGCTGATCCAGGAACGCGCCGAGCGATCGCAGCTGTCACGCGTCATTGCCGCGAACAACATCCTGAACGCCCTGCTCATGGTGCTTGCGGCGATCATGGCGATAGGGCTCTTGCAGGCGGGCCTGTCGATCCCGCAGCTCTTCCTGGTGCTGGCCCTGCTGAACGCGCTGGTCGCCGCCTACATCTTCACGCTGCTGCCGGAGTTCCTGATTCGCTTTCTCACCTGGATCCTCATCAACACGCTCTACCGGATTCGCGCGCAGGGCCTGGAGCACATCCCGCGCGAAGGACCGGCCGTGCTCGTGTGCAACCACGTCAGTTACATGGATGCGCTGATCGTCGGCGGTACGATCAGGCGGCCGGTCCGCTTCGTGATGTACTACCGCATCTTCCAGATTCCGCTGCTGAAGCTGCTCTTCAGCACGGCGAAAGCGATACCGATAGCGCCGGCTCGCGAAAACCCGGCGCTGCTCGCGGAGGCGTTCGAGCGTATCGACGCCGAGCTCGCGGCCGGCCATCTCGTGTGCATCTTCCCCGAAGGCGCCATCACGCGCGACGGCAGGATCCACCCGTTCCGGCCGGGGGTCGAAACGATACTCGAGCGGCGGCCGGTAGGGGTCGTGCCGCTGGCGCTGTCCGGCATGTGGGGAAGCTGGTTCAGCCGCCGCAAGGCCAGCCCCGAAACCGTACGCCGCCTGCCCGGGCGTCTGCTGGCCCGGGTACATTTGCGCGTGGGCGAACCGGTGCCGGCAAAAGACGCGTCCGCGGCGAACCTGGAGCTGCTGGTACGTACCCTGCGAGGCGAGGACCTGTAGCAGGAGCGCGCATCGCGCGCGATGCCACCCGCGTCACGTCACGCACGATATCCGTGCACGATACCCGTGCGACCAGGCCGTAGCATCGCGCGCGATGCGCGCTCCTACGGGGGCGCTGCGACGCCCAGTTTCTCGCGCCACTCCGGCAGCAGTTCCTCGCGACTGCCGAACAGCGCCGGGCCGGTGGCGTAGCTGAAGTCCAGCACGGCCACCTCGGCGAAACCGGCATCACGCGTAAGCAGCATCACCCGGTTGCCGCGCGGGTCGCGGACCTGCGGGCGGGCGTCCGGCCCGGAAGATTCGTCCGGCATGGCCGCCGCTTCGAACACCATCCGCGAACCGCTCATGGGCTTCGGGGTGCGCATCGCATCGAGCCAGACCAGCCCGCGCGGCGAGATGCTCGCGCGATGCACCCAGCCGCCGGTGCGGAACACGACGCGCGATTCATTCGGGCTGAAGGCGATGTCGCTGACGGCGCTCGGCAGCTGCACCATCGACGCCCCGATGCGCCCGTGCTCCAGGTCGAGCAGCTGTGCCCGGTGCGTGGCATCCACGATCACCAGCAGGTCCTTGCGGTCCGAGATCTCCAGCTGGCGCAGGCCGGAGGATCCGGCCCACACGTTGCGCAACGCCCAGCTTCCGGCGCGGTCGGTTTCGAGCGTCCGCAATGCGCCGCTCTGCGCACCGAGGTACAGGAGGCCGTCGGCAGCGAAGGCCATGCTCGCGTGCGGCTCGCCCAGCTCGAGGTCGACCAGGATTTCACCGGTATCGACGTCCATGATCCACACGCGGCCGCCGCCCAGCACCGCCAGCCGGCGCGACGACGGCGAAAACTCCATCCCGTCCACCGTGCTGGTGGACACGCCGCCGTAGAACGGCCGCGGCAGGCCGCTTTCGGTATCCCAGATGCGTACCGTGCCGGCGCTGTCGGCGCTTGCGACCAGCGAGCTGTCAGGGCTGAATGCAAGCGCCGCCACGGGGCTCCGGTGGCCCATGAAATTCAGCTCGTCGGCCGCCTCGGCGAGCTCCTCCTCGCTGGCGTCGACGTGCAGGATGTGCACGTGCCCGTCGTTGTCGCCGATCGCCAGTCGTTCGCCGCCCGGCCCGAGCGTGCTCACGAGGTCCCCGGACTCCCGCCACAAGGCGTGGGCGCCCGGCGCCCCGGTTTCCGCTCCGGAAGCGAGCGCCACCGAGGTCGCCGGCACGCGCCAGATACGCGATCGGGCGGCAGCTTCGCCCGTGACCACGACGGCGCCGTCGCTGCTGAAGGCCAGCAGCCCGGCGCTGCCCCGGTATTGCCCCGAGCCGAGCGACGGACCGGACAAGGCGCCGTCGGCACTGCGATACACCTGGAACCCGTGGTGCTCGTTGCCCGCGATCAGCCGGTCCCCGGACGGCGAGAACGCGAGCTGCCAGTCGCCGGGTCCGCGATCGATCACGAGCGGTTCGTTTGAACCGTCGGTGCGCCACAGGGAAATACCGGAGCTGCCGTGCACGACGCCGAGCCGCTGGCCGTTCGCGGACAGGACGATCCGGCTCGGCTGCACCCGCAGGTCGATCTGCGACAGCAGCTCGCCGCTCCCCAGGTCCCACACGCGAACGGCACGATCGTAATCGGCCACCGCGAGATGACGGCCGTGGGCGTCTATCGCCACGCGCGCCAGCGTACCCGCCACGTCGAGGCGCGCGACGATCCGGTCTTGCGGCAGCGACCACAGCTCGAAACGGGTCGTGGAGCCGCCGCCGTGCGACACGAGCACGTGATCGCCGTCGGCGCTGCGGACGATACCGGCGGCGGCACTGCCGAGGTCGAGTTCCTCCGCGCGGCTGCCGGTTTCGGTGCTCCACAGGTTGAGCGTGTTCTGCGCCGCCGTCACCAGGAATTCGGCGTCGCCGGAGAGGCCGAGCACCTGTTCCGCGGCCGGCACGGCGATGGTGCGCGCCGGCTGCGCGTTGGCGAGGTCCCACAGCCGGGCGCTGTCGCTCTGCATGGCGCGGGCAACGGCATAGCGGCCGTCGGGACCGAACCAGATATCGTCCGAAGGCCGCGCCTCCGGGTCCGGGATGTTGAGGCCGCGCTCGAACGCCTCGGCAACCGCGCGACCGTTCAGCCGGAGTTCCCAGCCGTGCAGCCGGCCGCTCATGCCGGTTGCCTCGTCCCGCAGGCTCAGGCTCCAGGTGCCCGTCAGCGGCTCGCCCTCGAGCGCGGTCAGCGCGCCGCGGTCGTACGTGACGAGCGTCCGCGCGCCCGGGCGTTCGCCGGCCGGCAGCGACAGCTCGGCGGTCCGGCCGGACGGCGCAATGAGCTTCAGGCGCAGGTCGTCCGGGCGTGCATGGGCGATGTCCACGTCCAGTTCCGCGCGTTGCACCTGCCCACTGCGCTCGACCTGCGCGCGGCGAACCAGGGGCGTCACCTCGAGCGCCGAAACGGTCCAGGGTTCGCGCTTGCGCAGCAGGCCGCCGATCGTCGACCACTGGTGTATCTCCGCGCCGTTCGCGAAGGTCAGGAGCTGCGCAGACGGATCGAACATCAATGCGTCCGCCGGCTGCGGCGGGAGGGTGCCCAGCAGGTAGCGGTAATCGTCACCGATCAGCCGTGCGGCACGCCGCCGGCGTTCCGGCGTCGCGACGACGAGGGACTGGATGGACGCCAGCAGCGCCTCGTCGCGCTGCTCCACCTGCAGCGCCTGCTTTGCCTTGCGGTCCCAGAAACTGGCGAGCAACCCGTCGGCGAACAGCGCCGAATCGGGGAGCTGCCGCGCGTAGCCGTCAATCTCCTGCATCACGCCGGGATCGATGGCGCGGCTTGCCCGCAGCTCGAGCTGGTTCCGGAACAGGCGCTCCGCCGCTTTGGCATGCCCGGGGAAAGAGCGAAGGTTCACGTACGCATCAAAGACGGTATCCAGCTCGAGCGTGGGCGACGACAGCACCTCCGTGTAAGGCTTCGGCAGCCCCTGCGTGTACCAGAACGGCACCGCGGTGATGACCAGCAGCACGAGGGCGGCGATGGCCGGGCCGCGCCAGTGCAGGGGCAGGTTCTCGTTCGCCCAGCGCGTCGTGAAGACCGCGTGGTACAGCCGGTTCCTGACTTTCAGGCGCCCCTGCTCGTCGGGTACCACGAGGCCTGTCGCCATCAGCATGCGCTGGTGCTTCGATTCCGGGTCGAACTCGACCTCGACGCCCTTGCGCAGCCGGCCGTACAGGTTGAGCAGCGCCTCGGCGTTCTTGCGATCGCCCACGATGCGCCGGTGGATATGGCTCATGTGCGGCTCGCTGTGCGTCGCCGCGCGCCCCGCGAGCTGCTGCAGCGCGATCCGGTCCACGTGCTCCTTGATGTCGCCGGAAATGCACTCGCGCGAGATCGCGCGCGCGAGCTTCTGGCTCAGGTAGGGTTGCCCGCCGGTGCAGTAGTAAATGCGGTCGAGCGCGAGCGCGGCGTCGCAGCCGGAAAGATTCAGTTCCGTCGCGAAAACCTCGAGCTCGTCGCGGGTGAAATCGCCGAGCCGGATTTCCTGCGAGACCGGGAACGGCGATTCCTCGGGGTCGGGGACGAGACTCACGGGATCACATTCACCCGCCATCACGAACGTCAGGCGCTGGAAGTCCGGCTCGGTCACGCGCGAGTTCCAGGCCGCGCGTATGCTGGCGAGGACATGGCCGGCAAACGGCCGTTCCGCCACGCACTGGATCTCGTCGACGAAGATGACCACCCGCTCCTCGATGTGCTGGAGGATGACCTCGATGTAGAACTCGACGAGGCGTTGCCGGTTGCTCAGGATGGACTTGTCCTGCCACCAGTCCTGCAGGTCGATCTTGAGACGCAGCTGGCGCAGCAGGCGGTAGGCAATGCTGTAATACCAGCGGCCCGGGTCGGAGCCGCCGTCGCGCTCGCTGATCTGCGCGAGGTCCAGCACGGCCACGCGGTAGCCGTTGTTCTGCAAGCAGGCGGAAGTGGCCGCGATCAGGCTGGACTTGCCGGTGCGGTTCGGGGCGATGATGTGGGCGTAGCGCCCGGCGGTGATCGCCTCGAAAAGCGCATCGTCGGCGGCACGCCGCACGTAGCCCGGCCGCACCGCGTGCAAGGGCGTCGTGACCGTGAAGAATTCGCCGGTCGCATCCCTGTCCAGCGAGTACTGCCCCTGGTTCTCAGCCATACCTGCCTTACTGATATTCTGGGCGCGGGTCGTACATTCAGAGGCCAGCGCCGGCGAAATGCAAGCGTGAATTTCAAGTTGTTGAAAAGTGACGTTTTTGGACGGGTCGTCCTGGAGCGAAACGAGGCCGGGTGGGCCGTGGTGCGGGATCTCGCCGGCTCGCCGTGGTGGGCCCGGGGGCTCGCGCGCCGGCTGCTCTCGCGCGAGGCCCGGGCGCTGGCGGCGCTGGACGGGATTCCCGGGGTGCCGCGCCTGCTGGCGGCCGGCCCCGACCGGCTCACCCGGAGCTACATCGACGGCCTGCCGATGCACGAGGCTCGACCGTCCGAACCCGCCTACTTCCGCCAGGCGCGTGGCCTGCTCCGCCGCCTGCACCGCGCCGGCGTGGTGCACAACGACCTTGCGAAGGAACCGAACTGGCTCGTAACCGCGGCGCGCGAGCCCGCCCTCATCGACTTCCAGCTGGCGTGGCGGGTGCCGCGGTCCGGCCGGCTGTTCCGGCTGCTGGCGCGCGAGGACCTGCGCCACCTCCTGAAGCACAAGCGCACCTACTGCGCGGAGCACCTCACCCGGCGCGAGCGGGCGATCCTCGACAGCCCGTCGTTCCCGTCGCGCGCCTGGAGAGTAACCGGCAAGCCGCTCTACCTGCTCGTGACGCGCCGGCTGCTCGGCTGGTCGGACCGCGAAGGCGCCGGCGATCGTTGACGGCGCGGCGGCAGGTTATAATGCGCCGCCTCTACCCGATAGCGGAGCGCGTCTTGGATTTCGTTCATCGCCACAACCTCGTGCAACCGGATAACGTTCCGCAGGAACGCCGGTACGGCATACGCGTCACCCTGCCGCCGCAGGACACGTTCACCCGGCTGCTCGGCACGGACTGGGAGCGGCTGCACTGGTACGCGACCGAAGAGGAGCGCGACGTGGCGTTCAGGCAAATGGCGATCCGGCACGGCTTCTACAGGACGACCGACACGCCGACGCAGATCCTCGAGAAAATCACGCGCTGACGCGCACGAACCGGCCTGTAGGAGCGCGCACTGCGCGCGATGCCACGTTTACTGCCCGTGGCATCGCGCGCGATGCGCGCTCCCACGCCGAACAGCGAACCGGCACGACCGTGTGGGAGCGCGCACTGCGCGCGATGCCACGTTTGCTGCCCGGTGGCATCGCGCGCGATGCGCGCTCCCACCCCGAACAGCGAACCGGCACGATCGTGTGGGCGCGCGCACTGCGCGCGAAGCGTCAGCGTGGCAGCGCGCCCAGGAAGAGATAGAAGCTCGTATTGCCGTCCTCTGCAAAACCGGCGCCCAGGAAGAGCGGGCCGAAGTAGGTGTCATAGCCGGCAAAGAGGCTGCCGTTGACCAGCAGGGAATTGAACGCGATCGCCGAGCGCTCCTGCCAAACGTTGCCGGCTTCCACCGACGCTCCGAGGTAGAGCGGGATATCGAACAGCCCGCCGCCGGTTTCGCCGGAGCGCCGGTAGTAGACCAGCCGCGCCAGGCCCGCGTGCGGGCCGCTGATCTCGCCCCGCTCGAGCCCCGACAGCCGCAGGAAGCCGCCCAGCGGAAAGAAGTTCTGGATCAGGTCGTCCGACTGGATGGTGGTACGGAAATCGGCACCGAGTTGCAGCGAGTGCCGGCCGCGGGTCCAGGCCGTCGACCAGGCGGCCTCGACGGTTTCGAAGCTGCTGTCGGCACCGAGTCCCGGACGCGACATCGTGAACGTCACGTCGAGACGCGAGCCGCTGCGCGGGATCTGCGCATCGTCGAGCGTATCGACGCCAAATTTCCCGTACACGCCGCCCGCGCTGAAATCGATGTTGGGAATCGACGGATCCCCGACCTTCACGCGCGCATTGCCGGTGCCGCGGAACGCACCGACCCGCACTTCCCCCCAGCGCTCCAGCTCCCGGCCGAGGTCGAGCGCAAATTCAGCGCTGCTGACGCGAAAGCGTGCGACGCTGTCACCGTCGGCAAACGCGTTGAAATTGGTCTGCTCGAGATCGATCCGCGGCGCGACGAACCACCGGGAGTCGTAGCTGAGAGGCTGGTAGAACTCGGACGCCAGGTAAGGCTCCGTTCCGAGCTGCAGGTCCGTACGCCATTCCGCGCCCAGCGGATTGACGCCCGGCCGCGTGTAGCGGGCAGAAACATTGAAGGCGGTGGACCCCTCGAAGTCGTCCTCGACGAACATGCCGAACTGCAGGATATTGGGTCCCCAGCCCTTCGGCTTCGTGTGAAACTCGACGCCGAGCCGGCCGTCTTCGCGGACGATCCGGTAGCTGACCTGCGAGTAGAGATCCAGGCCGTACAGGCGCGCCGCGTCGGCGGCGAGACCGCGATCGGTGACCTCGTCGCCCGGTTTCGTCCTGAGCCGCGATTCGAGGACGCGCTGCGACAGCGGTCCTTCGTCGATTACCCGCACGAAGTCGAACACGTACGTCTGCATCCGCGACAGCGTTCGCTCTGCCTGGTATTGCCGGTACTCCGTTTCGCTGACGGCATATCGGCGCAGCTGGTCGGCGGCATCGCGTGCCGCCAGTGCGCCGGGCTTCACTGCCCGGGCGATCTCGGCAAAGTTGGTCGAGCCGAAGTCGCCGAGGTCCGGGCGCATCAGGATGTCGTCCTCGCCGAGGGACTCCAGCTGCCGGCGCGTTTCCTTGCGGATCAAAATCGTCAGCATCTGCGCGGTGATGTCCAGCGCGGATTCGAGCTGATCGGCCGGGTGCAGCGGGAACTCCACGTCGACGGCGATGATCACGTCGACGTCCATCTGCCGTATCGCCTCCACGGGCACGTTGCCGGACAGCCCGCCGTCGACGAGCGTATGGCCGTCGACGACCACGGGCGCGAAGATGCCGGGTGCCGACATGCTGGCGCGCATTGCCAGCGGCAGGTCGCCCTTCGACATGACATAAGCCTCGCCGGTTTCGATATCGGAGGCGACCGCCCGGAACGGGATCGGCAGCTCGTCGAAATCCCGGATGTGGGCCACGGGCGTGGTCAGGTTACGCAGTATGAGACCGAGCTTCTGGCCCTGGATCAGGCCTCTCGGCAGTTCCAGGCGGCCCTGGTTCAGCCCCAGCTCGAAATCGATCGGGAACTCGACGTCGTCCTGCTTGCGGCGGTAGGTGAGGTCCGCGCGCTGCGACGTGTCCTTGAACGCATCGGACCAGTCCAGCGATTCGATGACCCGCTGCAGCTCGTCGGGAGCGACGCCCGACGCGTAGAGCCCGCCGATGATCGCCCCCATGCTCGTTCCGGCGATCGCGTCGACAGGAACGTGCAGGCGCTCGAGCTCTTTCAGGACGCCGATGTGCGCGGCGCCGCGCGCGCCGCCGCCGCCGAGCACGAGCCCGATCCTCGGCCGCTCCCCGTCCCCGGCCGCCCCCGGCCCTTCCACCGCGAGCGCCGGCGGCAGGGCGGCGGCGAGCAGCAGTCCCAGGACGGCCATCCGGATACATAACCTGGTCATGGTCGGTATTTCCCGTGCGGAAATCGCTGGGCCGACATAATGAAGGCGAATGATTTAGAATTTCAAATTGCCCCCGTTTGGCGACATGCCCGGGGTTTCCCAAGTTTGAGACGGAGCAGCCAATGCCAGATGCCAGACCCGTATTGCCGAAAGGCGGCCAGAAAATCACGATCGAGAACGGCAAGCTACAGGTACCGGACCGTCCGGTCATCCCGTTCATCGAGGGCGACGGCACCGGGCCCGACATCTGGCGCGCCACGGTGCGGGTGCTGGATGCGGCGGTCGCCGCGGCCTACGGCGAGCAGCGGAAGATCCACTGGATGGAGATCTATGCCGGCCAGAAAGCCTGGGACCAGTTCAAGAACTGGCTGCCGGATGAAACCGTCGACGCCTGCCGCGAATGGCTGGTGTCGATCAAGGGGCCGCTGACCACTCCGATCGGCGGCGGTATCCGCTCGCTGAACGTCGCGCTGCGCCAGCTCCTCGACCTGTACGTCTGCCTGCGGCCCGTGCGCTGGTTCCAGGGGGTGCCGTCCCCGGTGCGCGATCCCGGTCGCGTGGACATGGTCATCTTCCGCGAAAACACCGAAGACATCTACGCGGGCATCGAATTCCAGCAAGGTGCCGCAGCCTGGCAGGAGTTCATGACGCTGTTCCGCGAGCGCTTCCCGGAGGAGTACGGGAAGATCCGCTTCCCCGAAACGTCCGGAATCGGCCTGAAGCCGGTCTCGCAGGAGGGCACGGAACGCCTGGTACGTGCCGCTCTCGAGTACGCCATCGCCAACGGCCGCAAGAGCGTGACCTTCGTGCACAAGGGCAACATCATGAAGTTCACGGAGGGCGCATTCCGCAACTGGGGCTACGGGCTGGCGGAGCGGGAATACGGTGACCGCACGTACACCTGGGACCAGTGGGAGCGTACCCGGGCCGAACACGGCATCGAGGCGGCGAACCGCGAGCAGGAGGAGGCGCTGAAATCCGGGAAGGTGCTGGTCAAGGACGTCATCGCCGACATCGCGCTGCAGCAGGTGCTGACGCGGCCCGACGAATTCGACGTCATGGCCACCATGAACCTGAACGGCGATTACCTTTCCGATGCGCTGGCGGCCCAGGTGGGCGGCATCGGGATCGCGCCGGGGGGCAACATCAACTACGTCACCGGGCACGCGGTTTTCGAGGCGACCCACGGCACGGCACCCAAGTACGCCAACCAGGACGTCGTCAACCCGGGCTCGCTGATCCTGTCCGGCGAGATGATGCTGCGCTACCTCGGCTGGACCGAGGCGGCGGACGCCATCATCAACGCCATGGACAAAACCATCGGGCAGCGGACGGTGACCTACGATTTCGCACGCCTGATGGACGGCGCCACCAAGGTCAAGACGAGCGAATTCGGCGACGCGATGATCGCCAACATGTAACCTGTAGGAGCGCGCATTGCGCGCGATACCCCGGCGCCCGGCCATCGCGCAATGCCAGTCGACAGCGCCGTGGCATCGCGCGCGGTGCGCGCTCCTACACTTTTAGGCGGGCGTTGTAGGCCCTTAGGGCATCCAGCTCCCGGCGTTTGTCGGCATCGCTCCATCCGAGCTCGCGGGCGGCGGCCTGCGCGATCGGTTCCGCAAGCGATTCGCCGAGATCCGCCGACAGCCCCACCATCATCCGGCGGTGCAACAGGTCGGTGAGGTGCCGGGCGAACTCCTCTCGCACCGCGAACGCGACCTCCGCGGCCAGCACGGTCCTGCCGGCGTCGAGCGGGGAGGCCAGCTCCGGCCGCTCGTACGCGAGATCGAGCACCTTGCGCGCGCGGCCGCCGTAGGTGCGCAACAGCCTGGCGGCCCCCTCCGCCGACAGCCCTTCGAAGCCCGTGGCGTCGGCCCTGGCCGCGGCGATGCCCGTAGCGCCGGGCAGGAAGGCTTCGCGCGTCCGGCAGTCGCCGGCGCCGCCCAGCATCTTGGCGACGCGATCGGTGACCTGCTCCGCCAGGCTGCGGTAGGTGGTCAGCTTGCCGCCGATGAGAGAGAGGAGACCGCGCGCGTTGCGCTGGTGATTTTTGATGATGTGGCGGCGCGTAATCGCCGACTCCGCTTTCCGGCTTTGTATCGGCAGCGGCCGCACGCCCGCATAGGCGAAGTGAACGTCGTCCCGGGTGAGCCTGGCGCGCGTAAACACGCGGTTCGTTTCCGACAGCAGGTAATCGATTTCGTCGCGGCTGGCCGTCGCGTCGGCCGGGTCGCCGTGGTAGCGGATGTCGGTCGTACCGATGAGGTACTGCCCGTTCCAGGGGATCACGAAGAACGGCCGGGAATCGCTGAACGCCTCGATGTAGAAAGCGTCTTTGGGCGCGCCGTCGAAGGCACCCGTAATGATATGGCTGCCCTTGGTGCCGCCCGTGAGCTCGGGCATCGGGCGGTTCGCGGTGCCGAGGACCTCGTCGACCCACGGCCCGGCGGCGTTGACGACCACGCGGGCGCGCACTTCCGTCTCCTGCCCGGACGCCGCGTCCGTGTAGCGGACCGACCGCACCTTGCCCTGCTCGATGTCGATGGCGGTAACCGGGCTGTAGTTCTTCACCGTGGCGCCGGCCGCCCGGGCGGCGACCACGTTCTCGATCACCAGCCGTTCGGCAAACGTCACCTGCGCGTCATAGTACTGTGCGCCGCCTTTCAGGCCGTTGTCGCTCACGCCGGGTTCGCGCTCGAGGAACGCGGCACGGGACAGCATGCGGTGCCGCGGCAGGCTCTTGCCGATCGACAGCAGGTCGTACGCCAGCATGCCGGCTTTCAGCGCCAGCATGCCGCGCTTGCCGCCCTGGTAGATCGGGATGTTGATGAGGATCCTGTCCACCAGGTGGCGCGCCGTTCGCCTGAGGCGCCGGCGCTCCTGCAGCGATTCGTACACGAGCGGGATCTCGCCGTATTCGAGGTAGCGGAGGCCGCCGTGGATCAGCCGGCTCGACCAGCTCGAGGTTCCGCTGCCGAAGTCGTTCATCTCCAGCAGCAGGACGTCGATGCCCCGCATCGCCGCGTCCCGCGCAACGCCGGCACCGTTGATGCCGCCGCCGATGATGACGACGTCGAAGGACTCTTTGGATTCGGTCATCGTCGAGCCTGGCAGGGCCGGCGCTTCAGCGGTGAGACCTGTCGCATGCAAAATCCGGCAGGGGTGAAGTTCCGGCAACGATACGGGCGAAACCGCCGCGCCGCAACGACGGATTGTGCGCGGCAAGCGACAACCCGGATAATGTGGCCGAGGCCGGAACAGGAGAGACATCCATGACCAGGATCGCCAGCGCCACTCTCGCTCCCCTTTGCTTGTTGGCTGCCGCGTGCACGATGGCGCAGGCGCCGCCGGTGACGGATGCGGCAGAACCACCGCCGGCTGACCTCGCGCTGGAAATCGCCGCCGCGCATCTTTCCGTCGAGGTGGACGAGCTCGAGCTGGTGCGCATCGAACCGGTGGAATGGAGGGATTCCGCCATCGGCTGCCCGGACCCCGGCATGAGCTACCTGCAGGTCATCACGCCCGGCCATTTCGCGCTGGTCAAAGACGGCAATGGCGTGATGCATCGCGTGCACCTGGCCGGCGGCCACGGAATCGTCTGCGAAAAGCCCCCCGTCAAACCGGGCCAGGGGCCGGAACCGATGCCGCTATTCTCGCAGCGCCAGCTCGAAGCGCTCGCGCGCGCCGATCTCGCGCAGCGGCTGCACGTTCCTGCGAGCGAGGTTTCCGTCGCCGGCTCGCGGTCGGTCGAATGGCCGGATGCCTCGCTCGGCTGCGGAGCAGGTGAAGGAGCGCCCCCGGGAGGGGCGTCCAAGGGCTTTGTCATCACGCTTTCCCACGCCGGACGACGGTACACCTACCACAGCGACCTGCGACAGGCGATACCCTGCCCGCCAATCGAGTCCCGGTAGCGTCACGAAAAACCGCCCACGGATTCTCATCCGTGGGCGGTTGCCATGCGCCTGCCGGGCTAGCGGGTGTCGATCAGCAGCTCGGTCCGGCCGATGGGCTCCGAGCCGTTGTCGTGGTTCAGGATACCGAGGTAGCGCGTACCCGGTGCGAGCCCGTTCCAGTCCACCGTCACCGTTCCCGCCTGGCCGATCGTCGCCGATGACGGCGCCGTGACCGTCGCGTTGCCGGCATCCGCGCCGTCGAGGTTGAAGTTGAACAGCGTGTAATCCGTCGGTCCGGGCGCCGAGGCGAAGTCGATCACCAGCACGGCATAGACGCCGGGCGCCGGGTTGACGACGTTGAACTCCTCCTCGGAGGTCGGCGTTCCGCTCTGGCCCAGGAAGACGAATCCGCCGAGGGCCGGATCGAAGAAGAAGACCTGCATGTCCAGGTCGTCCGATCCGTCTCCGGCTCCCACGTCCTCGTCGAAGATCGCGAAGCGCGTGAGGGTCGTCCCCGGGGGCACGAGGAAGTTGTGCTGCACGACACCCTGGTCGGCGATGGGACCCGGGGCGGCGTTGGCCGGCAGCAAGCCGTCCACCGTCACGCCGAAATCGCCGCTGTAGCCGAAGGTCACGTCGAAGCTCGCCGTGCCGTCGGTGCCGTCGGCGTGCACCTCGTCCGGCGCCGTCAAGGCCACCGGCCGGATCGCGATCGGGCTGCGAACCCGGTCATTGCCGTGAGCCCATGACAGGGAACCGAACACCCACTCACCCAGCACCGCCGAATCGGTAACCGTGAAGGTCACCTCGAAGGTCGCGGACTCGCCGGATTTGATGTGGAGCCTGGACGGCGAGACGCTCACGTCGATACCGGGCGGCGCGTCGATCTGCGCCCGATACGGCGCCCTGCCCTCGCCGACGTTCGTTACCGTGCGGGTGACCGTCTGGCTGCCGACGAGTTCCGCCACGCCGATCGATGGCAGGTTGAGGTCGCTGGAGTCGATAGCACCGAAGGCGTCACAGGTGGCGGCCGTGAAGATCTGCGGCTGGGTTTCCGAACCGCAGAGGAAGCGCACGTAGTCGACCAGGCCCGCGTCGTACACCAGGCCCGGTTCGAACGCCGCCCCGGGCTGGATGTGGCCGGCGCCGATATCGAAGGCGTCGGCCGGCGCCGTGCCGAAGGTCTCGTTGAGGTTCTGCCGGGCCGTCGTCATCAGGGCCGACTTCGCCATGGCCGGCGTCCAGTCCGGGTGCGCCTGCGCCAGCAGGGCCAGCACGCCGGCCACGTGAGGACTCGCCATGGAGGTGCCGCTGATGCTTCGGAACAGGCGGCCGGGCGTGCCGAAGTCGTTCGGGACCGGCGTGTGGGCCGCCAGGATGTTCACGCCGGGCGCCGCGACGTCCGGCTTGATGACGTCGGGAGCGCCGCCGTTGGGGCCGCGGGACGAAAAGCCGGCGATCGTGTTGACCTTGGGCACCAGGTTATCGGGATCCAGCACGACCTCCACGCCGCTGGAGCCGGCAAGGTCTGCTCCCTCGAAATGACCGATCATGACGCCGGGGATGGTGACCTCGTTGGTCAGCCCGCCCATGACGATGGGATCGATGCGATCCGGGCCCGCGCCGTCATTGTAGACGATGATCGCGTTCGCGCCCGCATTCTGCGCGTTCAGGTACTTGTCTATGAAGCCGCAGACGCCGCGGATGATCAGCACGGTGTTGCCGTCCACCGCGGCGGCATTCGACAAGGGCGCGCAGCCGTCCAGGGGCTCACCGACGACCAGCTCGTCGACGATCATCCCCGTGTCCTCCAGCGTCACCGGGCCGGCGCCCTCGAGCGCCTCCTTGTTGCCGGCGACCGAAGCCGGCGCCGTGACGTTGATCGCCAGGCCGAATACCTGGTTGTCCTGGGCCGCCGCCACGGCCGTCACCCAGGGAATGCCTGACGGCGTGCCGATCGTCTGCGCGCCCGGGCCCTCGTTGCCGGCCGAGACCGCCACGTGCACGCCGGCGTCGGCGGCAAACAGGAAGGCGATGTCGTCAGCACCGTTGAAGGTCGTACTCGGTCCGCCAATGGAGAAGTTCAGCACGTCGACACCGTCGGCAACGGCCTGGTCGATGGCCGCCATGGAGTCCGACGCCGCGCAGCCTCGCGGAACGGTCGTCGTGAGGCTGCCGTTCCAGCAGACCTTGTACACGGAGATCCGGGCGCGCGGCGCCACGCCGCTCACGGTACCGAGCGGGGTGCCGTCGATCGATGCCTCTACGCCGTAGTTGCCGGCGGCCGTGGTTGCCGTGTGACTGCCGTGCCCGTCGTTGTCGCGCGCCGAGAGGAAGTCGGTCCAGCCGCAGTCCATGCCGGGCTCGCCGCAGATGTCGCCTGCCGCGAAGCCGGCGCGGTAGTAGCGGGCCGCCAGCAGCTTGTTGTTGCATTCGAACGCCGCGTCGGCGGGATTGAAAGCGTCGTTGCCGAACTGGCAGGTATCCTCGAACTCATCGCCGTGCCAGCTCGCCGGCGGGGGTCCGTAGGGAACCAGGGGCCCCTTGTTGCCCTTTTTGTGTGTCGGCACGTCGGCAATGCTCGGATGCTCCGGCCAGATGCCCGTGTCGACGATGCCGATAATCACGTCCTCGCCGGTATAGCCCTTCGACCACGGCTCCCCGCCATTCGTCAGGTTGATGAAATCGGGAGAATTGTCGGTGTGCAGCTCGAGCATCTCGTCTTCCCAGACGGCGACGACGTCGGCGCGATTCTTCAGCGCCTCCGCTTCTCCCTGTGTGAGCACGGCGGCAAAGCCGTTGAAGCTGTAGCGGTAGTCGTAGATCTTGCTCCGCAGCGCGCCGATTTCCTGGATGACCTGCTCGTGCTGCCGGTCGAGGTACTCGACGTACTCGCGGACCGGCTGGCTGTTCGTCCTGATCTTGTCGCCCGGAGCCGGCCTTGTCGCCGCGAGGCCCTGCACGCCCCCCTCGTAGCCGGCAACCGGGTCGGCCCTCATCTGCACGATGTAGGTCTTGGCATTCGCGCGGGCCTGGGGTGCAGCGTTGTCATTGGGTGCGGCGAAGGCAATGCCGCTTGCGAGTACGAATACCAACCCGCCAAGAACTGAGCAAAATTTCATTGTTATGACTCCCGAGGACACAGGGGCATGCCGTCAGGCGAGCGGGGATACGCGACACGCTCGAAAAGCGGAAGGGCGGGCGGGCACCCGAAAAACTTGAACTACTCCCCTTAGGCTTCCGATGCGCGGCGCCTTCCCTGTCGCCGGCTTGCCTTGTAGTTGTTATCGCTCTGTGGTGAGAAAGCCGACGATAGCAATCGTCGTTTGCTGCACCGTTTGTCGTTCTATCGTGGATTTAGCGTACCGCCGCCCCGCGGTAAATTCAAAACAAATTTTGCACCGACCGGGTCGCAGCGCTTGCATGCGCGTTCGATTTGACAATAATCTGCACGGTGACGGTGCGAAAACCCCGCTGCCAGCGGGTTTCAACAAGATGCACCGCTCCGGGCATTGTGTGAACCGGCTCAAGGAACCGGGGGGTTCTTTGACGGACAGTGTGGTCCGGGGGAAACGCGGGTGGAAAGGCGGCCGGAATGCTGATAACGCCTAACAGGAAGGACCTGAACACGATTGTCGTGCTGAATCCGAAAGGCGGCTGCGGCAAGACCACGCTCGTTACCAACATCGCCAGCATCTACGCCGCTCGCGGACCCATGCCCACCATCATGGACTGCGACCCGCAAGGATCGACCATGCGATGGCTCGAGCGCCGCGGCTCCGATCGCCCTCCCGTGCACGGCATCGCCGCCTACAAGAACAGCATGCAGGCGACCCGCAGCTGGCAGCTGCGGGTAACCAATGACACTACCGCTCTCATCGTCGACACGCCGGCCGGCCTCACCCGCGACCGGCTGCGCGAAGTGACCCGCGACGCCAGCAGCATCCTCGTGCCGGTGCTGCCCTCGGCGATCGACATACACGCCGCCTCGCGCTGCATCGCCGACCTGCTGCTGGTGGCGAAAATCGATCGCCGGGACCGCAAGCTGGCCGTGATCGCCAATCGCACCCGCCGTAACACCCGCAGCTTCGACAAGCTCATGCGCTTCCTCGACTCGCTGGAGATCCCGATCATCGGCGTGCTGCGCGACAGCCAGAACTTCGTGCACGCGGTGGAAGCCGGCCTGGGCGTACCCGAGATGCCCTCGGCCCGGTCGCGCGGTGACATCGCGGAGCTGGAAAAGATAGTGAGCTGGCTGGACGGCTGGCAGCATCGCCGGCGGCGCCCTCCCCAGGCGGAACGCCTGGCAAGCCCGCCGGCCTTGAGCATAGTGCCGAACCCGCACCTCGGCCCGGCCTGAATCCCCCCTGCCTCGCCGTGGGAGCGCGCATCGCGCGCGATGCCACGTTTGGCCACGGCGGCATCGCGCGCAATGCGCGCGCCTACAGGATGGTTTTGAAGGTCTGCGGGTCCACGTTGCCGCCGCTCAGCACGAGCACGGTGAGCTTGTCGCGCGTGTCGACGCGGCCGGCGAGCACCGCCGCGAGCGCCACCGCGCCGCCCGGCTCGACCACCAGCTTCAGGTGACGGAACGCGAATCGCACCGCGGCGCGCACCTCCTCTTCGCTGACCGCGAGACCTTCGCCGAGCAAACGCCGGTTGATCGGGAACGTCAGTGCACCGGGCGTGCCGGCCAGCAGCGCGTCGCAGATGGAGCGCGCCTTGGGATCGTTCGACAGCCGTTTCCCGGCCGCCAGGGACCGCCGCGTATCGTCGAACCCTTCCGGCTCGACCGGGTGAACCGCGGTGGCCGGTGACAGTCCGCGGATCGCCACGGCCGAGCCGGCCACCAGCCCCCCGCCGCCGCAGGGAATGAGCACCTGGTCCGGCACGCGATCCTGCTCCGCGCACTGCCGCATCAGCTCGAGACCGACCGTACCCTGCCCGGCGATGATGTCCACGTGGTCGTACGACGGCACCAGCGTCGCGCCGCGTTCCTCTGCAAGCTTGCGCGCGATCGCCTCGCGATCGCCGCTGTAGCGGTCGTACAGGATGGTTTCACCGCCGAGACGGCGCGTGTTTTCGAGCTTGAGCGCCGGTGCGTCTTCCGGCATGACGATCGCGGTGTGGATGCCGAGCCGCGCTCCCGCGGCCGCGACGCCCTGCGCGTGGTTGCCCGACGACCAGGCGACGACGCCCCGCTCCGCCTGCTCCCGCGACAGCCGGCTCAGGAGATTGTAAGCGCCGCGAATCTTGAACGAGCCGGTGACCTGCAGGTTCTCGGTTTTCAGGAGCACGGTACCCGCGGCCACGGCATCCAGCTCGGCCGATGAAAGCAGCGGCGTAACCGACGCCACGCCCGCCAGCCGGCGCGCAGCGTCCTCGATAGCCTCACGATCAACGGCCGCGGCCTCGCTGTCCGTCATTCAGATGTCCAGCACCAGGCGGTCGACTTTCGCGGCGCAGATGAAATCGTTGTCGGAGAGGCCGTCGATGGCGGTGGTCGTGTAGCGCACCGTGCAGCGGCCGTAGTTCACGATCATCTCCGGGTGGTGTCCTTCCGTCGTTGCAATCCACCCGACCGCATTGACGAAGGCCATCGTCCAGGCGAACGCGGGGAAACTGAAATCCCGCTTGATGCTCTTGCCGTCGGCGGAAAGAATCCAGGCCGGGTCGAGCGCGGCCAGCAGCTCGCGGGCGGATTCCGGCGACAGCGGTTCGACACCGCCCTCGCAGGGCTTGCAGCGACGATCGTGAAGCTCGGCCATGGCGGGCATTGTACCGCCAAGCGGAGCAAAAAAATGCCGGCCCCGAGGGGCCGGCGAAGCTTGGACTCCGAGGGAGTCGCAGGGGTCAGTTCGGGTTCGCGGCGAACGACGGGCTGTCGTCGATGGACAGCGTCAGGCTCACCTTGCGCTGCAGCGCGTAGCTGTCGGCGGTGGGCTCTGCCGCCGGCGATGCGCCGTGCGCCGTCACCCGGATGCGCTCCGCCGCGACGCCGTTGGCGGCCAGCAGATCGCGCACGTATTGCGCGCGGCGCTCCGACAGGTCGCGGTTGTAGGCATCGCTCCCCCGGGCATCGGCGTAGCCGTCGACGGCAATGCGGAGGTCCGGCATCGCGGCCAGGGTCGCGGCGAGATCGGCCAGGTGTTCACCGGTCGACTCCGCGAGCACGTGCTCGTTCGTCCGGAACAGCAGGTCCATCGTCAAGCCGTTCTCGAGGAGGTTCACGAGCTCCGGCCGGGCCATCGCGCGCATCCGCTGCAGGTCGCCGCCGAGGGCGTCGATGTCGGCATTCAATGCCTCCACCTGCATTTCGAGCGCCGCGACGCGCGTCGTCGATGCCTGCAGCGAACCGCTGAGGGACTCGACCTCCCGGCCCTTCTCGTGGAACTCGTCGCCGAGTTTCGCGCCGATGGCCGCGCCGATGACGAAGCCGACGGGGCCGCCGGCCAGCGCGCCGACGGTAGCGCCCACGCCGATGCCGATGGTTTCCTCCTTCGACGCTTTCTCCGCGGCAAAGGCAGGCCCCGCCGCCAGGCAGGTGACCAGGGTGATGACTGTCAGTTTGGTTCGCATGGTGTTCCTCCGAGGTTTCTCGATAGCCACGGTTTGTGGCGTCTTCGGAGTCCATTAAGCGGTCACAATGGGCGCCGGCCGGGGCCGCAATATGGCGCCGGCCCGATCAATTCTGACGAAATCTGGCGCGGTGCCGGTAGGAGCGCGCACTGCGCGCGATGCCACGGCGTTGGCTCGTCCGGACGGCCGGACTTGCCCAGCCGCCGTGGCATCGCG
>CAYRKH010000019.1:0-46254 GCA_964424805.1 uncultured Woeseiaceae bacterium
CGATCTTGCCGGCGTCCTTGGTCGCCTGGCGCTGGGAGTCGTTGAAGTAGGCCGGTACCGTGACCACCGCTTCGGTGACCTTCTCCCCGAGGTAGTCCTCGGCGGTCTTCTTCATCTTCATCAGCACGCGGGCCGAGATCTCCGGCGCCGCCATCTTCTTGTCGTTCACCTCGACCCAGGCATCGCCGTTGTCGGCTTTGACGATCTTGTAGGGCACCATGCCGATGTCCCGCTGCACGACCTCGTCGTCGAAGCGGCGGCCGATCAGGCGCTTGACGGCAAACAGCGTGTTCTGGGGATTGGTCACCGCCTGGCGCTTGGCCGACTGCCCGACCAGCACCTCGCCGTCCTTGCTGAAGGCAACGATGGATGGCGTCGTGCGATCGCCTTCGCTGTTCTCGATCACTTTGGGCTTGTCGCCCTCCATGACGGCGACACAGGAGTTGGTGGTACCGAGGTCGATACCGATCACTTTACTCATAACCATTCATCTCCGAATTCAGTGCAAACTGGCGGCTACAGCGGAAATGGGGCCGCGGGAGCGACGTTTCAAGCGGCTTCCGGCGCATTTTCATGCCGGGTCGGCCGCCGCCGCGACCACCACCCGGGCGGGCCGGAGCAGCCGGCCGTTCAGGGTGTAGCCCTTCTGGAACACCGTGAGCACGGTGTCGGGCTCGACCTCGTTCGACGGCTGGGTCGTCATCGCTTCGTGCAGGTGCGGGTCGAAGGGCTCGCCTCCGGGGTCCACCTCGGCCACCCCGAAGCGCTCCAGGGTCGCCGTGAGCTGCTTCAACGTGGTGCGGCTGCCCTCGCGCAGGCTCTCGACGTCCGTTGCCTCTTCAGCGGCCGCGAGGCCCATCTCCAGGCTGTCCTTGACGGCCAGAAGCTCCGTGGCGAAACGCTCGATCGCGAACTTGCGGGCGTTGTCGAGATCGCGCTCGGCCCTTTTCCGCACGTTCTCGAGCTCCGCGGCCGCCCGCAGATAGCGGTCCCAGTTCTCGTCGGCCCGCGCTTTCTCGGCCTCGCAGGCCGCCTGGGGGTCCTCCAGGGCCTGCTCGTCGAGCGGGGCGGCCGCGCCGCCGGACGCGGCCTCGCCCTGCCAGTCATCCGCTTCCGCCGACGCCTGCTCGTCGCGCCGGTTACCGTAGCCGGGGTCTTGACTCATGTTCGATATGCTCCGGTCAGATTAACGCCTGTGGTGCGCGCATCGTGCGCGAGGCGCCCGGGATCGAGCGCCGGGGCATCGCGCGCGGTGCGCGCTCCTACAGCGGAGGTTGGGGACCGTGGAACCGATTTCAACCGTTCAGGCGCCTTCGGCGGGGGGCGGCAGGGTCGCTCTCAGGGCGGCGCTCAGGAGGCGGGCGGTCACGTCGACGATCGGCACGACCCGATCGTAGGCCATTCGGGTCGGCCCGATCACCCCGAGCACGCCGATCGCCTCGTCGTTCGCCTGGTAGGGTGCCGTGACGACGCTGCAGTTGTCGAGGATGCGGTAGCCTGATTCTTCGCCGATGAACACCTGCACCCCGGTCGCGTTGATGCTGCGGTCGAGCAGATCCAGCATGAACCGCTTGCGCGAAAAGGCCTCGAACAGGCGCCGCAGCGTGTCCAGGTCGGAGAGCTCGGCGAATCCCATGAGATTGGTCTCCCCGGCCAGGCGGACCTCTTCCTTCGACGCCGTCGCGCCGTCCATCGCCGTTTGCGCCACGGCGATGATGTCGTGCATGGCCTGGTTCATGGAGTCGCGCGTGGATTCGAGGTCCGCCAGGAGGCGCTCGCGGACCTGCAGCAGGTCGCAGCCGGCGTAGTTCTCATTCATGTAGTTCGCGGCGCGCTGCAGCTCCTCCGGCGAGTAGGCACGCTCCGTGTGCACGATCCGGTTCTGCACCTCGCGGTCGTTGATGACGAGGATCGCGAGCACGCGCCGTGCCGACAGCGACAGGAACTCGATCTGCCGCAGCGTCGCGTAAGAGGTGCGCGGCAGCGTCACGACGCCCGCCATGCTGGTGAGCTTCGACAGCAGGTTGCTGGCGAGATCCAGCAGCTCGTCCGGATCGTCGTACTGGCTGTCGAGCTGCGTCCTGAGCTTTTCGAGGTCGTCGCCGCGCGGCGGCTTGAAACGTACCAGCGAGTCCACGAACAGCCGGTAACCGCGCGGCGTCGGGACGCGGCCGGCCGACGTGTGAGGTGTCGACAGGAAACCGAGGTCCTCGAGCTCCGCCATGACATTGCGGATCGTCGCCGGGCTGAGATCGAGCTTGGAGTCGCGCGAGAGCGTCTGCGACCCGACGGGCTGGCCGTCACGGATAAAACGCTGGATCAGCACCTTCAGGAGGTACTGGGCGCGTTCGTTTGGCAGTTTCGTTATCGTTTCCGACATCGGGATGCAGGCAGACCGTATGAGCATTCAATTGTGTGGGCGCAACCGGGAAAAATCCAGCCAACGCCCCGCGAGGCCGCTTGGCCTGCGAGCGGCCGTCTGCAACAATTGCCCGGCGTCGCGGGGGCGGTGGAATCATGAAAAGCGAGTTCAAAACAGTGGCCCTGGTCGGCCGGGTGACGGACCCGCGCGTTGCCGAGCCGATGTCGGCGCTTGCCGCTCACCTCGGCCGCGCCGGCGCCACGGTCATCGCGACACCGAAGGCCGCGCTCGAGCCACCGGTCGAAGTCGTTGACGAAGCGGAGCTCGCGACGCGCGCCGATCTCATTATCGCCGTCGGCGGCGACGGCACCATGCTCTACGCCGCGGCCCTCGGGCACGAGCGCAACGTGCCGCTGCTCGGCGTCAATCGCGGGCGCCTGGGCTTCCTCGCGGACGTGACACCCGACGAGATGCTGAACTCGCTCGACCAGGTGCTGGGCGGCGAGTACGTGCGGGAGTCGCGCCTCATGCTGTCCGCGCAGCTCATCGCACCCGACGGCAACGTCAGCACCGCTGCCGGCCTGAACGACATCGTGCTGCAGCGGCACGGCACCGGCCGCATGGTGGATTTCGAAACCTATATTGCCGGGAGCTACGTCAACACGCATTCCGGCGACGGCCTCATCGTCGCCACGCCGACCGGCTCGACGGCCTACGCGCTGAGCTGCGGCGGACCGATCGTCGAGCCGGCACTCGATGCGGTGGTGCTGGTGCCCATCTGCCCGCACACGCTGAGCGACCGCCCGCTCGTCATTCCGTCGAAGCACGAGATCGAAATTCGCCTGCTCGGCTACAGCGACAGCCAGGCGGAAGTCGTGGTCGACGGCCGCGTGCTAGGCGACCTGCAGCCCCTCGATCGCCTGTTGATCGGGGAGTCGGAGAAGCGGGTGACGCTCATCCACCCCCCCGGCTACGATTACTACGACATCCTGCGCTCGAAGCTGCACTGGGGCCGCGACAGCCGCGTGCGCGCGGGGGGACAGACCAGCGGCTCGGACGGCGCATGCTGACCCGCCTGCACGTCCGCAACTTCGCCATCGTGGACGAGGTCGAGGTCGAGCTCGAGGGCGGCATGACCGTGCTGACGGGCGAAACCGGAGCCGGCAAATCGATCCTGGTCGACGCACTGGGGCTCGTGCTGGGGGAGCGCGGCGGCGCCGGGCTGGCGCGCACCGGCAGCCCGAGGGCGGAATTCAGCGCGGAGTTCGACCTTTCGGACCAGCCGGGAGCGCGCGAGTGGCTCGCGGAGCAATCGCTCGACGTCGACGGCGAGTGCCTGCTCCGGCGCGTCATCGGCGAGGACGGGCGCTCGCGCGCGTTCATCAACGGCAACGCCGTACCGCTCAACAGCTTGAAAGCGCTGGGCGAGATGCTGCTCGATATCCACGGCCAGCATTTCCACCAGTCGCTCGGCCGCCCCGCCGTGCAGCGCGACCTGCTCGACCATTACGGCGGACTGGCGGCAGCGCGCGAAGCCGTCTCCTCCGCGTACGCCGCCTGGCAGTCGCTTGCCCAGCGCCTCGCGGCGCTCGAGGCGGCCGACGCCGATCGCGCCTCCCGCATGGACCTGCTGTCGTTCCAGTCGCAGGAGCTGGAGGCGCTCGACCTCGAGGCCGGCGAACCGGAGGCGCTGCGCGCGGAGCGCGAGCGCTTCCGGCACAGTGCCCAGCTCATCGAAGGCGTCGCGGCCGCCCTGCAGGCCCTGTCCGAGAACGACGAGGCGAACGCCCAGGCGCTGCTCGCCGCCGCGGCGCAGCGCCTGGAAGCGGCGGCGGCGATCGATGGCCGGCTGGAGCCCATGCACCGTCTCATCGAGGAAGCCGGCATCCAGGCGGCGGAAGCCGCCGATGGCCTGCGGCGCTACGGCGAATCGCTGGATGCGGACCCGGAACGGCGCGATTGGGTGGAGGAGCGCCTCGACGCGGTCCAGGCGATTGCACGCAAGCACCGGGTAAGCCCGGAGGAGTTGCCGGCGCTGCGCGAGCGCCTGCAGCAGCAGCTCGACGAGCTCGCCGGCTCCGAGGCCACGGGCGCGCGGCTGCGCAAGGAAGCCGACGCGGCGCGGCAGGCGTTCATCGAAGCGGCCGAAGCGCTGTCGGCGGCGCGGCGCCGGGCGAGTGCGGCCTTCGCCTCGGAGGTTACCGAGGCGATGCGCGGCCTCGGCATGCCGGAAGGCCTGTTCGAGATCGACCTGCGGCGCCGCGACCCGGAGCACGCGGGCCCGTCCGGCCTGGACGAGATTACCTACCGCATCACCGCGAACGCCGGGCAACCGCCGATGCCGCTGTCGAAGGTTGCCTCCGGCGGCGAGCTGTCGCGCATGAGCCTGGCCATCCAGGTCATCGCGAGCGACGGCAGCGCGATCCCGACCATGGTATTCGACGAGGTGGACGCGGGCGTCGGGGGCGGCGTCGCGGAGATGGTCGGGCGCCGCCTCAGGTCGCTGGGCCAGTCGCGGCAGGTGCTTTGCGTGACGCACCTGCCGCAGGTGGCGAGCCTCGCGGACAACCACTTCCGCGTCGCGAAGCTTTCCGACGGCAAATCGACGCGCACGACCGTCGCCCGCCTGACGGACGAGGAACGGGTAGAGGAAATCGCGCGGATGCTCGGCGGCGTGAAGATCACCCGGCGCACCCGCGAACACGCCGCGGAGATGCTGGGGGACAGCCTGCGCAAAGTCGCCCGGTAGGAGCGCGCATCGCGCGCGATACCACGTTTGCTCGCGGTGGCATCGCGCGCGATGCGCGCTCCTACAGTCCGTTACTTTTTGGCTTTCAGGGGCTTCACGTACAGCACCAGGCTGTGATCGATCAGCTCGTAGTTGTGCTTTTTCGCGATCTCGTGCTGCAGCCGCTCGATTTCGTCGTTGGTGAACTCGATGACGTCGCCGGTGTCGACGCACACCATGTGGTCGTGATGTTCGCCCTGGTCCAGTTCGAACACCGAGTGTCCGCCCTCGAAGTTGTGACGCGTCACCAGGCGGGCGGCTTCGAACTGGGTCAGCACGCGGTAAACGGTCGCGAGGCCGATGTCCTCGCCGCTATCGAGGAGCTCCTTGTAAATGTCCTCCGCGCTCAGGTGCCGCTGCTCGTTACTCTCGAGAACCTCGAGAATCTTGAGCCGCGGCAACGTCACCTTGAGACCGGCTTTACGAAGTTCCTGGCGTTGTAGCATTCACGAGAACCCCTGTGGCGGCGAACCTACCCCGGCAACAGCCAAGTAGGTATGATTCGCGCCTATTATACCCAGATGGGGGGGATGCTCCACTCGGCCCCGTTCCCGACGAGCCTTCGTAGCGCCCTTCCCCGCAGTCATCGGATCGTTTGCAGCATGCGCAGATTATTGCTTGGCACGATTATCCTGGTCCTCGCCGCAAGCGCCGGCGGCTGCGTGTACCAACCCGCGCTGTCCCAGGGCAACCTGCTGAAGCAGGAAGACGTCGATCAGCTCAAAGTCGGCATGACGCGCGGCCAGGTGCGATTCCTGCTCGGCACGCCGATGATCGACGATCCGTTCCACGAGGAACGCTGGGATTACGTGTACTACCTGCGCGTCGGCCGCCAGGACCCGAGTTTCACACGCTGGATCACCGTGATCTTCGAAGGCGACACGGTCGCCGAGATCCAGCACCACGAGAATTTCAAGCCGGACGCGTAGACGCGCGCCGGGCGCGCGAGGCCTGCTCACGAAACGACGCCTTGCGCCGTGCTACGACGAGCGGCGATTGCCCATCGATTTGCCTTTGGCCGCCAGCTCGCGCCGCGCTGCCTGCGGGTCCATCTGCAGCGGCCGGTAGATCTCCACCCGGTCGCCGTCCCGCAACCGGCGGTTTCGTTCGACCGGGTGCCCCCACACGCCCACCGCGCACCGCGACAGGTCGTGACCCGGGAATTTTTCCGCCAGCCGCGACTGCTCGATCGCCTGCGCGACGGTCGCGCCCTCGGCGACCTCGAGGCCGACCAGTTCCTGCCGCTCCGGCAGTGCGAAGACCACCTCGACGCGCAACGCGCCCTGGCCGGGGACCGTCATATTTATCCGTAAATCGTCGCGGCGCGCGTGGTGAAGGCATTGACGAGCGCCTTCAGCGTGTCCTCGAAGAAACGGCCGAACACCAGGTCCACGATCCGGTTGTCGAACTCGAACTCGAGCTCCAGCGATACCTCGCAGCCGTCGTCGCCGATGTCCTGGAACCGCCAGCCGCCGTCGAGGCGGCGGAACGGACCGTCCACCAGCGTCATGTCGATGGCCTCGTAACGCTTCAGGGTGTTGCGCGTGGTGAAGTGCTTGCTCACCGCTCCCTTGTGCAGCTCCAGGGTGGCAACGACGGTATCGGCGTCGCGGCGCTCCACGCGGGCGTTGTCGCACCACGGCAGGAATTCCGGGTACGCCTCGACGTTGTCGACGAGCTCGAACATCTCCTGCGCCGAGTGCGGCACCAGCGCGGCACGTCTCACCTTGCGCATACGACACCGCCGCATTTTGCTTGCGCCGTTGCCCACCGTGGCGGGCGACCGGTCCAACGGTCATTCATTCTCTTGTCCCGATCTCGAGCCCAGGGCACGCTGCATCGGCTGCGATTCTGTCCCGAATCGCCCTACCCTGACAACCAAGTCCCGTATAATCCCCGGCCGCCCGTCATACTCGATTGCCCATGAGCAAACCCTCCGGTAACCAGAAGCCGTCCAGCACGATCGCGGTCAACAAGAAAGCGCGGCACGATTACTTTATCGAGGACAGCTTCGAGGCCGGGCTTGCGCTCGAGGGCTGGGAAGTGAAGAGCCTGCGGGCGGGCCGTGCGCAGCTGACGGAAAGCTACGTCCACGTGCGCGACGGCGAAGCCTGGCTGCTCGGCGCGCACGTGACGCCGCTCAGCACCGCCTCGACGCACATCCGTCCGGACCCGACGCGCACCCGCAAGCTCCTGCTGCACCGCCACGAGCTCGACCGGCTCGTCGGCGCCGTCGAACGCAAGGGCTATACCCTGGTGCCGCTGAATCTCCACTGGAGCCGGGGGCGCGCCAAGCTGGAGATCGGCCTCGCCAGGGGCAAGAAGCAGCACGACAAAAGGGCGACCACCAAGGAACGCGACTGGCAGCGCCAGAAAGCCCGAATCCTGAAATCGACAAATCAATGATTTCAAACGCTTGCTGGCGACTTCTAAAGTAAATTGACTTCACGCTTGTATTTGCCGCGTTTGGCCATACACTACTGCCACGGATCGGGCACAGGCCCGGTTCGTTGTACAGGGGGCGACACGGCTTCGACGGAGGTCGCGAAACTCCGGGTGCATGCCGAGGGACAGATCACCTCGTAAATCCAGCTGTAAAACCTATAGTTGCCAACGACGACAACTACGCACTAGCTGCTTAAAAACCAGCCTTAGTGCCCTCTGACCGGATCGTGCTCGTGCGTCCGGATTCCAGGGGTCATCCACACGGGATCGCGGCGAGGACATGCTCTGGGTCCGGACCGCTAAACCTTTACAGAGCTGGCTATGAGTCTTCCCTGTCCGTCGGGTAGCTCATAGCGAGATCAAAGGCGGAATAAGCATGTAGATCGCGGAGCGTAGGACTTGCGGACGCGGGTTCGATTCCCGCCGCCTCCACCATTTCTCTGCCCGGCACGGACGTCGGGCACGCGCGGAATCCCGCGAATCCTCCGTAAGGTGGGCAGTGCTGCCGGGGACGTGCAGCCGCCGGGAAGTGATGCTCATCGAAGGAGCCGCAGTGCCCCACCATACGACGCAGCGACCCGCTGCCTACCCCATCGCGGAGAGTGAACAACTGGCTACTCGCCTCAACTGGCTGCGCGCCGGGGTGATGGGAGCCAACGACGGCATCGTTTCGACGGCCGGTATGGTGGTCGGTGTTGCGGGAGCGCACGTCGGGTCCGCGGCGCTGCTCGCCGCGGGCGTGGCGGCGGTCACGGCGGGAGCGATATCGATGGCCGTAGGGGAATACGTATCGGTCTCCACGCTGCGCGATTCGGAGCGCGCGGCACTGGAGATCGAGAAGGAGGAACTGGCCCGCGATCCTGAACGCAGTTTGCGGGAACTCACCGGGCTCATCGCGGCTCGCGGTGTCGACCACGCGCTGGCCCACCAGGTAGCCGTCTAGCTTACGGAGCGCGATGCGCTTGCCGCCCATGCCCGCGTGGAGCTCGGCATCGACCCGGATGAGCTCACGAACCCCTGGCACGCCGCGGCACACAGCTCTGAGCAACCGGAGGTTGGTGGCGAAGCCGGTGCTGTACTAACCTTCAGAAGAACCTGACCCATCGGTTAAGGGAGACTCATGGTCCCGCTTTCCATTCTCGACCTCGTTCGCATCACCGAGGAAACAGACGCGCGTGGCGCGCTCGACAACGCGCGCGAACTTGCAGGCCGTGCGGAAGAATGGGGTTACCGGCGTTTCTGGGTGGCGGAACACCACAACATGCCGAGCATCGCGAGCGCGGCCACCTCCGTCGTCATCGGGCACATTGCGGCCGGCACGAAATCGATCCGCGTCGGCGCGGGCGGCATCATGCTGCCGAACCATTCTCCCCTCGTCATCGCGGAGCAATTCGGCACGCTCGCGGTGCTGTTTCCCGATCGGATCGATCTCGGGCTCGGCAGGGCGCCGGGCACCGATCAGCTGACGGTGCGCGCGCTGCGGCGCTCGCCGGCGTCGGCGGACAGCTTTCCGCAGGACGTGCTCGAGCTGCAGGCGCTGCTGGCGCCGGCGCAGCCCGGGCAGGCCGTACGCGCGGTGCCGGGCGCGGGCACCCGGGTGCCGCTGTGGATCCTCGGGTCGAGTCATTTCGGTGCCGCCCTGGCCGCCGAGCTCGGCCTGCCCTATTCCTTCGCCGCGCACTTTGCGCCGCAGCAACTGCTGAGCGCGCTCGAGATCTACCGGAGCCGCTTCAAACCTTCCGATCAGCTGGACGAACCCTACGCGATGGTCGGCGTGAACATCATTGCGGCGGACTCGGACGAGGAAGCGCGGCGCCTCGCGACAACGCAGCAGATGTCGTTCGTCAACCTCTTCCGCAACAATATCCGGGGCCTGAGCCAGCCGCCGATCGACAATATCGAGGATTACTGGACGCCGATGGAGAAGGCCCAGGTATCGCAGATGCTGTCGCGCTCGATCGTCGGCGCGCCGGACACGGTGCGCGAGGGCATCGCTGCGCTCGTTGAAGAAACCGGCGCCAACGAGCTGATCGTGGTTTCGGACGTGTACGAGCACGGCGCCCGGCTCCATTCGTTCGAGCTCATCAGCGCGGCGCAAGCGTAGTCACGCCGCAAGCGCAAGGGCTCCAAAACAACTTTCCGGCGGATTTGCAAGAGTGACATCGCGGGACTGAACCCCGATACTCCCCGGCCTTTCACGTGGTGCATGGGGCCCCGGAATGTTTCGCAACGTCCGCTTCTTTCGCCTGAACGCCGCCTGGCCCGAATCGGAGCAGGCGTTGTCGGAGCAGCTCGCGAGCGCGGCGTTCACCCCCTGCGGTCCCTTTTCCGAGCGCAGCACCGGCTTCGAGCCGCCGACCGGTGACCCGGAAGGGCTGCTTGCGCGGCGGGTCGAAGGCGCGGATCTCCTGCGGCTGCGCAGCCAGACGCGCCTCTTGCCCGCGGCCGCCGTCGACGATGCGCTGGAAGCGCGCATCGAGGAATGGCGCCAGCGCATGGAGTCCGATCCTTCGCCGCGCGAAAAGCGAAAGCTCAAGGCACAGACGCGCGACGACCTTCTGCCGAAGGCGCTGCTCAAGTCGCAGCGAACGCGCGGCTTCATGCTCGTCACGGAACGGCTGCTGGCTGTCGAAACGCTTTCTGATTCACGCACAGACGAATTCCTGGAGCATTTGCGCATGGCCCTCGGAACCGTCGAGGCGGTGCCGCTGGCGTTCAAGCGCCCGGTTGCCGAGCTGCTGACGCGCGTCTTCCTCGGCGACGCACCGCGCGGTTTCGCGCTCGGCCGTGAATGCCGGATGTGCGATCCCGCCGATGTGAGAGCCTCCATCCGCTGCGCCGACCTGGACCTCGGGGATCCCGCCGTCCGCCGGCACGTGAGCGAGGGCATGCGGCTGACGCACCTCGAGATCGAGTTCGACAACATCCTCAGCTGCACCCTCGATGAGAAAGGCGGAATTGCCAAGCTCAAGCTCGTCGGCGCCGACATTGCGGAGGACCTGCCCGACGAAGACCCGCTCGCGCGCCTCGATGCCGAGTTCGCGCTGCTGACAGGGACACTGCGGCAGCTCCTGAACGCCATGCGGCAGGCCCTTGGCGGCTACGAAGAAGAATCCCTGCCGGGCGAGCGGATAGCCATCGGCGCCTAGCGTCCGGCCGACAGGACCGGACAGCACCCGGACTTACAAACGCCGTTTGAATTCCTGCCGCTCGCGCTCTCGCGAGGGTTGTCTAGACTCGCTGTACGGTGGTGCGAGAGCGCGCGCAGCGTGGGACGCCTGCGCGTTTCGCCGTCACCGGAACACCTGCATTCTCACCTCAGCAGCGAGGGATTGTCATGAACCTGATGGATCTGTTGGAACAAGCGGGCGGCCGCAGCAGCGTCGCGAAACTGGCCGGGCAACTCGGCATCGATGAAGGCAAAGCGCGCCAGCTGATCAGCAGCGTCTCGCCCGCGGTGGCCGGCGGGTTGCAGCGGCGCGCCGGGTCGCCGGAAGGCCAGTCGGAGCTGGCGCGCGAAATCGAAGGCGGCAAATACCGCCGCTACGTCGACGAGCCGCAGCGCCTGGAAGAGGAGAACGCGCGCGAGGAAGGCAACCATGCGCTCTCGCAGCTCTTCGGCAGCGAAGACGACAGCCGCCAGGTCGCGGCGCGCGCTTCCGAGGAAACGGGGCTCGACAAATCGCTGATCGAACGCGCGCTGCCGCTCGTCGCCGGCCTCGCGATGGGCGCCCTGGGCAAAAAGTCCAGTGAACAAGGCGGCCTGGGCGGCGGCCTGGGTTCCCTTGCCGGCCTGCTCGGCGGCGGTGACGGCAAGCCCGGCATGGAGGACGTGAAGAACATCGGCGGCAAGTTTTTCTAGCCCCCGCCCGATCTGCTATCGTGGGCTCGAAGAATAAAAAAGGAAGCCGCGATGAGCAGCGAAGAAAGCCCCCGCCCGCCCCTGCCGCCCTTCGACGCCGATACGGCGGCACAAAAAGTACGCGGGGCCGAGGACGCCTGGAACACCCGCGACCCGGAACGGGTCGCGGGTGCCTACAGCCCGGACAGCGTCTGGCGCAACCGTGCGGAATTCATCCGCGGTCGCGACGAGATCGTGCGGTTCCTCATTCGCAAATGGAACAGGGAACTCGACTACCGCCTCGCCAAAGAGGTGTGGGCTTTCCACGGCAACCGCATCGCCGTGCGCTTTGCCTACGAGTGGCACGACGACGCCGGGAGCTGGTTCCGCTCCTACGGCAACGAAAACTGGGAGTTCGACGACGAGGGCTACATGCAGCGTCGCATCGCGAGCATCAACGACGTGCCGATCAGGGAAAGCGACCGCAAGTACCACTGGCCGCTCGGGCCGCGCCCGGCCGACCACCCGGGACTTTCCGATTTGGGGCTGTAGCACGTCAGGCGCCGAACGGCCGATAAGGAACACCTGACATAAGCGAGGGGGACGCGATGCACAAGCTCTGGCCGCTGGCCCTGTTATTACCGCTCGCCCTGCCCGCCGCCGCACAGGACGGCCCCGCACGCATCGAGCGCGGCAACCTGGTGATCGAGGGGATCCCGGAAATTCCGCAGGCCGTAAAGGACCGCCTGCAGCAGTACGAGAACGCCCGTTCGGCGTACTTTTCCGGCTTCACCGGGGACGGCGGCATCCTGATCACCACCCGCTTTGCGGAAACGAGCCAGGTGCACAAGGTCGACGAGCCCTTGGGGATGCGCCGCCAGCTCACGTTCTACGACGAGCCGGTGCAGGGCGCGGCGGTGCGCGAAGGCGACCGCAGGGCATTCGTGTTCGGCAAGGACATCGGCGGTGACGAGTTCTACCAGGGCTGGCTGTTCGACCTCGAGACCGGAAAGACCACGCCGTTCACGGAAGAAGGCACGCGCAACGGCGCCTGGGCGTGGCGCGATGACGGCAGCCAGGTCGCCTGGTACCGCTCCACCACCGACAGCGCCGACTGGGACATCCTGGCCGGCGATCCCGCGGCCGCGGCGAGCGTGCGGGTGGTGTTGGAGGGCGAAGGCGCGATGATGCCGCTGGACTGGAGCGCGGACGGCACCTCGCTGCTCGTCATGCGCTACGTTTCCATCAACCGCTCGCACCTTTATTCGCTGGATCTCGACAGCGGCGCGCTCGACGAGGTCCGCCCCGAGGCGGAAGTGGCCTGGGGCGGAGGCGAGTTCCTGGCCGATGGCCGCGTGCTCACGGTGAGCGACGAGGACAGCCTGTTCCAGCGCATCGTGCTCGTCGACCCTGCAACGGACGCGATAGAGGTGCTGACCCCCGGGGTCGAGTGGGACGTCGAGAACCTCGTGCTCTCGCCGGACGGCCGCACGGTGGCCTATACGCTCAACGAAGGCGGCACCGAGACGCTGTATTTCCTGGATCTCGACACCGGCGAGAGCCGCGACGGGCCGCAGCTGCCGGCCGGCCTCATCTCCTCGGTGGACTTCGACGAGACGGGAAACCGCCTCGGCTTCACGCTGTCTTCGGCGACCTCCTCCGGCGATGCCTGGGTCTACGACATGAGCACAGGCGATCTCACCCGGTGGACGCAAAGCGAGCTCGGCGGCCTGGACCCGGACAGCTTCGTCGAGCCGCGGCTCGTCGCGTACGAGAGCTTTGACGGCATGCGTATTCCCGCCTGGGTGTACCTGCCTGCGGGCGAAGGCCCGCACCCGGTCATCGTGTACATCCACGGCGGACCGGAAAGCCAGTACCGTCCCGGTTTTTCGTCCACGTTCCAGTACTGGGTGAACGAGCTCGGCGCCGCCGTGGTCGCTCCGAACGTGCGCGGCTCATCGGGTTACGGCAAGGAATACGTGAAACTCGACAACGGCATGCGGCGCAAGGACTCGGTAAAGGACATCGGCGCGCTGCTGGACTGGATCGCGGCACAGCCGGCGCTCGACGAGGACCGGGTCGTGGTTTACGGCGGCTCCTACGGCGGCTACATGGTGCTGGCAAGCGCCGTGGACTACTCCGACAGGCTGGCCGGCGCGGTCGACATCGTCGGCGTCTCCAATTTCGTGACCTTCCTCGAGAACACCGAGGACTACCGCCGCAACCTGCGCCGCCAGGAATACGGCGACGAGCGCGACCCGGAGATGCGCGCATTCCTGGAGAGCATCGCGCCGTCGAACCACGCGGACGAGATCGAGGTACCGCTCTTCATCATCCAGGGCGCCAACGACCCGCGCGTGCCGGCCAGCGAATCCGAGCAGATGCTGCAGGCCGTCCGGGCCAACGGCACCCAAGCGTGGTACCTGCTGGCGAAAGACGAAGGCCATGGCTTCGACAAGAAGGCCAACCAGGATTACATGCGGCAGGCCGTGACCGTCTTCCTGGAAAAAATCCTCTCAGATTAATTGATATAACAAATATTTAAACGGATATCCTTACCTGTTTTCGAGTCAATCCCCCCGCGGAAACTGTGATGGCGGAGCAATCGCTTCCAGGCCCACCTCCCGCCACGCCCCGCTCCGGTCGCCCGCCCCGATCGGCACCGCGACGGCATCGCGCCTCCGGCTAATCCCGGCAAACCCGCCCGGCAGCCCGTCCGAGATGTCGGCCGCATAGAGCGTCAGCGGACCCGTCGCGCCGACCTCCATCGCGATGCGCGCCTCGCCGTCCGGCGGCGCAACGATCGCGAGCACGCTCCACTCGCCGCCGGTTCCTGCCGTGACCGGAACGCCCTCCACGGCAACGCGCTCGACCTCCGCCGCCCCCGGCAGCGCCAGGTACAGCACCCGCGCATCGCGCACGGTACGCACGGAGAGTGCCAGTCGCCGCCCGCTGCTCGTCGCCTCGTCCTCGAGCACGGCGACCTCGGGCGGCGGCAGTGCGGGACCGGCATCCCCGGGCACCAGCCGACGCTCCGACCAGGGGAAATTCGCGTGCGCCGCCGGTGTGCCGCCATCGGCCTCGAGCAATGGTGCCGGCGGCCGTTCACCCGGCAGGCTGTCCAGGTACACGCGCCCTGTTTCGCCGTCGCTGACGTACAAGAGGTTCAAGCGCCGCGGCACGGCATCCGTAAAGGAGGGCCGGGCCAGCGCGATGCCGACGAAGACCGCGAGCGCCACCCCGGCGACTGCCGTCAGCGGGAGCGGCTTGCCGGCCGCCGCGATTGCCGGCAACAGCGGCAGGAGCGCAAGGACCATGAGCATGGTTACGCCGGGCAGCGCCTCGAAGCCCACCGCCTCGTAAATCGACCAGGCGATCGGGAACCAGAGGGCGGCGGTGCACGCGGCGGCGACCGCGCTCCAGGCCGCCGGCCGCGACGGCCGGAGGTGCCCGGCAAGCGCACCGCCGATCAGCGGCAGGAGCGCCAGGAAGCTCGCCCCCGGCAGGAACGCCACCGTGAGCCCCGCGACCCACGCGAAGACCAGCAGCCCCGCAAGGCCGAGCCCCGTGTCGCCGCACCAGCGCGCGAGCGGCCGCGCGAGCGCCGTCGCGACGGCAAACGCCAGCGCCATGAACGCCAGCACGAGCATGGCGCCTTGCGCCGTCCAGGCGGAGGCAGCGGGGGCGGTGCCGGCAAGCAGCCACTGCAGCCCGAGACCGAGCGCGAGCGCTCCGGCCGGCGCCGCGGCGAGCAGGAGGAAAGTTACCGACGTCCGCAGGACGCGGAGCGCCGGCTCCCGCCGGAGGCGCCAGGCGAGCAGCAGCCAGGCGACGGCGCCGACTGCCAGCAACACGACGTTCCAGCTCTCGGGCCAGCTCACGAGCACCGCCCCGAACAGGTCGAAGAAAACCCTGTTGCTCCCGGCCCGCGGAACCGCATCGGCGCCGGCGAGCGCCCGCGCCATCGCTAGGGCATTTTCGCCGTGGTGCTGCAGGGAGGCGGGATCGAGCCAGGCCAGGTTGTCGCGCGGCGTGTGGTAGCGCGCGGGCCCCTCGATGAAGGCAAAATTGACGCCGACGAGGCCTTCGCGCCGGAACACCGTGAAGTCCGTGTTGTTCGGGAGGCGCTTGTAGATCTCGTAGGCGAGCGAGGTGCCGACCGGATGGGCCAGCGCGGCGCTCGCGAGCGAGACGATGGCGGCGTTGCCGGATTGCGTTTCGAACAGCTGGCTGGGACCGCCCGTGCCGCGCGCCTCCAGGTTGACCACCGAACCGATGGCTTCGAACCCGGGCGTGCGCACGAAGGCTTCGGCGTCGAGCAGTCCCGCTTCCTCGCCGTCGCCGAGCAAAAACCACACGCTGCGCGGCAGCGGGTCCGATGCCTTGAGCGCCCGCGCAACCTCGAGGATGGCGGCAACCCCCGCGCCGTCGTCCCCCGCGCCGGGGCTCGCGGCCACGGAATCGTAATGCGCCGCGAGCAGCACACCCTTTCCTTCCCCGGTGCCCGGCAGGTGCGCGACCACGTTGTGGACCCCGGCGCACACCGGCCAGATCCCGCTGCACGCGAAGCCCCGCTGCACCTCCGGCTCGTAGCCCAGGTGCTCCAGCTCGGCCACGATGCGCGCGCGCACCGCCGCGTTGGCGGCGCTGCCGGTCGGATGCGGACGGCCGTCACCGAGGATGCGCTCGAGGACGGCGCCGGCCCGGGCGGCCGAGAAGGCGTCCGGCGGCGCCTCCGTGCCCGGGTCCGCGGGCGGCGACTGGCTCCGGAGGGCGAGGAGGCCCAGCAGCAGGAAACCTGCAATCACGGCAAGCGCGTGCGCGCGCTCGTGCATCAGGCGCGCCCCGGAGGGATCGGAGTATTGCGCGTTGCCGGCGGTTTCGAGGCGCCTAGAACGCATACTCCAGGGACAAGGCCGTGAACCGGTCCGTGTTCCTGGTGCCGACCGGAACGTCGCTGTTGTTCTTGATCGTGTAGGAGGCGACCAGCGCGAGGCTTCCGACCAGCCGCGCCGTCAGGGCCGAAACCGATTCCAGGTACGTGTTCTCCGATCCCGATTCGACCGCAAACACCTGCGTGAATCTCGCCGTATCGCTGAACTGCCACCGGTAGTCGAGACCGCCGCGGAGGATCGCTTCATTCTCCGTCGTTCCATCGGCGAGGTCGGACTGCCGGGCACCGGCGCCGAGCTCCGCGTTCAGGATGTGGACGCCCGTATCGATCAGGCGCCGGCCGTAACCGATCGTCTCCGACGTCTGCTGGTCGTAGCCGCTGAACCGGTCCTTGCGCCAGTCCAGGCGGCCGAACAGGTAGTTGTTGTCCGTCCAGTTGTACTCGCTTTTCCAGCCGAGGGCGTACGCCTCGGCCGTGGTCTGCTTGTTCTCGGTCGAGTTGATCGCGAGCCCCTCGAGCAGGTGATGCCAGCGGCCGGACGCGTACTCGACGGCAAACCCCGAGTTCAGGCTGGAATTCTCGGTATTGCCGCTGGTCGCCAGGTAACCCAGCGTTGCCTTGACCAGCCACGGGTCCGCCGTCGGGGGGCCGGCGGCGGCCGGCTGCTGTGCATGGGCTTGCGAGGCCGCAAGGACGAATCCGGTCAACAGCAGTATGGCACGCATGGTCCCGCTGGGCTCCCTCCACCGTGGTCGCCGGCAACTATCGCTCGCCTCGTGCCGGCCTGCAACCGACGAGGCGTCAATGTGTGACGCGTCAGGCGTTCTCGTCCGGGTGCGCGGCAGCGTGCTCGCTGTCGACCGTCCAGGCGTCGAGCGGGTGTGGAACGCCGTCGGTCGCCGGGCAGGTCAGGATCGCATCGGCGGCGAAGTCGTCCGCCAGCGGCAGCCCGGGTGGCGGCGGGGGCTCACCGAACGGGGCGGCGATGAACAGCGCAAGCAGGATGGTTCGAATGGCCAGGAGCATGTCGGTTTCCTCGAAGTTCATCCATTCGATGCCCGGCGCCGCCGTTCGGTTGCAATGATCTGGTCCTATCCTTGCGGCATTCCGCTCCCGGTCGCCAGGTCGACGTTGGCGTGGGGTGTGCCGCGCCGGCCTCCGGTCTCGACGTTCGGCAGGAAGTAGGCCAGCAGCCCGATCGCGGGCAGGAAGGAGCACACCTGGAACACGAACCGGATGCTCGTCGCATCCGCGAGCAGCCCGAGGCCGGCGGCGCCGATGCCCCCGAGGCCGAAGGCCAGTCCGAAGAAGAGGCCCGACACGGCCCCTACCCGGAACGGCATCAGTTCCTGCCCGTAGACGATGATCGCCGGGAAGGCGGCCGAAAGGATCATCGCGATCGGCACGCTGAGCAGGCCGGTCCAGAAGAGATTGGCGTACGGTAGCGCCAGCGTGAACGGCAGGACGCCGAGGATCGACACCCAGATGACGAACTTGCGCCCGAAGCGGTCGCCGAGTGCTCCGCCGATGACCGTACCGAATGCCACGGCGCCCAGGAACACGAACAGGTGGATCTGCGCGCTCCAGACCGATACGCCGAACTCCTCGATGAGATAGAACGTGTAGTAGCTCGTGATGCACGCGGTGTAAAAGAACTTGGAGAAAATCAGCGCGACCAGCACGGCAACGGCCATCGTCACCCGGCGCCGCGGCAGCGCCGCACGCGCGGTTTCCGCCGCCGGCTGCGCGTTCAGGCGGCGCAGGCCGTGGTCCTTGTACCAGTGCCCCACCCGAACCAAAAGCCCGATGGCAACGACGGCGGCGACGCCGAACCACGCCACGCTTGCCTGGCCGTGCGGCAGCACGATCAACGCCGCGAGCAGCGGGCCGAGGGCGGAGCCCGCGCTGCCGCCGACCTGGAACACGGACTGGGCGAGCCCGGGCCGCCGCCCGGAAGCCATGCGCGCCACGCGCGACGATTCCGGGTGCAGCACGGCAGACCCGCTGCCGACCAGCGCCGCGCCCAGCAGCAATCCCGGGTAGGTGCCGGTCCTGGCGAACAGCACCAGGCCGACCAGCGTGAACGCCATCCCGATGGCGAGTGAATACGGTTTCGGGTGCTTGTCCGTGTAGAGGCCGATCGTCGGCTGCAGCAGCGATGCTGTGAGCTGGAACGTCAGCGTCAGCAACCCGACCTGGGCAAAGCTCAAGCCGTAGTTGCTCTTCAGGATCGGGTAGATGGCCGGCAGCAGCGACTGCATCATGTCGTTCAGCAGGTGGCAGAAGCTGATCGCCGCCAGGATCGACCAGGTGGTGTTCAGGGCGGTTTCGCCTTTGGCGGCAGCGGTGACGTTCACGGGAGACTCGGGGGTGGAGGAGCTTTGCAGGACGAATTCTAAACGATAGTGAACCCCGGGGCGTCTTCGGCCGCACGGCCGATCCGGGTACACCCAGGTTGTCCCGCCTTTCCAGCGAGCGTCGCATCGAAGCGTCCGCGCATCGCGGAAAAGGAAATCCAGCGTCAGGGGCGGTCGCCTTCGGCGCCGGATCGTCCCTGTGCGTTCTGAATGGCAGCCGTCCTCTGGTGGAACTCGTCCGCATAGGAAGGGTTGAGGGCCAGCGCCCGTTGCTCCTCCGCCAGCGCCTCATCGTAGCGTCCGGTCGTGGCGAGCAGGTACGCGAAGTTGCTGTGCGCGACAGCGGAAAGCAGATCCATGGCTACGGCCCGGCGCATCCGCGCCAGGCCTTCATCGACCCGGCCGCTGGCGATGTCCGCCTCGGCGGTGATCATCAGCACCAGCCGATCGTCCGGATCGAGCGACAGCGCACGTTGCCGGTGCTCGCGCGCCCGGCTCACCTCTCCGGCCAACCGGTAGTACTGGTAGGCCCGGACGTGAGCTTCCGCAAGCTCCGGTCCGTGCTCCAGCGCTTGCTCCACCGCCTCGCGCCAGCCGGGCTGGCTGGTATCCGGTTTCCCGTCGCCGCTGCCCCCCTTGACCAGGTAGGTACCCGCAAGCTCCGACCAGGCGCGCGCGTACGCGGGGTCGGCGTCGACCGCCCGCACGAAATGCGCTTCTGCCCTCTCGGCGTCCCCGGGCGACCCGCGATTGCGAAAGAAGCGTCCTTGCAGGTAGTGCTCATAGGCTTCGGCATTCGCCGGTTCCGGCCGGCCGGCCCCGGTGTGTGAATCCGCAAGCCATGCGATCCCGGCCGTGGCGCTCGCGAACAGGAGCAGTAAGGCGGCGACGGCCGGAGAAAAGCGGCCGGGCGCCACGCGTCCGCCGGCCAATTCGGCTTCGCGGGACGGCGTGGGAAAGCGGACGGGGACGTCGAAGATGTATCCGCGCCGCGGCAGCGTGCGAATCATGGTTCTCGATTCATCCCCGATGGCGCGCCGGATCTCGATCAGGCATTGGGCGAGCGAGCCGTCGGTGACGACGATCTTGCCCCAGATCGCGTCGAGTAACTCGGTCTTCGCCACCAGTCGGCCGTGCCGCTCGACCAGGTAGCGCAATACCTCGAACGACTGCCGCCTGAGCCTCACGTCCCGGCCGCCGTGCCGCAGGCTGCCGCGCGCGACGTCGAGGACGAAGTCGCCAAACGCGTACTGGCAATGAGCAGGGCCTGGAGCGTGCACTGGAACCGCGTAGCGCAGCCGTTTGCACTGATTTTCGCACTTTTCTAATTACTTTCTAACGGCAATTTCAGAACTTTTTTCGCGCGCGCCGCTACGGTCGCAGCAATAAGCCCGGCAGGAGTCCGGGCCCGGGAAGCCGAGGAGAAAACGGTGAACAAACGAGCATCTCGCCGGGGCACACCGCGCCCGGGAATAGCCGCGCTGCTGGTCTGCTGCGCGTACCTGCTGCCGGCCGCAAGCCTGGCCGACACGACGATCTACGCCGACGGGCTGGTCGGCCCGGTCAAGCTGGACACAACCGGTCACGGCACCCTGCTGGTGACGGAATCGGGGACCGGCATGCACGACGGCCGACTGTCCGCGATCGACCGCTGGGGCAACGTGTTTCCGCTCGTCACGGGGTTGCCCTCCGGCATCGAAATCACCGGCGGGCCGTCCGGGCCGACGGGCGTCCTGGTGCACGGCTGCTGCGTCGTGCACCTCGTGATCGGCGACGGCGATGCGACGCGTTTTGCGCTCTCGGGGCCGCCGCAAATGATGCCCAATCCCGAAGGTCCGTCGTCTCCGCTGTTCAGTTCCCTGCTGCGGCTGCGCTTCGATCGCAGCATCGAGCAGCTGGCCGGAGGCGCCTTCGAGCTGTCCCTGGCCGATCACGACAAGCTGGCGGACGGGTTCACCGTCCGGCTCGAGAACGGCAGCGGCGAGAAGGTATGGATAACGTTGGCGGCGGACGTCTACGATTTTCGGCCGCACGCGTTCACGGTCGTCCGCAATTCGAACCCGTTCGCGATTGCAGCCGGTAAGGATCCGGAAACGCCTGTCATCGTCGCCTCCGGCCAGAACAGCCTCATCCAGGTCCGGCGTTCGCAGCCGCCCAGAACCTTGCTGCGCTTTCCGCCGGTGCCGAACGCGCCGGGCACGCTGCCGCCGGTTTCGGAGGCCGTGCCGACGTCGATCCGGCACCTGCACGGCGACCTCTACCTCGTCGGGCTGCTGTCCGGGGTGCCGTTCGTTCCCGGGCACGGGAGCGTCCGCCTGGTGGACGTGAAGAAGCGGACGGAGACGCCCCTGATCAGCGGCGTTACGTCGGTCACCGACGTGCTCAGGATCGGCTCGCGCCTCTACGTGCTGGAGTACAGCACCAACCTGGCCCAGGGTGAACCCGGGCGGCTGCTGCGTTTCAAGACGCCGTCCAGCCAGCCGGACGTGATCGCGGCCGGGCTCGCCGGGCCCTCGGGCATGACTTACTCGCCCAAGGCGAACGCGATATTCGTTGCGGAGATCGATGCGGGGCAGGTCAGGCGCGTGAGACCGTAGACGAGCCGCTCCGGCTGACGAGCACGATCGCGGCGAGCGACAGCACGAATCCGGGGACCAGCTCGTACAGCTCGAAGATCCCGCCTGCCCCGCGCAGCAACGGCCACGCGATCACGGTGACACCGCCCGTCACCATGCCCGCCAGTGCGCCGTTGCGCGTCATGCCGTTCCAGTACAGCGACAGCAGCACCGCGGGACCGAAGGTCGCGCCGAAGCCGGCCCAGGCCCAGGCGACCAGCGCGAGCACCTGGCTCTCGGGGTCGAGGCCGAGCAGGAACGCGAGCAAGGCGACCGCCAGCACCGCGAGCCTGCCGGCCCACAAGAGCTCCCCGCGGGCCGCTCCCTTGCGGATCACGCCTTTGTAGAAGTCCTGGGCAAAGGCGCTGGAGGCCACCAGGAGCTGCGCCGCGGCCGTGCTCATGACCGCGGCGAGGATGCCCGAAAGGCAGATGCCCGCGATCACGCCCGGGAAGCGGTCGACGGCCATGAAAATGAATACCTTCTCCACGTCCGCACCGTGCAATGGACGCTCGAGCACGGCAACACCCGTGAGGCCCACCACGAGGGCCGCAACCAGCACTACTGCCTGCCAGGTAATGGCGATTCGCCGCGCCGCGGGTATGCTGCCCGCGGCATTCGCCGCCATGAAGCGCGCGAGGATATGCGGCTGGCCGAAGTAGCCGAGCCCCCAGCCGACCAGCGATGCGATGCCGATGAACCCGAGGGCCTCGCCGGTGCCGGCGTTGACAAACGGATCGAGGAGGTCGGGGTTGATGGAGCGCAGCGTCTCCGGGGTCCCGCCCGCTCCCCCGAGCGCGAACCAGCCCAGCGCGGCGACCAGGACGAGGGCGATGAACATCAGGCTGCCCTGCAGCACGTCGGCCCAGCTCACCGCGAGGAAGCCGCCGAAGAAGGTATAGACCAGCACGGACATCGCACCCCAGAACACCGCCCAGCCGTAGTCGATGCCGAACAGCGCTTCGAAGAGCTTGCCCGCGGCGACGAACCCGGAGCTCGTGTAGAGCACGAAGAAAACGAGGATGAATACGCCCGCCAGCAGGCGCAGCGTGCGGCTGTCATCGCCGAAGCGCCGCTCGAAATAATCCGGCAGGGTGAGCGAATCGTCCAGCGCCTCGGTTCGCTCCCGCAGGCGCCCCGCGACCAGCTTCCAGTTGAGCCAGGTGCCGGCGAGCAGGCCGAGCACCATCCAGCCGGCTTCCAGTCCCGCCGCGTAGGCGAGCCCCGGCAGGCCCATGAGCAGCCAGCCGCTCATGTCGGACGCCTGGGCGGACAGCGCCGTTACCCATGCATTCAGGCTGCGGCCCCCGAGGATGTAATCCTTGAGCGATTTCGTGCGGCGCCAGGCTATGAAACCGAGCAGCAGCACCACGGCCATGTAGGCCAGGAACGTGCCGACTATCGCGGCGTTATTTGCGTCCATCCCCCCTCCGGACCTGACGATGGGCGGCATCTTACCTGATACGCGGCCTGCCACTCCCGTATACTGCGGCGGAAGTTCCAGCCGCCTTAGCCGCCTTTACAGTATGACTTGCTTCCGATGACTGCCTTCAGCGTCAACGAGTTCTACCAGCGCAACCGCCGCCTGGTCATCTGGGTCATCCTGTTCGGACTCCTGTGGCTCCTGCGAGACTTCTTCGCGCTCGTCTTCCTGACGTTCGTCCTGGCCACCGTGGCGGTGCCCCTCGTCGCCTTCGGGCGCCGCCGGCTCAAGCTGCCGCACCGCGCCGCGCTGGTTTTCGTCTACCTTGTTTTCGTGCTCGTGCTCGCCTCGTTCGTACGCTTCGTGGCGCCGAGCGTCGCCAGCGAGCTGAACCGGATGATCGACAACCTGCCGGCCACGGAAATGCGCCTGCTGGACGCCAAGGACCGCCTGGTGGACCGCTACCCGACCCTGCGCCAGCCGCTCGGCGGCTTTCTCGCCAGCGCCCTCGACGAGCAAACGGCGACGGTCGTCATGCGCGAGCTCGCGGACGAACGGGCGCGGCTGTCACTCACCCAGGCGGAGGTCACTCGTGCCGCCGAAAGCAACGTCCCGCCGGACAGCGTGCTGGCAGAGTACTTCGCGCACCGCGACCAGCTCTACCTCAACGCTCTCGTGAACAAGCTGTTCCAGCAGCTGCGCGATTACGCCCCGGCGGTGATCAATATGCTGTATCGCGGCACGGCGACCATCCTGCTGGCGCTCCTGTTCAGCTTCCTGATCCTGAATGACCGCGGCAGGCTGCGCCACGGCATCAGCCAGCTGAAGGACTCGCGCGTGGGCGATTTCTATTCGGAAGCCGCCGAGCCTATCGTTCGCTTCGGCGTACTGCTCAGCCGAGCCATCAAGGCACAGGCCACGATTGCCGTCGTAAACACCGTGCTGACGCTGATCGGGTTGCTGGTACTCAAGATTCCGCTGGTCGCGATGCTCTCGGTCATCGTGTTTTTCTGCAGCTTCATCCCGGTGCTCGGCGTTTTCATATCGACGACCCCCATCGTGCTGGTCGCCCTGAACGCCGGCGGCCCGATGCTGTCGCTGACGGCCGTCGGCATGATCGTGTTCATTCACGTGATCGAAGCGTACCTGCTGAACCCGATCATCTACAGCCGTCACCTGAAGCTGAACCCGGTGTTCACGCTGATCATCGTGTACGTCGGTTATCACGCCTTCGGCCTGTGGGGAATGCTGCTTGGCGTACCCGTGACCCGGTACTTCATCCACGACGTGCTCGGCGTGCCGTTCCGCGACGAGGAAGGCACGGGCGAGCCCGCACCCGCCCGTGATGCCGCCGCCGAAGTGACGGCATAACGGGCCTGACGGGTCAGAGGCTGGCAGCCTGCTGCTGCAGGCGCTGCACGGCCTCTAGGGACTTTTGCACGTTCTGCATCGGGGACATGCCGCCGATCGTCTCGGCGATCTTGCCGTCCGGCGTCACGATGAAGGTGGTGCGCTCGGCGAAGCCGTGGCCGATTTCGACGCCGCGCGTATCCTTGGCGCCCTCGACCTCGTCCCGAACCTCGAGCTCGTACGAGCGTGCGACCGTGCCGCTGGCATCCGAGGCGACCGGCAGCCTGCCGGCGCAGAATTCGGGGTCCGCGGAGAAGTCGTTCAACCGTTCGATGCTGTCGAGCGAAACCCCGATGACGCTCGCGCCCGCCGCTTCGAACTCGTCCATGTGCACGGCGAACTCGTGCGCCTGGACGTTGCAGCCCTTGGTGAACGCAGACGGATAGAAGTAGACGACCACCGGGCCTTTCTCGAGCGCCTCGCTCAGCGAAAAATCGAACTCCTCGCCGGCGAGCGACGCCCGGGCTTCGAACTGGGGCGCATTGTCGCCCGGCTGGAGCGCGGCGGCGGCAGGCAGGGCAACGGCAGCGGAGCACAACAATGCGAACAGGTGTTTTTTCATGGCTTTGCCCATGGTTGACTGTGAGAGCAGGAACCCCCAATCCTGAACGCCGCAGCGGGTTTGCGCAAGGCTCTGCGCCCGCCGGTCAGGGCCTGGGATCGGCCGGGGCACCCGCGTCGCATTTCAGGCAGTCGAGCCGCCGCCCCAGCATCCGCTCACGCCCTTCCGGCGTCACCACCCACGGACGGTTCGTCCACGGCGGGTCGTGCCGCACGTGCTGGTTATGACCGCAGCCGAGCTGCGCCACCCAATGCTGCTCCTCGTCTCGGTGGTAGCCGATAATCTTCTGCCGCATGACCACTGCCCCGAACCCCAGCGGGTATCCTTGCACAAATGGACGCAACGATAGCCTGGTATGTCGCTGCCGGCCTGCTGATCCTCGTCGGGCTGGCGGGTACCATCCTGCCGGCGCTGCCCGGCGTTCCGCTGGTGTTCGCCGGCATGTGGCTGGCGGCCTGGGTGGGGAGCTACGGCGCGATCGGGACCTGGACCGTGGTGGCGCTCGGGATTCTCGCCGGCGCCGCCGTGCTCCTCGATTTCGCCGCCGGCCTGCTCGGCGCCCGGCGGGTGCAGGCGAGCGCCGGCGCGCTCTGGGGCGCTGCAATCGGTACGGTCGCCGGCTTGTTCTTCGGGTTGCCCGGCCTGCTGTTGGGCCCGTTCCTCGGCGCGCTCGCCGGCGAACTGGGATCGGGCGGCGGGATCAACCGCTCGGCACGCGTCGGTATCGCCACCTGGATCGGATTGCTGTTCGGGACGCTCGCGAAGATCGCGCTGTCGTTCACGATGCTCGGAATCTTCGTCGGCGCGATCCTGATCCCCTGACCGTCCGTCATTCCGCCAGCGATACGTTCGACGGCATCTCGATGCCGCGCTCGGTGAACCGGATCGTGAAGGAGACGCGGCTGAAGAGATCTTCGAACGACTTCATCATGTCGCTCGTCGCCGCCATCATTTCCGCCGCCTGCGCCGCTTCCGGATCGTCGGACTGCGCGATGCCGGTCGTGATGGCGCTGCCGAGAAAGCCGTAGTAGCGGCCGGCGTCCACGTCCACGCTCAGGAACGGCTCGGGCCTGGCCGGGGCGGCCTTCAGCATATCGGTGAGCCCGCGTTCGCTGCCCGCGCCGACCGACAGCGCAAGCGCGTCATCCGTCATCGCGATATACGCGGCGTCGACCATCGAGGCCAGCGCCGGCAGCCCGAGCTTCTGCGGTTTGCCGTTCGGCTGCAGGTTGAGCGCTGCGATCTCGGGGCTGAACATCGCCCCCATCGCCACCAGCCCCTGGGGATTATCGCTCGCGAGCAGGAAGCGCATGTCGATGCTGGTCGGCGGCTGCTTCGCCTGGAAATCCAGGCCATGGATATCCTCGACCACCGCCAGGAAGCCGCGTACGCCGTACGCCACCGGCGGCAGCGGCTGCTGCAGGGCCGCCTTGCCCCGGGCCACGCCCGCCTGCAGGTCGGCAAACAGCTCGCATTCATACGGGTTCGCTTCCATGGCCGCCAGCCTGGCCGCATAGAATTCCCGCGCGGCCGCGAGATCGAGACTCATACCGAAGGAAAAGAGCCCTTCCTGCTCCCGGCCCAGGCCCGGTACCGGCGCCGTGATCGTCTGCAGGCCGGCCGCCAGGTCGCGGCGCAGCTCGAACACGGAGTTGGTGGCGATGTTGCGCGCCGTCAGCGCCGTGTAGCCGGTGACGATCCTCGGCACGATGCCGGCCATGGAACGGATTTCCGCCCTGCAGGCGTCCGTGAGCGCCGTGGCGTCGTGATCCATGCTGGCCAGCAGCCACTGGTTGACTCCGGACTGCTCGTCCAGGAACGTCGCCGCCAGTCGCTGGATGTCGATCATGCCGAGGCCGTACTCCAGGTACCCGTAGGTTGCGGCGAGCTCCGCCAGGGCACCCGAGGCCGCAATGCTGGTTCGGGGCAGCGTGAGCCCCAGCACGGACTTGAGCAGGTCCTCCGGCAGCTCGGCCGGCACGAAGCTCACCACCAGCTGGTCGTCGATGACGGCGACGATGAACCTGCCCTGCTCATCGGCGGCGTAGCGATACGAGTGACCGTCAACGGCGGCGACGGCCATCTTGCCGCCGGCTTTCGCTTCCAGCTCTGCGAACGTCCGCTCGAACAACGCGCCGTCGCTCAGCGTGACCCGGAGCACCGGCAGCAGGCCGACGCCGTACAACGCGGCCGTGGAGTTCTCGTCGATGCCGGCGGCCGGGATACCCTCCGGTGTGACCATGGCCGCCAGCTCATCGAGAATCGCCGTGAGGCGCTCGATTCTTTCGGCGGCTTCTGCGGACTGCTCCGCCTCCTCTTCGGCGGCCTGGCTCAGCGCCGCGCGAAGCATCTGCGGATACGCCTGCATGACCTGCCGGGTCCCGGCGCCCAGCTTTGCGCGAACGTCGTCGGGAATGCGCTTCGTCATCGCCAGCACGTAGGGCGTCTCGGCCGGCACGTAGCGGAGGATGCCTTCCCCGGAGGTGAGCCCGGTCTCCGGCTTGCCTGAGCAAGCCGCCAGCGCCAGGACGAGCGCGCCACACAGGAAAGTCTTGCGAACGGCGCTACGCATCATGTTGTATCTCCGGGAAAATGGACCGGCAGGATAATGGCGTGAGGGGGCGGGGTCGCGGACCGGTGTCACAGTTGTTTTCCAGGCCGGATTATACCCGTTGTATCATGAGGGAATGATTCGCGATGTAGAACGGGGCGATTTGGAGACGGTGCTGGCGTTGAACGAGGCGGCGGTCCCGCACGTGAACTCGGTGCCGATGGCGCAGATGGAAAAATTCCGCCGGGAGGCAGCCTATTTCCGGGTGGCCCTCGTCGACGGCGGCGTCGCGGCTTACCTGGTCGGGCTGACGCCGGACGCCGACTACGGCAGTCTCAACTTCCGCTGGTTCAAGGCGCGCTACGCGGATTTCGCTTACGTCGACCGCGTCGCGGTCGCCGAGGAGGCGCGGCGCCTGGGGCTCGGAAGTGCGCTGTACGAGGATTTCGAGCAGCACTTCACCGGCCGCGCGGCCCGGCTTGCCTGCGAGGTGAACCTGCGGCCGCCGAACGAGGTGTCGATGGCCTTCCACCGGCGGCACGGCTTCGTGCAGGTCGGGGAGCAGCCGGTCGACGGCAAGACCGTCGCGATGCTGGTGAAGGAGTTGTAGGCGCGATCCACGTATAATGCGCCGCCTTCCGGCCGGGGCCGGGACCGCTCCCTATGTCCACCGTAGAATACCTTCGCAACATCGCCATCATCGCGCATGTCGATCACGGCAAGACCACGCTCGTCGACCGGCTGCTGCAGCAGTCCGGCACCCTCGGGCCGCGGGCGGCCGTGCCCGACCGCGTGCTCGACTCGAACGACCTCGAGCGCGAACGCGGCATCACCATCCTGGCGAAGAACACCGCCATCCGCTGGGGCGACTACCGCATCAACATCGTGGATACGCCGGGCCACGCGGACTTCGGCGGCGAGGTCGAGCGCGTACTCTCCATGGTCGACAGCGTGCTGCTGCTGGTCGACGCGGTCGACGGCCCCATGCCGCAGACCCGCTTCGTCACCCAGAAGGCCTTCGCGCGCGGACTCAGGCCCGTGGTCGTCATCAACAAGGTGGACCGGGACGGCGCCCGCCCCGAGTGGGTACTGAACCAGACCTTCGACCTTTTCGACCGGCTCGGCGCGACCGACGAGCAGCTCGACTTCCCGGTCGTTTACGCCTCCGCGCTGGAGGGATACGCCGGCCTCGTCCCCGACGTTCGCGACGGCGACATGACGCCGCTGTTCGAATGCATCGCAAGCCAGGTACCGCCGCCGGACGTGGACGTCGCCGGCCCGCTGCAGCTGCAGATTTCGAGCCTTGCCTACGACCCGTACGTCGGCGTGCTCGGCATCGGCCGCATCCGCCGCGGCCGCATCGAAGCCAACCAGGCCGTGAGCGTGGTCGCCGCCGACGGCACCGTCCGCCGGGCGCGCGTGCTGGAGCTGTTCGGCTTCCACGGTCTCGAGCGCCGCCGGATAGCGTCGGCCGGCGCCGGCGACATCGTCGTGCTTTCGGGGCTGGACGAGCTCAACATCTCCGACACGATCTGCCCCCGCGACAGGCCCGACGCCCTGCCACCGCTCGCGGTCGACGAGCCGACCATCAGCATGAACTTCCTGGTCAACAAGTCGCCGTTCGCCGGGCGCGAAGGCAAGTACCTGACCAGCCGCCAGATTCGGGAGCGCCTCGAGCAGGAGCTGAAGCACAACGTGGCGCTGCGCGTCAGCCCTACCGACGACCCTGACAAGTTCCGCGTCTCCGGCCGCGGCGAGCTGCACCTGTCGGTGCTGATCGAGACCATGCGGCGCGAGGGTTTCGAGCTCGCCGTCTCGCGGCCGGAGGTTATCCTGCAGGAGATCGACGGCGTCGCGCACGAACCGTGGGAGCAGCTCACGGTGGACCTCGAGGACAGCTACCAGGGCGCCGTCATGTCGCGCCTCGCCGAGCGCCGCGGTGAGCTGCTCGACATGACACCGGACGGCCGCGGCCGCGTGCGGCTCGACTACCGCATCCCGACCCGCGGGCTCATCGGCTTCCGCACCGAGTTCCTGACCGCGACCTCCGGCACGGGGCTCATCTATCACGTGTTCGAGAAGTACGACCGGCATATCCCGCTCGGCATCGGCCAGCGCCAGAACGGCGTGCTGGTGTCCATGGTCACCGGCAAGGCGCTTGCCTACGCGCTCTATAATCTCCAGGAGCGGGGACGGCTGCTCATCGGCCACGGCGAGGAAGTGTATGAAGGCATGATCATCGGCATCCACTCACGGCAGAATGACCTGGCGGTGAACCCGACGAAGGCAAAGCAGCTCACCAACATCCGCGCCGCCGGCAGCGACGAGAACATCCTGCTCACGCCGCCGGTGCGCTTCTCCCTGGAACAGGCGCTGGAATTCATCGATGACGATGAATTACTTGAGATAACACCTTCAACTATCCGAATTAGAAAGAAAAAACTGAAGGAGCACGAGCGCAAGCGCGAGCTCCGGCTGCACGGATGACGGACCGCAACGCGCCCATGGCCCCCGATCCGGTGCTGGATCCCGACCACGCGTTCGCCGAGCTGCGCCCGGACGACATCCTGGAGCCGCTCGAAGCGCTCGGGTTCCCCGTGGACGGCCGCCTGCTCGCGCTGAACAGCTACGAGAACCGCGTCTACCGCGTGGGGATCGAGAACGGGGAGCCGGTGGTCGCCAAGTTTTACCGGCCGGGGCGCTGGAGCGACGAGGCGATCCTCGAGGAACACCGCTTCACGTCCGAGCTCGCCGGCCAGGAAATCCCGGTCGTGCCGCCCTTCGAGCATGACGGACGCACCCTGCACCACTCGGGACCGTTTCGCGTCGCCGTCTTCCCCTGCCGCGGGGGCCGCTCGCCGGAGACGGACGCGGCCGACGTGCTCAAACAGCTGGGGCGCCTGGTCGCACGCATGCACCTGCAGGGGGAAACGCGGACCTTCGAGCACCGGCCGCGCATCGACATCCAGTCCTACGGGGTCGAGTCACGGCGCTACCTGGTCGAGCAGGACTTCATTCCGCCGGAGCTGCTCGACGCCTACGAAAGCGTGGCGGAGCACCTGCTCGACAACGTCGCCGGCTGCTTCGAGCGCGCCGGGCGCGTGCGCGAGATCCGGCTGCACGCCGACTTCCATCCCGGCAACGTGCTGCACGACGGCGAGGAATTTTTCATCGTCGATTTCGACGACGTGCGCAGCGGCCCGGCGGTGCAGGATCTCTGGATGTTCCTGTCGGGCGGACGCGAGGAACAGGCACCGCAGCTCGCCGCACTTCTCGAAGGCTACGAGGAATTCCGGCGCTTCGACGCCCGTGAGCTGCACCTCGTCGAGGCGCTGCGCTCCCTCCGCATCATGCACTACGCGGCCTGGCTCGCCCGCCGCTGGGACGATCCCGCTTTCCGTATCGCTTTCCCCTGGTTCGACACGCCGCGTTACTGGGACGAGCACATCCTGGCCCTCCGCGAGCAGGCGGCGCTGACGCAGGAGCCGCCGCTGCCGTGGCTGACCTAGGCCTGCCCGCTACGCCCCGGGGAATATTTGCGCTGTTCCCCCGCCCGGTCTAAAGTCGAAGTATCGATGCCGCGGGGCTGCCGGCGGAACTCCGGAGCTCCGGAATGCTCTGATAAGGGATAAACGCCGCGTGCCGGTCCTGTCCGGGATTCCAGATTGAACGCAAAGCGCCTCAAGCCGTTCCCCGTTGCAATATTGATTGCACTGTCCGCTTGCTCCACTCACGTCACCCTCCGGAACCCCACGATCCCCGACCCCCTCATCGAAACGCGGCCGCTCTCGGTGGCGGTGCGGTATCCCGAGGCGTTCCAGCATTACGTCCACAAGGAAAAAGTCATCGGCAAGGATGAGTGGACGATCGACATGGGCCGGGCCAACAAAATGCTGTTCACGCGCCTTTTCGGCGCCATGTTCGCCAACTGCACGGTGATCGGGGAAGAGCCCAAGCTCGCCGATGACCAGGAGGCCCTGCCGTGTAGTTTCGTGCCTCCGGACACCGATCCGGGCACGCTGTCGGTCGATGCCCTCCTCGAGCCCAGCATCGACGCGTTCGAGTTTTCGGTGCCGGAGCAGAGCCAGACGGATTCATTCGCCGTGTGGATCCGCTACCGGTTGAAGATCTTCGACGCAGAAGGCAACGAGATCGCGAACTGGCCGCTCAGTGCGTACGGCAAGGCGCTGAGCGGCATGATGGGCGGCGACGAGGCGCTGCGCCACGCGGCCGTGCTGGCCATGCGCGACGCCGCCGCGCTCGTCATCCTGCAGATGGACAAATCGCAGCGCATCAGCGCGCTGGTCGCGGCGAGGCGCACGCAGACCGCCAACACCGATGCCGACGGCGTGATCAAAACGCTGCCCGTCAACAAGGCTTTAACGACCGCTACCTCGGAGGAACGGCAAGATGATTCCGGCTAGGCTGAATCGGATCGCTTTCTACAGCGGGCGGGGGATCATGATCGCGGCGCTCGCCGCGGGTTTATCCGGCTGCGTGACGTCGCGCGTGGAAGACGTGCGCCAGGAAGCAACCGGCTACATGCCCGGTGACGGCGTCGTCATCATGGCGAAGAGCTACCATCTCGGCAACGAAACGGAAGCCGGCTTCATCAACTGCGTCGGCGAAGAGATCGCCGAGGGCAACTCGGGGCTGCGCGTCATCCCGCATAACGAATTCGTAGACGCCCTGTTCCCGTGGTTCGAGCCGCGCACCGCGCCGGCCGAGAGCAAGAGCCTGCCGGAGTTGATGCAGCGTCCGGGAGTAGCGGACATGATCGAACAGAAAGGCGTCCGCTACGTCGTCTGGCTGGACGGCAGCACGGACCGCGTCGCCAGCGGCGGCAGCATGTCCTGCGCGGCCGGCCCCGGCGGCGGCGGCTGCTTCGGGTTCGCCTGGTGGCAGAACGACGCCAAGTACGAGGCATCGGTCTGGGACCTGCAGGGTTTGGAGGACGCCGGCACCGTAAGCGCCGATGTCAGCGGCACCTCGTTCCTGCCGGCGATCGTCATCCCGATCCCGCTGATCGCACGCACCCAGTCGCACGCCTGTGGCGGCCTTGCGGAACAGCTGAAGCTGTTCATCGTCGGCGACCAGGCCAAGAAAGCCACCTAGGCCCGTTGCACAGGACAGCCCATGTCCCGCGGCTGCTGCTGCTTGCCGCGTTAGCCGCCGGCGCGCCGGGCTGCGGGTCTTCCGCGGTCGCGGCCGGCGACGACGACGGCCGCGTCTACGGCCTGCACTACGTCGTGACCCCCGATCCGGCCGCCGAAGGCGCCCGCGTCGAGCTCACGCTCGAACAGGACAAGGATTACCTGCGCGAACTGGACATGTCGCTCCTCGAGGGCCGCATCAGCGACGTGAAGGGCAGCGGCGAGGTCGCGATTCGTGACGGCCGGGTAACGTGGCTGCCGCCGGAAGAAGGCGGGCGGCTGAGCTGGTTCGTGCATATTCGCCACCTGCGCGGCGAGGATACGTACGATGCCTGGATGGCTCACGAGTGGGCCCTCTTCCGCGGCGAGGACATCATCCCGTCGGCGGACACGCGCACGATGCGGGGCGCTCGCAGCGACACCACGCTCACGTTCAACCTGCCCAGGGGCTGGTCGTCGATCACGCCCTACGCCGGCAACGACGACACGTTCGAGATCGACAACCCGAAGCGCCGCTTCGACACGCCGACGGGATGGATCGTGCTCGGCGACCTCGGCGTGCGCATCGACACGATCTCCGGGGTGCGCGTAACGGTGGCGGGACCGACCGGTTTCAGTATCCGGCGCCTCGATATCCTCGCGTTCCTGCACTGGACCCTGCCGGAGGTCCTGCGGCTGCTGCCGGATTTTCCCGAGCGGCTGACGGTCGTGAGCGCCGGACAGCCGATGTGGCGCGGCGCGCTGTCCGCGCCGCAATCGTTCTACCTGCACGCCGACCGCCCGCTCATCAGCGAGAACGGCACGAGCACGCTGCTGCATGAAGTCATGCACGTCGGCATGGGGCTGTCGGCGGAAGACGGCGCCGACTGGATCGTCGAGGGCTTCGCCGACTACTACGCGCTCGAACTGCTGCGGCGTACCGGCGGGATGGGGCAGCGGCGCTTCGAGATCGTGCATCGGGGCCTTGCCGAATGGGGCAGCGAAACGTCGAATTTGTGCGCCACGCGCTCCAGCGGCAGCCGCACGGCGCTGGCCGTGAGCATCCTGCGTGACGTGGACGCCGGGATCCGGGACGCCACGCACGGCAGCTCGAGCCTCGACGACGTGCTGGCCGAGCTTACGGAGCTGGATCGGAAGATCACCGTCGAACGCTTCCGCGAGATGGTCGCCGGTGTGGCCGGCGGACCGCTGGAGGCTCTCGAGAACCTGCCCGGATGCCCGGATTGAACCGGCAACGCGACCTCGAGCTGCTGCTCGGGTCCCGCACCCCCATGATCGTCATCGAGACTCGCGACGAGTCGCGCCTGCTGACGCTACTGACGACGATCGGCCGCGCGCGCCGCGGCGCGGACTACGTGCCGCTGTTCCGCTGGAGCGTCACGGACGGGCTGCAACGCCTGGACGTCGAGCTGAAGCCGCAGCTCCACAATGCGGCGCCCGAGGACGTGCTGAAACACATCCGCGCGGTCACCCGGCCCGGCATTTACATCCTGCTCGATTTTCATCCTTACCTCGAGGACCCCGTTAACGTCAGGCTGCTGAAGGACATCTGCCTGCGCTTCGAGGCTACCCCGCGGCAACTCGTGCTGATCAGCCATCGCATCGAGCTGCCGCCGGAACTGGCGCCCTGGAGCGCCCGCTTCGAGATGGCGCTGCCGTCGGCGGACGAGCGGGAAAGGATAGTGAAGCGCGTGGCAAAGGAATGGGCCGGCAAGAACCCGGGTTTGCAGGTCCGGATCGATGAGAAAGCGTACGCCCTGCTGATCCGTAACCTGGCCGGCCTTTCGGATGCCGATACCGAACGCCTGGCGCGGAGCGCCATATACGAGGACGGCGCCATTACCCACAGCGACCTGCCGGGAGTGATGCAGGCGAAGTACGCGCTGCTGAACAGCGGCGGCGTGCTGCAGTTCGAATACGACACGCGCCGCTTCAGCGACGTCGGCGGCCTGAGCCGGCTGAAGCACTGGCTCACCCAGCGGCGTCCGGCATTCACGGCGGCTCGGGAGGCGGCGCACCTCGACCCGCCCCGCGGCGTGCTGCTGATCGGGGTACAGGGGTGCGGCAAGAGCCTCGCGGCGAAGGCCACGGCGGGCATCTTCGGCATCCCGCTTCTGCGGCTCGATTTCGGGTCCCTGTACAACAAGTATCACGGTGAAACCGAGCGCAACCTGCGCGATTCGCTGCGCACCGCGGACGTGATGGCGCCCTGCGTGCTCTGGATCGACGAGATCGAGAAGGGCCTGGCCGGACGCGGCGGCGAGACCGGCACGACCCAGCGCGTGCTGGCGGGCTTCCTCACCTGGCTCGCCGAGAAGAAAAACCGGGTGTTCGTCGTGGCGACCGCCAACGACATCAGCGCGCTGCCGCCGGAGCTGGTGCGCAAGGGCCGATTTGACGAGATATTCTTCGTCGACCTGCCGGACCCGGAAGTGCGCGCCGAGATCGCGAAGATCCATCTCGCCAGTCGCGACCAGGTGCTCGATGCGTTGGACCTGGGCCGCCTGGCCGCCGCGACGGAAGGCTTCTCCGGCGCGGAAATCGAGCAGGCCATCGTCTCCGCCCTGTACGCCGCGCACGCGCAGGGCGGCGCCCTCACCGCCCGCCACGTGCTGGAAGCCGTTCGCGCGACGCGGCCGTTATCCGTCGTCATGGCGGAGCACGTCGGGCGCCTCCGGCAGTGGGCGGACGGCCGTACCGTGCCCTGCGATTGATGTAGAATCGCAAGATGGCTAACGACAACAAAAGCGCGCACGAGTTAGCCTCCGATTCCGACGATGACACCTCCGAGCTCGAGCGGTTGCCGGCCACGTACCCGGACCCGGCGGCGCTCGACTACGAGGCGGAATCGGACGCCGCGACCCACTCCTTCGAAAACCCGGGCCACGGGCGCAAGCATCACTCGACCGAAGCGCTGCAGGCGGCGCTGCGCGAGCGCGATGACTACATCGGCCGGCTCGAATATGACCTCGAGCAGCTCCGGGCGCGCACGAGCGGGCTGGAAATCGAGCTCAGGGCGCGCGAAGCGCTCACCGAGGGCGTCTCGACCGAGCTCGGCGAGGCGCGGCGGGCGCTGCTGGCGGAGCGCGAGCGGCTCAAGGAGCGCGAGCAGGCCTTCATCGAGCTGGAAGCCCGGCTCGGTAAAGCGGAAAACTCGCTCGAGGCGGCGCAAGCCGAGCTCGAGCGGCTGCGGGCGGACGCGGTCCGGCAGGAAAACGAGCGGTTGAAGGGCAGGCTTGTCGGCTTCAGGGACGAGATTCGTCGCCTGCAGGAACAGGCGGCCAGAACCGAAAGCTACGCCGACAGCGTGCGGCGCCGACTGCAGGACCGGACGGCGGAGCTCGAAGCGGTCACGAACCGCGCGCGCCGCACGCCGGCCGCGCCGGGCGATGACGAACAGGCGCAGGAGATCGACCGGCTGGAGCAGAAAGCGAAGCGCCTGGAGCAGGACCTCGACCGCGCCGAGCGCAAGGTCGCGACCCAGGACGCCGCGATCAACGTGCTGCTCGCGGAGCTCGCCAGCAAGACCCAGGCGGGCACCTCCGAGGTCCTGGCCGACGCCCCGCCGCAGCAGCGGCGGCCCGAGCGCCGGCTGCCGACCGTGGACGGGAAACCCGGCTCCGAGAAAGACCGGACGACCCGCCTGCTCGTCGGCACCATCGACGGGCAGGAAGTTCGTTTTCCGCTGTTCAAGAACAAGCTCACCATAGGTCGCACCGCGCACAACGATATCCAGCTCAAGCAGCAGTTCATCAGCCGGCGTCATGCGGTCATCGTCTGCGACAACGACAGCACGCGCATCGTCGACTGGGGCAGCAAAAACGGCATTTCCGTCAACGGCGTCCGCGTCTCGGAGAAGGTCCTGAAGAGCGGTGACCAGCTCACGGTCGGCACGGCCGAATTCCGGTTCGAGGAACGCCCGAAGCGCTGAAGGCGTTCTGTGAGACCAGTCACGGCAAAGCGCACGGACTCGCGCTAGGCTCGCGAACACTCCTCCCCAGACAGCAGACGATCACAGTGCCCGGGACGGCGCCGAAACACATGAGCCTGAGCGCGACCAAGGACATAGCGCGCAGCGCCGAGCGGCTTGCCACAAAGCGAATCTGGCTGCCGAAACTCCTGTACGACAGCCTGCCCTGGTTCTATCTCGCCGCCGGACTTGCGGCTTTTTTTGCGACGCTCTACGTCAGCACCTGGCTGTGGGTGCTGCCGAATTACCTCCTGTTCTCGCTCGCCTGCCTGCACCTGTCGTTTGCCGTCTATCGCAAGCGGCGCCGCGCCTCGCGTGATACGCCGCCGCGTGACTGACACTTGACGCGCCGCCGGCCATCGTGAACGATGCGCTGACCTGACGGAGCGGTGCGACGAATCGTGCAATCCACTGACATAAAGAACCGGCTGGTGAAGGAAGCGACGCTGCTGGCGGTTTTGGGATTCTTCGGCTTCGCCTTGCTGCCCGTGTGCATCTATTTCGTCGGCCAGGCCGTCTTCGGCGAATACGCAGGCGGGCTCGGCAGTTTCTTCGGCGCGCTGCACCGCGAGCTGCGCGAAGGCGAGCTCGGCGCGTGGTTCCTGTTGTTCTCTCCTTACCTCCTGTGGCAGTTCCTCCGCCTGACATTCGGGACTTTCCGGCACCTCGGGCGAGGGATCGGCGCGGCCGGCGCCGACCCCGGCGACGCGCCCGGAAAACTGTGACCCGTTTCACAAATTTCTCTTCCCGTACAACGATTTGAGCGACATAAGCTGGTACTTATGTCAATGCTGGTGCATGCTGCGTAGACGCGCAAAACGGTAAGCGCGTACCTTACAGCCGCCACGAGAGCAGACCGTTACCCGATGATGCAGCAGTTCCTCAGATGGTTGGGCCTGCGGCTCTTCCCGCCGAAAGCGGCAGCGGAACCGCCGCCGCGCCCCGTGGGCGTCCGCGTTCGCCCGCCCGCCGCGCGCCCGCAGCCGGCGGCCCGTAAACCCGTGGAATTCACAGCAGAGGTCGGCGGCAAGGTCGTCGACGGCGGATCCGGAAAGAACGTTTTCGTACGCAATCGCTTCGTGCGCGAAGACACCGGCACACACGAGACGCTGAAGATCCTCGACGACTCCCTGCTGGAGGCGGAAGAGGAAGCCGGCATCGACCCGTACAACACCGGCCGCTTCGATCGTTCCAAGTCCTGGGACGTCCGGTTCCGCAAATAAGCCGCTCGCTGTGCCGCGCCGGGAACTCTCATCCTGAAATTGACGCTTGCCGGGACCGCGGGTAACCTCGCGGGCTCTCCAGGGCAGGCGCGCACCATCCATGAGCCTCAGGGTTTCCTTCGATCTCGCAGAGAGCGATCTCAAGCATTTCCGGCTGATCATGCGCGAGGCGCGCAAGGCCGCCGCGAACGCCTCACCGGAGGAAATCGTTGCCGGCGCAAGGAAGCGGCTCGAGCAGGTCGGCACCGACGAGGTGCCGCGTTTCATCGAGGAACGGCTGGCGAACCTCGACCTCATGATCCGCATGCTCGCGGATCACGAATGGCGGCTGCCGAAGCAGGAATCCACGCGGGTCCTGAATGCCCTCGCCTACTTCAGCGAGCCGAACGACCTGATCCCGGACCACATTCCGGGGCTCGGCTTCCTGGACGATGCGATCATGATCGAGCTGGTCGCCCGCGAGTTGAAGCACGAAATCGAAGCTTACCGGGACTTCTGCGCGTTCCGCGAGCGGAATCCCTCGTCGAAGCCGAGATCGCCGGACGTCACGCGGGAAGCCTGGCTCGCCGAGCGACGCAACGAGCTGCAGTCACGCATGCGCCGGCGCCGCAAGCGCAACCATACCGCCGGCAAGGACCGCCCGCGGCTGTTCTGAACACGCTGAAACCCGAGCGGCCTTCCGCCGTCAGGGCCAGTAGTAGACTCCTACCAGCACCACTCCCGCCCACATGAAAACCTGCCCGACAGCCCGCCATTTGTGTCGAATGAGCTGCCCGTAGAAACTCAGGGCGGAGATCACGGTCATAACCGAGAACAGCCCGAGACTGGCGAGCATGGCCTCGAATTCGGCCGTGAGCCGGGGGTGTTCTCCCTGCAGCACGAGGAACATGATCAAAACTGCCACCAGGCTGAACGTAATTGACACGCACGTGCCCAGAACGAAGCCGGTTATGACGGTCAAAGGACGCATGTCCGGGTACCTCTGGCGGGCCGCTCGCTGGGGGTCCCGCGATTGACGCTTTTTTGCTGGTTGCGCCCTTGATTGGCGGGTCGGTGCACTCTAGCCTACTGTACCCCGCCGTCGTTAATGGGCAAGTGAGGCCGCCAGAATGGCTCATTATTCGAGACGGGGTACACTAATGTCCTCTTCTGTGAGTTTGCGGAACGGGATATTAGCCCACTTGATCCTGCCCCTGCAGCTCTGCCGGCACTTTGTCGAACAGGAAGGATGGAGATCATCTTGAAGAAAACCGAATTCGGGTTACGCCGCAAATACCTGGCGACGCTGCTGGGCATCCTCGCCGTCCCGGCGCTGGCGGTTGCGCCGGCCGGCGACGCTGAGCTGGCACCGCTGCCCAAGCACGAGCGTATCGGTGAGCTCGTCACCGAATTCGTGGAGAAATCCCACTACCAGCATTCGTCGGTCGACGACGCGCTGTCGGAGCAGATCCTCGAGCGCTATATCGAGGCACTCGACGGCAATCGCATGTATTTCCTGAAGAGCGACATCGACGGCTTCCAGAAGTACCGGCACCGGCTCGACGACATGGTGCGCTCGGAATCGCTGCAGCCCGTCTTCGACATGTTCGAGGTCTACCGCACCCGCGCACGCGAGCGGCTCGATTTCGCGCTGCAGGAGCTCGAAAACCAGCCGGATTTCACGGTCGACGAAGAGTATATCTTCGACCGGAAGGACCTCGCCTGGGCCGAGACGACCGCTGAGCTCGACGCGCAGTGGCGCAAGCGCGTGAAGAATGACGCACTGAGCCTCACGCTTGCCGAGAAGGAGTGGCCGGACGTGCAGGAGACGCTGCACAAGCGTTATTCCGGATTCCTCAAGCGAATGGACCAGATCAAGAGCGACGACGTGTTCGAAACCTTCATGAACGCGTTTGCGCACACCCTCGACCCGCACTCCAGCTACCTGTCGCCGCGCAGCTCCGAGGAATACCGGATCGCGATGAGCCTCTCCTACTTCGGCATCGGCGCATCGCTGCAGCTGGAGGACGACTACGTGAAGGTCGTTAACGTGATCCCGGGCGGCCCGGCCGCCATTGACGGCCGGCTGCAGGCCGACGATCGCATCACGGCGGTCGCCCAGGGCGCGGACGGCGAAATGATCGACGTGGTCGGCTGGCGCCTGGACGACGTCGTACAGCTCATTCGCGGTCCCGCGGAGACCGTGGTGCAGCTACAGATCCTGCCGGGCGGCGCGCTGCCGGGCTCGGCTCCCAGGACGATCAGCCTGACTCGCAACCAGGTGAAGCTGGAAGAGCAGGCGGCGCAAAGCGACGTCATCACGGTGCCGAAGGACGGCCGTGAGTGGAAGATCGGCATCATCGAGGTCCCGAGCTTTTACCGCGACTACCGGGCGCTCAGCAACGGCGACGAGAATTACACCAGCACCACGCGCGATGTGAAGCGCCTGATCGCCGAGCTGAAGGAACAGGGCATCGACGGCCTGGTCCTCGACCTGCGGGATAACGGCGGCGGCCACCTCACGGAAGCGACCGCGCTCTCCGGCCTTTTCATCGACAACGGCCCGGTGGTGCAGCTCAAGAGCTCCAACGGGCGCATCAGCCGACTGGACGATCCCGATCCGGTGGCGCGCGTTTACTACAGCGGGCCGCTGGCGGTGCTGGTGAATCGCTACAGCGCGTCGGCGTCGGAAATTTTTGCCGCCGCGATCCAGGACTACAACCGCGGCGTCATCATCGGCCAGCGCACCTTTGGCAAGGGTACGGTGCAAAACCTCTACTCGCTCGACCAGTACGTGCGCTCGCCGGACGGCGAAGGCCTGGGCCAACTCACCTTGACGATCGGCAAGTACTACCGCGTGACCGGCGCCAGCACCCAGAACCGGGGGGTCACGCCGGATATCCCGCTGCCGTCGGTCATCGACGCCAGCGTCATCGGCGAAAGCGCGCGCAAGACCGCCCTGCCCTGGGACGAGATCCGTACGACCAACTTCGAGCCCGGCCAGCCGCTGGACCGCGTGGTATCGACGCTGACCGCCAGCCACCTGTCGCGCAGCGAGACCGATCCGGACTTCCAGTACCTGGTGGAAAGGATCAAGGATGCGACGGAGATCCGCTCGCGCAAGGTCGTGTCCCTGAACCTCGAGACCCGGCAGGCGGAGCAGGCAGCGGAACTGGAGCGGCGCCTGGCTCACGAGAACGCCCGGCGTAGCGCGCTGGGGCTCGAGCCCCTCGAGGATTCCGAGGCGCTCGAAGACCTGGAAGAGCCCGACGTCCAGCTTGACCAGGCCGCGGCCATTGTTACAGACTTGGCAGAGCTGAGACAGCTCGAGACGTTGCCGGCGCAAAAGGCGGCTCGCGCGGACCAGTAGCGCGAGCAGCGCCATCGCCCGGCGATGCTTGAAAGCCGGCTCGTAGGTGTTATACTGATGTATAACACCAGCATCCTGCTCCATCGGGAGCAGGCATCGCCACGAGCCGCCCGGGAGGTCGCCTTGGATACGCCAACTGCCGTCGGACGTCCATCCGTCACGAAAGCCCTGCTCCGCAGCGCGGCGCTGCTGGCGCTGGCGTGGACCGCCGCGGCACCGGCGGCGCCCTGTGCGGCGGACTGCGAGGCCGCCGGCCTGGACGGCCCGGACCTGCTGCTGGACGAGCTGACCGTACGCATGATCGACCCGGGCGACGCGGCAGAGGACGCCGCGCAGGGCGTCGCAGCTGGCTCCCCCGCACCGCTGCTGTTCCTGGCGCCGCGGGTAACGTCGATTCTCGAGGACGTATTCCGGGCGGAGGCCGCCGGTGCAGCCGGCGAAGACGCGGAACCGGCGGCCGATGCGGCGCGCCGCTCGCCGATGGCCGACGTCGACGACACGCCGCGCGAGACCGGACCCACATCGCAGCTGGACCACGCGTCGATCCTGCCGAAGTACCAGCGCCAGATGTACCGCACGGACATCTGACGGCCGCAGCGGCCGGCGGCCCTAGCGGCTGAGAATTTTCGCGATCCCCCAGTAGTTCTCGCCGAGCAGGTTTGCCTCGCTCTCCCGGGCGGTGCCGTTCTCGCCGACGTCGTAGACGGTGGTGACGGTACCGGCTACCGGTACCGCATCGCCGTCGTTACGGAACGACGCCTTTTTGCCGATACGCCTCGCTCGCTGCTGCAGCACCTCCGCAACGTCGCTGCTCTCGTCCATGGCTTCGCTGCGCTTGCGTACACGCGCGAGCAATTGCTCGCAGTCATGGCGGCTGCCGTACTTGATCGCACCGACGCTCTTGTCACACGCCTCCTTGGCGAGTGCGGCCAGCTCGGCATCTTCGAAGTCCAGGTAGAGCTGCTGCGCGAATGCCAGGATCAGCAGGTTGATCGAGCGCTTCGTCGGCAGGTCGAGGCCCTGTTTCTCCGGCGGGTTGGCATTCCTGACGGCCTCGAGCTTCCCGGCGAGCGCCTGCTCCAGCTCGCGATTCCCCTCGATCTGCTCCGCCAGCCGGTCGAGGACAGCCGTGACCGAGCGGCGCTTGAAAATCTTCATGAACCCGCTCATCGCGACCAGGCGGCTCTTCTGTGACTGGAGATCCGCTTCGAGCTGCTCCGTGTGCTCACGTTGCTCTGAAATCTTGCGCTCGAGCGTCCGCATCCGGAGCGCTCGTTCCTCGTTCCACCTGACGAGCAGCCCATTGTGCTGCCGCTGTTCGCGTTGCTGTTTCAGCTGCTCGGCAAATTTTGCCAGCTTGCGCTGGCAGCGCAGGGCCAGGCTGCGAAGCTGGTAGAACACCACGACGTTGGCGGCCCAGTCGGGATCGAGCAGCAGCTCCTCGAGATGATCCAGCTTCTGCTGCAGGCGGGCGGTAGCGCCTTCCTGTTGCTTGATCTTGTCGCGTAGCCGGTACTGCTCCTTGCGCATACCCGCGAACTCTTTCTTGAGCTCGGCGCGGTTCCAGTACAGGTGCAGGAGCTTTTCGCTGTCCTGCGATTTCGCTTCTGAGCTACCGAATATGGCTGCCAGGTTTGCCAAGGCTGGTTCCTCTTCTCCGCGAAATCATGACAAGCAGAGGGTCGCCAATCCTTGATTGAGTCGACAGTTTTACAGAATACGTCAGCGCTCGAGAACCAGGTGACCCTGGTCCATCAGGTATTCCAGCCACTTGTTGAGGACGATGTTGCGCCGCCAGCGCGCGTCCAGCTCGGTGTGCTCGAGGGACAGGCGCCGCAGTTCCGCATGACAGTGCTCTTTGCGAATGCCCGTTGCTTCCGCCAGCCGGCCGTCGAGGTACACCCGGATCTGCATGTCCGGATCGGCGATGCGCGTACCGTTCTCTTCGAAAAAATAGGACAGCGATAACGTCACGGTGTAGCGGCTGCGATCCAGGATTTCGAGATGCAGATCGCAATCGCCCGCGACGCGTGACTGGTAATAACCGTCGAGCCGCTCCAGCTCGGGGATCAGGTGCTGGAGTCGAATGAAGTTACTCTCGTACAACAGCATGAGGCCGATAAAACTGCGAGGTTTTACGACCGTCTGCGGAACGAGCTGGTAGTCCAGTAACATGAGGCAAATATATCACAGCGCTCCATCTGCACTAGGCATGCAAATCCGGTTCCAGTTCATGGAAAAGCCGCGCGCCGGACCCCGGTAAAAATCAGGGTCGCACCCGCCTCTCGACCCCGGTACTATCGAGAATTCGACTTGCGATTTCCTCGACCGAAAACTCCGTTGTATCCACGTACGGGATGTTGTAGCGCTTGAAGATTTTCTCCGCTTCGCGCAACTCGAAGCGCACCTGCTGCGCGGTCGAGTAGCGCCCGAGGGCGCGCCTCTCTTTCCTGATCTGCCGTAGTCTCGACGGCGAAATCGTCAGCCCGAAAAGCTTCGATTTCTGCGAAGCCAGGATGTCCGGTAACGTGCCGCTGTCGAATTCCTCGTCGGTCAGGGGAAAGTTGGCCGCGTATACACCGTACTGGAGCGCGAGGTAGAGGCAGGTCGGCGTCTTCCCGCTGCGCGATACGCCTACCAGGATCACATCGGCCATCTCGTAATTTCGCGTGATCGCGCCGTCGTCGTTCGCCAGCGCGAAGTTCGTCGCCTCGATTCGCTTCATGTAGGTCTCGATATCGCTCATACCGTGCGCGCGGCCGGTCTGGTGCGTGGACTTCTGCTCCAGTTCCTTTTCCAGCGGCTCCAGGAACACATCGAATATGTCAAGATGAAGGCCGTCGGCCTCCCGCACGAGCGCCCGGAAATCGTCCTGCACGAGGGTTGAAAAAACGATCGGTTTCAGCGCCGCCTTGCGGGCCGCGTCGTTGATTTTCTTCACGGCCTCCCGCGCCTTGTCAACGGTATCTATAAATGGCAAAGTCACCTGCCGAAATCGCTGGCCATCGAACTGGGTAAGAAGGCTGTGGCCCAGCGTTTCGGCGGTTACACCGGTCTGGTCCGACAGAAAAAATACTGTTCGTTCGCTCATGCAAGCTCCCCTGCCCGTCCCGCCGCCGGGGTGACGACCGGAGTGACGATACGGGCGAGTGTACTTCGGGGGACGCGGGACTTGAAAGCGAGATGATTCCGGCCGCTGAAGGGATTGTACGATCGTCCGTCTTGGGATAGTTGAGGGAGTCGAACTTGGAGCAGTATGTCGTCAAGCTGGAAACGCTTGGCATGGAGAACATCGACAGCGTCGGCGGGAAGAACGCCTCGCTGGGAGAGATGATCGGTAAGCTGAGCGAGGCCGGCGTGCTGGTGCCGGGCGGCTTCGCAACCACTTCGGCCGCTTACCGCGAGTTCCTGAAGAGCGACGGGCTCGACGAGCGAATCAGGAAACAGCTGCAGGACCTCGACGTGGACGACATCGAGGCACTCACCAGCGCCGGCCGTAGCATCCGCGGCTGGATCGCCGAGACGGCATTGCCCGCACGGCTGCGAGACGACATCGAGCGTGCCTGGAACGAGATGTGCGCCGGCCGCGACATTTGCGTGGCCGTGCGTTCTTCGGCAACCGCGGAAGACCTGCCGGACGCCTCGTTCGCAGGGCAGCAGGAAACCTTCCTGAACGTCCGCGGGCTGGAGCATCTCATCGATGCGCTGCACCAGGTCTATGCCTCGCTGTTCAACGACCGGGCAATTGCGTACCGCGTTCACCAGGGATTCGACCACTCGCAGGTCGCACTGTCTGTCGGCGTGCAGCACATGGTGCGCAGCGACCTGGCGGCTTCCGGCGTCATGTTCACGCTCGATACCGAATCCGGCTTTCGCGACGCCGTGTTCATCACCTCTTCATACGGCCTCGGCGAAACAGTCGTGCAGGGTGCGGTAAACCCGGACGAGTTCTACGTCTACAAGCCGGCGCTGAGAGACGGCCACTACCCCATCCTGCGCAAGAACCTCGGCAGCAAAGCCGTCAAGATGGTGTTCAGCGAAAATCCGGAGCCTGGCAAGACCGTTGCAACGGTCAACGTCGACGAACGGGAATCCCAGGCATTTTCGCTGACGGATGACGAAGTGATCGAGCTTGCCCGCACGGCGGTGATCATCGAGAACCATTACGGCCGGCCGATGGACATCGAGTGGGGCAAGGACGGCAGCGACGGCAAGCTTTACATCCTGCAGGCGCGGCCCGAAACCGTGCAAAGCCGCAGCGGCAGGACCATCCAGCGCTTCACGCTGCAGGACCGTTCGAGTGTAGTGTGCAAGGGACGAAGCATCGGCCAGAAAATCGGCGCCGGCACGGCGAAGGTCATCCGCGACGTGAGCGAGATGGGACGCGTGCAGCAGGGCGATATCCTGGTTTCCGACATGACCGATCCCGACTGGGAGCCGGTGATGAAGCGCGCCGCTGCCATCGTCACCAACCGGGGCGGCCGCACCTGCCATGCCGCGATCATCGCGCGCGAGCTCGGCATTCCCGCCGTCGTCGGCTGCGGCGATGCAACGACGCTCATCGAGGACGGCGCCGAAGTCACCGTGAGCTGCGCGGAAGGTGACGAGGGCTACGTGTACAAGGGCCAGCTGCGCTTCGAGGAAAAGGAGATCGAGCTCGACTCCCTGCCCGACATCCCGGTCAAGATCATGATGAACGTCGGCAACCCCGACCGGGCGTTCGATTTCGCCAACATCCCGCACCGTGGCGTCGGCCTGGCGCGACTGGAATTCATCATCAACCGGATGATCGGCGTACACCCGAACGCACTGCTCGATTACGACACGATGGATGAGAGCACCCGCGAGGCCATAGACGAGCAAATGGCAGGTTATGCATCGCCGAAGTCCTTCTTCGTCGACAAGCTCGCGGAAGGCGTTGGCACCATTGCCGCTGCATTTGCCCCGGAGCCGGTCATCGTGCGCCTGTCCGATTTCAAGACCAACGAATACGCTAACCTGATTGGCGGCGAAGCGTACGAGCCTCGCGAGGAGAACCCGATGCTCGGCTTCCGCGGCGCTTCCCGTTACGTGGCGCCGAGCTTCCAGCCCTGCTTCGAGCTGGAATGCGCCGCGCTCCGCAAGGTCCGCACCGATATGGGCCTGAAAAACGTGCAGGTCATGATTCCGTTTGTGCGCACCGTCGAGCAGGCGCGGGAGGTGATCGAGCTACTGGAGAAGAACGGGCTCAAGCGCGGCGAGGACGGGCTGTAGGTCTTCATGATGTGCGAGCTGCCGACGAACGCGCTGCTCGCAGACAGCTACCTCGAGT
>CAYRKH010000020.1:0-45595 GCA_964424805.1 uncultured Woeseiaceae bacterium
CCGGCCGGCCCAATTAACGGGCGGGCGCGCGCCTGGCGCGCGTTGCCACACCGGTTGCTCGGGGCAGGGCGCGCACGGCGCGCTCCTACGGGATAAACTGAAGATCGGGCAACGACGGGGGAGCACGTGGAAGAGCTGTTGGTGACACTGGGCGAATTCAGCCAGGCCGCGCTCGCGTTCGTGAACCGCCCCGCGTTCATCGTGCAGGCGATCCTGGTCGTCATCCTGTTCGCGGCGTCCCGCGCTTTCTCCTGGTGGGCCGAGCCGCTGCTCGAAGCCAAAGCCCGCCTGATCAAGGGCTATCCTGGCCTGCTGCGGCTGATCGTCGTGCTGCTCCGGCGCCTGACCTGGATCGGGTTCGTGGTCCTCCTGACCGCCGCCCTCGTGCTGGTGCGCAGCATCGAGTGGCCGGAGAGCGACCGGCTGCTGTCGACCGTGCTGCTCCTGGCGCTCGCCTGGCTCGTGATATCGGTGGTCTCGAACGTCCTGCGCAGCCGCCTGCTGGGGCGGATCTTCGCCATCGCCGGCTGGGTCTACGCCGCCGCGGCGATCCTCGGCATCACGGACGATATCGCCGCCGTACTTGAAAGCCTGGCCATCACGTTCGGCGAGCGACGGTTATCGCTGCTCTGGCTGCTGGAGCTGATCGTCGTCTTCGGCGTGCTGCTGTGGCTCGCTTTCAGCACCGGCAATTTCCTGGACCACCGCATCCAGCGAGTCGACGAGCTCACCCCGTCACTGCGCATCCTGCTGGGCAAGGTGCTGCGGGTTACGCTGATCGTGGCAGCTGCTCTCATGGCGCTCTCGGGCCTCAACGTCGACCTCACCGTGTTCGCGGTGTTCGCCGGCGCACTGGGCGTGGGGATCGGCTTCGGCCTGCAGAAGGTCATCTCGAATTTCATTTGCGGCATCGTCATCCTGCTCGACCGCTCGATCGAACCCGGCGACACGATATCGCTCGCCGATACCTTCGGCTGGGTAAAGGAGCTGCGCGCCCGCTTCGTCTCCGTGGTGACCCGCGACGGGCGCGAATACCTGATCCCGAACGAGGACTTCATTACGACGCAGGTGATCAACTGGTCCTACACCGACGAGCTGGTGCGCCTCGACGTTAAATTCCGCGCGGCCTACGACGCCGACCCGCACGAGGTTCGACGGCTGGCCATCGAAGCCGCGACCGGCGTGCCGCGCCTCGTCGAGAGCAAGGAGCCGGTCTGCTGGTTGACCGGCTTCGGGGAGTTCTCGCTCGAGTACCTGCTGCGCTTCTGGATCCGCGATCCGCAGCAGGGGCTGGTCGGCATCCAGGGTACGGTGCTGCTGGCAATCTGGGACAAGCTCAAGGAGCACGGCATCACGATCCCGCTGCCGCAGCGCGAAATCACGATGAAATCCCCGCTCCAGCCGCGGCCCTCGGCAGCCGGATAACCGGGAGGGACAGCAGGAGCCCGCCGCGCCTTGCGGCTGCCTGCCCGATCCCTGCAGGTCGAGACCCGCGAGGCGGGCCTCGCCGTATCAGGAAGGAGCCTACCGGGCCTGCGAGAGACGGACGCGGTCGACTTCCAGCTCGAAGCTTCGGCCTTCATGGTCGATCTCGCCGGAGAGCTCGACCAGGTCCTGCGGGGTCACCTCGATGCCCCGCCACTCGTCGTCGTCGATCTCGACGACGAGCGTGCCGGTGTCGTCCTGGAACTCGTACCGCTCGTCGCCCAGGGAGCGCACGATGTAGCCGGTCACGGTGATTTCCGCGTCGTCCGGGAGGTTGGCCGCCTCGGCGGCGGTGCTCGGCCTCGGCTGGTCGCCGGGGCCGCTGAAGCCATCCGCGTGTACCAGGGCAGCGGCGGAAAGCGCAAGGGCGGCGAATGCGTATTTCATGACGGACCTCGATGTGTTGGTGAAGGGTTACACCTTACTGATAGCAGATTAAGCCTTCATTAAGCCCCAACGACCTTCGATGATGGCGCGCAGAGCTCCGGCAAAACGGCGTCAGGCGGGGAACCGGACTTCCACGCGCAGGCCGGAATGCCCGTCCGGACGCGCCTCGAAGCGCAGCGTAGCGCCGTGCACCTCCGCGATGCGCTGGCAGATGGCCAGGCCGAGACCGTGGCCGTCGCTCCTGCTGTCGAGCCGCGTCACGCCCTGCGACATGCGGCGACGCCGGCTCCCCTCGATGCCCGACCCGGTATCGCTGACCGTGAGCAACGTCCGTCCGCCCGCGGGTTCGAGAACGACCTCCGCGCGACAGCCCGGCGGGCAATGATCGACGATGTTGTCGAGCAGGTTACGGAGCAGGACGTCGAGCAGCACGGGATCGCCCGCGACGCTCGCCGGGGCGAGCCGCCCTTCGAGCTCGATGCGCGCCCGGCTGAAAGCCTCGCGATGACGTTCCAGCACTCGGCCGAACAGCTCGTCCAGCGCCACCGTCTCGAAATGCTGCCGCCACTGCCCCTCCTCCAGCCGCGCCAGCGTCAGCAGCTGCTCCACTAGGCGGGACAGGCGCCCGACCTCGGATTTCGCCGCTTCGAGGTCCGGCTCGGGACTGCCGAGCTCGAGCTTCAGGGTCGTCAGCGGCGTGCGCAGCTCGTGCGCCACGTCCCCGACAAAGCGCCGCTCACGGATAAGGACATCGCTTACGCCTCGCATCAGTCCGTTCACGGCATCGCGGAGCACCTGGATCTCCCGCGCGGGGGTGACGAGCCGAACCGGTTCCAGCGAATCGCTGTTGCGGGTCTCGAGCTGCCGCGCCAGGCGCGTGAGTGGCCACAGCGAGAAGCCGATGAGCAGGACCAGCAGCAACAGGCTGGCAAGGCTGCCGGCCAGCACGGGCGTTACGATATCCTCGATGACCTGGCTTTGCAGCTCGCGGTACAGGTCGTCGCGGCGGAGCAGCTGCACGACCAGGTGATCCTCGTCGCTCTGGTAGCCGTGCCAGTCATAGCCGTCGAACGTACGCCGCAGCGTTTCGCGATCCGGATCGTCCAGCGGCAGGTCGTGCGGACGATTGCTGACCGACGTCCCCGTGCGGGTGTCGTACACCGTGACCCACAGTGATTCCTTGCCGTCCGGCTCGAACGCATCGCGGAGCAGGTCCTCGAGCTCCCCGGCATCGAGCTGGTCACCGACGGCCGCGAGCAACTCCGCGAGCAGCTCGCCCTGGTTCTCGAGATCGTCGTCGAGCACGTCGCGAAACTCCTCGTCCGCAACCTGCCAGGTGACGAAAACGCCGCCGGCGCCCGCGGCGACGATGGACAGCGCGAGCAGCACGGCGAGATGCGAGAGGCGGAACGTCATACGGCAACCAGCCGGTAGCCGATCCCGCGCACGGTCTCGATACGTTCGCGGCCGAGGAGCTTGCGCAGCGCGTGCACGTGCACTTCCAGCGTGTTGGACTCAGCGCCCTGCGTAAGGCCGTAGAGCTGCTGCGTGAGGCGTGCGCGGCTCACCGGGCGGCCGCCGGCCTGCATCAGCACCGCGAGGATCTGGTGCTCCTTCGGCGAAAGGGTGAGAGGCTCGCCGTCCAGGTAGAAGCGATGGAACCCGGCGTCGAATTCCAGGGCGCCCATCGAGAGCCGTGCCTGCGCGGACCCGGCGCGCCGACGCAGCAGCACGCGGATGCGCGCGAGCAGCTCCTCCGGCTCGAACGGCTTCACGAGGTAATCGTCGGCGCCGGTGTCGAGGCCCTTCACGCGGTCGTCCAGCGCATCGCGGGCGGTGACGACGAGAACCGGCGTGCTGCTTCCGGCCGCGCGCAGGGAGCGCAGCCAGTCGACGCCGTCGCCGTCGGGCAGCCCGAGGTCGAGCAGCACCAGGTCGTACTCGGCCGCCTCGAAATGGGCGTTGGCCGCTTCCAGGTTACGGACCCAGTTGACCCGGTACCGGTCCTTCAGGACCTTGACCAGCGCGCGGCCGAGATTGACGTCGTCCTCGACGACCAGCAAGTACATCGCGCCCCCTGGGTGCGGCGGGAACAAAACCCTGTTAGACGGGCCGGTGTCCCTGCCCCGCCGGCAACGGTGCTCCGCGCGGGACAGGACCCTAGTATCGCAGCACGGGCTGAAGCAATCCTTAAGAAAAAATCGCGGCTGTTATACTGCGCGCGCTTGCCCGCCAGGAGAAACGGATGCTGACTCGAAGAATCGCCGTCGTCCTCGCCGCCCTTGCCTGCACCGGAGCGCTCGCGGCCGAACCCGGCCTGGAGCTGATCATGTCCGATCCCGACTGGATCGGGAACCCGCCGACGGGTGCTTACTGGTCCGATTCGGGCGAGCGGATCTATTACGAGCAGAAGCGTACCGGCGAGAATTTCAGCGATCTCTACGTTGTCGCGGCAGGCGGCGGCGAGGCCGGGCGCGTCGCGGCGGCCGACGAGTCGCAGAGCTCCAATCTCACGCGCGTCTACAACGCCGACCGCAGCCGCGTCGCGTGGATCCTGCGCCACGACATCTGGGTGAAGGACCTGGCCACCGGGCGTGTCCGGCAGGTCACGCGCACCGCGGCGGAGGAAGGCTCGCCGATGTTCATGGCGGACGGCAGGTCGGTGGCGTTCCTGCGTGACGACGTGTACTTCGTGCACGACACCCGGAGCGGGCTCACCTACCAGCCGGCCGAGCTCAGGTTCGAAGACGACCCGGACGAGACCGGCGGCTTCGATGCGCTGCGCGACCACCAGCTGCGCCAGGTGGACACCCTGCGCGAAGACAAGCGCCTGGAGCGAGCCGCCGACGCGCATACCGAAGCGCGCACGCGCGATGACCCGGCGGGGCCGCCGCTGCCCGTGTATCTCGGCAAGGGGAACGAGCTGGTCCGCCAGTCGCTGTCGCCTTCGGGCGAGCACCTCCTGCTGGTCGTCAGGGACGCCGGCACGAGGGAAGGCCGCAAGGACGACATGCCGCAGTACGTCACCGAGAGCGGCTACGTGGAAACCCGCGAGACGCGTATCAGGGTCGGCCGTAACGCGCCCTCGGCGCATACGGTCCTGCTGCTCGACATCGCCGCCGGCACGTACGCGGCCCTGGACCTCTCGCCGCTCCGCGGCATCGACGACGACCCGCTGGCACAGCTGCGCAAGAGCGCTCTCGAATGGCACGTAGAGCGCGGTGCGGTGCGGGAAGAAGTTGCGGCCGCCCTCGAAGCGCCGGAACGGCGTCCCGTCAACGTCGAAGGCATCGCCTGGAACAGCGACGGCAGTGTAGCCGCGCTGCAGCTGCACTCCGTCGACAACAAGGACCGCTGGCTGGTCACGCTCGCGCCGGGCGATGGCGAGCTCGAGCTGCAGCACCGGCTGACCGACGACGCCTGGATCAACTGGCAGTTCAACGATTTCGGCTGGATGCCCGACGACCGCACGCTCTGGTACCTGTCCGAGGAAACGGGGTGGTCGCACCTCTACACCAAACGCATCGACGAGCGCCGGCCGCAGCAGCTCACCCGCGGCGAGTTCATCGTCAAGGAGCCGGTGCTGGATCCGGCGGGCGAGCGATTCTACGTCGTTGCGAACCGCACGCATCCGGGCAATTACGAGGTTTACCGCCTGCCCGCCCAGGGGGGCGAGCTGGAGCAGGTGACCGCGCTTGGCGGCGTGGTGGCGTTCGAGCTCTCGCCGGACGGTGACGAGCTGCTGCTCAGCCGCTCCTACATCGATCGTCACGAGGACCTCTACGTGCAGCGTGCGGGACACGGCCCCGAGGCGCTGCAGATCACCGACACGGTGAGCGACGAGTACAAGAGCATCGACTGGGTCGTGCCCGAAATCGTCGAAGTGCCGTCGACGCACGTGGACCGGCCGATTTACAGCAAGCTGTACCTGCCGAAGGACTACGCGGAAGGCCGGAGCTACCCGGCCGTCGTGTTCGTGCACGGCGCGGGTTACACGCAGAACGCGCACATGGGCTGGCCGTATTACTTCCGCGAGTTCATGTTCCATACCGTGCTCGCGAACGACGGCTACGTCGTGCTGGACATGGACTACCGCGCGTCGGAAGGCTACGGCCGCGACTGGCGCACGGCCATCTACCGGCAGATGGGTCATCCCGAGCTCGAGGACCTGCAGGACGGCGTCGCCTGGCTGGTGGGGCACTACGGCGTCGACCCCTCGCGCGTCGGCGTCTACGGCGGCTCCTACGGGGGCTTCATGACCTTCATGGCGCTGTTCCGAGCGCCGGAACTCTTCGCCGCCGGCGCGGCACTGCGCCCCGTGGCGGACTGGCGGCATTACAACCACGAGTACACCTCCAACATCCTGAACACGCCGCTCGTCGACCCGGTGGCATTCGAGCGGAGCTCGCCGATCACCTTCGTCGGGAACCTCGAGGCCCCGCTCCTGATCGCCTCGGGCATGCTGGACGACAACGTGTTCTTCCAGGATTCCGTGCTGATCGTGCAGCGGCTCATCGAGCTGAAGAAGGAAGACTTCGAAACGGCGATCTACCCGCTGGACCCGCACGGCTTCGTGCACCCGGAGTCGTGGCTGGACGAGTACCGGCGCATCTACAAGCTGATGAACCGCCACGTAAAGCACGTCCCGCGCTGATTGTAGGAGCGCGCATCGCGCGCGATGCTAAAGCGGTCTTTTTCGCTGCCCGGGCATCGCGCGCGGTGCGCGCTCCTACAGGGCGCGGTGCGAGGATTGCTGTGGGAGCGCGCATTGCGCGCGATGCTGAAGCGGTCTCTTTTCGCTGGCCGGGGCATCGCGCGCGGTGCGCGCTCCTACAGGGCGCGGTGCGAGGATTGCTGTGGGAGCGCGCATTGCGCGCGATGCTGAAGCGGTCTTTTTTCGCTGGCCGGGGCATCGCGCGCGGTGCGCGCTCCTACAGCGCGGTGGGGGTGGGGCGCGCATGGCGTGCGATGCCGGGGTGGGCGGGCGACGCTGTTTTGCGACTTTTTCGGGGCGTGAAAAAAGCGGTTGACATTTAGTCGGCCGGAAATATATTACCGCGCAAATGAGCGGGCACATTCCCGCACGACCCGAAGGGCCGGGTCGGTTTTTGTCTCGCAGGTCGCCCAACTGCATTGAAGGATTGAGATGAAAACCGCCAGGCATTACGCCGAAGAACCGCCCGACGCCGGGGGTTGTAAACCCTCCTCCGCTCCCGCCGCCGCCCGTTCCCTCCCTTCCGCCTCCTCCGCCAATTCCCTGAAGCCGATCATCGCCCGACGCGACCGGTCGAAGTTTCGCGTGTCCGCCCGGAGCCGCGAGTTCCTGGCGGCGTTCTATCCGCAGGCGACGCTGGACGACTGGAACGACTGGCGCTGGCAGAACCGGAACCGCGTCCGTACGCTGGCCGACCTCGAGCGCATGATCGTGCTGTCCGACGACGAGCGCGCGGCGATCCGGCGCCACACGGGCGCCCTGCCCGTCGGCATCACCCCGTACTACGCGAGCCTCATCAGCCGCGACGATCCGGCGCAGGGCGTACGGCGCACCGTCGTGCCCGTGCTGGGCGAGTACGACGTGTCCCGCGGCGAGGACGAGGACCCGCTCGGCGAGGACGGGCACAGCCCGGTACCGGGACTCGTGCACCGCTACCCCGACCGCGTGCTGCTGCTGGTGACCAACTTCTGCTCGGTCTACTGCCGCTACTGCACCCGTGCCCGCATGGTCGGCTCGGTCGGCGAGCGCAGCGTGAAGAAGGCCGACATCGAGGCGGCGCTCTCCTACATCGAGCGGACACCCGCCGTACGCGACGTGCTGATCTCGGGCGGCGACCCGCTGTCGCTGGACGACGATCGCCTGGAGTACGTGCTCAAACGCCTGCGCAAGATCCCGCACGTGGAGTTCCTGCGCATCGGCAGCAAGCAGCCGGTGGTGCAGCCGATGCGCGTGACACCTCACCTCACGCGCCTGCTCAAGCGCTATCACCCGCTGTGGATGAGCCTGCACTTCACGCATCCGGACGAGCTGACCCCGGAAGTGGCCGATGCCTGCGCTCGCCTGGCCGACGCCGGCGTGCCGCTCGGCAGCCAGACGGTGCTGCTCAAGGGGGTCAACGACGACCTGGAGACGATGAAGCGGCTCGTGCACGGGCTGCTGAAAATCCGGGTCAAGCCGTACTACCTCTACCAGTGCGACCCGATCTCCGGCTCTGCCCACTTCCGGACGCCCGTGTCGAAGGGCGTAGAGCTGATCCGGGGCCTGCGCGGCCACACCACCGGCTACGCCGTGCCGACCTTCGTGGTCGACGCGCCGGCCGGCGGCGGCAAGATCCCGATCGCACCGGACTACGTTGCCGGCTACGACGGCAACGACCTGCTGCTGTCGAGCTACGACGGCGGCACCTACCGCTATCCCGACCCGGAACCCTCGCCCGGCCTCGCGGCCGGGACCACTGAGGGGCGGTCATGAAGCGCGCCGTGATGAAGCGCACGGCCGTGAAGAGCGCGGTCCTCAAGCGCCCGCGCCCGCCGCTGAAGCGACCGGGAGGCAAGCGCGCGCCCCTGCGCGTCGGCATCACCTACGACCTGCGCGACGCGTGGCTGGCCGCCGGCTACAGCGAGCTCGAGACCGCCGAGTTCGACCGCGCCGACACGATCGACGCGATCGCCGGGGCGCTGTCGACCCTCGGGTACGTCGTCGACCGCGTCGGGCACGTGCAGGATCTCGCGGCGCGGCTGGTCGCCGGCGACCGCTGGGACCTCGTGTTCAACATCTGCGAGGGCATGCACGGCTGGGGTCGCGAGGCGCAGGTCCCGGCGCTCCTGGACGCCTGGCAGGTGCCCTACGTGTTCTCGGACCCGCTGGTTTGCGCGCTCACCCTGCACAAGGGCATGACCAAGGACGTCGTTCGCGCGGCCGGCGTTGCCACACCCGATTTCGCCGTCGTGCAGGACCTCGCCGCGGCGCGTAACGTGAAGCTGCCGTTCCCGCTGTTCGCCAAGCCGGTCGCCGAGGGCACCGGCAAGGGCGTGACCAGCGCGTCGCGGATCAACGATGCCGCGGAGCTGGTGGCCGTTTGCCGGGAGCTCTTGGCGAAACACCGCCAGCCGGTGCTGGTCGAGCGCTTCCTGCCCGGCCGCGAGTTCACGGTGGGCATCATCGGCACCGGGCGCCGGGCAAGCGCGATTGCGACGATGGAGATCGCGCTGCTGCCGGGGGCGGATCCGCACGTCTATTCCTACCGCAACAAGGAGAACTGCGAGGAGCTGGTGGAATACCGGCTGCTGGACGAGCCGCGGCTCGCGCGGCAGGTCGAGGCGCTGGCGCTGCGCGCCTGGCGCGTGCTCGGCTGCCGGGACGCCGGCCGCGTCGACCTGCGCCTGGACGAGCTCGGGCGGCCGAATTTCATCGAGGTGAACCCGCTTGCGGGGCTGCACCCGGAGCATTCGGACCTGCCGATCATGGCCGCCAAGGCGGGTATGGACTACCTGACGCTGATCGGGAACATCATGACCTCCGCCAGGTCCCGCTGCCGAGTTGCGCGCGCCCACGCCCAGCGGCTGGCCGCCTGACGTGACCGTCCTCATCCTCCACGAGGAGTTCACGCCCGACGCGCGCCCGGACGAGCTCGATGCGCTCGTGCAGGTGCAGGAAGTCGGGCAGGCGCTCGGCCGCCTGGCCATCCCGGTGGCCGTGCAGTCCGTCGGTCTCGATCTCGAGGCCGCAGTCGCGGCCGTGCGACGCCGGCGGCCCACGTGCGTGTTCAACCTGGTCGAATCGCTGGCCGGGCGCGGCGAGCTGATCGGCGTCGTCCCGAGGCAGCTGGCGCACGCGCGCCTGCCGTTCACCGGCAGCGACGGCAACGCCCTGCACCTCACGTCGCACAAGGTGGCGGCGAAGCGCCGCATGGCGACGTACGGCATCGCGACGCCGGACTGGTTCATGCCGGGCGAGCGGCCCGGCGACGATCACGAGCGCTGGATCGTGAAGTCGCTGTGGGAGCACGCCTCGTTCGGGCTGGACGATTCCTCGGTCGTGACCGGCCGCGCCGCCGCGCGCGCGCTGATGTCGCAGCGCGCGCGGGAGCTCGGCGGGCGGTGGTTCGCGGAACGTTACGTCGAGGGCCGCGAGTTCAACGTGTCGCTCCTCGAGCGTGACGGCCGGCCCGAGGTGCTGCCGGTCGCGGAGATGACGTTCGTCGGCTACCCGCGCTCCAGGCCGAAGATCGTCGGCTACGCCGCGAAATGGATCGATTCCGCCCCGGAGTACGTGGCAACGCAGCGGGCATTCCCGGAGCTCCCGCCCGCGCTCGACGAGGCCATCCGCGGCACGGCGCAGGACTGCTGGCGCCTGTTCGGCCTGCGCGGCTACGCGCGCGTCGACTTCCGGCTCGACGAGCACGAACGGCCGCAGGTCCTCGAAGTGAACGCGAACCCCTGCCTTTCGCGGGACGCGGGTTTCGCCGCCGCGGCCGCCGAGGCCGGTATCGCGCACGATCGCCTCATCGAACGCGTACTCGCCGCGGCCCTGCCGCAGGAAACCCCCCTGCTCAAGCGCGCGATCTGATCGTGTTCCGCCCCGCGGACCAGCACGCTGTCCGGGCCGCGGATCGCGGGACGGGTCGCTGATGTTCCGCATCCACAGAATTTTCGACGCGACCACGCCTGCCAGCCGCCAGCTCGTCGCGCAGGTGCAGGCGATGCTCCGGGTGCAGTTCACCGGTGTCCCGGAAAGGGACATCGCGCAGCTCCCCGCGCGGCTGGCGAACCCGCTGAAATACCGCTTTCGCTCCATCCTGCTGGTAGCCGAGGACGGCGCCGCGAGGGTGCGCGGCTTCGCACTGCTCCTGCACGCGCCGGATCTCGGCTTCTGCTATCTCGACTACATCTCCGCGGGCCGCGCCGAAACCGGCGGCGGAATCGGTGGCGCGCTCTACCAGCGGGTGCGCGAGCAGGCCTTCGCGCTCGACGTCGTCGGCCTGTTCTTCGAGTCCCTGCCGGACGACCCGGCACTCTCGCCCGATCCGGCCGTGCGCCGGCAGAACGCGGCGCGCCTGAAGTTCTACGAGCGCTACGGCGCGCGTCCCATCGCGAACACGGACTACGCAACACCGCTCGAGCCGGACGGCACCGACCCGCCGTACCTCCTGTTCGACAACCTGGGACAGGACGATCGCCCGCTCACGCGCAAGCAGGCGCAAGCCATCGTGCGCGCCATCCTCGAGCGGAAATACGGGCCGGTTTGTCCCCCGGGGTACATCGAGCGGGTCGTGCGCTCGTTCCGGGACGATCCCGTGCGGCTCCGGGAGCCTCGCTACCGGCCCGCGGAGGCCGTGACGTCCGCGCCGGCACCTGCCGTGCACCGCATCGCGCTGGTCGTCAACGAGGGGCATTCCATCCACCACGTCAAGGACCGCGGCTACGTCGAGGCGCCGGTGCGCATCGCCTCCATCATGAGCGAGCTCGACCGCACCGATTTGTTCGAGAAGACGCCGCCGCGGCACTACGGCCGAACGCACATCGAAGCCGTGCACGAGCCCGCCTTCGTACGCTTCCTGCAAAACGCCTGCGCGAACGTACCCGCGGGCAAATCGATCTACCCTTACGTGTTCCCGGTGCGCAACCGCGCGCGGCCGCCTCGCGAGCTGCCGCTTCGGGCCGGCTACTACTGCATCGATACCTTCACGCCTTTGAACGAGAACGCCTGGCACGCGGCGCTGGGGGCCGTCGACTGTGCGCTGACCGGCGCGGACCGCCTGCTCGACGGCGCGCGCGCGGCCTACGCGCTGGTGCGCCCGCCGGGGCACCACGCGGAACGCGAGGCATTCGGCGGGTTCTGCTACTTCAACTCGTCTTCGATCGCGGCCCACTACCTGAGCAGCCACGGCCGCGTGGCGCTCCTCGACATCGACTACCATCACGGCAACGGCTCGCAGGACATCTTCTGGCGCCGGGCAGACGTGCTGACGATATCGCTGCACGGTCATCCGCGGCACACCTACCCGTATTTCTCGGGCTTCGAGGACGAGAAAGGTGAAGGCCCGGGCCGCGGCTACAACGTGAACCTGCCGCTGCCGGAAGGCCTCGACGGCGAGCGCTTCGGGAAAGCGCTCGCGAAAGCGCTGGGGCGCGTGACGAAGCACAAGCCGGAGTTCCTGGTGGTCGCGCTCGGGCTGGATACCGCCAAGGGCGACCCGACCGGGTCGTTCCGGCTGCTGACCCGCGATTTCCGCGCCAACGGCCGCGCGATTGCGTCTCTCGGGCTGCCGACGCTCGTCGTGCAGGAAGGCGGCTACCGCACGCAGACGCTCGGCGCGAACGCGCGCCATTTCTTCACGGGACTGTGGGACGGCCTGTCGAACGGCCGGGCCGGGCTGGCGCGCTGATGCAGTGGCGGTACCGCGTGCAGGCAAGCGATCGCGCCGCCGTGCGCGGGCTCGTGGCGGCGACCGGCTTCTTTTCCGATGCAGAGGCGGACATTGCGGTCGAGCTGGTCGACGATGCGCTCGCCCACGGCGACGCCTCCGAGTATCGCTTCGTCCTCGTCGACGGTCCCGGCGGCGTGCTGCAGGGATACGCATGCTACGGACGGATCACGCCGGGATCGTCCGATTTCGACCTGTACTGGATCGCCGTGGCGCCGGGCGCGCAGCGCGGCGGACTCGGGCGGGCGTTGCTCGAGGAAGCAGAGCGCCTTGCGCGCGAGGACGGCGCGGCGACGATGTTCATCGACACGGCCGGCCGCGCGCAGTACGCGCCGACCCGCGCGTTCTATGAGCGCATGGGCTACCGCGTGCACGAGGTGCTGCCGGACTTCTACTCCCCCGGCGACGACAAGGTGGTGTACACCAGGCCCCTGTAGGAGCGCGCAACCGAATTTGCCATTGGATCGGGGCCCACTCAACGCCGCAGGTCAGCCCAGAGCGGCAGGTGATCGGAGGCCCGGCGCGCGTCGGTGTGCACCCCCGACCGCACGAGCTTCAGGGCCGGCTCGAACCAGATCCGGTCGAGCGGCAGGAGCGGCATCGTCGATGGCCAGGTGCGATGCCGCCCGGCGGACGAGAAGCGGCGCGCGAGCAGGCGCGCCACCGGCCCGGCGCCGGTCGGTTCATTGAAATCGCCCATCACCACCGTTGGCCGGTTGTCGGCCTCGGCCAGCGCTTCGATTTTCAGCGCCTGCTGGCGCCGTTCATGGCGGTTGAGCCCGAGGTGCATGCACAGCACGTTGATCCGTCCGAGGTCCGATTCGATCGTCGCCTCGATCATCGACCGCGGCTCGCGCGAGCCGTAGCTGATGTCGTGCTCCCGCCAGTCGGAGATCGGCCAGCGGGAAAGCAGCATGTGCCCGTAATCGCCGTCCGGCGTACGGATCGTCCGCACTACCGCGCGGTGGTTGTTCGCCGGCCTGCCGAGACCGCTGCCTAGCAGGTCGAAGCCGTCCCGGCGGTCGCGCCGGCTGTCCACTTCCTGCAGCGCGGCGATGTCGGGGCCGATCGCGCGAATGTGCTGCCGCACCCGCTCCGGGTCGAGCCGCCCGTCCATGCCGATGCAGCTGTGCACGTTCCAGGTCAGCACCCGCAGCGTTGCCTCCGTCATCCGGTGTCTTTGCGGCTGCGCACTTTCGCCACCAGCCGCTGCAGGACGAAGGCGAGCCCGACCCACAGCACCGCAACCAGCGCAAACCAGAGGATGTTCATCGGGTCGGGCTGGCGCCACACCTCGCGCAGGCGGTCGCCCACCATCGTCATCACCAACACGCCCGGCACCAGCCCCAGCGCGGTGCCCGCGAGGTAGGCGCGCAGCCGCACGTGCGCGGCGCCCAGGATCATGTTCACCACCGCGAACGGCGCGACCGGCACCATGCGCAGCGCCGTCACGGTGACGGCGCCCTGCCCCTGCAGGCCGCGGTGGATCCGGCGGAAGGCGCCGCCGGTCACGTTGCGGATCGCTTCCGCGCCAATCCAGCTCCCGGCAAGGTAGCCGACCCACGCGCTCACCATGGCGCAGCCCAGCGCGGTCACGAAGCCGAGCAGCGGCCCGAGCAGCATGCCGGTTACCGCGAGCAGTACGGCCAGCGGGAACAACAGGAGTCCGCCGACGACGTAAGCCGCGAGCAGCAGCGGGTAGATCCACCACTGGCCGCGCGCGGCGGCGAGCGCCGGCATGAGCGCCTCGGGGTCCGCCCAGCGGGCGAGCGGCGTGTACGTCCAGACGAGCACGAGCCCCAGCAGCGCCGCGGCAACGGCGCCCAGGCGGACGAGCCTCCGCACCTCGGACTTCTTCGTGCGCGCGTTGAACATGTCGCCGATGAACGCTTCCGGGCGCAGCGGCCGCTCCGGGTCCGCCACCAGCGAAAGCGCCTCCCCCAGCGTTTCGCCGGTGGTTTCCATCGGCTCGAGCGGCGCCAGGCCGCGGTGCTCACGCGGCATGCCCTCGACGATGGAGATCAGCGATTCGCCGCGCGCCAGCGCGTCCGCAACGGCCCCCGGGGCGGTGCCGAGATGCTCGCCCAGCAGCCTGCACAGGAGCTCCCGGACGTCACGCCGGTGCTCCGGGGTGGTGGCCTCGATCGCCAGGTCGCACTCGCTGTCCACGCCCATGGAGCGATTATTGAGGTTGGAGGAGCCGACGTGAAGCAGCACATCGTCGACGATCATCAGCTTCGCATGCACCATGACGGCGGTGTCCCTGTCGCCGACCCACGGGTAGTAGAAGCGCACGCGCGAGGCGAGGTTCGCACGCGCAATCCTGTCGCGGAAGCGCTGCTGGCCGGCGCCCATGGTGCGCGCCTCCAGCCAGCCGCGCGGGCTCTGCGGCACCACGGCGATGACCTCGAGGTCCGGTTGCACCCGCAACCGCTCGACCAGGGCCTCGGCAACGGCGTCGGCGGTGAGGTACTGGTTCTCGATGTAGATCGAGCGCTCCGCGGCGTTGATGGATGCAACGTAGAGATGCCGGATCTCGTCGACTTCCGGCTGCTCGTCGTTCTCCGGCAGCGTCCTCGCAATACCGACGTCGAGATCGCGCAGGTCGGGCTCGGCGCCGTCCGGCCAGGCGGCATCGACCGCCGGCGTGTCCACCGCCTCCGACGTCACCTGCTGCCAGCGCCGGCAGGCGATCTCGTAGAGGCTCCTTGCCGCGGGACCGTCTACCATCATCTGCACGTCGTGCCACGGCGGATACTCGTCGTCGTTCGGCCCGCGGCGCGCCGGGTTCACCGGCCGATGCTCCGGCGTGTCCCAGCGGCCGGTCGTCAGGTCGAAGCCGCCGCAGAAGGCGAGACTGCCGTCTATCAGCACCAGCTTCTGGTGATGGCAGGCACCCATCGGCAGGCAGTCGTCCAGCGCCACCCGGATGTTCTCCGGCGTGCGCCACTTCAGGTTGAGCGAAGGAGGCGCCTCGCGATCGAGCGCGTACAGCAGCGAGTAGTCCCACAGCAGGAGCCGTACCGTAAGCTCCGGCCGGCGCTCGACCAGGTGCTCGAGATAGGGAAGCAGGGTCGCCGGCGCGCCGTCCTCCGCGCCGCCGCTGCTGCCTACGAGCGGCGTCCGGCTGTCGATGTCCCAGCCGAGGATGAACACCGAGTGACGCGCCGACGCGAGCGCCGCCCGAAGCGTGGCGAAGTAGCTCGCGCCGTCGACGAGCAACGCCGCACGATCCGCGTGTGCGACCTGCCAGGCGGTCTCGCCGGCCTTGACGATGCGGGGTTTGGAAGCGGCGGCATCCATCCGCCGCATTCTATCCGCTGGCCGGGAATTACTCCCGGTCGGGGTCGGGGGTCAGCGCCAGCACCACGGCGCCGGCGAGCAGGAGCGGCAGGACCGCGGCCACGGCCGAGCGCGCGTTCCCGGTCGCCGCCGCCGCAAAGGCCACGAGAAACGGCCCCAGCACGGCGGCAAACTTGCCGACCATGTTGTAGAAACCGAAGAACTCGGCCGGTTTGTCGGGCGGGATCAGGCGCGCGAAAAACGAGCGGCTCAGGGACTGCACGCCGCCCTGCGCGACGCCGACCAGGCAGGCCATGGTGAAGAACTCGGCTACGGAGGTCATGAACGCCGCCCACGAGGTGACGCCGACGTAGATGGCGAGCCCGATCAGGATGCCCTTCTTCGGCCCGATACGCTCGCCCAGCGTCCCGAACACGAGCGCCGCCGGGAAACTCACGAACTGGACCACGAGCAGGGCGATCATCAACTCCTGCGGGCCGACCCCGATCTTGTAACCGAAATCGATGGCAACCTTCATCACCGTGTTCACGCCGTCGATGTACAGCCAGTACGCAATGAGGAAGAACAACGCCGGCTTGAGCGCCCGCACCCGGTGAAACGTTTCGCGAAGCTGCGCGAGGCCCTGCGCCATCGCCTCGCCAACCCCCAGGCGCTCCGGCGGCCGGTGCTCGTGCACGAAGGCGAGCAGCGGCGTCGTAAAGAGCAGCCACCAGGCGGCGACGGTCAAAAACGCCACACGGATCGCCGTCGCGAGGTCCGGCAGGCCGAACCACCCCGGCTGCAGGATCATCAGGAGATGCACCGCGAACAGCAGGCCGCCGCCCACGTACCCGGCCGAGAAGCCGAAGGCCGAGACCCGGTCATAGCGCTGGTCGCTCGTAACGTCGATCAGCATGGAGTCGTAGAAGATATTGGCCGCCGCGAAGCCGAAGGAGGCCACGGCGAAGACGGCCGCCGCCTGCAGCCACTGCCCCTGCGGAACGAAGAACAGCCAGGCCGTCGCGACGGCGCCGGTCACCGCGAACACCGTCAACAGGCGCTTGCGCCATCCGCCCCGATCCGCGATGGCACCCAGCAGCGGCGCTGACAGCGCGAGCGTGAGGCTCGCGATGCCGTTGGTCGTCATCAGGCGCGCCGTGGTCTCCGCACCGGTCGCGTCCGCGCTCCAGTAATCGTTGAAGAACAGCGGAAAGAAACCTACCAGCACCGAGGTGGCGAAGGCAGAGTTACCCCAGTCGTAGAGCGCCCAGGCAATGACGGGCTTTTTCAGGACGACCTCGCGCCAGCCCGGCCGCGGGGTGTTCATGCGAGTCCCTCAGTTGTTGCCGGCATACGCGGTGGCCAGCCGTTCGCGATAGGGCAACGCATCGTCCGGTCGGTTCCACGTTTCGTACAGGTCCGCCGTCCAGGCGAGCGCCAGGCGAGCGCGGCGACTTCCCCGGCCCTCCGCCTGGAGCAGGTGGGGCACGCTCGCGAGCAGCGCGCTCTCCGCCTCCTCGAAGCGGCCGAGGTGCGCGAGCGCATGGCCGCGGGCCGCCACGGCTGCCGCCATCAGCGGGTCGTCGGGGTCGTAGTCTGACGCGCGTATGTCCCGGGCCCGCTCCAGCAGCGGCAGGGCTTCGGCGGCCGAACCGCCGTCCGTCAGCACCACCCCGAGCTCGGTAAGTGCCGATGCCACGTACTGGTGCCGGGGACCGACCGAGCTTTCGAAGATGACGATCGCCTGGCGGAGCAGCGACTCGGCCTCGGCCAGCTTGCCCTGGTCGGCCGTGAGCATCGCGAGGCTGGTCATGTCGTAGGCCACGAACGGATGATCGGGGCCGCGGGCGTTCGTGTGGATGGCGAGCGCCTCCCGGTAGGCCTCCCCGGCCGCCCGGAGCTGGCCGCGATCGTGCCGCAGCGCGCCGAGCATTACCAGGGATCCCCCGACCAGCGAGTGCTCCTCGCCCAGCACCCGCCGGGTCACCGCGATGGACTCTTCGAACATGGCCTCGGCTGCGTCGAGCTCGCCGCGGGCGCGCAGCACGACCGCGAGGTTCTGCAGGAACCAGGCGATATGCGGATGATCGTCGCCGAAGTGCTCGCGGGATACCGCGATGGCTTCCCGGTAGAGCTTTTCGGCCGCCGCCAGCTCGTTGCGCGCCCGCAGGATGCGCGCGAGGCCGCTCTTGCCTTCCGCGATTTCCCGCGGGTAGCGGTCGCCGTAGCTCTCGAAGATCGCCAGGCTTTCGGCGGACAGGCGGCGCGCACGTTCGAGATCGCCGGTCGCCTGCGCCAGCTCCGACAGGTTGTAGAGGTTCCTTGCCACGGCAGGACCCCGTTCGCCCTCGTCGCGGCGGCTCTGGGCGAGCGCGGACTCGAGCAGCTCACGCGCGCGCGGGTAGTCGGCGGTACGGGTCAGCGCGAGCCCGAGCTCGCTCTTGACCGCGGCGACCTGCTCGTGGCCTTCGCCGACGGTCGCGAGCCGGCGGCGCAAGGCATCCCCGAGCATGTCGATCGCCGGCTCGTACTGGCCGAGGTTGAGATAAACGCGCCCAATGGTCTCCATGAGTGCCGCCTGGATGGCGGGCCGCCGGCTGAGCTCGTCGCCGATCCGGTCGGCGCCGCGCGCGAGTATTTCCTTGGCGGTGACGTCGAGACCGCGTGCATTGCCCGGATCCGGAGCCGTGAAGATACGCTCCAGGAACCGCGACACCTCCATCGCCGTATCGCGTTCTTCCGCGATGCGCCGGTTCTGGACGCTCATGACGATGCCGAACGCGACGAGCAGGCCCACGAACGCCGCCGACATCGCGGCGCCCGCCACGTGCCGGCGCAGGAACTTGCCGCTGCGGTAGCGCCACGTGTCCGGCCGCGCGGTAACCGGCAGGGAAGCCTGGTGCAGCCGCAGGTCCTCGGCGAATTCGCTCGCCGAACGATAGCGCCTTTCGGGCTCCTTGCGCAGCGCCGCCATGACGATGTTGTCGAGGTCGCCCCGGAGGCGCCGCCGGAGTTTCTCCGTCGTGGTGCTGCGATAACGGCTGATGATCTCGGGCGTGACGTTGCCGAACTCGCTCCCACGCGTCCCGGTTTCCCGCCAGGCCACGCGCACCATTGCGCTCGGGAGCTCGGGCTGGCCGCGGCAGATGGTGTCCGCCAGGTCCCTGTGGCTGCCGGAGAGGCGGTACGGAGGATGCCCGGACAGCAGCCGGTACAGCAGGACGCCCAGCGCGTACGTGTCGGTCGCGGTGGTGATCGTTCCCTCGCCGACCTGCTCCGGCGCCGCGTTCTCCGGCGTCATCATCAGGACACCTTCCCGCGTAAGCCCGCCGGTGGCGACGCCGCCGTCGTCCAGCAGCTTTGCGATGCCGAAATCGAGCAGTTTCGGCGACCCATCGGGCGTAACGAGGATGTTGCTCGGCTTGATGTCGCGATGCACCACGAGGTTCTGGTGCGCGTAGTGAACGGCGGCACAGATCGTGCGGAACAGCTCCAGCCGCTCGTCGACGTCCAGGCGGCGGGCGTCGCAGTAATGATCGATAGGGACGCCGTCGATGTACTCCATCACCAGGTAGGGCGTGCCCTCGGGGGTCTTGCCGCCGTCGAAGAGGCGCGCAATGTTCGGGTGATTGAGGCTTGCGAGGATACGGCGCTCGCCGACGAGCCGCTCCTCGGTCTCCGGGTCGACGAGGCGGTTTCGCACCAGCTTGATGGCGACCTGCTGCCGGAAACTCCGGTCGGCGCGCTCCGCGAGGTAGACCACGCCCATCCCGCCGCTGCCGAGCAGGCGAACGATGCGCCAGGGGCCGATCCTTCGGCCGTGAGCATCGCTCGCTTCGTTCATGGAATCCCCCGCGTTTGACAGCCCGCCCGATACTAAATAGATTCCGTCGCAATACAAACAATAAGGCCTCCGGCCGGACCCAGGGGAATCGTCATGCCCGAAGAAGATCTGCCCCCGCAGCAGGCACGACTGCGCGTGGAAGAAGACCTCCCGCCGCAACCCCGTTCCATCCTGCTTTACGCTGCCGGAGGCGGGTTCCTCGGCGCCCTGCTCGCGATCCTGGTGGCGAAGCTGCTTGCCGGTCCGTGCTGCTGCGTGCAGCCCGCGCCGGATAGCGTCGGTTCACTCCAGTCTATCGAGCGCTCCTTGCCGGGCTGAGTCCCGGTCCGGCGGGGGCCGTCACAGGCCCGCCCCACGGAACCCCGGACAGGCGTTAAAAAGAGCCTGCTGGCTGCCTTAAGGGTGTCGCAAGTTGGCGTCACTACGGCAGTTATTGCACGGCCGTGCACAAACTACAACCGGCCATGCGCAAGCTGTCTCCCTTTGCCGACGGCGCTCTACGCGGCGGGTGCCAGCCAACGGCACGGCGGCCGGTTCGGTGCGGCGCTCAAACCCGCGGCCGGCGCGGCTCCTGGCGCCTGCACGCGGAAATTCTCTTCCCGGGCGGCGCGCGCCCCCGATGTGGCATGCCCGTTGCAATAAGTCTCCCTGAGCGGCGACGCCGCGATTATTCGTCAGTAACGAAGTGAAGGAGTACCCCCATGAAGAAATTTGTAGCGATTGTTGGAGGCCTGATGCTCGCATCCGGCGTGGCGATGGCACAGGACCAGACCAGCCAGGACCCGAGCATGATGGGCGGCAGCCAGGGAACGTCCAAGTCCTTCAACGAGCTCGATGAGAACCAGGACGGTGTGATCACCCAGACCGAGGCTTCCGCCGACCAGAATCTCGTCGCCCAGTTCCAGACGGCTGATGCGAACCAGGACGGATACCTGACGCCGGCTGAGTTCGACACGATCCAGCAGGAAACGGAAGAAGCCGAATAATCCCGCCGGGATTACTCGACAAGTTCTTAAGGATGAGACGGGCCCCAGGGATGGGGCCTTTTCCTTTGCGCGCAAGGAACGCACGAACTGTTCCTCCTGCCTGCCCGCACCGGGTCCGCCTACCCGGCACATGACTTGCATCACCTGTTACCGGACGAAACACGGACGGTTGGTCCGAATGGAGCAGACGATGAAAGCAATCTCAGGGAGTTACCGGCTTCTCGGCGCGGCGCTGGCCGGCGCGCTCGTACTCGGTTCGGGCTGCGCCTCGCAGGAGGAAGACCGGGGAATCGACGAATCCGACGCCGGGCAGATCATCGGCGGAGTCGCCGGCGCGGCTGCCGGCAGCCAGCTCGGCGGCGGCAGCGGCCAGACCGTCGCGACGATCGCCGGCGCGCTCATCGGCGCCGTGGTTGGTGAACGGATCGGCGCGCGCATGGAAGAGGACGACCGGCAGGCCGCCGCGCAGGCGCTCGAGGAGAACCGCAGCGGCGAAACCTCGACGTGGGTGAATCCCGATACCGGGAACGAGTTTGCGTTAACCCCCGTCGAGACCTACGAACGCTCCGGCCGCCCGTGCCGCGAATTCGAGTTCCGCGTGGACACCGAGCGGGGTTCCGACACCGAGGAACGTACCGCCTGTCGCAATAGCGACGGTACCTGGGAAGTCCTGGGCTGATCGACCCTTTGCGAAGGGCGACGCCGTTCAAGGGGCGGAGACGGCGGCCCGGCGGGCCTTGGCCAGCTCGTACTCGGCGCGGGCAAGTGCCAGGTGCTCGAGCCCCATGCCGCGGGCCATCTCGAGATACTTTTCCGCGTCCGCCAGGCTGCCGTTCGAGATGGCGAACATCGCCTGGAACAGCAGCGCGGTCATGATCCGGTCGGCGGCGAGCGCTATCTTGCGATCGCCGGGCGAGAGCTCCCGGGCCTGCCGCAGGAGATCGAGCGCGCTGTCGCCGCGCGGCACCGTCAGTCGTTCCGAGAGGATGCGATCGTCGATCTCGCGGAGCAGCGCGTCCACCCGTACGCTCGCACGCTGCCGGGCCAGTTCCTCGCGAACCCCGGCAAGCTCGGGATCGTCCGGCGGCAGCAGTCCTTCGGCCCGGGCCAGGAGTGCCTCCGCCTCGCTGCTGTCCGTCGCGGCGGCATGGCGGGCACGCAGCAGGAAGTCGCGGCCTTGCCGGAGGATGAGATCCTCCACTATCGGTATCGCGATGTGCTCCGGGCTGACCTCCCGCGCCCTGTCCAGGTCGGCGCGCGCGGCAGCCGCATTGCCGTCCGCGACGTGCGCGCGGGCGCGCACGATGTAGCCCTCGGCGATCGTTGCCAGTCCTGCCAGCGCGTAAGGATTGCCGGGGTCCGCGTCCAGCGCGGCCTGGTACCAGGACCGGGCACTCTCGTCGACGCGTCCGGCGGCCAGGGCCGCCTCGGCACGATCGAGCTCGGCACCCGCATCGTGCCCGCGGCTGCCGACACCCTGTACCGAAAGCCAGACGACCGCTGCGAGCAGCGTCGCCACGACCGCCCCGTAAGTCACCGCGGGCGCGCCGTGTGACGGCGTTCCCGCGATCTCGCCGCGGCGCTCGTCCAACTCCCGCACGAAGAGCTTCGCGTGCTGCGGCCGGTCGATTGCCTCGAACGCGAGCGCATGCCGCACCGCCGGCCATTGCTCATGCGCGTCGGGCGGCAGCGGCGGCGGCTCTACGCCCTCGGCGCGTGCGGCCAGCGCGTCGCGGTCGCCGAACGGCCGGTCCCCGGAGAGCAGGCACCAGGCGGTCACGCCCAGCGCAAACACGTCATCGTGGGGCTGCGGTGCTTCGCCTTCGAGTACCTGCGGGCTTGCATAAGCGCGGGTAGCCCAGTTCCTTTCCCGATCGGCCTCGTCCGTGGAAGTGGTTCCCGACGAGCCGAAGTCCAGGAGCTTCACCGCGCGGTTGTTGGCCAGGAAAATATTCGACGGTTTGACGTCGCCGTGCACGATCCCGAGGTCGTGCGCGTGCGCAAGTCCCCGCGCCGTGCAGCGGACGATCTCGACCGCCTTTTCCAGGGCGAGCCGGCGGGCGCTGATGCGCGCGAGAAGGCCGGCCAGCGTTTCACCGCTCAGCCACTCCATGACGATGAACTCTGTTCCGGCGTCGCTCGCGAGGTCGTAGACCTTCACCACGTTCGGGTGGTTGAGCTGCGAAAGCTTCAGGAACTCCTGCCTCAGGAGGCGCCTGGTCTCGGGCGCGGTGCCGGAGCCCGGCCGGGCGAATTTCAGCGCCACCCAGGGCATCGGCGAGCCCGCGCGCTCGCGCTGCCGGTCGCGCGCCTTGTAGACAAGCCCCATCCCGTAATGATCGACCTTCTCGACGATGACGTAGCGTCCGCAGAACACGTCGCCGGCCGCCGGCTGCGCGCTGACCCGCCGCCTCGGCTTCGCCTGGGGCAGGGCCGCCGCGATCTCGATACGGAGGGACTCGTACGGCTCGGACCGGAGCCGGTCCGACGCGGCGCCGCCCCCGCAGGCCAGGCTGATCGGCTGCGTGCGTTCCAGCGGCTTGCGCGCAGGCGCCAGGACCGAGCGTCCGCTGCGCGCGTCTCCAAGGGCTTCGGTCGGCTCCCGGTCACCGCCTGCCGGGCGCCCCGCCCGCTCGGGCATGGGGACGCTCGCCTGGAAATCGCCCAGTTCGTCGTCGCCGTAGCTCGGCAGCTCAACGGCGCCAGGCAGTTGACCGGGGATGGATGGATTCCGTCGCACGACGTGACGGGTTGCTTCCACTACCTGTCTCCAGGGTTCTACGGCTGCACCGGCCCACGATTGGCATTCCGGACGGCTTACTCCCCCGGCACCCGGCGGATGCGGCGGCGCCGGCCGGGCTGAGTCACAGCGGCATCAGCAGCGCGGGTTCTCGCGGTCTTCTCCAGAGACGCGGCTGCAAGGGTCGTGCCACCGCCTTGCGCCGGGAATCTGCAGGAAGGTCAGGCCGGTACGGCCAATCAGGACGAAGGGCGTTGTAATATTTTCAAACGCTGCAATTTCGACACTTACTGGGCCGCGAAAATCGCGGTGCCGTTCAGCGTGATCAGCGGCTGCCTGACGAGCTCGACGCCGGGCTGGGGCAGCGGCACGATTCCGGTCGACGTATCGCCCAGCAACAGCCGAACCGCCGACTGCAGGTCTGCGACCAGCCTGCCGGCCAGCGGGTCCTCGAGCGCGAGCTCGCCGCGCGCATCGGCGTCCAGCATCAACGCCTGGACCTCGGCGAGCGAGAGGCGCGCCGTGTCGAGGCCTGAGGGACCCGCCGCCAGGACCCCGCGTACCGTGCGCCGCGCCAGGTTCACGGACTCGATGATGCGCTCGAGCTGGCGATGGGCCTCGGGGATGCCGATGCGCTGGTACTCGTGGAGCAGCGCCGGAACGGGCGTGTAAGGGTTGTAGCGCTCGACCAGGAACGTCCCCAGCACCCGGGAAGCGAACAGGACGTCCGCCTCGTCGGCCTGCTCCGGCAGGGGATTCGCGCCGCGGTAGACGGCGATCGCCTCGAAATCGCCAAGCGCTTCCAGCAGCGTCCGCAGCTCGCGCCGTTCCAGCCCCGGCGGCAGGACCGTGGGGCGCGCCAGCTCCCGCGCGATGAAACCGCAGTGCGAAGCCTCCGTCAGCCCGAACAGGCGATCAAAACCGGCGGCGGAGCCGGTAACGCGGCCGAAGTAGCGGGGCGGGAGATTGACCGCCGTGCTGAGCAGGGTGGCGGCCGTGGCGCCCGCGCTGTCCAGGAAAACGGGGCACACCTGCTGCGGGTAGACGGACTCGCCGTAGCGCTCGAGGTAGCGGTCGCGCGACGCCTGCGGCAGTGCGACCAGGGGCGTCTTGTGGATGTACGACGCCACGAAATACGAGGGTTCGCCGGCGGGCGTCGCGGACTTGAGGAACGACAGCGAGGCCACGGTATCGTCGATCAGCACGCCGGGCACCGGCCGGTCGTTGGTCATCGGAACTTCCGACAGGAAAGCGCGAAACTGGCCTGATACGTCCGGCGACTGGAGCTCGAAGATCCGGATCGGCACCCCGGCGAGCTCGCTGAGCCAGGCGGTCCTGTCCGTCGCCCGACCGGATGAGATGCACAATATGGCCAGCAGCAGGCCTGATAGAAGCCGCATTGGTCCCCCCAAAGCGTGTTGTTCGACGTACGGATCGTCCCAGATCGATCCGGCGGCACCGGTGCCGCAGGTCACAATTCCGCGCCCAGCCGCGGTCCTGCGGAAAATGAAGAGGCTTGCCCAAGCCGTCAGGTGTCGCCAGCGGGAGAATGCCGACGGTCGCCCGGCATTGCAACCTTCATTTCGCCATTTACGTCATATGGTCGACGGCCACCACGGTGTTTTGCAGGTCGATAATTGCACCCGCGGATTCGACCGACATGGCGGCCGACAGCAGCCGGGAGCTCATTTCCAGCCCCGCCTTCTGCGCGGCGCGCAGGGAGATCTCGAAGCGTATCCGGTCGTCCACGATGCGGAAGTTGATCATCGCGCCCTCGCGCAGGCCGTCGGGTGCGTCGGTGACTACGAGCAGGGGCTTCTCCGCAATCTCGTCGAGGTGGGCGCGCAGCCACCTGTTCTCGTCCGGGCCGATATAGAGCACCTCGTCTCCGGCAAGGTCCGCCAGCGACCGCAGCCGATGGACCTGCATCGGCCGTCCGTGGATCGTGTGCCCCGCCAGGAAACGCTCGAGCTCCGCGGCCACCTGCTCCCCGCCCAGCACTGCGATGCTGAAGCTGTCGTTTGCGTTCACCGAAGCCGGCCAGTTGACGTAGGTGGAGAAGTGGTACAGGAACGCGGCCTTGACGCGTTCGGCGGAATAGACGGGTTCCTGCGCGCCCGCATGCAGCACGGGCAGCGCGGCCAGCAGGACGGTGAGTGCGGCGGCGGCTGCCGTGCCTCGCCTGCCGAAGCGCGCGCCACCTGCGGCCGCGGGCGGAGGCCGGAGGCGCCGCCCGATTCGATTCTTGTTGTAATTCAAGCTAACCCTTTAAGCCGCGGTGGGCGGCAAGTGAATTCAGTGCGGACCGGATACTTTCGAGCCCCACGGGTTTTACCAGGTACCACGCAAACCCCGCCTCCCTTGCCCGGCGGCGATCTTCCTCTTGCCCCCAACCGCTGATAGCGACCAGCGGAATATCGGAGCGTAGCAGCGCTCGCAGGCGTCGCGCCAGCTCATAACCGTCGACGACGGGCAGCCCGATGTCGAGGAAAGCAAAATCCGGCCTGAATTCGCCGGCCTTTTCCAGCGCGTCGGTGGCATCGTGCGCGACGCAGACCTCGTGCCCCATTTCCTGCAGCAGGAACGACAGGCTCGTGGCGAAGTCGACGTTGTCGTCCACGAGCAGGATGCGCGTGCAGCCGCCGCCCGGCACCGTAGTCGGAGGTGCGGCCGGCTTCGCGTGCTCCGAGGTCAGCGCCGCCTTGACCGGCAGCCGCACGGTAAAAGTGCTGCCCTCGCCCGCGCCGGGACTCGCCGCCTCGATGCTGCCGCCGTGCAGCTCGACCAGCCGCTTGGCCAGCGCGAGGCCGACCCCCAGGCCGGCCTGCACGCGCACCCCGGCGTCCGGGTCCTGCGCGAACATGGCAAAGATGCCGGCCAGGTCGTCCGCGGCAATGCCCTTGCCGTTGTCGGTGACCGTGACTTCCGCGGCGTTGCCGATCACCTTCGCGGCGAGCGCGATCCTGCCGCCGCTTTGCGTGTAGCGCGAGGCGTTGTTCAGGAGATTGGCGAACACCTGCGACAGCCGAACGGGGTCCGCCTGCATGAATATCGGCCGCTCCGGAATGTCGAGCGACAGCGACTGCTGCTCGCGTTCGAGCAGCGGGCGCACCGTGTCCACCGCATTCTCGAGCGCCGCCGCGAGCTCGATGGGCTCCCGGCGCACCGTGAGCTTGCCGCGTGAAATTCGCGACACGTCGAGGAGGTCGTCGACGAGGCGAATCATGTGGCTCAGCTGGCGCTGGATGATCTCCCGCGCTTCGCTGCTCGTGGCTGCCGTGGCGTTTTTCGAGCGCATGAGAGCCAGTGCGTTCACCATCGGCGCGAGCGGGTTGCGGAGCTCGTGCGCCAGGGTGGCAAGGAATTCGTCCTTGTGCTTGTCGGCGAGCCTTAGCGAGATCTCCGCATTCCGGCGTTCCTCCGATTCCCGGTGCAGCCTGCGGTTGGAATCCTCGAGTGCCTGCTGCCGCTCGCTGACTTCCGCCAGCATCGCGTTGAACGCGTCGACCAGCGTGCCGACCTCGTCATCGGTCGTTTTTGCCGCGCGCAGGTTGAAGTCGCGGTCCTCGACGATGCGCCGCGCCACGTTGGTCACGGCCAGGATCGGCCCCGTCACGCTGCCCTGCAGCCACAGCGACACCAGCGCCGCGACCATCAGGCTGACCAGCATGACGCCGCCGAGGATCAGCAGGTAATCCACCACGCGGTCGGCAAGCTCGTATTTCGCACTCACGTACAGCGTGCCGAGAAGCTGGTTGTTCTCGACGATCGGGTGGAACACCGTCATCGCACGGCCGTCGATGCGCGCCCCGCGCGGCGCGGCATGCGTGGGAAACGGCTGCTTATAGCCGGTCTGGCGGTACGTGGCGAACAGCTCACCGTCCGCGCCGTAAATCGCCGCCGCATCGACGACGGGGCGGCTCGACATCATCGCGAGCGTCGCCGTCGCCGCTGCCCGGTCGTTGAACGCCAGCGCCGGCGCGGAGGTGCGCGCGAGGATATCCGCCTGCGTCGTGACGTCGCTCAGCAGGAACTCACGGTAGCCGCGCGCTTCGTAGCTCAGCAGCGCGAGGGCGGAGACCAGCAGCGCGACGAAGGTCGTAACCAGCACGATCACCAGCACCTTGCGCCGGACGGAGCTGTGGATTCCTAGCTGCATTTCGCGTTATGCGCGTGCCCTGCTCAGCGACCCCCGTGCACCCGCCAGGAAGCGGCGGATGAGAGACAGGCCTGTCAACAATGATCCCGGCCCGATGGCCCGACACCGGATATGGACTCTCCCCTATGAACGCGCAATCCACCGCGCGCCGGCGGGAACGGGAGAGCAAGCGGAATATACCAAAATCCGCGCGGCCGGATTCCCGGTCGAGCCGCGGCGGATGTCAGCAGGTCGGACGGCTAGGCGGCGGGCGGCCTCAGCGGCTCGATGCGCTGCTCGTGGTACGGCAGGTGGTTGCCCCAGCCGGGCAGGCGGCGCATGAAATGATAGGCGCCGGTAAGGATGAGACGCCGCAACGCGCTCTTCCGGGGGCGGCCGTCACGCGGCAGCTCGGTGCAGGCGTTCTCGATCAGGCCGTCGAGGTTCTGCCGCAGGTCCGCGTTGAATCGCTCGTCCAGCACGAACAGGTTCGCCTCCAGGTTCAGGCCGAGGCTGAACGGGTCCAGGTTGCTCGACCCCACGGTGGACCACCGGTCGTCAATGATCGCCACCTTGGCATGGAGGGGCCGCTCGGTGTAGAGGAAGATCCGTACCCCCATGGACAGCAGGTCGCTGTAGAGGACGGAGGCTGCCCACACGCTGACGGGACGGTCCGGCTTGCCCTGCATGATGAGTGTAACGTCCACGCCGCGCTTCGCCGCGCGCCGCAGTTCGCGAATGAAGCGGTACCCGGGGAAGAAATAGGCGTTGGCAATCACAATGCGCTTGCGGGCGTTGCGAATACCGGCACGGTACAGCGTTTCGATGTCGGTCGGGTGCTGGTCGTTGTCGCGGAATACGAACAGGGCCTGCGCGTCGCGGCCCGGGTTGATCATCTCGCGCGGGAAACGCCTGAGCCAGTGACGCAGCCGTCTCCACGGCGGCCCCGCATGCACGTCCTTTCGGTAGCGGACGTAGTCGTGGATATCCTTCACCACGGGCCCGGTCACCTCCACCGCGTAGTCCTGCTTGGAGAGCTCGCCGAAGCTCCGCAGGTGCTCGTGGGAGAAGTTGATGCCGCCGACGAACGCGCGCTTGCCGTCGACGACGACGATTTTGCGGTGCATGCGGCAGAGGAGATTGGTGCGCATCCTCAGGAACCTGGGCTGCGGATCGAAAGACTCTATCCTGACTCCGGCAGACGTGAGGCTCTCGAGGAACTCCGGCGAGAACGCGGGGGAGCCGTAGCCGTCCACCAGCACCCGGACGTGGACGCCGCGCTCTGCCGCCGCCACGAGCGAATCGTGCAACGGCCACCCCACGTCGTCCTCCATCCAGATGAAGGTCTCCAGCACGACTTCCTCGCGCGCGCCGGCGATGCAGGCGAGTATGCGGGGATAGAGCTCTTCGCCGTTCTCGAGCAGGCGCAGGTCGTTGCCGCTGGTCCAGTCGCTCATCGTTTGCCCGGGTTGACGTGGATTGCCGGTTGAGGGGGAGCCGGGAAGCGGGCGATTGTAGCCTCAACGAGACGTCGGCCGGGAAATGCGCGGGCGCTCATGGCACATTGTCCGTTCCAGCACGACGCCGCGAAGGACCGTATGCAACTGCCTTTCGACGAACGCACCCGGAGCTGGCTCAAGCGGATCGGGCTCGCCGCGTGGCTGGTGGCGGTGGCCGTGCTGATCTTTTTCCAGGTGCGCGACCTGGAATGGCCGAAAGTCCTGGAGGCCTTGAGGAGCTTCGGGCCGGCGCGTATCGCGGCGGGCGCCGTGTTCGTCGTGCCCGCCTGCCTCGCCGTCGCCTGCTTCGATCTCGTAGGCCGCAACGCGACCGGGCACCGGCTGCCGGTGCCGCGCGTCATGCTGATCTCGTTCACGGGCTATTTTTTCTCACTCAACCTCGGCGCGCTGGTGGGTGGACTGGCGTTCCGCTACCGCCTGTACATGCCCTACGGCTTACCCGCCGTGACGATCGGCCAGGTCATCGGCCTGTCGGTCGTCACCAACTGGCTGGGCTACATCCTGATCGCGGGCGTGGTGCTGGTGGGGCAGCCGCCGGAGCTGCCGCCGGACTGGGGTGTCGATACGGCGCTGATGCGCGGCACGGGCGCCGGGCTGCTCGGCGCGGCCGCCGCCTACCTGGTGCTGTGCGCGATCCGCGGCGGCGACCGTATCCGCTGGAAGGGCAGTGAGTTCGAGCTGCCGACGCTGCGCATCGCCGCCCTGCAGGCGGGGCTGTCGGTGGTGAGCTGGGCGATGATCGGCGCGGTTATCGCCGCCCTGCTCCCGGGCGAGACCTCGTGGCTCGCGGTCATGCCGGTGCTCATGATCAGCGCGCTGGCGGGCATCTGGAGCCACGTGCCGGGCGGTCTCGGGGTGGTCGAAGCCGTGTTCATGGCGCTGCTCGGCCGCTCCGTGCCGGCCGCCGACGTGCTGGCCTCCATCCTCGTCTACCGGCTGCTCTACTACCTCGTGCCGTTCGCCTTCGCCATCGCGGCGTATGCCTTCCTCGAGACCGCCGGTCGCCCGGCGCCGGGGCGATCCGGTAAAGTCGCATCATGACAGGGAACGCAGGGAATCCACCGGCGGGCACCGTCACCCGCGCGACGATCGATGCCGTGTACCGGCGAGAATCCCGTCGCGTGCTCGCGACGCTCATCCGCCTGCTCGGCGACTTCGATCTTGCCGAGGAAGCGTTGCACGATGCGTTCATGGCGGCGCTGGCGCAGTGGCCACGCGACGGTGTGCCCGACAACCCGCGCGCGTGGCTGGTCTCGGCCGGCCGCTTCAAGGGCATCGACACGATTCGCCGCCGCGCGCGCTTCGACGCGTCGCTTGCCGACATCGCCAACCACCTGGATACCGGGCCCGAGTCCGGACCCGATCGGGACGGCGAGGAGATCGAGGACGACCGGCTGCGGCTGATCTTTACCTGCTGCCACCCGGCGCTGTCGACCGACGCACGCATCGCGCTGACCCTGCGCGAAGTCTGCGACCTAACGACAGAGGAAATCGCGAGCGCGTTTCTCGCCGCTCCCCCGACCGTCGCACAGCGCATCGTGCGCGCCAAGGCGAAGATTCGCGACGCCGGGATTCCCTACGAAGTGCCGGCGCATACCGCGCTGGCGGAACGGCTCGAGAGCGTACTGCAGGTCGTGTACCTGGTATTCAATGAGGGCTACTTCGCGTCCTCGGGCGAATCGCTCACGCGCCCGGACCTCTCCGGCGAGGCCATCCGGCTCGGCCGGCTGCTCGTGGAGCTGCTGCGTGAGCCGGAATGCATGGGACTGCTCGCGCTCATGCTGCTGCACGAATCCCGGCGCGCGGCACGCAGCACCGAATCAGGCGAGGTCGTGCTGCTCGAACACCAGGACCGTCGGCTGTGGGACCGGGAGCTGATCGAGGAGGCATCCCGGCTGATCCGCACGGCGCTGAGGTCGCGCCGCTTCGGCCCGTACACGCTGCAGGCGGCGATCGTCGGCGTGCACGCCGATGCCGCGGAAGCGAGCGCCACCGACTGGAACGAGATCATCGCCCTCTACGACCTCCTCCTGCGCATCGAGGCCACACCGGTGGTCGAGCTCAACCGCGCCGTTGCCGTGGCCATGCGCGACGGCCCGGCGGCCGGTCTCGCCCTCGTCGACGACCTGCTCGCCCGCGGCGAGCTCGCCGACTACCACCTGGCGCATGCGGCGCGCGCCGACCTCTGCCGCCGCCTGGGCCGCCTGGAAGACGCCGCCCGGTCCTACCGCCGCGCCCTCACCCTGACGAAACTCGAGCCCGAACGCCGCTTCCTCCAGCGCCGTATCGCCGAAATGGGGGTCGGACCTGTGCAAGTCGCTGATCCTTCGAAATAAGCGGCGAAGAATCCTCCTGCTCCAGGCCTTAATCGGGCCATTTTGCCCGGAACCGATCGCACAGGTCCGGGCAGCCGGCGATCGCGTCGAAGCGACCTGCTCCGTTACGGCGCGGGCACACGATGCGGCAATCGAGAGGGTTGTGAGAAGCGAAAGGCGCTTTACAGTGCATGCGTTTTGCGACGATGCATTACCGCATCTTAACCGCGCTGCGGCAATTCTGTAAATGGAACATCGCGCGTGAATTGCGCTCTAAAGTTGCTATTATGAAATCAGGATTCGGACGCGAAGCGAACGAGCTCACGACCAAAGACACCGAAGGACACTGAAAGAAACCGGTTTAAGAAACCGCTTTCAACCAATGCGCAGAACACCTCATAACCATTATTAAAAGGCACGAGCCGGGAGACACATCAATGAGTATCTTCGCGAACTACCAGACGCGTTACGAAGATACAGAACAAGAAGAATACAGCCTTCAAGAATACCTCGACATCTGCAAGTCGGATAAAACGGCGTATGCCACTGCCGCCGAGCGGCTGCTGCTGGCCATAGGCGAGCCCGAACTTGTCGACACCTCCAAAGACGCTCGCCTGAGCCGCATTTTCTCAAACAAGATCATCAAGCGTTATCGAGAGTTCGATGACTTCTACGGCATGGAAGAATGCGTCGAGCAGATCGTCTCGTTCTTCAAGCATGCGGCACAGGGCCTCGAAGAAAAGAAACAGATTCTCTACCTGCTCGGCCCCGTCGGCGGCGGCAAGTCTTCGCTTGCCGAGAAGCTCAAAGCGCTCATGGAAAAGATTCCGTTCTACTCGCTGAAGGATTCACCGGTACAGGAATCGCCCCTGGGGCTCTTCAACCCGGCCGAGGACGCGAAGATCCTGCGGGAGGAATACGGCATACCCGAGCGCTACGTCAACGTGATCATGTCGCCCTGGGCCGCCAAGCGCCTGAAAGAATACAACGGCGATATCACGCGCTTTCGCGTGGTGAAGCGGCATCCCTCCATCCTGAACCAGGTTGCAATCTCGAAGACCGAGCCGGGTGACGAGAACAACCAGGACATCTCCTCGCTGGTGGGCAAAGTCGACATTCGCCGGCTGGAAGAATTCAGGCAGAACGATCCGGATGCCTACAGCTTTTCGGGCGGCCTGTGCCGCGCCAACCAGGGAATCCTCGAGTTCGTGGAGATGTTCAAGGCGCCCATCAAGGTGCTGCATCCGCTGCTGACGGCTTCGCAGGAAGCAAACTACAATGGCACCGAGGCGATCGGCTCGATCCCGTTCGAAGGCATCGTGCTGGCGCACTCCAACGAGGCCGAGTGGCAGGCCTTCAAGAACAATCGCAACAACGAAGCGTTCATCGACCGCGTCTACATCGTGAAGGTGCCTTACTGCCTGCAGGTCACCGAGGAAGTAAAGATCTACGAGAAGCTGCTGCGGAACAGCTCGTTGAACGAGGCGCCCTGCGCTCCCGACACGCTGCGCATGCTCGCGCAGTTCTCGGTACTGACGCGCCTGATCGAGCCGGAGAACTCGAGCATCTATTCGAAGATGCGGGTGTACGACGGAGAAAGCCTCAAGGATACCGACCCGAAAGCCAAGTCGATCCAGGAATACCGCGACACTGCCGGCGTCGACGAGGGCATGGAAGGTCTTTCGACGCGTTTCGCGTTCAAGATTCTTTCCAAGGTGTTCAACTTCGACGCGACCGAGATCGCGGCCAACCCGGTACACCTGCTTTACGTTCTCGAAAAACAGATCGAGCACGAGCAGTTCCCGCCCGAGGTGCGGGACCGGTATCTCACCTTCATCAAGGAATTCCTGACGCCGCGCTACATCGAATTCATCGGTAAGGAAATCCAGACGGCTTACCTCGAGTCCTACTCGCAGTACGGCCAGAACGTCTTCGATCGCTACATAACCTACGCGGACCTCTGGATCCAGGACCAGGACTATCGCAACCCGGAGACGGGCGAGAACCTCGATCACGCGGCGTTGAACGACGAGCTGGAGAAGATCGAGAAGCCCGCCGGCATCAGCAATCCGAAGGACTTCCGGCACGAGGTGGTCAATTTCGTCCTGCGGGCGCGCGCCGCCAACGCCGGCAAAAACCCGGCGTGGACAAGCTACGAGAAGCTGAAGCTCGTGATCGAGAAGAACATGTTCTCCAATACCGAGGACCTGCTGCCGGTCATCTCCTTCAATTCGAAGGCCTCCAGCGAGGACCAGAAGAAGCACAAGGATTTTGTGCGCCGCATGACCGAGTACGGGTACACCGAGAAGCAGGTGCGACTGCTGTCCGAGTGGTACCTGCGAGTACGGAAGTCGCGCTGATGGGCGCCGTGTCCTGCCAGCGTGAAAAGCCTGCTACCTAGGTCGCCAGGATGGCATTCCTGATCATCGACCGGCGACAGGAGAGCCGTAACAAGAGCGCCGTCAACCGCCAGCGCTTCGTGCGCCGCTTTCGCAAGCACATCAAGGAGGCGGTGGCGGACGCGGTGAACCGGCGCAGCATCACCGACACCGACCGCGGCGACGAGATCAGCATCCCGCGCAAGGACATCTCGGAGCCGATCTTCCGCCATGGCGCCGGCGGCCACCAGCGGCGGGTGCTGCCGGGCAACAAGGAGTTCATCGCGGGCGATCGCATCAAACGCCCCGCCGGCGGTGCCGGCGGCTCCGGGCGCGGCAAGGCAAGCAACAGCGGCGAGGGCATGGACGATTTCGTGTTCGAGCTCTCCCGCCAGGAATTCCTGGACTTCATGTTCGAGGACCTGGAACTCCCGAATCTCGTCAAGAAGCAGCTAAAGGAAACGGAAACCTTCCGCTACCAGAAAGGGGGCTACACCAACGTCGGTATTCCGGCGCGTTTGAACGTCATCCAGTCGCTCAAGGGAGCGCAGGCGCGGCGCATTGCCCTGGGCGGTTCCATACGACGCCAGATCCGGGAACTCGAGGAAGAGCTCGCGGCCATCGAGGATGTGCCCGGTGCGCAGGAGCGCGCCAGGGAAATCAGGCATGAGCTGGATCGCCTGGAGCGGCGGCTGAACCACATTCCGTTTCTCGACGATTTCGACCTGAAGTACAACAACCTCATCCAGCAGCCGCTGCCGACCAGCAACGCCGTCATGTTTTGCCTGATGGACGTCTCCGGTTCGATGACGCAGGAGATCAAGGATCTCGCGAAGCGATTTTTTATCCTGCTGCACCTGTTCCTCAAGCAGACCTACAAGAAGATCGATATCGTATTCCTGCGCCACCACACGGTGGCGAGCGAGGTGGATGAAGAAGAGTTCTTCTATTCCCGGGAGACCGGCGGAACCGTCGTGTCCAGCGTGCTCAAGCTGATGCGCGACGTGATCCACGATCGTTACCCGACTGCGGACTGGAACATCTACGCGGCACAGGCGTCCGACGGCGAGAACTGGCACGACGATTCGCCCATCGCTCGCGACCTGCTGGTCAACAGCATCCTGCCCCTGGTTCAGTATTTCGCGTATGTCGAGATATCCGAGCAGGCCGAGCAGGCCCTATGGCACGCCTACGAGGAAGTCCAGTCAAAATACCCCGAGTGTTTCGCCATGAAAAAAGTGACTGACGCCTCGGAGATTTATCCGGTCTTCCACGAACTGTTCAAGAAGAAGACGAAATGACAGTGACCGATCGTAAGCCGATCGGCGAAAGCTCCGAGTGGACGTTCGCCGAGCTCGAGGAGTTCGAGCGTGAGCTCGCGAGGGTCGCCAAAGACTACCGGCTGGACACCTACCCGAACCAGATCGAGATCATCACCGCCGAGCAGATGATGGATCGCTATTCGTCGATCGGCATGCCGCTCGGCTACCACCACTGGTCGCTCGGCAAGCAGTTCCTCACCACCGAGCAGCAATACCGGCGCGGCCACATGGGGCTTGCCTACGAGCTGGTGATCAACTCCAATCCCTGCATCGCCTACCTGATGGAGGAAAACACGCTCGCGATGCAGGCGCTGGTCCTCGCGCATGCCTGTTTCGGCCACAACTCGTTTTTCAAGGGCAATTACCTGTTCCGCACCTGGACGGACGCAAGCGCGATCGTCAATTACCTGCTTTTTGCCCGCAACTACATCGCCGAATGCGAGGAGCGCTACGGCGTGGACACGGTGGAGTCCCTGCTCGACTCCTGTCATGCACTCATGAACTACGGCGTCGATCGCTTCCGGCGGCCGCGGTCGATTTCCGCGGAAGATGAGAAGCGGCGCCAGCGCGAACGCGAGGAATTCCTGCAGCAGCAGGTGAGCGATCTCTGGCGAACCCTGCCGAAGAAGGCAGAGCGCAAGACCGAGCAGTGGCCGCGCTTCCCCAAGGAGCCGCAGGAAAACCTGCTCTATTTCATCGAGAAGAACGCGCCGCTGCTGGAGCCCTGGGAACGCGAGGTCGTGCGGATCGTGCGCAAGATCGCGCAGTACTTCTACCCTCAGCGCCAGACCAAGGTCATGAACGAGGGCTGGGCGACATTCTGGCATTACACGCTGCTGAATACCCTGTACGACGAAGGGCTGGTTTCCGACGGCTTCATGTTCGAGATCCTGCAATCTCACACGAACGTGATCTACCAGCCCGGCTTCGACTCGCCTTACTACAACGGTATCAATCCCTACACGCTCGGCTATGCGATGTTCTCCGACATCCGGCGCGTTTGCGAGACGCCGACGGACGAGGATCGTGAATTCCTCCCCGACCTCGCCGGCCGGGACTGGCTGGAAGCCGTGCATCACAGCATGCGTGACTTCAAGGATGAGAGTTTCATCCTGCAGTTCCTGTCACCCACCGTCATCCGCGACCTGAAGCTCTTCAGCATCCTGGACGATGACTGGGAGAAGGAGATCGAGGTCACGGCCATCCACGACTACCAGGGCTATCGTCGCATTCGCGAGCAGCTGTCCGACCAGTACAACCTCAGCAAGCAGGAGCCGAACATCCAGATCCACGAAGTGGACCTGCGCGGCAACCGCTCGATCACCCTGAAGCACATCCAGCACAACCGCGTTCCGCTGGAAACGGAAGACACGAAGGCGGTGATGAAGCACCTGCACTCGCTCTGGCGCTTCGACGTGTACCTCGAGTCGATCCAGGACGACAAGGTGACCGCCACCTACATCTGCGACGACGACAGCGTACGCCGGGTCGCGGGCGACGCCCCATAGGACCCGCCGGTTCTCGCCCTTTCCCGGCCCGGGGGGGCGATCTCCAAAAAGCGACAGTCCCCCCTTACGCATTTGTCGAAATTGCCATCCCTGCAATTTCTACCGTCCTTCCTCCGACAGGAAGAGCCTGGGCCTCCCTCGCGACATCGTGCGGCCCGCACGGCGCCTTTCGCGCGTCCCTGGAAGCTTTCCCTCCCGCCTTGGCACGCCCTTTGCAAGCCCATATGCCCGTACCACAACAGGCCTTTCTCAGGAAATGGAGGTAATGATGAAAAGGACAGTAGTGTTCATGACAGGGCTTGCTCTGACCGGTAGCGCCGTTTTTGCGGGCGCCCAGGAGCAGTCTACCGAGCAGGAATGGGATACCGACAGCGGTATCGTCACCCAGGACGAGCGTGAGGACCGTACCGGCATGGAGACGGACACGCAAAGCCAGTACGAAACGCAGTCGCAGACCCAGCAGACTGACCCTTACGATACCCAGAGCGATCCCTACAGCACGGAAAGCGATCCCTATGGCTCGAGCACGGAAAGCGATCCCTACAGCTCGCAGTCAGAGACGGAGACACAGGCTGGCATGCAGGGCTCGCATGACCTGTCCCAGATGAGCAGCTCGGAGCTGGAAGGCAAGTCGATCGTCAGCTCGACAGGCGAGGAAATCGGCACGATCGAGAAAGTCGGCTACAGCGACCAGCAGCAGGATAAGGTCGCCGCGGTCAACGTCGGCGGTTTCCTCGGTGTCGGCGAGAAGGTCGTTGCCATTCCGCTTTCCGACCTGTCGCTGGGGACCGATGACAGCATCACCACCACGATGGACCGGGAGACCCTCGAGCAGCAGCAGGAAATCGATCCTTCGATGCTGACCGAGGAATCGAGCACCGATCCGACCGAGCAGTACTGAAGACGAGTCGGTCCAGACCCCGGACGTGGGAACGGGGTCGGCGCCCTGCAGCCACGGGCTGCAGGGCGATTCCGGGCGGTGAACCGTCCGGCCGGGAGCTGACAACCCCCACAACCCCACGATTGAGGATTACACCATGAACAGACGCGCCAGTGATGAACATACTACGGGCGCCGACACCCGGTCGCAGAGCGTCCTGGATGAAGAGGGCCGACGGGCGGGCGAAGCGGGCCGCGAGCAGCTTCAGGCCGGGACCGGACGCGCGGCGGCAGGTGTAGGCGATTTTGCCGAAGCCGTCGGCAGCGCCGCAGACCGACTGGGCGAGCTGCACCACGAAGGGCTTGCCGAGTATGCCAATCGCCTGTCGTCGCAGCTTAGCGACGTATCCGACCGTCTCCGCAGCAAAAGCATAGACGAGCTTGCCGATGACGTACGCCGCCTGGCCGAACGCAATCCAGCGCTGTTCCTGCTCGGCGCCGTCGCCGTCGGTGTCGGCCTGTCGCGATTCGCGAAAGCGTCAGCGAGGCAGGATCGCAGGAACGGAATCGGCGGGGAAATGGCGTGGAGGGAGCCGGGCACCGGTGAAGAGCCGGCGCCGGCGGACTACACCAGCCGCGAACGACTGGTATTTCCGGAGCGTGCCATGGAGCGTGCCTCCCCCGACAGCCCGGATCGGCCGGAAACACCGGATTCCACTGGAGGTACAGGCTTATGAACGCAGAGCAACCGGAATCATTCCACGTACCGCGTGCGGAAGAAGCACGCCGGCGGACCAACGGCAATCACGGCCCGGAGCGTTATGAAACCGAGTCCGTCCCGGGTCTCTTCAGGAAGCTGGCGACGGACATCACCACGCTGTTCAGCGAAGAGGTCGCGCTCGCCAGGTCGGAGATGAAGTCCGCCGTCAGCGACGTCAGGAGCGGCATCATGTCCGCTGCCGCCGGCGGCGGTGTGATGTACGCGGGCATACTCTTCCTGCTCGGCGGCGTGATGATGCTGCTGACCAGATGGGTCAGCCTGATGACGGCCGCCTTCATCGTCGGTGCCGTGGTGACGGTCATCGGGGCCATACTGCTATCGGCCGGCAAGAAGAAGATGCAGGCTGATTCGCTGATGCCCGACCGCACCATGGACTCGGTCCGTAAGGACGCCGAATTCGCCAGGAGACAAGTGCAATGAACGAGGTAACGCACGCAAGCGATCGCCGCGACCCGGACCAGATCGAACGCGACATCGAACGCACGCGGGCGAGTCTCGGCAATACCATTCACGAGCTCGAGAACCGGCTGTCGCCCGGCGAGCTGCTGGACCAGGTGGTCGGTGCGGCTCGCCGTCACGGCGGGGACTTCGCCACGAACCTGGGCCGCTCGGCGGAGAATCACCCGATGCCTTTGCTGCTGACCGCGGTCGGCATCGCCTGGATGATGGCCTCGGCCAACCGGCCGCCGCCGCCGGCACGGCCCCGTCGCGAGAGGACGGACCTGCACGGCCACGCGGAAGGTGCGAAGCGCCGGATGCAGCACGGGATCGATTCCGCGAAATCCGCAGCGGACGCTATCGGCGATCGTGCTTCACGCGTCGGCGATGCCGTCGGCCACACCGGCGAGCGGATGCTTGAGCAGGGACAGCGGATGCGCGAGCAGGGGCAGCGAATGCGGGCAGGTTTCAGCCACATGCTGGAAGAGCAGCCGCTCCTGGTTGGCGCCATGGGCATCGCGCTGGGCGCGGCGCTGGGCGCGGCGCTGCCGCGGAGCGAAGCCGAAGATCGCCTGCTGGGCGAACGCAGCGATGCGGCCGCTCGCTCGATGAAGGAACGAGCGTCCGAGGCCTACGACGAGGTCAAGCACACCGCGGAGGAAATGGTTTCAGCGGCGGGCCAGGAGGACCAGGAAACCGCCCAGGGCGGCCGGACGGCCCACTGACCCGAACGACCCCGGCCGCTGCTCTGCTGTGCCCTTCCCGCGGGAAGGGGGGTTTAGCTCGCGACCCCCGGCAGCGTGCCGGGGACAGTAGCTGCGGGGGGTCGCCCGCCGGCGGCTTTCGCGTCGTTTGTTAAAGCGGCTCCTCCTCCTGGAGACTGTCGGCCGCGGTCCGGCTCGCAGACGCTCTGCCCGACGAACGTTCCCGCCAGGGAAGTGCCATCATCCGGCACCAGTACTCCCAGCCAGAAGCCCGTTGCCAGCGCCAGCCCCGCGGCGAGCGCTACCGGCCAGCGGCAACGCCGCCCAGGCCGCCGGCCGCTCCGCCCCCGGATCGCAACGACATTGCCGTTCGCGGAGCGCCGTTCCCGGTGCTCCGCTTCCGCGGCTTGCAGCAGCTCGAGAGTTCTCTCGGGCAGGGGCTCGAGATCGAGCGCGCGGAACGCGCCGACAGCGGCCTCGTCGACACGCTGCATCGCCCGAAGCCGTTCCGCGAGATTCGGCTCGCGCGCGAGCCGCCGCCGGACGGCGTCCGCCTCGGTCGGCGGCAGCTCCCCGTCGTGACAGGCCGAAAGAATCTCGTCGTCGAGTTCCTGCTGGGCATTTGTCATGTGTTAACGGCCTTGCGCCCCGCCGGCACCCACCCGGAGTGGAAACGATCGATCAGCGCGCCGCGCGCACGTGCCAGCCTGTGCATGATCCCGCCGATCGACACGTCGAGCATTGCGGCAGCGGCGCCGTAGGAGTGTCCCTCGAGCGCGACGAGCTCCAGTACCGCGCGCTGGTCGTCAGACAAGGCCGCAAGCGCCGGCCGCACTTCGTCCGCGGCAGCAATACCGGCCGGCACTCCGCGATCACTCGACGCCGGTACCGATGTGGCCCCGCTGTCACCGGCGGATTGCCGCCGCTCCGTCCACAGCTGCCGGCACACCCGGATGCAGCAGGGAAGCAGCTCAGCCTCGACCGGCAGTCCGCCCTTCAGGACGCGTGCGATCGACGCTTGCAGCAGCTCGTCGGCGGCGCCTGTCTCACCCGTAAGGCTCAGCGCGAAGCGCCGCAACGCCGGGAGAATGTTCAGCAGCTCACGGCGACGGCCGGTGAGCTCGTATTCTCGCTGCTCTTGCATAGTCGAATCCTTCGAGACCTTTCCCGGTGACGATCCGTAGATCGGCACCGCTTGACCGGATGCTCGTAGAGCATGTCAACCGATCATAGTCTCGATCGCCGCCGACCGCACCGTGTCTCCAGTCGGCGACGACGCGGTCGACGTCAGCGCGAGCTTTCGTCGATATCGCCCGCCACGGTGCTGCGCGCGCCGCTGCGGTAGAGCAGCCAACCGACGACGACCAGCACCGCCAGCCCGAACCATTGCCCGAGCTGCCATTGCTCCGGCAGCGCCAGCACGTCACCTCGCTGGCTGGCGACGATCGGGATGGCGATCGCGATGCCCATCAGCGCCTCGCCGGTGATGAGCCCGGCCGAGAACAACGTTCCCGGCCGATGGATACGGTCGCGCTCCTCGCCGTCGCCCTCCAGGTTGTGCTTCCGTTCCACCAGGTAAGAGAGCAGTCCGCCGAGGAAGATGGGCACCATCAGCTCCAGCGGCAGGTAGATCCCGATCGCCGCGGCCAGCACCGGCACGCGGAAGCTCGACCCGCGGGATTTCAGGGTCTCGTCCAGGATGATGATGACGGCACCGACCGCGACACCGATGGCGATCATGGTCCATGGCAGTTCGCCGCCGAACATGCCGTGGGCGACCGATGCCATCAGCGTCGCCTGCGGCGCCGCCAGCGAGTTCGGCTTGTCCGGCGTGGGCGCGCCGATGCCGTAAGCCTCGGCAAGCAGGTCCAGCATGGGTGCCATGATGAACGCGCAGGAGAGCGCGCCGATGCCGAGCATGAGCTGCTGCTTCCAGGGCGTCGCACCGACGATGTAGCCCGCCTTGAGGTCCTGCAGGTTGTCGCCGCCGACCGCGGCAGCACAGCAGACCACTGCCCCGATCATGATGGCGGCGACCGCACCGATAGGCGAGTCGCGCCCGAGCAGGACGACGAGCACTACCGACGCGAACAGGATCGTGGCGATGGTGATCCCGGATACCGGGTTGTTGGATGAGCCGACGATGCCCGCGAGATATGCCGAGACGGATACGAACACGAAGCCCGCGACGATCATGATGACGGTCATCGGGATGCTGACGCTCCACTGCTCCACGATTGCCTGGTAGAGGCCGGCGAGCGGCACGACGAACAGCACCAGTGCCACGAGCATCCATTTCATCGGCAGGTCGCGCTCGGTCTCCGCAACCGCCTCGCTCGCGCCCTTGCGCGCCGCGGCAAACCCGCTCCGGATGCCGGACAACAGGGATTTCCGTAGCGAAAAGAGAGTCCACACGCCGCCGATCAGCATGGCCCCGACGCCGAGGAAGCGGATCTTCGCGTTCCAGATAGCGAACGCCGCACCCTCCGACGATGCGCCGGCGATCTGCGCCGCCAGCGCCGGGTCGGTGTCGAGGAAGAACGCGTTGAAGAGCGGGATGGCGATGTGCCACGACAGCACCGCACCGGAAAGGACAACGATGCCGACGTTGAGCCCGACGATGTAGCCGACCCCGAGCAGCGCCGGCGAGAGGCCAGTGCCGAGGTAGGCGATACCTTTGCCGTTGGCGAAGAAAGTGGACAGGGCCCAGCTATCGGGGATTATCCGTAAACCGCTGGCGGCCGCGAGCTTGATCGCCGCCCCGATACCGCCGGCCATTGCGAGTATTTTCAGGCCGGGACCGGGATTGTCGCCCGCCTTCAATACCTCCGCCGCCGCCTTGCCTTCGGGGAACGGCAACGGCGCCTCGACGATCATGGTGCGCCGCAGCGGCACCGAGAACAGCACACCGAGCAGGCCGCCGAGGCCGGCGATCGCCAGCACCCACGAGTACTTGAAGTCGTCCCAGTACCCGAGGATGACCAGCGCCGGTATGGTGAAGATGACGCCTGCGGCGATGGACGAACCGGCGGACGCCCCGGTCTGCACGATGTTGTTCTCGAGGATCGTGCCGCCCCCCAGCAGGCGCAGCACGCCCATCGACACCACTGCCGCGGGGATCGCGGTCGCCACCGTCAGGCCGGCGAACAGTCCCAGGTACGCATTGGCAGCGGCGAGGATCACGGCAAGGATGATGGCGAGGACAACGGCGCGCGGTGTCATCTGCGGCATGCTGGCATTGCTCATCTCTGGCTCCTGCAGTTTGTTGTTGTTGTTGCTTCTCGTTCAGCACGCCGCACCGGCGGGCTTGTACGGTCATCGCCTATATAACCCGAATCTGCCCGCGTAGCCATCGCCGGCGGCGCCGGCGGCCATGGGCGTTTTGGCTATGGCACGGCTCGTATCCGGTCGAGCTCCCGCGGCGCTACCGGTGAATGCCTGCCGAGCCAGGCTTTCAGGGCATCGAGGTCCAGCACGCTTTCGACCCGTTCCGTGCCCTCGGACAGCACGGGAAAGCCGTCGCCGCCCCCGGCCAGGAAGCTGTTGACCGTCACCCGGTAAAGCAGGTCGGGTTCTACCGGGACTCCGTTGATCCGGATGGATGCCGGGTCCACGCGCTCGCCGTCCGGCGCGCTGCGGCTCCAGGCATAGGAGAAGCCCTCGGAGGGCGACAGGATGTCCGGCGCCGGCTGTCCCGCCCATTGCTGCTCGAGCAGCGTGTCGATCTGCGCGCCGGTCAGCGTCAGCGTCACGAGCGTATTCCCGAAAGGCTGCGTGGCGGCGATCTCGGCGAACGTCACCTCGCCGTCTCGACCGCCGTCGGCGGCGGCATACAGCAGGTCCGTACGTATGCCGCCGGCGTTCATGAACGCAACGGAGGCGCCCTGGTCACCGTCGTCCTGCGTCGCCGCAAGCTGCGCATCCGCGATGAGGGCCCCGAGCTGGTTGGCGCCCTGCTCGTCGGGCTCTTTCGTGATGTCCGCGGTAATCGTGCCAACGACGCTTTGTGCAATCGCCTCGACGCGTCCCCGGTATTCGTCCACCAGCGCGCCGACGTCCGCGGCCGGCGCGACATCGTGGGTCACGGGAATGTTGTCCATGCTGACGACCGTCATGTCTCCGCTGGCGCGATCGAGGCGCGTGGCGATGGCGGTATAGAAGCGGCCCTTCGACCCGGCGCTCGTCACGGGCCGCCCGTCGAGGCTGCACAGGTAATGCCGGTGGGAGTGGCCGGTGACGAAGAGATCCACCGCGGGGTCGGTGCGTGCGACGATGTCGACGATCGGGCCGGAAAAATCCCGGCACTCGTCCGGGCCGCCGTCGGCGGGATAGCCGCCCTGGTGAATGACGACGACGATCGCCTCCACGCCCTGCTGCCGGAGGTCTGCCACGTAGGCGTTGATCGTCACAACCTCGTCCTCGAAGACCAGGCCGGCAACTCCCGACGCAACCACCACGGATGGCGTGTCCGTGAGCGGCAGGCCGATGAAGCCGACCGGAATGCCGCCATAGCGCTTGACGGTATAGGGAGGCAGGAGCGTCTCGCCGCTCGCTTTCACGATGACGTTGGCGGCCAGGATCTCGAAGTCGGCGCCGGAAAACCCGGCGTCACCGCCCTCGCGCGCGCCGCCGTGCCGGAGGCGAAGCAGCTCCCGCCAGCCTTCGTCGAATTCGTGGTTGCCGGCGGCGTTCAGGTCGAGTCCGAAGAGGTTGGCGGTCTCGACGGTCGGCTCGTCGTGAAACAGGCCGGAGATGAGCGGGCTCGCGCCCACGAGGTCGCCGGCGGAAACGATGACGGTGTGGGGCGCGGCGTTCCCGGCGCGTTCCAGGTGCGCGGCGAGGTAGGCCGCGCCGCCGAGCTCCTCCTCCGGCGGCTCCAGGTTGCCGTGAAAATCGTTGATCGCGAGCACCTGCAGCTCGACCGGATCGTTCGGGCCTTCGCCGGGAGCGGGGGGTGACGGCTGTTGCACGCAGCCGCACAGCGCAAGGTACGACAGCATGCCCGACATGCACGCGAACCGGATCAGGTGCATCCATCAACCCCAAAGCTCTGCAGCCGCAGACGTTAATGAGAAACCCGGCGCGGTGCAATTCATCCGTATCCATGCTGCGCCAATCGGTATTGACATGCGAGCCTGGAGGACCAGTTATCGTATTCGATATGCACGTTGCGCCGGATTATGGTTAACAACGGGTGAACGTCATCTCCCGGCAGCTTGAAGCACGCGCTGCCGCCTGGCGGCGATCGGTAAAATTTACACGTTTTCCATCATCGGCCACCGGCACATCAAGATTCGCGTTCACGTTATGGAAATGCGGGTTGTGATTCATCCGGGGGACGAGTACCTTTGCGTTTCCCGAATAACGCGGCCCGTCGAGTCGCGATGGATTCGGCAGGCAAGACGCCTTGAATGGGGACGACGCCAGTGCAACCCCCTCCTTGCCTCACAGCTCCAACGTACATCTACAACGGAAAACACTCATGGGAACCAACCCCACGGGCGCTATTGCGCCCTCCGGTTTCGCTGCGGATTCGGATGTAAATCCTGTCGAACTGCTGCACGCATTGCAGTGCGTGCGTAACGGCGATTTTTCCGTTCGCCTGCCGAGTGACTGGACCGGTCTCGCCGGCAAGATCGCGGACACTTTCAACGAAGTCGTCACCGCCAACGATCACCTCGCGACGGAGCTCGCCCACGTCAGCGAGGCCGTGGGGCGTCGCGGGCGTACGCGCCAGCGCGTGCGTTTCGACCGCCGCATCGGCTCCTGGGGATCGATGGAAAACTCCGTCAACGAGCTGATCGACGACCTGCTCTGGCCGACTACCGAAGTGACGCGCAGCATCGCAGCCGTGGCACGCGGTGACCTGTCCCGTACGGTTCCGCTCGAGGTGGACGGCCGCCGTATCGAAGGCGAATTCCTGCGCTCGGCACAGATCGTCAACACGATGATCGAGCAGCTCCGCGTCTTCACGTCCGAGGCGACGCGCGTCGCCCGCGAGGTCGGCTCGGAGGGCAAGCTCGGCGGCCAGGCCGAGGTCAGGGACGTATCCGGCGTCTGGAAGGACCTGACGGACAACGTAAATTCCATGGCCAACCACCTGACGGCGCAGGTGCGGAACATCTCGGAAGTCACCATCGCCGTCGCGAACGGCGACCTCTCCCGCAAGATCACGGTCGACGTGCGCGGCGAGATGCTGCAGCTGAAGGACGCTATCAACACCATGGTGGACCAGCTCCGGTCCTTTGCCTCCGAAGTGACGCGCGTGGCGCGCGAGGTGGGCACGGAAGGCAAGCTCGGCGGCCAGGCCATCGTGCCGGGCGTGGCCGGCACCTGGAAGGACCTCACCGACAACGTGAACGTCATGGCCACGAACCTGACGGACCAGGTACGCGGCATCGCGGAGGTCGCGACGGCCATCGCGCGCGGCGACCTGTCGCAGAAGATCACGGTCGACGTCAAGGGCG
>CAYRKH010000021.1:0-43921 GCA_964424805.1 uncultured Woeseiaceae bacterium
CACGTCATAGATCGGCGTCAGCCTGAATCCGCCAGCGGGATACAAGTGAACACTGGAGTTCTTGGAAACTTCGACCTGTCACAAAGGTGAGCCATGCCGGGTCATACCGGAAGTCAATCGCGCCGGACGTCTCACGCCTCAACTGGCCGACCTTGCGGCCGTTGAGCAGGACATCGAGCGGGGCGTGGGCGGACTTCCTGGCCATCAGAACAGGTCCTCGAGGTCCTTCGGGGAGACCCTGCCCCGCTCGTCGATGACAATCTCGAGCCCGAGGGCCGACAGCACATCCATCAGCGTGCTGAGCCGCGTCGCGGGTTCGCCGGCCTCGAGCTTTGATATGGTCGCCTGCCGCAGCCCGATCCTGGCGCCGAGCTCGGCTTGCGTGAGGTTCGCATTGCGGCGGGCGCGGCGCAGGATCGCGCCGATTTGCCGCGCTGTGCGCGCACGTTGGCTCATCGAAAGATTTATACGCAAATGCGTATAAAATGTCAATATACGCGAACGCGTATAATTCTTGCTTATGGGCGTGTTTCAGCGAGGTTCCGGCCGCAGCGCGCGCACCTCGATGGTGCCGCCAACGCGCAGCGTCGGAATGCCCCCGGCAATCTCCAGCGCTTCTTCCCTGCTGTCGGCCTCGATCACGTGAAAGCCGCCGACCTGCTCCTTGGTCTCGGCGAACGGGCCGTCGACGACACTGGGCTTGCCGCCGTTCCGCCGCAAGGTCGCCGCGTTGGCGACCGATTCCAACCGCGCGGAAACGACGTGTCGGCCGGATTTGTCGAGCCGCTGGATCCAGGCGCCGTAGTCGCCCATCACGCGGTCGCGTTCCTCCTGCTCCAGGCTCTCCCAGTGGTTCTCGTCAATGCAGCATAAAAGCATGTAGCGCATGAATCAGGTCTCCGTCGTGCGTTCCGGCGGCCCCTTCCGACGCGCTCAGCGCGCGAATGCCATCTCCGCCATCACGGTATCGACCTCCGCGAGATGCCGGCGTTTCGTCGTCTCGTCGAGAAAACTCGCCGTGAAGCTGTTGCGCGCCAGCGCCCCGACCTCCTCGGCCGTCAGCCCCAGCGCCGCGGCGGCCCGGCGGAAATTCTCCCCCACGTAGCCGCCGAAGTACGCCGGATCGTCGGAGTTGACCGTGACGCACAGTCCGGCCTGCAACAGCCGCCGCAGGTTGTGCTGCTCCAGGTCTTCGAACACCCTGAGCTTGACGTTGGACAGCGGACAGACGGTCAGCGGCACCTGCTCGCGCTTGAGCCGCTCGACCAGCGCGGGATCCTCGAGACACCGCACGCCGTGATCGATTCGCCGCACCTGCAGCAGATCGAGCGCCTCGCGGATGTACGCCGGCGGCCCTTCCTCGCCGGCGTGCGCCACCGCGAGAAAGCCCGCCGCGCGGGCGCGCGCGAACACGTCCCTGAATTTCGCCGGGGGATGCCCGACTTCCGAAGAATCGAGTCCCACCGCGTCGATGCGGTCCTTGTGCGGGAGCGCCGCCTCCAGCGTCGCCATGGCGTCTTCCGCGCTGAGATGGCGCAGGAAACAAAGGATCAGGCGAAAGCTGATGCCGAGCTCCGCTTCTCCTTCCGACAGCGCCGCGTGGATGCCGTCGAGCACCGTCTCGAATGCCACTCCGCGCTCGGTGTGCGTCTGCGGATCGAAAAAGATCTCGACGTGGCGGACGTTGTCGTCGCGGGCCCGCTCGAGATAGGCGCGCGCCAGGTCATGGAAATCCCGTTCCGTTTGCAGCACGCGCGCGCCGGCATAGTAGATGTCCAGGAACGACTGCAGGTCGGTGAAATCGTAGGCCGCCCGGATCTCCTCGACCCCGGCATAGGGCAGGTCGACGCGGTTGCGCCCCGCGAACTCAAGCATCAGCTCCGGCTCGAGCGTGCCCTCGATGTGCAGGTGCAGCTCGGCTTTCGGGAGGCGCTGGATGAGATTCGCGATGTTCATACGCCCCGCCGATGGTAATCCCGGAGCCTGCACTCGAGGAAGATGGCAAGCGTCGGTCAGCTATCATCCTCGCGGATTGCCAGCGCCGTGTACACTGGCGAAAAGCGCATTGCGCGAAAATAACCTGCGACCGGCGATTTCCGTTTTTGGGGAGTTCTTCGTCTGGGAGAACAGGGCTATTGCGCATCGGGACCGGGCCTTTGAAAAGAGCGGAAATCAGCCAGGGCGAAGCCCAAGCGCCGGATGCGCCAGCGGAATCGCAGGACAAGGTGGTAGCGCGCCTCTTCAACGAGCACAACGAATCGCTACTCCGGTTCCTGCGGATGCGGCTGCGGTCGAACGAAGAGGCCAAGGAAGTGGCGCAGGAGGCGTACGTGCGCCTCCTGCAACTGGATCGTCCGGAGGCGGTCAGCTACTTTCGCGCCTTTTTGTTCAAGACGGCCAGCAACATCGCCATCGATCGCCTGAGGCGGGAGACGCTGGATCACAAGCGCTTGTCCCTGGATTTCTTCGAGCAAGCCGTGCCCTCGGCGGAGCACACGGAAACGCAGCGGGATCTGCTGCGCCGCGTCGGGGAGTGCCTGGAAGAACTGCCGCCGAAATGCCGGAAAGCGTTTTTGCTGAGTCGCATCTACGGAGTCAGCACGCCGGACATCGCGGCGCAGATGCGGCTCACTCCGCGCATGGTCCGGATGTACCTTGTGCGGGCAACCCTGCACTGCCAGGGTCGTCTCAACGAGGGCGGGCGGGATGGAGATACCGATGAATACTGAGCGGCAGCCCCCCACACAGGACGCACTCGAACAGGCTGCCGAGTGGTACTGGCAGATCCGGGAAGCGGACGTCCCGGCCGAAGCGATCGGCCAATGGCAGGCGTGGCTGCAGGCGTCGCCCGGGAACAGCGCGGCGTTCGCGGAAATCGAGGAGACCTTACGGCAGGTGGACGGCGTGCAGGATCCGCCCTGGCCATCCGGGGCGGAACTCACGGCAGACACGTACGACGGATCGATGACGGTTGCCGAGTGGCGGGCGGCGGAGCGGCTAACGGCCCTCCGGAGCCGGGGATGGACCTGGGGTGGTATGGCGGCCACCATTCTCGTGACCGTGGCAACCGCCGCCATGATCGGGCGGTTCGAGCCTTGGGGTAACGCGCCAACGCCGCCGGATTCTGCCATTTATGAAACGCAGGCGGCAGAACACCGGGATGTGCATCTGCCGGACGGATCCACGGTGACCCTGGGCGGCAAGTCCGTCATCTCGACGGCTTACACGCCGGACCAGCGGCTCGTGGTCCTCAAAGCAGGAGCAGCGTTCTTCGACGTAGCGAAGGACCCGACGCGGCCGTTCATCGTCGAAGCCGGCGGCCGGCGTATTGCGGCAGTCGGCACGGCCTTCAACGTGACGCGCCAGGTCGACCGCGTGGTGGTCACCGTTGCCGAAGGTGTGGTGACGGTCTCACCGGACGAGGACGAGCATGCAGCGGACATCGGGGGAACGGCGGCAGGCGCCCGCGATCCCGTCGCGCGGCTGAAAGCGGGGCATCAGATCGCCTATGACAAGAAGGCCGTGACGCTGGTGACGGTGGCCGATCCGGCCGATGCACTGGCCTGGCGGGAAGGACGCCTCAAGTATCGCGGAGAGGCGCTGCGCTATGTCGTCGACGATGTGAATCGTTACGCCGAGCGGCCGATTGTCCTGGCAGACGCGGCGGCCGGCGACGTCTCGTTCACCGGGACAGTGTTCGAGCAGCGCATAGACGCCTGGGTGCAGGGACTCGAACAGGCGTTTCCGCTGGAGGTGGAAGAGACCAACAGTACGGTGGTCATCCGCCACAAAGTGACCAGTACGCCGAACAGATAACAGGGAGGGGGCTTCCGTTTTTCCGCCGTTCTCCGTCTAAGGCGAAAAAGGTGCACTCATCCAAGGGTTCACCATTCTGAAGGGGAACTCAATGAGCGGAAAATCACCACGAGGCGCGGCCACGATCCTGGGACGCGCCGGCATCCAGGTACTGCTGCTGGCCATCGGCGCGGTCGCACAGGCGCAAGCGCTGGACGAGGTATATGAATTCCACATCGAGTCGCAGCCGCTCGATGCCGCCCTCCTCGAATTCTCCGAGCAGTCCGATCTGCAGCTGATGGTGCAAACCGGGCTGGTAGCCGGAAGGAGCTCCGGCGGCGTCAACGGTGTGTATACGGCGAGTGCCGCGCTGCAGGCGCTGCTGAACGACACGGACCTCCGTTTCGAAGCGGTCGGCGAGGATACGATCGCGTTGACGCAGGCCGAGGCGGGGGGTGACAGTGACCCGGAAAAGCCCCAGGGGACGCCGAGGCAGGCGATGATGGCGCAGGCGTCCCGCGAACAGAACGATAGAGCTTCCGGACAAGATTTCTTCGCCGGAGAAGAACGGGATGGGCCGACCTCGAACGCCGCGGTCGAAGAGATAGTGGTTACCGCCAACCGGCGCGCACAGCGGCTCGAGGACGTGCCGATGAGCGTCACCGCGCTGTCCCAGGCCGAGCTCGACCGCGAGGGTATCCGCTCGCTCCTCGACCTGGGAAGGACCGTGCCGGGTCTCGTCGTCGTGGAATCGGGCCCGGGCCAGAACCGGATCTTCATGCGCGGGGTGGCAAACGGAAACAGCGCTACCTCGCTCGTCGGGGTTTACCTGGACGAGATGCCGGTAACGGGCCCGTCATTGGCCCAGCTCGACCTCCAGCTCACGGATCTCGAGCGCGTGGAGGTGCTGCGCGGGCCGCAGGGCACGCTCTATGGACAGGGATCCGCGGGCGGTACGATCCGTTTCATCACCCGCGACCCGGACCTCGAAGCTTATTCAGGCCGAATAAACCTGGAGTCGTTCGACACGTCGTACGGGGAGCAGAGCGAGAGGCTGTCCGGCGTCGTCAACATCCCGATCGTCCAGGACGTTCTCGGCGTCCGCGTCTCGGGAACCTTCGCCGACATCGGCGGCTGGATCGACCAGCCCGCCGCCGGACGCAAGGACATCAACAACCAGGACCTGCGCCACGTCCGGGTGAAGGCGCTGTGGGCACCCGAAGACCGGCTGACGGTCGAGAGCTTCGTCGTCGTGCATCGCAATGACGGCGACGGAATTACGTCCGGTGTCGATGCCGAGAACAACGTCGCGTTCCCGGATGGTGACCCGCTCGCACAGGAAGTACTGGTCGACGACTACAACCTTTACAACGCGACGCTTGCCTACGAATTCGATGGTGCGACGCTGCTGGCATCGACCAGCCATAGCCGGAGCGACAAGCAGGCGGACGGCTACTCCGTGAAGTTCCCCGGCTACGAATCGTTCAACCAGGATATCCAGCACGTCAGGATCTCCACCCAGGAACTGCGGCTCAGCTCCGCAACCGACGGCCCGCTGACCTGGGTGGTCGGCACCTACTACACCGACGAAGAGTTCGACCGCCTGTTGGTGCTCCACCAGTACTCCGCAGGCGTGTCGATCGGCACTGTGCCGCTGCCCACGCTCGATACGTCGAAAGCGTGGTCGGTGTTCGGCGATGCGAGTTACCAACTCACGCCGCGCCTGGAAGTCGGCACCGGCGTGCGTTACTTCCACGACACGCGAGGCCAGGTGTCCGGCGGGCTGGACCTGGACAACAGCTTCCACTCCGTGGATCCGCGCTTCTACGCTTCCTTCGCACTGACACCCGACGTCAACCTCTACGCCAATATCGGGAAGGGCTTCCGCAGCGGCGGCTTTTCAGGAGACACCACCGCCAGGACCTTCGGACCCGAGAGCGTCTGGTCGTACGAAGCAGGCGTGAAGGGAGCGATGCTGGATCGGCGCCTGCAGTATGAGCTGACCGGCTTCTACAGCGAGTACGAGGACATCCAGACCTTTGCGGTAACCACCGGCATATTGGGCGGCCTGGTCAACACCGGCACGGCGCATATCAAGGGTGTCGACTGGCTCGTCGCATTCGAGGCCATCGACGACTTCACCCTCCAGGCCAGCGGCAACGTAACCCGAAGCGAGCTCGTCAAGGTGCTGCCGACCTCTTTCACCAACGTCGTCGGCGACCGCGTGGATTTCGTACCGGATTATTCCGTGTCGCTCTCCGCAGAGTACCGCTTCGACTGGTCCGAGAACGTCCAGGGCTTCGCGCGCACGGACTATAACCAGGTTGGAAAATCCACGTACACGGATCACAGTTCAGGTGTCGTAGCGTTCCCCTCCGACACGCTGCAGTTCCTGAACGTTCGCCTTGGCATGCGCTACGGCTGGCTGAGTGCCGAATTGTTCGCCCAGAACCTGCTGGACGAGAACGGCATCCAGGACCCACTCGCAAGCTTCGGGCTGGGCTCCCGACCGCGGCCGCGCGTGATCGGCGTGCAGGTGGGCGTGGAATTTTGAACCGCGCCAGGGCGGTCGGGCTCTTCCTGGCACTCTGCTGGCCGGCCTTCGGGCCGGCCGCGGCGCACACGGAAGCGGCAGGCACCGACCGATCGGCGACGCCGGGCGCTTACGTGATCGCCGGCACCGATCGTTTCATCCTGCAGTCGGCCGAGAGGCGACCCTACCAGGTCTCCGTTGCACGCCCCGAGGAGCCGGCGCCTGCGACGGGCTACCCCGTGATTTATGTCCTGGATCCTTCGACCGCCTTCGCCACCCTTGTGGAGACCGCGCGCAACCGGGCGTTCTTCCTGGGGCCCGTCGTCGTCGTCGGCGTGGGCTACCCGCCCGGTGCGGACGACGGCGCGCGCATGCGGGACATGACACCGGAGACGGACATGTCGACGCTTCCGGAGGACAATCTTGGAACCCCGTGGGGCGAGATAGGTGGGGCAGATACCTTCCTGCGGTTCATACTGACCGAAGTGAAACCGGCGGTCGAGACGCGCCTTCCCATCGACAAGGGGCGGCAGGCGTTGTTCGGTCACTCACTGGGCGGGCTTTTCGCGCTGCACACGCTATTCACTCGTCCAGAAGCGTTCCAGGTGTACGTGGCCGCCAGCCCGTCGATCTGGTGGGCCGGCAAATCGATACTCACCGAGGCGCAGGCGTACAAGCATCGCCGGCCGCCTGCCCCGTTGCGGCGCCTGCTGATCACGGTGGGCGGCCTGGAGTCCGAAGTCACGCCCCAGGAAGACGCGGCGCTTGCCAGGACCACGACGCCCCGGGACCTCGAGCGAATGAAACGTCGCTACCGCGAATACATCGCCGAAGCCGCGCCGATTGCCAACTGCCGGGAACTGTTCGAGCTACTGGATGAACCGCCGACCGCCGGCCTGGAAGTGCGCTACGTCGAATTCCCCGGCGAGACACACAACTCCGTGATCCCCGCTTACCTGGGCCGCGGCTTGTCGTTCCTGCTGGCGCCGGGTTACTGAAATTCGACCGTCGCAATGTCGGCGGGTGACCTTCGCGCGCTCGCGCACGGCGTCCTCGCAGAGCTCGCGGCAATATCCTGCAACCGCACGTTCGCCGGCTGCGGGAAGCGGCCGGCATGGCCCGCGTTCACCAGCGTGATCCAGTCCTTCATGCAGGTCGGCAGGAACTGGTACCGGCTTTCGCGTGTGTACACGGTGATGCGCCCGGCCGAGAGCACCGCCGCGTGCACGCGCAGCGTGCCGTAAGGCTGCACGCACAGGACGGCTTCTTCCTCGAGGCCGTGGTGCGGCGCATTGCCGCGCACGGTTAGCGCGCTGCCGTAGTACTCGATGCCGGCGTTGACGTCCAGGTTGTGCAGCAGCTTGTCGAATGCCGGCCCGGCAAGTTCGCGCAGCTCGCCTTGCACGGCCGGTTCGTCGAGCAGCGCCTGCGTGTCCCAGGTCGCGACGTAGCGCTGGACCATCGCTTTGGCCGCGGCGTCCGGATCCTCGGCCGCCGCGGCCCCGCACAGGAGTGCGGCACAGACGATCCCCGGCAGGGCACGCATAGCACCGGCCCGGGGCCGGCCCGGACCGGCTTGCACGGAGCCGCTCCCGACCGTCACCTGGCCTGCAGGGTCAATCGCCTGCCGTCGTGGCGCTCGATCACGCCGTCGCCCAGGACCCGGAACGGCGCCGTCGGGGTCCCGGCGACCACCAGGACCAGCTCGTCGCCATCCGCCTCGTAGGTGAACGGCACCGGCGCGCCGGCCAGCACGCCCGCCATCGTGCCCTTGCCCTCCCCGTCGAACGTGTACACGACGCCACCGTCGGCGTAGACCCCCGGCTCGAAGCTCGAGCCGCATCCCGCCAGCAGCAGCGCCGCCGCCAGTCCGCCAAACCACATCATTCTCATCACGATGCCCTCTCCTTTGAAAAAATTCCGGCTCAGCAGTACACCGGGACGCGCTTGAACCAGTTCCTGATCCCGACGTACCCGAGGTAGAGCGCTGCAAAACCAGCGACGTACAGGCCGATGCCGGTCTCGAAGCCGTCCGGCTCGATCACTATGAAGCCGGGCGCCGGGTTGAGCTCGGTCGCGAGGTATTCCTCGAGCGCATCGGCGAACGCTCCCGCGACGGAAGGTGCCGCGAGCAGCAGCACCAAAGGCACGGCATACCCCAGCCATGCCGTCCGGGTGTTCCACCAGTACGGAAGAAAAACGGAACCGAAGGACAGCAACAGCACGAGCTGGAGCGGCCCGCTGAAGCCGAAGAACTCGAACGCCGTGAAGCTGACGCTGCGCTCGAGCACCGAGTAGTGGAACTCCCCCGCGGCAAGCGCGATCGTGCCGAGTATCCAGGAGAAATAGCCCGCCAGCACTGCCGCGCCCGTGGTCGCCCGGATCCGCTGGGCCGTGCCGATGACCTGCTGCGCCCGCTCGCTGGCCAGCACCTCGCGAACCTGGCGCGCCAGGTCGTCTCCGTTCGTGCTCATAAGAACTGCTCCTCGCTGGGGTATCCCGCCGGAGTGGCAGGCAACCGGCCGGCCGACGGGCAACCAGCATCGTCGTCCGACCGGGCTTGCGCAGTCCTCACGCCGCCTTCAACAAACCTTCAAGCGTTACCCGGCGTGCTAAAATTTCGCCCCGCTCATGGGGAGGGCACGACGATTCTTGCCGAACTGACGCGACGGAACGTCATCCGAAGGTCTTGCACCCGCCCGGCGAACGGCACGGCGTGAGCGACAGGAACAACCACCGCGAGCAACTCTTCCGCTGGCGCTTCGGCAGCGCCGCATTCGATGAAAGCCGCCTCGAGCTCGAAGTCGACGGAACGGTCGTGCCGATGGAGCAGCGGCCGCTGCAGGTGCTGTCCGTGCTGCTGCGCCACGCCGGCGAAGTCGTCACCAAGGCGGAGCTCTTCGAGACCGTGTGGGCCGGGCGTCCCACCGTGGATCACGTGCTCGCGACCGCTATCGGCAAGCTGCGCAAGGCGCTGGGGCCAGAAGGCGATGCCCTCATCGTGACCGTCCCCCGCATCGGCTACCGCCTGGCCGCACCGGTCGAGCGCGTGGCGGTCGGGCGACACTTCGAAACCCGTCTCGATCTTGCGCCCGGCCTGCCGGTCCCCGAGCGCCCGCATTTCATCCTCGAAGCGCTGCTGAGCGGCGCCGGCGGGCGCGAGGCCTGGCGCGCCCGGCACGCGAAGACGCGCGAGCTGCGCGTCTACAAGTTCGCCGCGGACGGCGAGCACCTGTACGCGCTCAAACGGGAGGTAACGCTTGCCCGCGTGCTCCGCGAGAGCCTGGGCGAGCGCCCGGATTTCGCCCGCATCCTCGACTGGAACTTCACCACCGCACCTTACTTCCTGGAATGCGAGCACGGCGGCGAGGACCTCGCCGCCTGGGCGGGACGCCATCCCGGCTTCGCCGCCTGGCCGCTGGAGCAGAAGCTCGCACTGTTCCTGCCGGTCGCCGAAGCCGTCGCCGCCGCGCACGGCGTCGGGGTCCTGCACAAGGACCTGAAGCCCGGGAACGTGCTGGTGAGCGGCGAAGGCGAAGCCCGGCGCGTGCGGTTGACCGACTTCGGCAGCAGCCGCCTGCTCGAGCCGGGACGGCTACGCGAGCTCGGCATCACGGCGCTCGGACTCTCGGTCACCCACGACGCGGGCGCCTCGGCGTCCAGCGGCACGCCGCTGTACCTGGCGCCCGAAGTCATCGCGGGCGCACAGCCCACGGTGCAGAGCGACCTGTACGCGCTGGGCCTCATGCTTTACCAGCTCATCGCGGGCGATTTCCGGAAGCCGATGGCCACGGGCTGGGAACGCGACGTCGGCGACGAGCTGCTCATCGAGGACCTCGCGCTCGCCACGGACGGCGAGCCTTCCCGGCGGCTCGGTTCCGTCGCCGAGCTCGTCGCGCGCCTGCGCGCGCTCGAACGGCGCCGCGCCGAGCGGACCGCCAAACGCGAAGCGGAGTCACGCGCGCGCGCGGCGCAGGCGGTGCTGGACCGGGCCCGCGCGCGGCGGCCGTGGGTGCTCGGCACGTTCGCGGCGCTCGTTGCCGGCATCGTCGTGAGCCTCGGGCTGTATCGCGACGCCGCCGACGAGCGTCGCCGCGCGGAAGCCGAGACCGCGCGCACGGCGTCGATCGCCGCGTTCCTCGAGGACGTCCTCGTCAATGCCGACCCGGCGCACTCGGGCGCGGGGGCCGACGTCACCGTGCGGGAAGCGCTCGAGCGGGCCGTCGCGCGGATCGGCACCGGGCTTGCCGCCGGTCCCGGCATCGAAGCCTCGATCCGGCTCACGGCCGGCCAGGTGCTCGGTGAGCTGGGCGAGTTCGCGGCGGCCGTCGAGCAGCGCCGGCGCGCGCTCGAGCTGCTGGAGACCGCCATGGGCGCGGCAGACGAGCGCACCGTCCTCGCGCGTTACGGGCTGGCGACCGCGCTCGCCGAAAGCTCGCGCTACGACGAGGCGCAATCCGGGCTCGAGACCGCGGACCGGATTGCCGCCGAGCACCTGCCCGATAACGCGCAGGTCGCCTACGCGGCGGCGCGGGCACACGGCCGGCACCAATTGCTGCAGGCAAGCATCGCGGAGGCGGCAACGCAGTTCGAGCGTGCCATCGCCTGGCACGACGCGGGTGCGACGGTGCCGCCTGCGGACTACTACGCGCTGCGCCTGGACCTCGCCCAGTGCTACAGCCGCCTTAACCGCCACGACGAAGCGGTCGCGTTGACCGCGCGGCTGCTCGCCGAGCCGGACAACGGCGTCGGCGCCGCGTCGCGCGCGACGGCGCGCCTGTATTACGGTGCCGCACTGTTGTACGCCGGCCGCCACGCGCAAGCGGAGCCCGAGCTGCGCCTGGCCATCGACGAGCTGGGCGCGGTTTACGGCAGCGAGTCGTTCCAGGTCGTCGAGGCGCGCGGCGCGCTGGGCAACCTGTACGCGTCGACCGGGCGCTGGGCCGAGGCGCTGCCGGTGGTCGCGGAGGTCCGGGCGGCAATGTGCGCGGCCAACGGAGAGGAGCACCTCTCCTGCCTCATGAACGTCGGCAACGAGGGCGTCATCCAGCTGCAGCTCGGGATGGCCGCGCAGGCGAGCGAGAACCTCGCCCGGGCGAGCGCGGGCTTCGCGGCCGCCATGGGCGCCGGCTCTCCCGGCGTGCAGGTCATGAACTACCACCGCGCAACGGCGCTGCTCGCGGCCGGCGACGCTGACGGCGCCGAAGCGCTCATTCCCGGCCTGCGGCCGGAGGTGATGGAAACGGCCAGTCCCGGCGAGCACTGGGACATCCGGCTGCGCGCGCTGGAGGCCGGTCTCCGGGTGCGGCGGCAGCGCCCGGAAGGCCCTGCGGCACTGGAAGGCGCGATCGCGGAGATGACGGCGGCCGGCTTCGACCCCTCCGTCATCGAGCCGTTCCGGCGCCTCCTCGCGGGTCGCTAACCTCCTCGAACGCACCGGCAGCGCCACGATTTTCGCCGACAAAAGGCCGCTCGGGCAGCGGCTCCAGCGCGGATCGGACAAGCGTACGCCCGCCGCTGGCAATCCCCGTAGCCTACACTCGAGGAAGACGGTCATTACGGTCCGCAACCGGAATCCTCGAGGAGGTGCTTGTCATGATTGCGCACACGACCCTGCCCGTCGGCAACTTCGAACGGGCAAAGCAGTTCTACAGCCAGGCGCTCGCGCCGCTCGGCTACCGCAAGAACATGGAATACGGCGAAGCGGCCGGCTTCAATGACGGCAGGAACACGGACTTCTGGATCACAACGGAGGAGAACGTCGTGCCGACCCACGTGGCGTTCGAAGCCAGGAGCAGGGAAGAGGTCGAAGCCTTCCACGACGCCGCGCTCGCGGCCGGCGGCAAGGACAATGGCGCGCCCGGTTACCGGGATTACTGGCCGGGGTACTACGCCTCGTTCGCGTACGATCCGGACGGCAACAACGTCGAGGCCGTCTGGTACGACTACAGCAAAGCCGGCTGAAGGTCGTCAGCAGCGGCCAGGGCGCCGTTGATTACGCGCGGCGTACCGGCCGGAAACGGTAGCGGCCCGCGACGCCGAGCAGCCCGATAGCGAACAGCGCCAGGGTTGCCGGCTCCGGCACGCTGACCACCGGTTCGCCATACCACCGGGCGTCAGGGACGTACTGGTCGATGAAGCTTCTCGCCTGGCTCACGGGTGCGAAGAAGCTGTCGAAGTTCCAAAGGAAACTGGGAACCGCGGCAAGGACATCCTGGCCATCCACGTTGATGAACAACCCGCCACCGCTGTCCCCCGGCTCGACAATGGGCCCGCTGACCAGCCAGGGATCAAACCAAAAGTCTATGGAACCGGCGCCCACCCGGCGCGTCGCGGTTCCTCCATAGCCCACGACTTCGATGGAGGTGCCCACCAGGGAAACGGGATCCGACGCCGGCCACAGGGTGGCATACGTGGGCATGGCGACCGGCTCGTCCAGGAACAGGAGCCCGAAATCGAACAGGACCTCCGATGGATCCCACAGCGGGTGCGCGATGGCGCTGGCGATGCCTACCGCCTGGTTAACGTCCGCACCGGTGACGCTCGTTCCAAAAAGGCTCGAGCCCGGCGTGAACCTGTCCACGATATGAGCAGCCGTGAGCACAACGTCCGGCGAGATCATTACGCCGGACCCGAGAGAAGATCCCATGATCGCGATCCCGACGTAGGGATACTCTCCGGCGGTGTCGCTGAAGCCGAACGGGATTGCGTTTGCGGTCCAGGGCAGCAGCAGGCCCAGGACAACCGGCAGCGTGAACGTGGCTGCTCTTTTTCTCATGGTACGTTCCTTTTGGTGCACGGGCAGTTTAGGACATCGCGCCGACTGCCGGATCGGCATTTGACAATAACCATGGCCTCGAACCTTCAGGCGCCGGTCCGCGTGGTAAACTTCGCCCCGCTCATGGGGAGGGCGCGGCCATTCTCGACGAACTGAAACGTCGAAACGTCATCCGGGTCGGCGGGCTCTACGTCATCGTCGGCTGGGTGCTCGCGCAGGCAGCGTCGTTGCTGGAGAGCGCCCTGGATCTTCCGGGATGGTTCGACGCCGTCGTCGTCAGCCTCCTGCTCATGACGGCGAGTGGCTGCTCGAACACGGCAAAGGCGGAGAGTGGTGGCCCGCGGCCGGCGCTTTGCTCGAGGGGGACGCGAAACGTGCGATTGCGCTGATCGACGCCATCCCTGCCGCGCGACAGAACAGTGGCGAGGCGCTTGCGGCCTGGGCTTTCGTGCACTACGCCGCTGGCGACGCGCCGGCCGTGATTGCCTGGTACGAAGCCGAGATCAAAACGCCGGATGGCGCCATCGAGGCGGTGAAGTACTGCGCCTGCAGCCCGTTGCCCCTGGTGCTGGCCTTGCGGGACGCCGGGCATCCGGAGTTCCGGCCGCTGCTTGCGGCCTGGAGAACCTACAGCGACGGGATGGGTGAGTTTTTTGCACGCGCACCCCTGTGGAACTCCGACCAGGGTCACATCGCGGCCCTCGAAGGCGACATTGCAGCGGCGAAGAAACACTACGGGATCGCCATCGACGCCGGATGGCGCAGCCCGCTTTTCGTATCGCGCGAGCACCCCGCGTTCCTGCCGGCAGACCCGGCGTTCGATGCCCTCCTCGCGCGCATGCGCGACCTCATCAACGCCGAGCGACAGGCGCTCGGGATGGCGCCGTTGGCGGCGCGGGCAAGGCTTCGTTGATCTGGTAGGCGGGAGTTGGGCGGCGTGCGATTGGTTTGGAGTCGTGGCTTGGTTGCGCGGCTGGGCATCGCGCGCGATGCGCGCTCCTACAGAGGGGTGCCGAAGCCGGCCAGCAGGGTGGCGTAGATGCGGATCGCGTCCCAGAGGTTTTGCAGGCGGAGGTTTTCGTTCTCCGCGTGCTGGTTGTTGTCGTGGTTGGCGAGCGGCAGGATGACGATCGGCGCGGACAGCCGGCTGCCGAATTCGTGCAGCGGCAGGCTGCCTCCCATTGACGGGGTGACGATGAGATCCGGCGCGATGTCCCGCATGAGGCGCACCAGGCGCGCGGCCATCGGGTCGTCGAGAGGCGTTCGCAGCGCGGGATAGCCGCTGCCCCACTCGAGCTTCGCCACCCGGGCGTGGGCGCGCAGCGTCTCGGGCGACGGTTCGTCGTGAACCACGTGAAAGCCCTGGTCGGCCACGTGCGCTTCCAGCAGCTCGCGCACCCGTTCCGGGGTCTGGTCCGGTACCAGCCTCAGGTCGAGTGACGCGGTCGCGGACGAGACGATGATGTTGCGGCCTTCGTCCCCGACGCCGCCGGCCTGGATGCCGCGCACGTTTACCGCCGGCCGGGCGATCAGTACCTCGAGCCGCTCACCGCCGCCCTCCGGCGTGTGCACCGACAGCTCCTGCTGCAGCGCCTCTGTCATATCGGGCATGTCCGAGATGGCGGCCCGCTCGAGCTCGCCCAGCGGGACCACGTCGTCGTAATAGCCGTCGATCAGGATGCGGCCGGCAGGATCGCGCAGGCCGGCGAGCAGGTCCGCGAGCCGGGAAATCGGGTTCGGCGCCCAGTTGCCGTAGTGCCCGGAGTGCAGCGGCCGCGTCGCGCCGTAGGTCGTGACATCGACGGTCACGTCGCCGCGGACGCCGAACACGAGCTGCGTGCGGCGGGAAGGATGCATCGGCCCGTCGCAGAAGAGCAGCAGGTCCGCCTCCAGCAGTTCCCCGTGCTCCTCGATGATCCGCGCGACGGTCGGCGAGCCCTGCTCTTCTTCACCGTCGAGCAGCAGCTTCAGGTTCACCGACAGCTCGACGTCGTTCGCCGCGAGCGCATCCAGCGCGTGCACCAGCGCGATGACCGGCATCTTGTCGTCACCGGCCGAGCGCGCGTACAGGCGCCACTCGGGATCGAAAGGTCCCTCGACCGCGTCGATGTCGACGGGCTCGCCGCCGGCGTGCAGCGGCGCGTCCAGCAGGGTCGGCGCGAACGGCGGATAGGCCCAGTTCGCCGCCTGCACCGGCTGCCCGTCGAAATGCGCGTAGATGAGAATCGTTTCGGCGGCGTTCGGTACGAGCCGCTCGGCGTAAACGTATGGCGCGCCGCCGGCGACCAGGCGCCGCGTGCTGAACCCACGCTGCTCCAGCAGTCCCACGATGTGGTCGGCGTTCCGGTCCATGTCCGGGAGACTGGAGGCGACGTTCGGCAGCGACAGCAGCTCGACGAAATCCTTGACGATGAGCGCCTCCCGGTCGGCGCGCCAGGCATCGATCGCGGCTCCTAGCGAGGCCAGGTCAGTTGCGGCACCCGCGGCGGCGGGAAGGGCGAGGAACGACAGGCAGGCCGCGAGCGCGGCGGAAATGCTGCCCGTGCGGGCGCCGGGGACCAAGCGAAACATGCGGCAGATCCTTGCACGTTAAAAGGCCCACCAGTCTAAACGCAAACGGCGGCACATGGCGTCCTCCGCCTTTCCCGGGCAACACCGGACGGCATGCCTTTTGCAATCCATCGGATAGCAAATGCCCCATGACGTCGCAGGAGGCACACCATGGCAAATGTCGCAATCAACGGGCTCGGCCGGATCGGCCGCGCCACCCTCAAGCAGCTCGTCGACCACCCGGGCCTCACGCCGGTGGCGGCAAACGACCTGACGCCGCTCGACAACCTCACCTATCTCCTCCGCTACGACAGCGTCTACGGCCGCTCGCCGTCTATCGACAGCGAGGGTGACCAGCTCGCGATCGACGGCAAACGCTTGCCGATCTTCCACGAACCCGATCCGTCGAAGCTGCCCTGGAAGGACCTCGGCGTGGACCTGGTCTTCGAGTGCACCGGCCAGTTCACCAGCCGCGAGGCGCTGGAGGCGCACAGGCGCGCCGGAGCAGGGAAAGTGCTCCTGTCCGCCCCCAGCAAGAAGGAGGACATGCCCTTCGTAGTGCCGGGCGTGAACGAAGTCGGTGATGCCGAGCTTTTCTCGGTGGCGAGTTGCACGACGAACTGCATCGCGCCGATCGTCGAGATCGTCGGCCGGCGCCTCGGGATGCGCAAGGCGGCGATGACCACGGTGCACGCCTATACGTCATCGCAAGCCATCGTCGACGGACCGGCAAAGAAGCCCGAGCGCGGGCGCGCGGGCGCTGCGAACCTCGTGCCGACGAGCACCGGCGCCGCCAAGGCGACAACGTCGGTGCTGCCGGACTACGCCGGCAAGTTCGACGGGCTGGCGATTCGCGCGCCCGTCCCGACCGGATCGATCGCCGACATTACCGTCGTTGTAAACAGGGCAACCACGGTGGAAGAGGTCAACGGCGTCTTCCGGGAAGAGGCAGGGAGCGACCGCTACCGCGAGGTGATCGAGGTGAGCGAAGAACCCCTCGTGTCCACGGACATCATCGCCAGGCCGAAGGCCGCCATCGTCGCGCTTGCGCTGACGCGCGTCGTTGACGGCGACCTGCTGAAAGTCTTCGCGTGGTACGACAACGAATGGGGCTATGCCGCGCAGATGATTCGCCAGGCCGCGATCGTGACGGCGTAATTCCCCGCGAGCGCCGGCCGGTCCCCGGCCGGCCGCACATCCGGCTCAGACGCTGAAGCCTTCCTTCACCAGCGGCAGGGACCTGACGCGATGCCCGCAGGCGGCAAAAATGGCGTTGCAGATCGCCGGCGCGACCGGCGGCAGCGCCGGCTCGCCGACGCCCGTCGGCGGGAAGTCCGAGTCGACGAAGTGCACCTCGACCGGCGGCGCGTGGCGCAGGCGCAGCAGCGGGTAGCGATCGAAGTTGCCCTGCTCGGCGCGGCCGTTCTCGAACGTGATCTCGAGCCCCAACGCCGTGCTGAAACCGTCGACCACCGATCCTTCGCACTGGTTCTCGGCGCCGCTCAGGTTCACGATCGGCCCGATATCGCCGGCGACCGTGACCTTGTGCACGGTGAGCTTGCGATTGTCGTCCACGCTGACGTCGGCCACCTCGGCAAAATGACCCGCGTGACTGAAGTGGAACGCGAGCCCGAGGCCGCGCCCGGGCGGCAGCTCCCGCCCCCATCCCGCTTTCTCCGCGGCGAGCCGGATCACGGCGGCGGCGCGCCCGGTGTTCAGCGACCAGAGGTCTCCCTCGTCCAGCCAGCGCGGCTCGCCCATCAGGTCCAGCAGGAACTCGACGTGATCGCGGCCGGCTTCGACCGCGCATTCGTGCAGGAAGCACTGCATGGCAAACGCGATGGCGTTCGATCCCGGCGCGCGCCAGGGGCCGGTCGGCAGGCGGGTCGCGATCATCGACTGCGCGATGCGCGCGTTCGGCAGCACGTTCGCGGGGAACTCGTCGGCCCGGAGGCTGCCGCTCGTCACCGGCTTCGAGCCGTCCCGCGTGAAGGTGATGAAATGGTCCTCGAACGCCTCGATCCTGCCGGAGGCGTCGAGGGCCGCCTTGAACGAATGGAAGCCGCCCGGCCGGTAGTAATCGAACCGCATGTCGTCTTCACGCGTCCACTGCACCTTTACGGGCGCGCCCACGCGCTTCGCGATGGCGACCGATTCGATGACGCTGTCGTTGGCCAGCCGCCGGCCGAAGCCGCCGCCGGCGCGCCGCTGGTGCAGCGTGACCGCCTCCGGCTTCACGCCGAGAAACGCCGCGGCGCCGGCGACGGCACCCTGCGGCGTCTGCGTCGGCGCCCAGATCTCGACGCTGCCATCGTCCTTGCACCAGGCGGTGCAGTTCTGCGGCTCGAGATCGGCGTGCGCGGCGAAGGGGTAGGAATAGAACGCCTCGACGAGGCCCCCGGCCTGGCGGAAGGCGCCGTCGACGTCACCGGTCTCGCCGAGCGTCTGCTGCGGTGCCTGGCCGGCGAGCCGCCTGGCCTCGGCCACGGCACCCGACCAGCTGTCGGCGGACGCCTCGCGCTCGTCCCATTCGATCTCGAGCGCCTCGGCCCCTTTGAAAGCCGCCCAGGTGGAATCGGCGACCACCGCCACGCCGGACACCATCGACGGCGCGGACGAATCGAACTCGATGGGCTTGCCGCTTGCTTGCAGCAGGAACGCGTCGTGCACGCCCGGCAGCGACTTCACGTGCGCGAGATTGGCGGACACGGCGCGCGCGCCGATCGCCGGCGCCTTCACGAAGGCCGCGTAGCGCATGTCCGGCAGGCGCTGGTCGATGCCGAAGAGCGGTTTGCCGGTCACGATGGCGTGGTTGTCCACGCCGGTGATGCGCCGGCCCAGCAGCCGGAAGTCCTTGCGCTTCTTGAGCGGGATGCTGTCGGCATCGGGGACCGGGAGGGTTGCGGCCCGTTCCGCCAGCTCGCCGTAGCCGAGGCGCCGGCCGCTGGCCTCGTGCACCACGTAGCCCGCGTTCGTAACGAGCTCCGAGGGATCCACTTCCAGCAGCTGCGAGGCCGCCGTCACCAGCATTGCCCGCGCCATCGCACCGGCACGCCGCAGCGTGTCCCAGTTCCGCGGCACCGACAGCGAGCCGCCGGCAAACTGCGGGCCGTACAGCGCCTCGTTGATCGCGGACTGCTCGACCCGCACCTTCGACCAGTCGGCGTCGAGTTCCTCGGCGACGATCATCGGCAGCGCGGTCTTCACGCCCTGCCCGATCTCCGGGTTCTTGGCGTACAGGACGACCGTGCCGTCGGGCTTCACCTGCACGTAGGCGGTGGGCGTGACGGGCGGCCCGCCGCCCCCCCGGCGCGCCACGGCCCTCAGGGCCGCGGGACCCAGCGTCACCGCGAGCACGAGGCCGCCCCCGACCAGGCCGCCGACCTTGATGAAGCGGCGGCGGCTCACGGCCGGGACGGCGCCTGCCGCCGCGATGGCCCGCTGCATGAACCCCGGCAGGTTGGGGTCGACGCGGCTCACGACCGCTCCCCCGGCTTCGCGGCCTGGTCCGCGGCGCGGTGGATGGCCTTGCGGATGCGGTTGTAGGTGCCGCAGCGGCAGAGATGGCGCGACATCGCGGTGTCGATGTCGGCGTCGGTGGGCCGGGGCTTTTGCGCGAGCAGCGCCACGGCGCTCATGACCTGGCCCGCCTGGCAGTAGCCGCACTGCGCGACGTCCTCGTCTATCCACGCCTGCTGGACGGGGTGCAGCGTGCCGTCCCCGGCGGCCAGCCCTTCGATGGTGGTGATGCGCCGCCCGGTGACGGACCCCACGGGCAGCCGGCAGGACTGCACCGGCGTGCCGTCGAGGTGCACGGTGCAGGCGCTGCACTGGGCGATGCCGCAGCCGTACTTGGTACCGACGAGGCCCAGCGTGTCGCGCAGGACCCACAACAGCGGCGTTTCCGGGTCGATCTCGCCCAGCTCGTGCGAGCGGCCGTTCACGTTCAGTTGCATGCGAATCTCCCCGTTCCGTGCCATGCGTACTCCTGCGAAAGGGTGTCGCTATTCGCCACTGGAATCAAGGGGCGAGCCGGCTCCGGCGGGAGCGCCGCGCCTCGGCTTGGCCGCGAGCGAAACTGGACCGCTCCGGCGCTTTCACCTAAAGTCTTGGCCTCAATCCTGTGCCGGCGGCCGACGCCAGTCGTGGCGCACAGGGACGCCAGACGCGTTCGCAGCTGAGTGCCGCATGGATGATGAGCATCAACTAGCCGCCCCTGCCAGCCTTGCCGCCATCGTCGAGTTCTCCGACGATGCGATCCTGTCGAAGGACCTCGACGGGATAATCCGCTCCTGTAACGCCGCCGCCGAGCGCATCTTCGGGTACCGGCGGGAAGAGCTCATCGGCCAACCCGTGCGCATGCTGATCCCGATGGACCGGCAAAGCGAGGAAGACGACATCCTCGCACGTATCCGCAGCGGCGAGCGCATCGATCACTTCGAGACCGTGCGGGTCGCCAAGGACCGCCGCCTGGTCCACGTGTCCCTGACCATCTCGCCCATACGCGACGATTCGGGCGCGATCATCGGCGCCTCCAAGATTGCGCGCGACATCACCCGGCGCAAACGCTCGCAGGAGCAGGAGGCCTACCTCGCCGCGATCGTCTCGTCGTCGTCCGACGCGATCATCTCCAAGGACCTGGACGGCACCATCACCGCCTGCAACGAAAGCGCGGAGCGGATTTTCGGTTACTCGCGGGAGGAACTCGTCGGCCGGCCGATCTACCTGCTGGTCCCGGCGGAGCGTTACGACGAAGAGGACATGCTCCTCGAGAAGGTGCGCGCCGGCGGGCGCGTCGAGCACATCGAGACGGTGCGCGTCGCCAAGGGCGGCCGCAGGCTCGACATTTCCCTGTCGGTTTCACCTATCCATGACGACGCCGGGAACGTCATCGGCATGGCGAAAGTCGCCCGCGACATCACCGAGCAGAAGCGCCTGGCGCGGGAGCTCGCCGCGCAGCAGGAATACTTCCGCGTGACCCTGAGCAGCATCGGCGACGGGGTGATCGCATCGGACAGGGAGGGCCGGGTCACATTCATGAACCCGTGCGCCGAGGAGTTGACCGGCTGGGCCGCCGGCGAGGCGGCCGGTCGCCCGCTCGTGGACGTGTTCCGGATCATCAACGAGAAGAGCCGGCAGGTGGTCGACAACCCGGTGGACCTCGTGATCCGCACGGGGCATACCGTCGGCCTGGCGAACCACACGGTGCTCCGGCACCGCGACGGGAGCGAGCGGCCGATCGCGGACAGCGCGGCGCCGATCCGGGACGGTGACGGGGAGACGGTCGGGGCGGTCCTCGTGTTCCGCGACGTGACCGAGGAACGGCGGGCCGAGGACGCGCTCGCGGAGCAGCGCGAGTGGTTCGAGACCACGCTCGAGAGCATCGGCGACGCGGTCATCGCGACCGACGTCCAGGGCCGGGTCGCGTTCATGAATCCGATCGCGGAGCACCTCACCGGCTGGAAGCTCGACCAGGCCCGCAGCCGCCCCTGCGCGGAGGTGTTCAGGATCGTCAACGAGGAGAGCCGGCGGCCGGTGGAAAGCCCTGTCACCCGCGTGCTGGCCGACGGCGTCATCGTCGGCCTGGCCAACCACACCACCCTGATCGCGGCCGACGGCACCGAGCGCCCGATCGACGACAGCGGCGCCCCGATACGCAACCGCGCCGGGCGCATCGTCGGCGTGGTCCTGGTGTTCCGGGACATCAGCGACCGGCGGCGCGCCGAGGCGGAACGGCGCGACGTTGCCGACGAACGCGAGCGCCTGCTGAGATCGGAGCGTGAGGCCCGGGCCGAGGCCGAACGCGCGAACCGCGTCAAGGACGAATTCGTAGCGATGGTGTCACACGAGCTGCGCACGCCGCTGAACGCGATCCTCGGCTGGACGCAGCTCATGCTGCAGAGCACGGCCGATGAGGATGTGATTGCGCGCGGCCTCGACGTCATCTCGCGCAATACGCGAGTCCAGGCGCAGCTCGTGTCCGACCTGCTCGACGTGAGCCGTATCGCTTCCGGCAAGCTGCGCCTCAGCATCGAAAAGGTGGAACTGGTATCGCTGGTGCGCAACGTGATCGAAACCGTGCAGCACGCCGGCGACAGCAAGCAGCTCGCCATCCGCCAGGAATACGAGGCCGGGGCGGTACCGGTCGCGGGCGACCCGGCGCGGCTTCAGCAGATCGTCTGGAACCTGCTCTGGAATTCGATCAAGTTCACGCCCGAGGGGGGGCAGCGTGGTCGTGGGCGTGCGCACCCGCGCCGGCGGTGCGGAGATCACCGTGACCGATACCGGCATGGGCATCAAGCCCGAAGTCCTGCCGCACATCTTCGAACGCTTCAACCAGGCTACCCCGGTGCGCGGCCACGGCATCAGCGGGCTGGGGCTGGGGCTGTCGATCGTCAAGCATCTCGTCGAGCTGCACGGCGGCACGATCGATGCGGAGAGCCCCGGGGAAGGACGAGGGGCGACGTTCACGGTCGGGCTGCCGTCCGGCGCGGCGCGCGAGGCGCCGGATGCTGCCGCGAACGAGATGCAGCGCAAGCCCACGGCCGGGGACGAGCTGCTGCAGGGGATGCGCATCCTCGTGGTCGAGGACGAGGTGGACACCCTGGAGTTCCTCGGGCGCTTCCTCGCGGCGCTCGGGGCACGGGTGATCTCGGCCGCGACGGCCGAGGAGGCGCTGGCGCAGCTCTCCCGCTCGGACGCGGACCTGCTGGTCAGCGACATCGGCCTTCCCGGAGCGGACGGTTACGAGCTGCTGGAGCGCATCCGGCAGGCGGAATCCGGTACCGGCGGCGGCATCCCCGCGATCGCGCTCACGGCCTACGCGCGCGCGGAGGACCGTGCCCGGTCGTTTCGCGCGGGCTACCAGGCGCACCTCGCAAAACCGATCGAGCCGGCCGCGCTCATCGGCGCGATCACCCGGATCATGCAGCTCGACGAGCACGCCAGCGGCTCGGCCGGCGACTGAGGCGGCGCCGCACCGGGGCGTATTCGGGGCAGGCATACTATAGCCCCGAACAACGAGGAAGAACTTCCCATTGGACAAACCCCTCCTGATGCGCCTGGCGCTGGCGCTGGGCATAGGCCTGATCGTGGGTATCGAACGCGGCTGGAACAGCCGCCTCGAGGCCAGCGGGCAGCGTACTGCGGGCCTGCGCACCTTCGCGCTGACCGGCTTGCTGGGCGGCGCGCTGGCGGCGCTCGGCGGCACGCACCCGATCGTGCTCGCCGCCGGGGTGCTGGTCGTCGGCGCGTTCGTCATCGCCGTCTACGTCGTCACCGCGCCCGCCATGCAGGATTTCGGCATGACGACCGAGCTTGCGCTCATCTCCACGTTCACGCTGGGTGCGCTGGCGGTGCTCGGCGCGCCGTTCGAAGCCTCGGCCGCGGCCATCCTGATCGCGCTCGTGCTCGGGCTCAAGACCGAGGTGCACGGCTTCCTGCACGCCCTTGGCCGCAACGAGGTGATGGCGACGCTGCAGCTCCTGCTCATCGCCGCCGTGCTCGTGCCGCTGCTCCCGAACCGCCCCGTAGGGCCGTGGGACGTCAACCCGCGCATGATCGGGATGCTCGTCCTGCTGATTGCCGGGCTCTCGTACGTCGGCTATTTCGCCGTGCGCGTGTTCGGTACGCGCCTCGGCGTGCTGCTGACCGCGGTGTTCGGCGGCCTGAGCTCGTCGACCGCCGTGACCGTGGCTTACGCGCGGCGTTCGCGTGAGGCCCTGCCGCACGCGCGGCTGTACGGCGCCGGCATCGCGCTCGCGGCCAGCATGATGACGCCGCGCGTCGGGCTCGAGATCGGCATCGTCAACAGGGAGCTCCTGCCCGGCATCCTCCCGACGCTCGCGACCCTGGCGCTGGTGCCGCTGGTCGCCGCGGCGTGGATCAACCTGCGGGCGCGCGGCGGCAACGTGGAGCACGACGTACAGCTCGGCAACCCGCTGCAGCTGCGGGCCGCGATCACGTTCGGCATCCTGCTGTCGATGCTGTTCATCGCCGGCGACATCATCAAGCGCACCTTCGGCGATGCGGGGATCTACACGATGGCGGCGGTGGCGGGATTGGTCGACGTGGACGCGATTTCCCTGTCGCTCGCAAGAGCCGCGACCCAGGACCTCGATGCGGCCACCGCGCAGCGCGGTATCGTCATCGCGCTGCTCGTGAACACGACGTCCAAGGCGATGCTCGCGGCCCTGCTCGGCGGCCCGGCCGTCGCGCGCACCGCCACCGCCGCCCTCGCCGCCGCGCTGGTCGCCGGGGCGGCCGTCGCGCTGTTGACACTCGGTTAACGCGTGAGTCGCGCGGCTACCGGAGCTGGCTGTCCTTGCTGCCGCGGCGGTTGTAGCCGCTGTGGCCGCCGGGCGCCTCGTCCACCGCGCTCTGGCAGGTGACGCAGCGGCGCACGCCGGGCACCGCCCGGCGGCGCGCTTCCGGGATCGCCTCGCCGCATTCCTCGCAGTGCGCCAGGCTTTCGCCGCGCGGCAGCGCCCTGCGGGCGCGCTCGACGGCGTCCTCCACGCTGGCGTCGATTTGTTCCTGTACGGCCCCGTCGCGGGCCCAGCCCGTAGCCATCCGTTCCTCCTGCCCGGCACCTGCGACTGGTGCCGGCTAAACGCTGCACGTGTGTATCGCCCGGCCCCAGGCCGGTGAATCAAAGGCTATTGGATCATCAAGGGCGCGCAAGTTCATTTCCCGCCCCCGGGGGGCGGGGGCCTCAGGGGGCCGAGGTGGCGGTAACGTTGGTCGGCGGATTCGGCCGGACGAGCTCGGTGCCGGCGCCCTTGAAGCCTGGCGCCAGCGCCCAGCCCGGGTTGCCGCCGGCCTGGAAGCGGTACGCGCCGGCGTCCGCGATGCCGGCCCGGGGCGTGCCGTTGAAGTCGAGCTCCGCGAGGTGCTCCGTGACCCCGGCGCCGGCCAGGGCGCTGCCCCCGGCCGGGAAGAGGTCGAGCGGCGGGACACCGCCGAAGCGGGCATCGATGAAATCGGCGGCCAGCCCGTTGCCTTCGGTGTACCCCGAGTTCCTGCCGGAGATCCCGCCCTGCCCGACGTTGCCGGCTACGGTGACGAGACTCGTATCGCCGCTGATCAGGCGGATCGCCGCTCCCGTTTGCGCGTAAACGGCGTTGTTCGCGACGACGACGGAGCCGCTGACGTTGCGCACGTTGATACCGCTGCCCTGCGAGATGACCGTGTTGTGCACGACCACGTGGTTCGACGGGCTGCCGGACTGGTGCGACTGCAGCGCGATAGGCGAACCGAGCACGATGTTGTTGCGGATGATCGCATCCGCCGCGGACTGGATGCCGTTGTCGTTGGTGTTCCAGATCAGGTTGCCTTCGATTACGTTGGCCGGGCCGTTGCCCGCCGTGCTGTAGGTGATGATCCCCGGGTAGTTGGTGTCGTGGATGACGTTGTGACGGATGATGTTGCCGGCGCTGCCTTCCTTCAGCTCGATGCCGTCGCCCTGCTCCACCGTCGGCCGGTTCGTGTGATGGATGTAGTTCCACTCGATGATGCTGTTCATCACGCGGCACGCGTCGCCGTTGCAGCCGAGGTAGAGCCCCTCGCCCGTGCCGTTGGTGTGGTGGATGTGGTTGCGGCGAATGACGAGCCCTTCGTAAGTGCCGCCGGAGTTTGCGGAGATCGCGACATCGCCCGTTTCGTAGATCTCGCAGTCCTCGATGGTGATGAAGTCCGAGTCCATCAGCCGTATGCCGTGCGAGCCCCCGCGGAAGGTGAGCCCGCGCAGCACGAGGTGGGCCGAACCCTGGACTTCCAGGATGTTCTGGCTGCCGGTGTTCATCTCGATGATCGCCTGTTCACCGTCCCGGGCCCGAATGACGACCGGCCGGTCCGGCTCGCCGGTGACCGTGATGTTGAAGCGCGAATCGAAGCTGTAGACGCCGCCGCCCAATACGAGCTCGTCGCCGGGCTGCAGCGCCGCAATGGCGGCGCGAACGTCGTCATCGGGCGAGATGCCCGTGACCGCGGCGTGCGCCGGCAGTGCAAGCAGGATGGTGAAGATCGCCAGCGCCGGGCCGCCGGTGTGCCGTCGGAGCAGCGTTGTATTGTTTTGCATGCAGGTGTTCTTGCTTCTTCGATTATCGGGGTCGATTGTAGCCAATCGCTTTGCCGAAAAAGCCCGGAAATGCGTCGCCCTCCGGCGACAGCGCCAGCGGACGCGCGACGCCGGCGGAAGTCCTGTTCATTTACGGGCGAAACCGCGTTTAAGGACTCTCCACGGGCCTTTTCAGCGATTTTACCCCTTGGTTTCAACAGGTTGAGCTGGTCCAACTCCCAGCAGGCGGCCTCGTTCGGTCAGGGCGACCAGGAGGAGGGCGACGATGCCGCTGGCGAAGAAGCCGACGGTGAGGGGGATGACGGTACCGTCGAAGTGCTGGCCGATGTAGAAGCCGACCAGGGCGCCGCCCACGGTCGTGACGAAGCCGAGCACGGACGAGGCGGTGCCGGCGATTTTGCCGAGGGGTTCCATCGCGATCGAGTTGAAGTTCGCGCCGACGAGCCCGAAGCAGAACATCACCGCGGACTGCAGCCCGGCGAACACCCACACGGTTTCATAACCCGCGGCCGCCACGAGGACGTGCACGCCGGCGATCACGATAAAGCCGAGCAGCGCCGCGTGGGACACGCGGCGGGTGCCGACGCGCTCCACGATGCGTGAGTTGATGAAGGAGGCGACGGCCATCCACCCGGCGGCCAGCGCGAAGACGCCGGTCAAGAGCTCCGGAGCGCCCAGCGCATCGGCGAATACCTGCTGCACCGAGTTGATGAAGCCGAACAGCCCGCCGAGCATCGCCGTGAGCGCGAGCGTGTAGCCGACGGCGACGCGGCTCGCGAACACCAGGCGAAACGCCTGCGAGATGCCGTCCGGCGACATCGGCCGGCGATCCTCCGGGTGCAGCGATTCGGGAAGCCGCCGCCAGGTCCAGAAGGCCGTGCCCGCCCCGAAGATCGCGAGCGCGCCGAAGATCCATTGCCACGGCGCGATCACCGCGATCGCCTGCCCGAGGGCCGGCGCGATGATCGGCGCCGCCAGGAACACGATGAAGGTCAGCGACATCACGCGTGCCATGGTGCGGCCGGAGTAAAGGTCCCGGATGACGGTGATCGCGAGGACGCGCGTCGCCGCGGCGGCCATCCCCTGCAGCGCGCGCGCCACGATCATCACGTCGAGCGTCGCCGCGAACGCGGCGATGACGGTGAACAGGGCGTACGTCGCGAGACTGAACAGCAGCACCGGCTTGCGGCCGAAATGGTCGGCAAGCGGGCCGTAGAAGAGCTGGGCGCCGCCAAACCCGAGCAGGTACGCGGTGATGACCCACTGCTGCTCGTTGTCGGTGGCGATGTCCAGGGAGGCCCCGATCTGCGGCAGGACCGGCAGCATCGCGTCGATGGACAGCGCGTTCACCGCCATCAGCGCGGCCATGAGCGTCACGAACTCCCTGAAGCCCATGACGGGCTGGCGTTCAGGCACGGGGGTTCAGCATGCGCGCGCAAGCGTCGGCCGGCGCATGCGAACGCGATGGCCCGCCGTTCGCCGCCGGGACCGACGTGGAAATGACGCTCATGACGGGCATTATTGAACAGCGGTGCAGCAGACGCTACAGGATCGGAACGTGTTGAGGTTAGACTTCCCGCGGCACGGCAGTCCGGCCGCGATTACACGATGTTCGGCACGCGGCGTGTAGTTCCTCCGTGTCCGCGCTATCGCATCCCCGTAAAACAGGACCTCGAAAGCTACGATGACGTCAACCAGCAGCGAGACATCGCGCTCGAATCGGGTCTTTTACGGATGGTGGATCGTGGGCGCTGCCGTCGTGGGACTATCGACGAGCCCGTCGCAGTTCGCGTTTGCATCGCTCGGCCTCTTCATGGCTCCGCTGGAGGGCGAGTTCGGCTGGAATCGCGCCGAGATCAGCCTGGCGCTCACCGCCTTTACGGTCACCCTTGCCTTCTGCCTCCCGCTCGTCGGCCGGCTGGTGGACCGGGTGGGGAGTCGAAAGGTGCTGGTCCCCTCCATCCTCGTCTGCGGCGCCTGCCTGGCCGCCATTCCGGCCATCACCAGCCTGTGGCAGCTGCTGTTGATCTTTGCGCTGATCGGCTCGCTCGGCGCCGGTGCCAACAACCTGCCCTACATGCTGACGATCTCCGCCTGGTTCGATCGCCGCCGCGGCCTCGCCATCGGGCTGGCAATGGCGGGAGCGGGGTTCGGGTTTACCTACGTGCCGCCCCTGGTCCAGTTCATGATCGACCAGCACGGCTGGCGCTCGGCGTACCTCACGCTCGCCGGCATCACCATCCTCGTGGCGGCGCCGGTGGTCGGCCTCGTCTTCCGCAACACTCCGGGCGAAAAAGGACTGCAGCCGGACGGTGCCGGACACGACGGCGGCACCGGCCGGCCGCCGGGTGAGGGGGGTTACACGCTGGGGGAGTCGCTGCGCAGCCCGACGTTCTGGAAGCTCTGGACGATCTTCTGCCTCTTGTCGTTCAGTCTCTACGGGCTCCTGCCGCACCTGGTGCCGTTGCTCACGGACCAGGGCATGTCGACCGCGGACGCCGCGCTGACGGCGTCGACCGTCGGGGTCACGATCATCCTGTCACGAGCCGGCATCGGTTACCTGATCGATCATTTCTTCGCGCCCCGGGTCGCCCTGCTGTTCGTCCTGATGTCGGCGGGCGGAATCTGCCTGCTCGCGATCGCCCCGTCCGGCTGGTCCGCGTTGCTGGCGGCGGTGCTGATAGGGCTCAGCATCGGTGCCGAGATCGACCTGCTGGCTTACCTGACCACGCGCTACTTCGGCCTGGCAAACTTCGGGACGGTGTACGGGATCATGTTCGCGGCCCTGCTCGCCGGAACTTCGGCAGGCCCGGTCTCGTTCGGTCTCGGCTACGAGCTCACCGGTTCCTACGTCTCGATCCTGCTGCTCTGCGCCGGGTTCAACGCGGCAGCTTCCCTGATGCTGGCATTTCTTCCCCGCTTTCCCGAGTTCGCGCGACCCTCCGCGGCGGGCGCCGCCTGAGCCAACCTTCGCCCCGGCGACGTGCCGGTGGTTCTGCCGGTCAACCCGTTTGCCCGTTCGGTCAACCCTGTTTTTCGGGGAACTGGAGATGATCCTTTCGACGTGGCAATTTCGCTTGCCTCCGTAGCGGATCGGACGACCGTGCACCGGAGCGGCGACAGCCAGGCCGCGTTCCCGCCGTACAAACATCTCAGCACTGGGGGATATTTCACGTGAGTAACTTACGTCGCTTCGTAACCGTCGTCGCATTGGCCGCCGTCACAACGCCGGTGACCGCACAGCAGGACAACACGCTGGAAGAGATCGTCGTCACCGCCCAACGCCGCGAACAGAGCCTGCAGCAGGTACCGTTGAGCGTCACGGCCTTCACCGGCAGTATCCTGGAAGAGCGGCAGATCCGGGAAGCGGCGCAGTACCTGCAGCTCACGCCGAACGTCAGCTACACCGAGGACGGCCAGGTCGGCAGCCGGGGTATCAGCATCAGCATGCGCGGCGTCAGCAATATCAACAACGACGACAATGTGTTCGTGCAGTCGATCGGCATCTACCTGGACGAGCTCAGCGTCTCATCGACGGCGAACGCGACCCTCAACCCCCAGCTCATCGACCTCGAGCGCGTGGAGGTCCTGCGCGGGCCGCAGGGCACCACCTTCGGCCGCAACTCCGTCGGCGGCGCGTTGAACCTGACCACGCGCAAGCCGACGGCAGAACCGGGAGTGCAGCTCTCGGCAGGGGTCCGCGGCTATGAAACCCGCGGCTCGCAGTATGACACGTCGGCCGTCGTGAACCTGCCGATCAACGACAAGCTGCTCACGCGAACGGTGCTCTACTGGGAAGACAACTCCGGCATCGTGAAGAACATCGTCCCCGGCGGCGGTGACAGCGGGCATGAGTACCTCATGGGCCGCTTTGCGCTGCGCTGGCTCCCGACCGACCGAACCACCGTCGACTGGATGACGATGTACACGAACGAGGACCAGGGACTGGACGAGTCGGTACCGACGGGCGTGTGGGATACGGATACCGTTGCCACCTTCTTCCTGAATAATCCGGCCGGCACGACGTTTTCCGAGGCGCTCGACGACGGGACCGGCTTCTGGCCGAACAACCGCGAGTTTGTCGCGCATACGGCCATCGGGGAGAAGAACGACAACCGCTCCGTGATCTCGGTGCTCAACGTCGAACACGCGTTGAGTGACTCCCTTACGCTGCATTCGATTACGGGCGTGATCGACACGGAGCTGGAAAAGGTTTTTGACAACGACCTGGTGCCCGAGGACGTCGTCAACCGGTACGTCGGAAAGGAAAGCCGGTCCTGGAGCACGGAGCTCCGCCTCGAAATGAGCACCGAGCGCTTCGACTGGGTGTCCGGCTTCCTCTATGCCGAGGACAAGACCACGAAGGCTCCCAAGGAGACCATCGTCACCGGCCGCACGACCGCCGTGGACGGCGGCGTGTTCCTCGGGGCGGTTCCGGGCGGCGACCCGACGGTACCGATCGTCCTCCCCGGCGTCGTCGACTTCGCCCTCATCGGCGCGCTGCCCCCGCTGTTCGAGCTGGCTCCCGGCTTTTTCCTCTGGAACAACACGCCCGACGGGCAGCCGCCGCTGTGCCTGACCTGTGACCTGCGCCAGAACGAGATGGAGAGCTGGGCGATCTACTCCGACATTACCTGGCACGCCACCGAGCAGCTCGACCTCACCGCCGGGCTCCGCTACACGGAGGACCGCGTTTCCGCGTGGAACACCGCCTTCGGGCTGACCCGTTTTCCGCGAATCCCGGATCCTTCGGATCCCAGCGGCCTGACCCCGGTCATCTGGGAAAACCGCGGCACTTTCGACGACGTGACGCCGCGCTTCTCCGTGGGCTACCAGGCCGCCGACGACCTGCGGCTTTACGCCACCGTGTCGAAAGGCTACAAGGCCGGCGGCTTCACCCTGGACTTCAACAGCGCGGAGGGGGCTCCCGACAACGGCATCGTCAACGAGCGTTTCGACGAGGAAACGCTGTGGAATTACGAGATCGGCGCCAGGTCCGAGTGGCTCGACCGCAGGCTGCGCCTGAACCTGTCCGCCTATCGCCTGGAGTGGAGCGACCTGCAGATCGAGACGCTCTTCTTCACGGTGCCCGGCGATGCGACCTCCATCATCCAGCGCACCATCAACGTGGGTGACGCCGAGGCGACCGGCGCCGAGCTGGAGTTCGCCTTCCTCGCGACCGACCGCCTGTCCTTCAGCGGCGGACTCGGTTGGCAGGACACGGAGATCAAGAGCGACGACACCGCCTCCATCAGCGGCAATCTCGAAGTCTCGCTCCAGGGCCATCCGCTGCCGCGCGCGCCGGAGCTGACCTGGAGCGCCATGGCGGATTATCGCTGGCCCGTCGGCAACCGGGATTTCTACGTCCGCGGGGAGTGGATCTACCGCGACAGCCAGTTCTCGACCATCGAGGACGTGACCTACCTGCAGACGAGCGGAGCGCTGGTGCTCTCCGATCCGACGCAGCCGGCCACCGGTGACAACGTCGTCGCGGTCATCCCGGATCGGACCGATGGATTCCCGTTCAAGACACCGGACTACCACGTCGTGAACCTGCGGGCCGGCGTCGACTGGAGCGAAAGCCTGAGCTTCGACGCCTACATCAACAACCTGTTCGACGAGGATTACTACACGGGCACCGGCGAGAACTTCGGGCTGAGCGGCATCCGCGTGCGGCCGCATCCCCGCTTCTACGGTGTGAGCGTGACCTGGTCCTTCGGCGACATGTAGCAGGATCCGGCGCCGCTTGCGCCGACGGGTAAACCGTGCAACGTTGCAGCCCATGAACGAGAACCAGGCTTCATTCCGCGACCTGGTCGCGGACAACGGCGTGCACCGATCGGTGTACGTATCGCCCGGGATCCTCGCCGCGGAACGCGAGCGGATCTTCGGTGCGAGCTGGCTCTACGTCGGCCACGAGAGCCAGGTGCCGAACCCCGGCGACTGGTTCGCCACGGAGCTCGCGGGCCGCCCCGTGGTCATGATTCGTCACGGCAGCGGGGCCATCCACGTCCTGCACAATCACTGCCCGCATCGCGGTGCGCTGGTGGCCGGCGGCCGGAGCGGCAATGCAGGCATGCTGCGCTGCTGCTATCACGGCTGGGCGTTCCGCCCCGACGGGAAGCTGCAGGCAATCCCCTGCATGGACAGCTACCAGGGAACCGGCGTTTCGATCGGGGATCCGCGGTTTGACATGCAGCCGGTTCGCAGCGAAACCTACCGCGGCTTCGTGTTTGCGACACTGGCGCCGCACGGGCACGGTCTCGGGGAGTGGCTCGGACCGGCCGCCGCCGTGCTGGACAACATGGTCGATCGGGCTCCGGAGGGCGAGCTGGAGATCGCCGGCGGCTGCTTTCGCGCGATCCAGCGCAACAACTGGAAAATCTACCTCGAGAACCTGCACGACGGCATGCACCCGAAGTTCGTGCACCAGTCTTCCCTGCGCGCTTCCGATCGCGTGGCGCGCCAGCGCGCAGGCAACCTGGAGAGCAGCGCGCTTCGGATGCGAATCATCGCCGCCAACGACCAGGGCTTCGAGCAAATGAGCGCGCTGACGGTCGACTGCTTCGGCCCCGGCCACAGCACGATGCGCGGCTTCCGTAACCCGCGTACCGACGATCCCGTTGCCCTGGAGTACGAGGAACGCCTGGCGGCGCGGCGCGGCCGGGAGGAAGCAGACCGTATACTCTCCCTCAACTTCCACAATGCCAATTTCTATCCCAACGTCTCCGTGCACCCGAGTTTCATGCAGCTTCGCGTGATATTCCCGCTGTCGGTGGACGAAACGCTGGTGGAGATGTGGACGTTGCGCCTGAAGGGCGCACCGGAAGCCTTCAACCGGCGCAACATCGTGTATGCCAACACCGTGCATTCGCCGTCTTCCATCATCAAGGTGGACGACCTGGAGGCGTATCGGCGCGTGCAGGCCGGCAACAGCGGCGGCGCCGAGTGGAACAGCCAGCACGCCCGCGACGCCGGCAGCGCCGATGACTCGACGGGGTCGGCGCTTAGCGAGCACTACATCCGCCACCAGTACCGCGCGTGGGCGCACTACATGGCCGGTGACGCGGCATGATCCTCGTGCGCGACCGGGCCCTCGCCGGCCGGCTGGGCGCCGAAACCCGCGAAGCGCTGGCCCTCCTGCTGCACGACGAGCTGGCACTCCTGGACGAGGAACGCTACGACGACTGGCTCGACCTGTACGCCCCGGACGGCGTGTACTGGGTGCCGCTCGACCCCGGCCAGCCGGACCCGCTCGATCACGTCTCGCTGTTCTACGAGGACCGGACGGCAATGCAGCTCCGCATCGAGCGGCTGCGCCACCCGCGCGCGCACTCGCTCACTGACCGCATCCGCACCAGCCGCCTGGCCGCTACGCCGGCGGCCGAGGGGCTGGAGGCGGCGACGGGCGACGTGATCCTGACGAGGCGCTTTCAAATGACCGAGCACCACCGCGACCGGACGCGGCATTTCGCCGGGCTCTACACCTACCACCTCGCGAACTGGCGCGACGACCCGCGCATCCGCGTCAAACGGGTGGACCTGGTGGATTCGTCCGCGCCCTTCGAAGCCATCGAAGTTTTCATCTGATATCGCCGCCGTTCTCCGGGTGACCGCGCCTCGATTCACACCTATTTCGACGTCAGGAGCTCACATGATCTACCGAATACTGGCATCCCTCGGGATGTTTGCCTGCATGGCGGCGCACGCCGACAGCTACGTCCTGCACGCGGGACGAATGGTCGACGTCACTCGCGGCGAGGTGATGGAGCGGGTGACGATCACGGTCGACGGCGACCGTATCGCCTCGGTTGAGGCGGGGTACCGCGAGCCCGGCGAAGGGCAGGCCGCGATCGACCTGCGCGACCACACGCTCCTTCCCGGGCTGATGGACATGCACACGCACCTCACCACCGAGGTGTCCCCGCAGCTGTTCACGGAGAAGTTCCTCCTCGAATCGGCCGATTACGCCTATCGCTCCAAGGTCTACGCCGAGCGCACCCTGCTTGCCGGGTTCACCACGGTACGCGACCTGGGTGACCAGGACCGGAACCTGGCGGCCGCGATGCGACGCGCCATCGACCTCGGCCGAATACACGGGCCGCGCATCTACACCGCCGGCAAGGGGCTGGCCACGACGGGCGGGCTGGCCGACCCGACCAACGGGCTGCGGCACGAATACATGGGCAGCCCCGGGCCGGTCGAAGGAGTCGTCACCGGTCCGCTGGCGGCGCGGCAGGCCGTCCGGCAGCGCTACAAGGACGGCGCGGACCTCATCAAGATCAACCTGACGGGCGGGGCCATCAACCCGTCGAGGACGAGTCTCGGGCCGCAGTGGCGGCAGGACGAGCTCGACGAGATCGTGGCGACGGCAGCGGACTACGGCATGACCATCGCGGCCCACGCCCATAGCGTGGACGGGATTGTCCGCGGCGTACGCGCCGGCGTCACCTCGATCGAGCACGCGACGTTCATGGATAACGCAACGGCGAAGCTGATGAAAAAGCACGGGACGGCCTACGTGCCGACGCTGACCGCCCTGAAGACCATGTCGCGCAATGCCCGCGAAGAGCGCGAAACGGCGGAATCCATACGCGGAGAAATGTCGAGCATTGGCGACATTGCGGACGACACGTTCGCGATGGCCTACCGCGAAGGCGTCTGGATCGTATTCGGCAGCGATGCCGGGGTGTTTCCCCATGGCATGAACGCGGAGGAGTTCGTTTACATGGTGGAGGCCGGCATGCCGGAGCTGGACGCTATCCGGAGCGCGACCCTGGAGGCGGCGAAACTGCTGGGAATCGAAAGCACACTGGGGTCGATCGAGGGCGGCAAGCTGGCGGACATCGTCGGCGTCCGGGGTGATCCGCTCAAAGACATCACCCTCCTGAAGCAGGTATCGTTCGTGATGAAGGACGGCATCATCTACAAGCAGGGCGGTGAGGCGATGCTCCGGGTCGGCGGTCCGCCGATGCCGCGGGAAACCTGACCTCGGCTACTGGATACGGGAGACACAGGATCGGAGCCTCCATGACCTCAACCCGCTTCGCGTGGCTTGTTGCCGTACTGCTCGTCGCCGGCGCGTGCCGCGAGGTTCCTGGAGCCGACAGTGTGGATGATGCCGCGCCGCACGGCATCGTGCTCATCGTCGGCGACGGGATGGGCGCCGCGCATTTCACGCTCGCGAGGCTGCTGCGCGGCGGCGATTTCCGGATCGGGCAGCTCCCGGGCGTCGGTCTCGTCGCCACCGACGCCGCCGATACGCTGGTGACCGACTCCGCGGCGGCGGCGACCGCGTACGCGACCGGCATCAAGACCAGTCACGGCCACGTCGGCGTCGACTCGTCCGGCGCACCGTACCCCACGGTGCTGGAGGCCGCCCGGAAACGGGGCCTCGCCACCGGCCTCGTATCGACCGCGCCCTTCGGCGATGCCACCCCGGCGGCATTTGCCGCGCACGCCGAAAATCGCCGGGACTTCGCGCTGATCGGCGGGCAGATGCTGGCGAGCGGCGCCGACATCCTCGCAAGCACGGGGCTGGAGCGCTTCGGCACCGGGGACATTCCAAGCCTGGAGCGGTTCGCGAGCGGAAGCGACTACCAGGTCGTCCGGACCGGCGACGGCGTGCGCGGCGCGGCCGACGGCCCGGTGCTGGCGGTGTTGCCCTCGGGCGCCCTCGACGGCGAATCGCCCGAAATGCCCCTGCACGAGCTCGCGCTGTGGTCGCTCGAGCGGCTCTCCGCCGATCCCGACGGTTTCTTCCTGCTGGTCGAGCACGAAGGCACCGACACCGCGAGTCACCGCCACGACGCCGCGGCGCTCGAGAAGAGCCTCGCGGAACTCGACGCCGCGGTCGGGGCGGTCGTCGATTTTGCACGGGCGCGCGGCGACATCCTCGTGATCGTCCTCGGCGATCACGAGACCGGCGGGCTGCAGATCGGCGGCACCCCCGACGGTCCCGAAACGATCTGGCGGGACAACTACCACAGCGGCGAGGCCGTGCCCGTTTTCACGGAAGGCCCGGGGGCCGAGGCGTTCACCGGCTTTATCGACAACACCGACGTGGGGCGTGCCCTGCTCGCGCTGGTCGGCCGTATGGGCGGCTGACAGGACGGCAGCCCTTGCAATGCGGCTGCCACGTGTCTAAAGTGCGCGCCTCCTGGTGCACTCCGGTCTGCATCACGCTATTCGCGGCGGCACCAGCCAGTCTCGAGTCGATTCTTTCCCCACTTGGTTTTGCCTGGACCGGCCCGGCGCCTGGCGCCGCGCGCGGGTAATCCTGGAGCACTACCCGTAATGACTTTCCAATCACTCGGCCTTTCGGCCGAGCTGCTGCGCGCCGTGTCCGCGCAAGACTTCGATACCCCGACCCCCATCCAGGCCCAGGCGATCCCACCGATCCTCGAGGGCCGCGACGTGCTGGCCATTGCCCAGACGGGCACCGGGAAAACGGCCGCTTTCACGCTGCCGCTGCTGCAGCGTTTGGCCGCGGCCGGACGCGCGTCCGGCCCGCGGCCGACGAGAGCGCTGGTCCTGGCGCCGACGCGCGAGCTCGCCGCCCAGGTGCACCAGAGTATCGTGGACCTGGGGCGCTACCTGCCCATCCGTTCGATCGCCGTCTATGGCGGCGTCTCGATCCGGCCGCAAATCGCCGAGCTGCGGCGCGGCATGGATATCGTCGTGGCCACGCCCGGCCGCCTGCTGGATCACGCCACGCAGCGCACCGTCGACCTGTCGCAGGTCGGGATATTCGTGCTGGACGAAGCCGATCGCATGCTCGACATGGGGTTCATCCGCGATATCCGCAAAGTCATCGCCCTGCTTCCGGAGAAGCGGCAGAATTTGCTGTTCTCGGCGACTTTCAACCGGGAGACTACGACGCTCGCCGAACGCCTGCTGCAGTCACCCCGAAGAATCGAGGTCGCCGGCAGGCAGAGGACCGCCGACACCATCGCCCAGCGCATCTACCCCGTCGACCGCACCCGCAAACGCGAGCTGCTGTCGTTCCTCATCGGCTCGGGCAACTGGCGGCAGGTGCTGGTGTTCACGCGCACGAAGCATGCGGCGAACCGGCTGGCAAAGCAGCTCGGGATGGACGGCCTCGACGCGGCGGCGATCCACGGCAACAAGAGCCAGGGCGCGCGCACGCGGGCCCTGCGCGACTTCAAGAACGGCCAGGTGCGGGTGCTGGTGGCGACCGATATCGCGGCCCGCGGCCTCGACATCGACCAGCTTCCGCACGTCGTGAATTTCGACCTCCCCCAGGTCGCCGAAGACTACGTGCACCGCGTCGGGCGCACCGGCCGTGCCGGCCTCGACGGCGAAGCGGTGTCGCTGGTTGCGCCGGAAGAAAAGCCGCTGCTGGCGGACATCGAACGGCTGCTGAAGCGCACCCTGCCGCGCACGACGCTCGAAGGTTTCGAGCCCGGCGGGGAAGCCGCGCGGGAACCGGACCCCGGGAACCGGCAGCGGCGAAACGGCGCCGCACGGCCGCATTCCCGGCCCGGCGGCGGCAAACGGGCGGGACCTGCCGCGGCGCCGGCACCGGCGAAGCCCGGCAACGCCAAAAAGAAGCGCCGGCGCAAGCGGCGCGCCGGCGCCGCGCCGGCCGCCGGAAACGCCGGTCACCGCCCGGTGCTGCGCCCCACCTAGACCGGGGGTCGATTCGGCCCGCCAGCGCGTCGATTTCCGTCAGACGGGGGCTGTCCGCTATGCTCCTACGGCGCCGGCTGCCGCCGGTGCCGCCAACAATGGAGAATGACGTGACTTGTTTGCGCCGACCCGGCCACCTGGGCCCGCGGAGCTAGATGCTGCTCGCGCTTATCGTTCTGCTGCCGTTCGCCGGCAGCGTGCTGGCCGCGCTGCTGCCGAAGCACGCCCGCAATGTTGCCGCTGCGTTCGCGGGCACGGTGGCAGTCGTTTGCGCGCTGCTGGTCGCGGTCCAGTACCCGCGGGTCACCGAAGGCGGCGTGGTCCGCAGCTACCTGGCCTGGATGCCCGACCTCGGCCTGAACCTGTACCTGCGCATGGACGGTTTCGCGTGGCTGTTCGCCATGCTCGTGACGCTGATCGGCGCACTGGTCGTGCTCTACGCCCGCTATTACATGTCGCCGGAGGATCCGGTCGCCCGTTTTTTCTCGTTCCTGCTCGCCTTCATGGGGGCGATGCTCGGGATCGTACTCTCCGGCAACCTGATCCAGCTCGTCGTGTTCTGGGAGCTGACGAGCCTCACGTCCTTCGTGCTGATCGCCTACTGGTACCACCTGGACGAAGCCCGCCGCGGAGCGCGCATGGCGCTCGTGGTTACGATCGGCGGCGGTTTCGCCCTGCTTCTCGGCGTGCTCATGCTGGGTGCGATGGTCGGCAGCTACGACATCGAGGTGGTGCTCGCCTCCGCGGACGAGATCCGCGGCCACGGATGGTACGCGCCGATGGTCGTGCTGGTGGTGGCCGGCGCGTTGTCCAAGAGCGCCCAGTTCCCGTTCCATTTCTGGCTGCCGCGCGCGATGACCGCGCCGACGCCCGTCTCGGCCTACCTGCACTCGGCCGCGATGGTCAAAGCCGGCGTGTTCCTGCTGGCGCGGCTCTGGCCCTCGCTGTCGGGCACCGAGCTGTGGTTCTGGCTGGTTTGCGGCTCGGGAGCGCTGACGCTGCTCACCGGCGCGTTCAATGCCGCCTGGCAGCGCGACCTCAAGGGCGTACTCGCGTACTCGACCATCAGCCACCTCGGGCTGATCACGATGCTGCTCGGCATGAACAGCAGGCTGGCGCTCATCGCCGCGATCTTCCACATGATGAACCACGCCACCTTCAAGGCGTCGCTGTTCATGGCGGCGGGCATCGTGCAGCACGAGACCGGCACCCGGGACCTCTCGCGGCTGCACGGGCTCCGGCACGCGATGCCGCTCACCGCGACCGTCGCGACGGTCGCCGCCGCGGCCATGGCGGGCGTGCCGCTGCTGAACGGTTTCCTGTCGAAGGAGATGTTCTTCGCGGAGGCGATCGCCACCGGCGACTTCACCGGGCTCAACTTCTGGCTGCCGGCCGTCGCGACGATCGGCAGTGCGTTCAGCGTCGCCTATTCCGTGCGCTTCGTGCACCAGGTGTTTTTCGGCGAGCCCGGCGGCACGCTGCCGCGCACGCCCCACGAGCCACTGGCCGGCATGCTCCTGCCGAGCGCGCTCCTGGTGCTGGCCTGCGTGCTGGTGGGCATCGTCCCCACCCTGACGCTCGGGCCGTTTCTCGGCACCGCCGGACTCGCGATCCTCGGCGGCGACCTACCCACCTACCGCCTCGCCGTCTGGCACGGCGTGACGACGCCGCTCCTCATGAGCGCGATCGCGATGACCGGCGGTTTCCTGTTCTACCTCTGGCAGTACCGCAGCGGCCGCGCGATGGCCCCCGCGCCCCTGCTGGGGCGCCTGCAGGCGCAGCGGCTGTTCGACACGTGGAGCGTACGGGTGACCCGCGGCGCCGGGTTCCTTGCCGGCTACCTCTTCACCGGGCGGCTGCAGCCGCAGCTGCTGCTGATGGCCTGCCTCGCGCTCCTCGCCGGCTTTTTTACGCTGCAGCGCGGCAACTGGCTGCAGGGCTTCATGCCGCTGACGCCGATCGACCCGCTGTTCGCCCTGCTGTGGACCGCCGGCGGCGCCTGTGCGATCGGCGCGGCGGTGCTGGCCAAGTTCCACCGGCTCGCCGCCGTCATCATGCTGGGCGCGACCGGCCTCGTCGTCTGCCTGACCTTCGCGTGGTTTGCCGCGCCCGACCTCGCGCTCACCCAGCTGACCGTCGAGGTGGTCACGCTGGTGCTGTTCCTCCTGGGGCTGCGCTGGCTCCCCCGCTTCAACGAGTGGGACGACCCGCGGCGCACCTCGCTGCGCGCGCGCCTGCGGCGGGCGCGCGACGGCACGATCGCCGTCGCCGCCGGCGCGGGGGTCGCCGCGCTGTCCTATGCCGCCCTGACGCGCCCGGCGGTGCCCGGCCTCTCCACCTTCTTCATCGAGAACGCGCTCACCCAGGGCGGAGGCCGCAACATCGTCAACGTCATCCTGGTGGACTTCCGCGGCTTCGACACCCTCGGCGAGATCACCGTGGTCGGGACGGTCGCGATCATCGTGTTCGCCGTGCTGCGGCGCTTCCGTCCCGCGCCGGAGAGCATCAGCAGGCCGCGCGCGCAGCAGGAGGAAGAGGATGCCGCGCGCCAGGCGATCATCGACGATTTCAAGGACCTGCTGCCGTTCGGCTACCTGAAGCTGCCGGCCGTGCTGGTGCGGCTGCTGCTGCCGATGGCAGGCCTCGTATCGCTCTACCTGCTCTTCCGCGGCCACAATGCGCCGGGGGGCGGTTTCGTCGGCGGACTGGTCATGGCGACGGCGCTGATCGTGCAGTACATGGCAGGCGGCACGATCTGGGTGGAATCGCGGATCCGCATCCTGCCCCAGCGCTGGGTCGCCGCCGGCCTGCTCGCGGCCGCCGCCGCGGGAATGTTCGCCTGGTTCGTGGGCGCGCCGTTCCTCACGTCGCAGGAGCTCGACATCGGCGGGCTGCACCTCTCGACGGTGCTGCTGTTCGACATCGGCGTCTACTGCGTCGTGGTCGGGGCGGCGGTGCTGATGCTGATCGCGCTGGCGCACCAGTCGTTGCGCAGCCCGCGCAAACGCGTGGAGCCGGTCGACCAGCAGGAAGCGCTGCACCGGACACCCGTTTCCGAGGAGGTGGTCTGATGGAGCTCGTCTACGCGCTGGCGACGGGCGTGCTTGCCGCCTCGGGCATCTGGCTGCTGCTCCGCCCCCGCACCTTCCAGGTGCTGCTGGGATTGTCGCTACTGTCGTACGCGACGAACATCTTCATCTTCGGCATGGGCCGGCTCACCATGCACCGCCCGCCGATCATCCGCGGCGACGAGCCGATCGATCCCTCGTTCTATGCCGATCCCACGCCGCAGGCGCTGGTGCTCACGGCTATCGTGATCAGTTTCGCGACCTCTGCGCTGTTCCTCGTGGTGCTGCTCGCCCTGCGCGGGCTGACCGGCACCGACCACGTGGACGGCCGGGAGCCGGACCAGTGAACGCGCTGCTCGCACACCTGCCCGTGCTGCCCATCGTGGTGCCGCTGGTTGCGGGCGCCGTGCTGATGCTGGTGCAGGAACGCCACCGGCGCGCGCGCGTCACCATCGCGCTCACGTCCGCCGCCGTGCAGCTCGCCGCCGCGGTGGCCCTGCTCGTGCTCAGCGCGGGGCTCCTGCCCGGAACCTGGGACGGCGGCATCGGCGTCTACCGCATCGGCGACTGGCCCGCGCCGTTCGGCATCGTGCTGGTGGTCGACCCGCTATCGGCGATGATGCTGACGCTGTGGGCGACCGTCGGCTTCGCCGCGCTCGTATACGCCATCGCCCACTGGGACAGCCCGGGACAGCCGTTCCACTCGCTGATGCAGTTTTTGGGCATGGGTGTGAGCGGCGCCTTCCTCACCGGTGACGTGTTCAACCTGTTCGTGTTCTTCGAGATCCTGCTGGCCGCCTCCTACGGACTCGTGCTCAGGGGGATCGGTTCGCAGCGGGTGAAGACGGGGCTGAACTACATCGCCGTCAACCTTGCCTCGTCCTCGCTGTTCCTGATGGGTGTGGCCCTCATGTACGGCATGACCGGCACCTTGAACATGGCGGATATCACCCAGAGCCTGCCGACGCTGTCGCCGGCCGACCGGATGGTTTTCGATGCCGGCGCGGCGCTCCTCGGGGTCGCGTTCCTCGTCAAGGCGGGGAGCTGGCCGCTCAATTTCTGGCTGCCGCGCACCTACTCGGGGGCCGTGCCGCCGGTCGGCGCCGTGTTCGCGATCATGACCAAGGTCGGGATCTATGCCGTGCTGCGCGTCGGTACGCTGCTCGGCGAGGACCAGGTCGCCGCGGCGATACTCGGCGGGATACTCTTTTATACGGGGCTCGGAACGCTCGTCGCCGGCACCATCGGCATGCTCTCGGCGCGGCAGCTCGCCCGCTTCGTCGCCTACTCGGTCGTCGTCTCGACCGGGCTGCTGCTGGCCGCCGTGGGGCTCGGCCTCGAGGAGCTCACCGCGCCCGTGCTCTTCTATCTCGCCGTCTCGGTGATAACGACCGCCGCCTTTTTCATGCTGTCCGGCATGGCGGAGCGGGCACGGCTCACGCATCCGCAGTCGGAAACCGTCGAAATCGCGCCGGCGCCGTTCTTTGACGCCTTTGGCGTCAGGGCACTGGACCCGTACAGCCTCGACGAGGAGGTGGGCACCGCGATTCCCCTGGCCATGGCATTCCTCGGCCTCGTGTTCGTGTTCTGCGTCCTGCTGGTCGCGGGCCTGCCGCCGCTGCCGGGCTTCATCGCCAAGTTCGCGGTCCTCACAACGGCGCTCTCCTCGACGGCGGCGACCCAGGCGCCGGTGTGGCTGCTCACCGTTGCCGTGCTGCTGTCCGGGTTCGCGGCGGTCTTCGCGAGCTCGCGGCTCGGCATGCGCCTGTTCTGGGCACGGGCCGCGCGGCGGGTGCCGAGGCTGCGGGTGCTGGAGGCGGCGCCGGTGGCGCTGCTGTTGCTCGTGACTTTCGGTATGGCGGCGTTCGCGCCGGCCATCATGGAGTTCCTGCAAGGGGCGGCCGATTCGCTGCACCACCCGAACGCCTACGTGCAGGCCGTCCTGGCGGCCACCGGAGGCACACCGTGAAGATACGCGCGGCGCGGCGAATATCACCGGGGCTGGTCGCCTGGCTCGCGGTCCTGTGGCTGCTCCTGAACCAGACCATCGCACCCGGGCAGGTCGTACTTGCGCTGGTCGTAGGCGTAGCGCTGGCGTGGCTCACGTCGGCCCTGCGACCGCTGGGCGCCAGGATCCGGAACCCGCACGTCATCGTCAGCCTGCTGATAACCGTGTTCGTGGACGTGGTGCGCTCCAACATCGCCGTTGCCGCGATCGTGTACGGCATCGCCGGCCCCCGCCGCGTGCGATCCGGGTTCCTGAAGATCCCGCTAGAACTGCGCGACCCGCACGGCCTCGCCGGCCTTTCGATGATCGTCACGTCGACTCCCGGCACCGTCTGGGTCGAGCTGGCGCCGGACAGCAGCTGGGTCACGCTGCACATCCTCGACCTCCGGGACGAGGAGTACTGGATCAACTGGATCAAGAACCGCTACGAACGGCCGTTGATGAGGATTTTTGAATGACCGCCGTGTTCGACTACGCCGCCTGGTTTGCATCGTTCTGCTTCGTCGTCGCGATGCTGTGCGCGATGGTGCGCCTGTTCATCGGTCCCAACGCGCAGGACCGTGTCCTGGCGCTGGACACCTTTTATATAAACGGCATGCTGACGCTGCTGATGCTCGGGATACGCTCGGATTCGACCGCGTACTTCGACATGGCGCTGATCATTGCCCTGTTCGGCTTCGTGAGCACGATCGCGCTCGCGAAGTTCCTGCTGCGCGGTGAGGTGATCGAGCCATGACGGGCACCGAGCTGCCGCTGTGGGTGACGATCCCCGGTACCGTGCTGCTGGTCATCGGCGGGATACTCGTGCTGGCCGGCGGCATCGGGCTGCTGCGGCTGCCCGATTTCTTCTCGCGCATGCATCCGCCGACCATGGGCACGAGCCTCGGCACGGGCTGCGTGCTGATCGCGTCGATGCTGGTGTCCTCGGCGCTCGTGGGGCGCCCGGTGCTGCACGAACTCCTGATCACGGTATTCATCATCGTCACGACCCCGGTCACGGCGATGCTGCTGATGAGCGCGGCGCTGCACCGCACCCGCATACACAAGTCCCGCCGCCCGGACCGGTAGGAGCGCGCATTGCGCGCGATGCCAAGGCGACGATAAGGGGCATCGCGCGCGATGCGCGCTCCTACAGAAAGCGCGGCGCTCCACCGCACCCGCATACAAAAGTCCCGCCGCCCGGACCGGTGGGAGCGCGCATTGCGCGCGATGCTAAAGCGACCATACGGGGCATCGCGCGCGATGCGCGCTCCTACAGAAAGCGCGGCGCTGCACCGCACCCGCATACAAAAGTCCCGCCGCCCGGACCGGTGGGAGCGCGCATTGCGCGCGATGCTAAAGCGACCATACGGGGCATCGCGCGCGATGCGCGCTCCTACAGAAAGCGCGGCGCTGCACCGCACCCGCATACAAAAGTCCCGCCGCCCGGACCGGTGGGAGCGCGCATTGCGCGCGATGC
>CAYRKH010000022.1:0-43877 GCA_964424805.1 uncultured Woeseiaceae bacterium
GATGGCAAGCGGGCGGGTCCGTCCAGCCGCCGGGGCCTCGCGCGCGATGCGCGCTCCTACGCTGCTGGCGGGGCGTCGGGCTGGCGGGACGGGTGGGCGGCCGCGATCGGCTCCAGGGCGGCGCAATGGTCCGCGATGGAGGCGATGACGGGAAACGCTTCGAGATCGAGGCCGAAGCGCCGGGCGTTGTAGACCTGGGGCATGAGCCACACGTCGGCCAGGGTCAGCGCGCTGCCGATGGAATATTGCCCGTCTTGCGTGCGCTGCCGCGCCAGCGCCTCGTACGCCGCAAACCCGTCGCCGATCCAGCGGCGGCACCAGGCGGCCACGCCGTCGTCGTGCTGCCCGAGCTCGGCCCGCAGGTACTTGAGCACCCGCAGGTTCTGCAGCGGGTGGATATCGCAGCCGATGAGGTGCTGCATCTCACGCACGCGGGCGCGCCCGAGCGGGTCCGGCGGGAGCAGGGGCGGTGAGGGGTGCCTCTCCTCCAGGAATTCCGCGATTGCCGCTGACTGCGCGAGGCGCTCACCGCCGACCTCCAGCACGGGGACCAGGGCGGCCGGATTCAGGCGCCGGAAACCGTCCTGCCGGTGCTCGTCCCGGTCCAGGCCGACCGGAAGGTACTCCCAGCGCACCCCCTTGAGGTTCAGGACGATGCGGATCCGGTAGGAGGCGCTGCTGCGCCAGTAACCGTAGAGTTTCACGGGCTCGAGGCTCCTTGTGTCGTGCGGCAGGGCTCTGCGCGGTACAGGCCGGCAGGCTCCGGGCAGCATAGCAACATGGTCGCTTCCGGGCACATAGTGGGATTTGCCCGTGTGCCCCGGCGTTCCGGCTGGTATTCTTGGCCGCAGAAGAGCTGTGGCCGGCGAGACCGCGCCCGGAGGAGTGGCCCGGCAGGGCCAGTATGTGTAGTCAACCTGTCGTAGGCGTGCCGGCGGACCGGCGAGTTCTACATCCCCATCCCTTTCACGTAGTCGGCGAAAAATACCTCACCGCCGTCCGCGATGCCGCGGATGCATTGCCGTTGATGATTCCTGCCCTGGGCGAGGGCCTCGACCCGCGCGCGCTGCTGGCGAACGTCGACGGCCTGCTGTTGACGGGCAGCCTGTCCAACGTCGAGCCTCACCGCTATGACGGCGAGCCGAGCCTGCCCGGGACGCTGCATGATCCGGAGCGCGACCAGACCACCCTGCCGCTGATCGGCCGCGCGCTTAAAGCCGGTGTGCCGCTGCTGGCGCTGTGCCGCGGCTTCCAGGAAGTGAACGTGGCGCTGGGTGGCACGCTGCACCAGCGGGTGCACGAGGTGCCGGGCTACGGCAACCACAAGGAAAACCCGGACGATCCGGTGGAGATCCAGTACGGACCGGCGCATTTCGTGAACCTGTGCGACGGCGGACTGTTGCGCACGCTGGCCGGTACGGGCCGGGTCGAGGTCAATTCATTGCATTCCCAGGGCGTCGCCAGGCTTGCCGGCGGCGTCACGGTCGAAGCGGTGGCGGACGACGGGCTGGTCGAGGCCTTCCGCGTGGACGTGGACTCGTTCGCGCTCGCCATCCAGTGGCATCCCGAGTGGCGGGTCACCGAGAACCCGTTTTCATCTGCCATTTTCAAGGCATTCGGCGACGCGTGCAGGGAGCGCGCCGCCCGGCGCCTCGCGCCAACAAGCTAAGGTGTAACGTGAGTGAATGGGAAGTTTTTCAAGCGTGGTTCAATAAGCATCGCATAGAAGACGTGGAAGCCTTCGTGCCGGACATGGCCGGCGCTGCGCGGGGCAAGCTGCTGCCGGCCGACAAGTTCGGCTCCGGTGATATGAAGATGCCCGAGGCCGTCTTCGCACAGACGGTTTCCGGCGAGTACGTCATCAACGAGTCCAACGTCGAGGACCGCGACATGTGGCTGCGGCCCGACCCGACGACGCTGCGGCCGGTGCCGTGGGCAAGCGATCCGGCGGCCTCGGTGTTCCTCAACTGTTTTCGCAAGGACGGCACGCCGGTCGACACCTCACCGCGCCGCGTGCTGCACGCGGTGCTCGAGCTATACGAGGCAAAAGGCTGGAAGCCCGTGGTGGCGCCCGAGGTCGAGTTCTACCTCATCAACCCGCATGCCGACGCCAACGCCGAGGTCGAGCCGCCCGAGGGCCGCCTGGGCCGCACCGACATGTCGCGCCAGCCCTACAGCATCGACACGATGAACGACTTCGACCCGTTCATCAACGACGTCTACGCCTACTGCGAGGCGCAGGGCATCTATATCGACACGCTGTCGCAGGAAATGGGCCCGGCGCAGTTCGAGATCAACTTCCTGCACGGCGACGCCGTCGCGCTCGCGGACCAGGTGTTCCTGTTCAAGCGCACGGTGCGCGAAGCGGCGATCGAGCACGAGATGCACGCGACCTTCCTCGCCAAACCGATGTCGGAGGAGGCGGGCAGTGCGCTGCACATTCACCAGAGCATCGTCGACCTGGAAACCGGGCGAAATATCTTCTCCCGGGAGGACGGCCAGCCGAGCGAGTACTTCTACTCCTTCCTCGGCGGGCTGCAGCGTTACATGCCCGAGGCCATGCTGATCTTTGCGCCCTACGTCAATTCCTATCGGCGGTTCTTGAATTCCTGGGCCTCGCCGGTGAACCTCGCCTGGGCAATCGACAATCGCACGGTGGGGCTGCGTGTCCCCGATTCCTCGCCCGACGCCCGCCGCATCGAAAACCGGCTCGCCGGGTCCGACGTGAACCCCTACCTCGCGCTCGCGGCCAGCCTCGCCTGCGGTTACCTCGGCATGGTCGAGGGCCTCAAGGCCAGCGAGCCCATCACCGGCAGCGCCTACGACATGCCGTTCATGCTGCACCGCCACATCTACGCCGCCATCGAGGCCATGAAAGGCAGCGAAGCCATGCGCAAAACTCTCGGCGACAACTTCGTCACCCTCTACTGCCTCCTGAAGGAAAACGAAGAGCGCGAATTCGAAGAAATCATCACCCCCTGGGAACGCGAAATCCTCATGTTCAACGTGTGACGGGGCCTCCGAAAGCTGTCCCCGAAAGGTGTCAGGTTTATTTTCCCGGAAAAGGTGTCAGGTTTATTTTTTCCAAGAATTGGAATCGAAAGGTGTCCCGGAAAAGGTGTCAGGTTTATTTTTCCAAAAGACTATTCTTCGGAAAAGGTGTCAGGTTTATTTTTCCAAAAGACTATTCTTGGAAAAAATAAACCTGACACCTTTCGATTCCAGATGGTGATGGGTCGGGGGACGGTGCGAGCCGCACTCGCTATGATGGAGAGCCCGTAGAAACAGATTCGTAACGGCAGGATGGACATGTATACCGCTAGCAAACGCACGCGCGATGAATGGCAGGACCTCGATCACGAGCACTACCTGCATCCCTTCACCGACCATAAGGACCTGGGCAAGCGGCGCAGCCGTATCATCACGCGCGCTGACGGCGCGTACATCTACGATATCGACGGCAACGAGATCCTCGACGGGATGTCGGGGCTCTGGTGCGTCAACGTCGGCTACGGGCGCGAGGAGCTCGTCGATGCAGCGACAAACCAGCTCAAGACGCTGCCGTATTACAACAGCTTCTTCCAGTGTGCCCACCCGCCCTCGATCGAGCTGTCGCGGCTGCTGCAGGAGATAACCCAGCCGCAGTTCAACCGCGCCTTCTTCACCAGCTCCGGCTCCGAGTCCATCGACACCATGATCCGTATGGTGCGGCGCTACTGGGAGCTGGCCGGCGAGCCGCAGCGCAAGATCATCATTGCGCGCGAGAACGCCTACCACGGCTCCACCGTGGCGGGCGCGAGCCTGGGCGGCATGAAGCCGATGCACTCGCAGGGCGGCCCGTGGGTGCCCGGCATCGAGCACATCATGCAGCCGTACTGGTTCGGCAGCGACCAGCAGCTTTCGAAGGACGAGTTCGGCTTGCAGGCGGCCCGGGCGCTGCGAGACCGCATCGAGGAGGTCGGGCCGGACAAGGTGGCCGCTTTCGTCGGCGAGCCCGTGCAGGGTGCGGGCGGCGTGATCATTCCACCGGCGACCTACTGGCCCGAGATCCAGAAGATCTGCGACGAGTACGGGATCCTGCTCGTGAGCGACGAGGTCATCTGCGGCTTCGGCCGGATGGGCGAATGGTTCGGCGCGGATTACTACGGCACCAGGCCGGACCTGATGACGTTTGCCAAAGGCGTGTCCAGCGGCTACCTGCCGCTCGGGGGCGTGATGGTGAGTGACCGCGTGGCCGACCTGATGATCGAGAAGGGCGGCGAATTCACCCACGGCTACACGTACTCGGGCCATCCGGCCTCCTGCGCCGTGGCGATAGAGAACATTCACATCATCCGCCGCGAGGGCCTGATCGAACGCGTGAAGAACGAGCTGGGCCCCTACCTGGAGGAGCGCTGGCACACCCTCGGGGAGCACCCGCTGGTCGGCGAGACCCGCATGGCAGGCCTGATGGGTGCGCTGGAGCTGGTGGCTTCGAAATCGCCGCTCGAGCGCTTCAACAAGGATCTCGGCGTGGGGACCATCTGCCGCGATATCCTGGTGCAGAACGGGCTCGTCATGCGCGCCGTCGGCGACACGATCGTCGTCGCTCCGCCGCTGGTACTCACCAAAGCGCAGGTCGACGAGCTGGTGGAGAAGGCGTGGAAGTGCCTCGACCTGACGCAGCAGGCGCTCGCCTAGACAGGCTTACTGCATGAGCGAGAAAAAGGCCGGCGACCAGGCATTCCTGAGGGCGGACCCCTACGGCACGCACAGCGAGCCGACGTTCGCCGGCGCGCTGTCGTTCATGCGCCGCAAGTACAGCCGGGATCTCGAGGGCGTCGATCTCGCCGTAACCGGCATCCCGCTCGATACGGCGACGACCAACCGGCCCGGCGCGCGCTTCGGCCCGCGGGGCATCCGCGCCGCTTCCTCGATCATGGCGTGGATGCGGCCCTACGGCATGCCGTTCGACCCCTTCGACCGCCTGGCGGTCATCGATTACGGCGACTGCGTGTTCGATTTCGGCCGCCCGGAGACGGTGCCGGGCGCCATCGAAGCGCACGCGTTCCGGATCATCAGCGAAGGTCCCGCGTTGTTGTCGCTCGGCGGCGATCACTTCATCTCCTGGCCGCTGCTGAAAGCGCACGCCCGCCGGCACGGCGCGCCGCTGTCGCTCCTGCACTTCGACGCGCACAGCGACACCTGGAGCGATAGCGCCGGCCGCGTGGACCACGGCACGATGTTCTGGCACGCCGTGCAGGAAGGTCTCGTCGACCCGGCGCGCTCGGTGCAGATCGGCCTCAGGACGACGAACGACGATACGCTGGGTTTCAACATCCTCGATGCGCCGTGGGTGCACGAGCACGGGGTCGACGCGGTAGTGGCCGAGGCGAAGAACGTCCTCGGCGACCGTCCTGTTTACCTGACGTTCGATATCGACTGCCTCGATCCCAGCGTCGCGCCGGGCACGGGCACGCCGGTCTGCGGAGGCCTGAACACCTTCCAGGCGACCTCGATCCTGCGCAAGCTCGCCGGGATCAACGTCATCGGCATGGACGTGGTCGAAGTCGCACCCGCCTACGACGTCGGCGAGATCACGGCCCTGGCCGCCGCGACGATCGCGATGGAGCTGATCGGCCTGTACGCCGCTCGCCCCGTGTAGGAGCCCGCATCGCGGGCGATCGGTGGCGCTCACGATTCGCACCGATGGCAGTCGTCCTGCCGCGGCGGCATCGCCCGCGATGCGGGCTCCTACAGTTCAGAAGCCCGGCGACATCGGGCGCCAGCTCAGAAGCCCGGCGACACCGGGCGCCAGCTCAGAAGCTCGGCGGCGTGCAGGCCGACACCACTATGCAGTCTTCGCTCCCGGTGTTCCGGAACCGGTGCGGCAAGCGGCTGTTGAACCGGTAGGCGTCGCCCGCCGAGAGCGTGCGCACCTGGTCGCCGACCGTCACCTCGAGTCTTCCGGCCAGCACGATTCCACCTTCCTCCGCTTCGTGGCTCAGCATCGACTGCCCGGTGTCGGCGCCCGGCCGGTAACGCTCGTGCAGGATCTGCAGCTTGCTGTCGAGCAGGTCGCCGCCGACCTGGCGGTAGGAAATCGGGCCGCTGCCGATTTCATTCAACTCGTCGCTGGTATAGAAGTATTTGCCGTCGGCCCCGTGTTGCCCCGAGAAGAACTCGGCGAACGAGACGCCCAGGGCGTCGAGTATCCGCCTCAGCAGCCCGAGCGATGGGTCGGTACGACCGTGCTCGATCAGCGATACCGTGGCGTTGGAGACGCCCGCGCGCCGCGCCAATTGCCGTTGCGAAATGCCCTGGCGGTTGCGCAGGGTCCTGAGCCTGGAGCCGACCGATTCCATTGCAGCCTCTGAAGTGCCTGTTGAATTGTTGATTATACTGAACATACGGCGCCTCGTAATACGTTAAATCAATCACTTATGTTCAATCGTTTAAATATTGTTAACCAACCCGCCCTGCAGTACCCTGCCTGTCATGCTCGACGCCGCGCCCCACGTGAATTCCTGGTATGCCGCCACCGTCAACCGGCGCACGGACTTTCCCGCGCTCCAGGGTGAAGCGCGCTGCGACGTCGCGGTGGTCGGGGCGGGTTTTACGGGAGTCTCCACCGCGCTGTTCCTCGCGGAGCGCGGTTACGACGTCATCGTGCTCGACGCGCGCAAGGTTGGCTGGGGCGCCTCCGGCCGGAACGGCGGCCAGCTTATCGACGGCTTCGTCGACATCGACAAGATAGAGCGGCGCCTGGGGGCGGCCGCCGCGGACATCGCCTGGCAGATGGGCATCGAGTGCCGCCAGGTCGTGATCGACCGGATCGAGCAATACGGCATCGACTGCGACCTGAAGGCCGGCTACATCGACCTGGCCTTGAACCAGCGCGATCTCGACTACTTTCACTCCGAGATCGAGCGCAAGACGCGGCGAGGCTACCCGCATCCGCTCGAATTCGTACCGCAGGAGCAGCTCCACGAGTACATCGGGTCGCGGCGCTACGTCGGCGGCCTGGTCAACCGCGCGAACGGCCACCTGCACCCGCTGAACCTGTGCATCGGCGAGGCCTTCGCCGCCCAGCAGAAGGGCGCCCGGATATTCGAGCGATCCCCGGTGCTTCGCATTCGCCACGGCAGCAAGCCGGTGGTCGAAACCGCAAACGGCCGCGTACTGGCCGGAAAGGTCGTACTCGCGGGCAACGCGTACCTCGGCCGCGCCGAGCCCAGGCTCTTCGGCAAGGTGATCCCCGCCGGCAGCTACGTCATCGCCACCGAGCCCCTGGGCGCTGCGCGGGCGAGCGAGCTGCTGCCGCAGGACATGGCCGCCTGCGACCAGCGCGTCGGCCTCGACTATTTCCGGCTGACTTCCGATCACCGGCTGCTGTTCGGAGGCTTGTGCAACTATTCCGGACGCGATCCGAAGGATATCGGCGCGTCCCTTAGCCCCAACATGCTGAAGGTTTTCCCACAGCTCGAGGACGTGAAGATCGACTACGAGTGGGGCGGCTATATCGCCATCAGCATCAACCGTATTCCGCAGTTCGGACGTATCGGGGACAACACCTACTACGCCCAGGGCTATTCGGGCCACGGGCTTGCGCCGTCGCACCTGGCAGGCAAGGTGCTCGCCGACGCGATCGGCGGCGACTTCGAGCGCTTCGACGTTTTCGCGCGCATCGGGCACCTGAAACTGCCCGGCGGCAAGTGGTTCGCGAACCCGGCGCTGGCGCTGGGCATGCTCTACTATCGAATGAAAGAATTAATGTAGGAGCGCGCACTGCGCGCGATGCCTCGGTTGTCCGCCGAGGCCCGCGCGCACTGCGCGCTCCCACAGGGCAATTAACAGGAGTCAGCAATGGTTAGCAAGGCCACTCAAGTCGCAACCGACCTGCCGGATCTCGAGGCTTACTGGATGCCGTTCACCGGCAATCGCTACTTCAAGAAGAACCCCCGGCTGGTCACGCGCGCCGAAGGCATGTACTGCTACACGCACGACGGCAAGAAGCTGCTCGACGCGGTCGCCGGCCTCTGGTGCTGCAACGCGGGGCATTGCCATCCGCGTATCGTCGAGGCGATCAAGACCCAGGCCGAGACACTGGATTACTCGATGGCCTTCCAGATCGGCCATCCGAAAGTTTTCGAGTTTGCGAACCGGCTGACCGCTATCGCGCCGGAAGGCATCGACTACGCCTTTTTTGTCAACTCCGGTTCCGAGGCGGTCGACACTGCGCTCAAGATGGCGCTGGCCTACCACCGCATCCGCGGCGAAGGTGCGCGCACTCGCCTGATCGGCCGTGCGAAGGGCTATCACGGGGTCGGTTTCGGCGGCATCTCCGTCGGCGGCATCTCGCCCAACCGCAAGATGTTCGGCGCGATGCTGCCGGGCGTCGATCACCTGCCGCACACGCACGACCTGGAGCACAACGCGTACTCGCGCGGCCTGCCGGAATGGGGGCTGCACCTTGCCGATGAGCTCGAGAACATCGTCGCGCTGCACGACGCGTCGACCATTGCGGCGGTCATCGTGGAGCCGGTGGCCGGCTCGGCCGGCGTGCTGCTGCCGCCGAAGGGTTACCTCCAGCGCTTGCGCGAGATCTGCGACCGTCACGGCATCCTGCTGATCTTCGACGAGGTGATCACCGCGTTCGGCCGCTGCGGCGACAGCTTCGCCGCCAACCGTTTCGGCGTCACGCCCGATCTCATCACCACGGCAAAGGGGCTGACCAGCGGCAGCGTGCCGATGGGTGCCGTGCTCGCGAAGAACGATATCTACCAGACTTTCATGACCGGACCGGAGGGCGCCATCGAGTTCTTCCACGGCTACACCTATTCCGGGCATCCGCTGGCGGCCGCCGCGGGCTGCGCGACGTTGGACGTCTACCGCGACGAGGGCCTGTTCGAGCGTGCGCGCGAGCTGGAAAAGCCGCTCGAGGATGCATTGCACAGCCTGCGGGGCGAACCGCACGTGATCGACGTGCGCAACTTCGGGCTGATCGGTGCGGTCGAGCTCGAGCCGATCGAAGGCCAGCCGACCGCGCGCGCAATGAAGACCTTTCGCGCCTGCCTGGACGACGGCGTGATCGTGCGCACCACGGGTGACACGCTGGCGTTCTCGCCGCCCCTCATCATCAGCGAAACAGAAATCGAACGGGTCGTCGATAGCGTGCGCAAAGCGCTCCGCGGATAACCCATCACCACACGGGAAAAGACATGGCTGAGAAGGCAGAGAAACTGAAACCGATCCGTACCGTCAGGAACTGGATCGACGGGGCATACCGCGATTCGGATTCGAACCGCACGGCCGAAGTGTATAACTCGGCGACGGGCGAGCAATGCGCCGAGGTCGTGATGTCGAGCGAAGCCGATGCCGCGGCTGCCGTTGCCGCGGCGAAGGCCGCATTCCCGGAATGGTCGCGAACGCCGGTATTGAAACGGGCGCGGGTCATGTTCCGGCTGAAGGAGCTGATCGAGCGCGACCGCGACGAGATCGCGGCTTTGATCACCGAGGAGCACGGCAAGGTGCTCTCCGATGCGGCGGGTTCGGTGCAACGCGGGCTCGAGGTGGTCGAGTTCGCCTGCGGCATCCCGCACCTGATCAAGGGCGAATACAACGACCAGGTGAGCACCCGCGTTGACAGCTGGTCGATGCGCCAGCCGCTCGGTGTTTGCGTCGGCATCACGCCGTTCAACTTCCCCGCGATGGTGCCGATGTGGATGTTTCCGCTCGCGATTGCCTGCGGCAACACGTTCGTGCTGAAGCCGTCCGAGAAGGATCCGAGCTGCTCGCTCAAATGGGCGGAGCTGCTGCACGAGGCCGGCCTGCCTCCCGGCGTCTTCAACGTCGTACAGGGTGATCACGTCGCGGTGAACGCGCTGCTGACCGACGAGCGGGTCGCGGCGGTAAGCTTCGTCGGCTCGACGCCGGTAGCGGAGCACGTCTACCGCACGGCATCGGAGCACGGCAAACGTGTGCAGGCGCTGGGCGGCGCCAAGAATCATCTCGTCGTCATGCCGGATGCCGACATGGACCAGGCCGCCGACGCGCTGGTCGGCGCCGCGTACGGCTCCGCCGGTGAGCGCTGCATGGCCATCTCGGCCGCGGTGGTGGTCGGTAATGCCGCAGAACCCCTGCTCGAAAAGCTCCTGCCGCGCATCGACAAGCTGAAGATCGGCCCCGGCACCGACAATGCGAACGACATGGGGCCGCTGATCACCGCGGAGCACCGCGACAAGGTACGCTTCTACATCGATCTCGGCGAGCAGGAGGGCGCGAAGCTGCTGGTCGACGGTCGCAAGCACGACATCACCAAAGCTCCCGGCTACTTCCTCGGCCCGACGCTGTTCGACGATACGACCGAGGACATGCGCATCTACCGCGAGGAGATCTTCGGGCCCGTGCTGACGATCACGCGTGTGCCCACGTTCGACGAAGCGGTGCGGCTCATCAACGAGCACGAGTTCGGCAACGGCACCGCGATTTTTACCCGGGACGGCGATGCCGCGCGCGAGTTCGCGTCCAACATCGAAGTCGGCATGGTCGGCATCAACGTACCGATCCCGGTGCCGCTCGCCTTCCACAGCTTCGGCGGCTGGAAGCGCTCGCTCTTCGGCGATACGTCGGTCTACGGCATGGAAGGCGTGCGCTTCTACACGCGCCTGAAGACCGTCACCTCGCGATGGCCGACGGGTATCCGCCAAGGCGCGGACTTCTCGATGCCAACCCTGTAGGAGCGCGCATCGCGCGCGACACCACGGCGACTGAATGCGCGCGCGCCGGAGGATTCTTCCAGCGCCGTGGCATCGCGCGCGATGCGCGCTCCTACTCCAGGTCGAAGGCGAGCCGCACGGCCACCCGCCTTTCCACCGCCACGCCGTCTTCCATCGGCGGCTCGAACCGCCATTTGGCAATGGCTTCCGTCGCCGCTTCGTCGAACGTGTCGCCCGGCTCCGAGTTGAGGATGCCGATATTCTCCACCGTCCCTCGCCGGGTCACGGTGAAGCTGACGTCGACGTAGCCGGTGAGGTTGCGGCGCTGCGCGCTGCGCGGGTACTCCGGCACGGCGTAGCTCGTGCGGGTGAGGGAACTGATCGGCACGTATTCCGGTGCCTGCCGTGCCGGTGCCGAAGCGGCGGGTTTCCGCGTGCCGGCGGTTGCCGCCGCGCCCGGTTCGGAAGCGCCGGAGCCGTTCTCGGCGGCGACGGTGCCGGCCGGTGCGGCGGCGAGCCCGAGCGCGCCGGCATCGCTGCCGGCGAACGGAACGCCGGCGCCCGTGCGGACCGCCGCCGGGCGTGAGGCGTCCGACCCGCCGGACGGCGCCGCGATCGACGTCGTGCCGGCCGCGGCGCTGCCCACCGGCGCCGCGTCGCCGCCTGCGGCTGCTTGAGCCTGCGCGTCCTGCGCCGCGCGCGCGGCGGCCTGTGCTTCGAGCTCCGCCAGCCGCTCGGCCTCCGCCTCGGCGGCGCGCGCGCTCTGGAGCGCCTGCCGGGACGCCGTCAGCTCGCGGCTGCCCGGGTCGAGCTCGCGGGCGTCGGCGAGGTAGCGCTCGGCGTCGTCGAGCCGGCCTTCGTCGATGGCGTTGCGCGCGCGCAGGACCAGCTTGCTGGCCACGGCTGAAAGACCCTGCTGCGCCGCGATGTTCTGTGCATCGCTGCTCAACACGAGCTCGTAGTAGTAGCGGGCGTTGTCGTTCGACGGTTCCGTCAGCGCATTGTCGTTCAGGCGCTGGTTGGCGAGCGCCAGCACCTCGTCCACCTGCTGCTGGCTGCGCGCCGTGGCCAGTTCCTCGGCCAGCAGGTCGAGCGGCGCCGTGTTCGCCCCGGCCAGTCCTCGAGCCGCGGCAAGCGCCGCCGCGGCGTCCTCGAAGCGGGTTTCCCGGATTGCCGCCCGCGCGGCGGCGAGCCGCGCGCGCAGCTCCAGCTCGTTGAGCTGGGCGACGAGGAAGGGCAGGCGCGGATTGTCGGGCTGCGCCATTCGCACCATGCGCAGGGCGGCGGCCGCTTCCTCGGTGCGCTCGGCGAGCAGCGCGGTTTCGGCCAGCGCGAGTACCTGGTTGATCACCCCGTCCAGCTCGCCGGCGATCACCGGCTCCTGCGGCGCCATGGCGCGCGCGGCGAGGTAGAGCTCGACGGCATTGGATTCCGGGGGCGCGATCAGCTCGCCGGCGTCGCGCGCAATGCGCGCTTCATCGACGATCGCCTGCCAGGCCGGGACCGACGACGGAAGCGGATCGGCCGCCGCCGCTTGCACCGAGATATCGGTTTCGACGATGGAAGGCGCGGCGTCGCCCGCCGCCTCCGCGACGGGCGCGGGTTTCGCCGTTTCGGGCGTGTCGGAGAGCAGCCACCAGCCGCCCGCGCCGGCCGCGGCCAGCACCACGGCCGCCGCGGCCAGGAACTTCGGGGCGGCGGAGCGCGCATGGCCGTCGCCGCCGGACGCCGCCGGCTCCGGGCTCGTCCCGGCGGCCGCGACCATCTTGCCGCTTTGCGCCAGGGGAGCGGCCGAGCGGCCGCTCTGCCGCAGCGGGTCCGGGCTCTTGCCGGCCGCCGCGGGCGAAATCGCTTTGGCCGCACCCGCGGGAGGAGGGGCCGCAGGAGTGGACGTCTCAGCGGGCTTCGCGGCCGGCTGGCTGCGCGCCTTGCCGCCGAAGCCCGAGTCCGGCGCGTCGAGGTGGTGCTTGACCGAGGCTTCGATCGCCAGCCGGGCCCGCCCGGGCGAGACCGGCTTCAGCAGGAAGCGGTAGACCTGGCCGCGGTTGATCAGGTCCATGAGCATTTCGCCGTCGTCACGGCGGCCGGCAACGATCGCCACCAGCCGCGGCCGCGACGCGCGCAGCCGCTCGGTCAGCGCCTCGATGCTGGAGCCGATCATCGCGGCATCCGTCACGAAGACGCCGATCTTGTGCTCGCGTACGAGCGCTTCGGCCTGCGAAGGCGTGTTCGCGTATTGCACGTTGTGCAGCCCGCGGGCCGATTCCTTGATGGTCTCGAGGAAATCCTCGTCCCTGGTGAGCACCAGTACGTCGACTTCGCGGCCCGCGGCATTCGGGCTGACCACCGCCCGCGGCGGCTGCAGGACGGGGACCGCCCCCGTGGCTTCGGTGATGATCGTCCGGCCGTGCTCGCCGGTTTCCATGATGATGTGCTCGCCCGGCTCGTCGACGTCGGCCGCCTGGTCGTTCGCGGATTCGGATATGGCGAGCAGGCGGATGCGTTTCGTTGCGGTGTCGATGAGGTTGCGCAGCGTCTCCGGGCTGACGGCGCCGCGCACGATCTGGAACACCTCCTGGTCGTCGACGAGGGCTTCCAGGCCGTCGTCGCGGTCATTGCCGGCGAGCAGGATGCCGATCGTGTCGGGTGAGCGTTTCCTCGCTTCTCGCAGCGCTTCCAGCCCGCTCATGCCGGGCAGGTCCTGCGCCGACACGAGGACGTGGATGGGCGTGGCGCCGAGCGTGCTCAGCGCTTCGGCGCCGCTGGTCGCGACGTGCACGGAATAGCGCTCGTTAAAACCGGCGCTCAGTGCATCCAGCGTGCTTTGCTGGCTGTGCAGCAGCAACACTTGCGTTTTGAAGTGCTCCAGAGCCACGTCCGTTCCCCCTGGCTGCTTTATGTCCAATGCGCATTCGAGGTGTTGCGCCTGAGGAGTATATCTCCGGGAAAAACGGGAATTGCCGGCGCAAGGGTGTTCATTGCCGGTTTTGTGACGTGGGGCACAGTCGAATCGGCGTTACGTCACAACGGCGCGTTCCTGCTATCGGTGCCGGGAGCGTTCCGCGACGTGGGAGCGCGCATTGCGCGCGATGCCAATGGAGCGCGCCGTGGCATCGCGCGCAATGCGCGCTCCTACCGGGCCGGGGCGCGGGTGCGGATCTCGGCCTGGAGGCTGGCGATGGCCTCGGTGAGGGGGATCACCTGCTGGTGCCTGGAGCCGAGGCGTCGCACGGCGACGGTTTGCTCGTCGATTTCGCGCGCGCCGACGGCGAGGAGGACCGGAATCTTGGCGACGCTGTGCTCGCGCACCTTGTAGGAGATCTTCTCGTTGCGCAAGTCGGCGGAGGCCGTAATGCCGGCCTCGCGGAGCTTTGCCACAACCTCACCGGCGTACTCGTCCGCCTCGGACGTGATGGTGCAAACCTTTGCCTGGATCGGCGCCAGCCACAGCGGCAGGTGCCCGGCGTGGTGCTCGAGCAGGATACCGATGAAGCGCTCGAGCGAGCCGAAGATGGCGCGGTGCAGCATGACCGGCGTGTGCTTTTGCCCGTCTTCGCCGATGTACGTAGCGTCCAGCCTCGAGGGCATGTTGAGGTCGACCTGCAGCGTGCCGCACTGCCAGTCGCGCCCGATCGCGTCGCGCAGCACGAACTCGAGCTTCGGCCCGTAGAACGCGCCTTCGCCCGGGTTGTGGGTGTACTCCAGGCCCGCGGCGCGCAGCGCATCGAGCAGCGCGGCCTCCGCCTTGTCCCACACCTCGTCCGAACCCACGCGCAGCGGCGGGCGGTCGGCGAACTTGATGCGCACGTCGTCGAAGCCGAGGTCGCCATAGATCTCCAGGATCTGCCGGCACACCGCCAGCGATTCGGACGTGATCTGGTCGGGCGTGCAGAAAATATGCGCATCGTCCTGCGTGAACCCGCGCACGCGCAGCAGGCCGTGCAGCGAGCCGGAGGGCTCGTAGCGATGCAGCTTGCCGAACTCGGCAATACGGCAGGGAAGATCGCGGTAACTCGTGATTCCCTGCTTGAACACCTGCACGTGCCCGGGGCAATTCATGGGCTTGATGGCGTAGGTACGGCCGTCCGTCTCGGTCGTGTACATGTTCTCGCCGAAGGTTTCCCAGTGGCCGGACGCTTCCCACAGCGAACGATCCATCAGCTCCGGCGTGTTCACCTCGCGATAGCCCGCCTCGAGCTGCCGCTGCCGCATGTAGCCGACGAGCTTCTGGAACAGGCTCCAGCCGTTCGCGTGCCAGAACACGGCGCCGGGCGCCTCTTCCTGGAAGTGGAACAGGTCCATCGCGCGCCCGAGGCGGCGGTGATCGCGCTTCTCTGCTTCCTCGAGCTGCTGCAGGTAGAGGCGTAGCTGCTTTTCGTTCGCCCAGGCCGTCCCGTAGATGCGCTGCAGCATGGCGTTGCGCGCATCGCCGCGCCAGTAGGCCCCCGAGACTCGCAGCAGGTGAAAGGCCTTGCCGAGGGCGCCCGTCGACGGCAGGTGCGGTCCGCGGCAGAGATCGATGAAATCGCCCTGCCGGTAGAGCGTCAGCGTTTCGCCCTCCGGGATATCCTCGATGATGCGCGCCTTGTATTCCTCACCCTGGCGGCGGAAGAATTCGATCGCTTCGTCGCGTTCCCACACTTCGCGCGAGATCGTTTCGTCGCGGTCGACGATCTCCTTCATGCGCTGCTCGATGACGGCGAGGTCCTCGTCCGTGAACGGCTCGCGGCGGGCGAAATCGTAGTAGAAGCCGTTCTCGATGGCGGGGCCGATGGTGACCTGCGTCTCCGGCCACAGCTCCTTGACCGCTTCGGCGAGCACGTGTGCCGCGTCGTGCCGCAGGAGCTCGAGGCCGGCTTCCGAGTCGCGCGTCACGATCTCGATGCGCGCGTCGTCGGCGATCGGCCGCGACAGGTCCCAAAGCTCGTCGTTCACGCGGATGGCAACCGCGTCGCGGGCCAGGCTTTTCGCTATGCCGGCCGCGATCTCCGCGCCGGTGACGGCGTCGTCGTAGCGGCGACGGGTACCGTCTGGCAGTTCAATAATGGGCATCTGTTGCGGTCACTCTTGCTGATTCCGGCGGCCGGGCAATCGCAGGAGCCCCGGCGCGGGCCGTTATTGTAACCGAATGACCTGGCCTGTCGGCGCGGGAGCGCGCGCACTGTGCGCGATGCAATCGTCCCTGTTTCTCCGGACGCGGGAAATATTGCTCGCCGGGGCAACGCGCGCGGTCCGCGCTCCGGCAGGGCGGCGGCCGCCGGGGCGGCGGGTCGTGTACAATGAGCGTGATTGGAGCAGAAATCCGATATGAACCAGGCGGCGACCGTACAACCGTTTCCTCCTTCGCACCACGATCACGACGACTGTATTTCGACCGCGCTCCGGGCCGCCGAACGGGTGTGCCGCGAGAAGGAGCTGCGCTTTACCGGGATCAGGCGGCGAGTGCTCGAGCTGGTCTGGGCCAGTCACCGGCCGATCGGCGCCTACGAGATCCTCGACACGCTGAACCGCCAGGGCAGGAAGACCGCCCCGCCCACCGTCTACCGCGCGCTGGAATTCCTGATCGAGGCGGAGCTCGTGCACCGTCTCGATTCGCTCAACGCGTTCATCGGCTGCCCGGACCCGGGCAGCTCGCATGCGGGGCAGTTCCTGATCTGCCGCCGGTGCCGGTCGGTGGCCGAGCTCGACGACGACGAGATCAGCGGGCTGGTCGGCCGGAAGGCCGCGGGCCACGGCTTCACCGCGGTGCGCCAGATGGTTGAAATCGAGGGCCTTTGCCCGCATTGCAGCGGCTCCTGAGCCTCCTCCTGCGCCCGGCGGTCAGATGAACGACACCAGCCCCAAGGATTTCATTCGCCAGATCATCGCGGACGATATGGCGAGCGGCAAGCACGACGGCGCGGTCGTCACGCGGTTTCCGCCGGAGCCGAACGGCTACCTGCACATCGGCCACGCCAAATCGATCTGCCTGAACTTCGGCGTCGCCGCCGAGAACGGTGGAAAAACCTTCCTGCGCTTCGACGATACGAACCCCGGCAAGGAACGCGAGGAATACGCGGATGCCATTCGCGAGGACGTGCACTGGCTGGGCTTCGACTGGGGAGACCGCCTGACGCACGCGTCCGATTATTTCGAGCGCCTGTACGAGGCCGCCGTGCGGCTGATCGAGATGGGCAGCGCCTACGTCGACAGCCTGAGCGCGGAGGAGATCCGCGAGTATCGGGGCACGCTGACGGAGCCCGGCCGGGACAGCCCGTGGCGCGGCCGGAGCAAGGTCGAGAACCTCGATCTTTTCCGCCGCATGCGCGCCGGTGAGTTCAGCGACGGCGAGCACGTGCTGCGTGCCAAAATCGACATGCAGTCGCCGAACATCAACCTGCGCGACCCGACGCTGTACCGTATCCGTCACCTGCGCCACCAGCGCACGGGCGACGAATGGTGTATCTACCCGATGTACGACTTCGCGCACGGGCTCTCCGATGCGTTCGAGGGCATCACGCATTCGCTCTGCACGCTGGAGTTCGAAGATCACCGGCCGTTGTACGACTGGTTCCTCGACCGGTTGAAACCTCCTCACCGGCCGCGCCAGATCGAGTTCTCGCGGCTCAATCTCGCCTACACCGTTACCAGCAAGCGCAAGCTCGCCCGCCTGGTGGAGGAGGGCATCGTGCGCGGGTGGGACGATCCGCGCATGCCGACGCTCGCCGGCATGCGGCGGCGCGGCTATCCGCCTGCGGCGCTGCGCGACTTCTGCCGCCGTATCGGCGTCACCAAGAAAGAGAACGTGATCGAGATGGCGCTGCTGGAGAACTCGGTACGCGAGGATCTCGACCACGCCGCGCCGCGGCGCATGGCCGTGGTGCGCCCGCTCAGGGTGGTCCTGACGAACTATCCCGAAGGCCGGACGGAGCAGGTGACGGCGGCCAACCACCCGAACCGCCCCGAGCTCGGCGAGCGCGAGCTGCCGTTCGGCCGCGAGCTCTACATCGAGCGCGACGACTTCATGGAAGAGGCGCCGAGGAAATTCTTCCGGCTGAAGCCGGGTGGCGAAGTTCGCCTCCGCTACGCCTACATCATCCGCTGCGACGACGTGGTGAAGAACGACGCCGGCGAGGTGGTCGAGCTGCGCTGCAGCTACGACCCGGATACGCGCAGCGGCAGCGGGACCAGCGATCGCAAGGTAAAGGGCACCATCCACTGGGTGGCCGCGGAACACGCCGTCAGCGCCGAGGTGCGCCTCTACGACCGCCTGTTCAACGATCCCGACCCCGCGCGGGCGGACGACGTGACCACGCACCTGAACCCGGACTCACTCGAAATCGTCGATGCACGCCTGGAGCCGTCGCTCGGCAGCGTGGACGCCGGCTTCACCTGCCAGTTCGAGCGGCTCGGGTATTTCTGCGCCGACAGCGGCGAGCACACGACGGGCAGCCCGGTGTTCAACCGCGTCGTGACGTTGCGCGACACCTGGGCAAAGATACGCGGCTGACGCGGACGCCGGCATCCCGGTTGGAGAACCCCATGTACGCTCTCAAGACCCTGGTCCTGCTTCCCCTGCTCACGCTCGGCATGACGGCCGCCACCTGTTCAATGGCGCAGGAGCACCACGCTCCCGGGCAGGCCCTGTCGATGTCGCCGGAGCTGCTGGAGCTGTACCGGGAGGAGATGCGCCAGCTCCTGGCCGCGACCCAGTCGCTGGCGGTGGCCATCCCGATCGGCGGCTGGGACAGCATTATCGCCACGAGTCACCGGATGCGGGACAGCTACGTGCTGGAGGGGCAGCTCACTGAATCGCAGAAAGCCGAGATCGCGGGCCTCCCCGAGCATTTCCAGGACCTTGATCACGGCTTCCATGCGAGAACGGACAAGCTCGCCGCCGCCGCGGAGGCGAAGGATGCGGAAGCGGCCGCCTACCAGTTTTCGCGGCTGCTCGAGACCTGCGCCGTGTGCCACACGCACTACGCCCAATCGCGCTTTCCCGCTTTCCCGGCGGCGCCGGAGCAGGGACACCACCACTGACCCGCCCGCGTCGCGCGCCTACCGCGCGTTCGAGGCCGCCTCGCGGCCGTTCGGGCCCTCGAGCAGGGACAGGATGGCATCGTTCTCCATGAACCGAGCCTGTGTTCCGTCCAGGTAACGCACCGTGACCTCGTGGTGCCGGGGATCGTAGGAAGCGATGCAGTCGGCGGCGACGATCACGTCGTAATCGCGCTGGTAGGCGTCGATCACCGTAGTGCGGACACACGCATGGGTATTGATGCCCGACACGACCAGCGTATCGGGTTGGCAGGCCGCCAGCCGCTCGTCGAGCTCCGTCTTGAAGAATGCGCTGTACCGCTTCTTCACGATTTCGATGTCGCGGGGATGTCGATCGAGCTCCGGCAGCACCCGGCAGCCCGGTGTGCCGGCGATGGTGACGCGAAGGTTCTCCCTCCGCATCGCGAGGAACGCATCTTCCAGGTCCATCCGGAACTCCTGCCGCACCCAGATCACCGGTTGCCCGTGTTCGCGAAACGCCCGTACAAGGCGATTGGTCCGCGACACCAGGCCGGCCCGCAGCCCGGAAAGCACCGGGCTCTGCTCGAAGAAATCGGCCAGCATGTCGATGACCAGGAGCACGTACGTGCGGTCGGTCATCGGGCGGTGACGACGACCGGGGCGCCGCGATCGGCACCCAGGCCGTCGGCGGCGCTGCCTTCCGCGCGCGCGATTTCGAGCACGTCGAAGGAGTTGACGAGGGCCAGGTATTCACCGGGCTGCACGCGCCCGTAGGTCGGCTTCAGCTCGAAGCGCCGGCCGCCCAGCGTCACGACGGGTGAGGACAGCGGCTCGAGCAGCGAACGGTCGATGTTGCTGATCAGGTTGCCGAAGGCGTCGACCGTCACGATGACGCCGCTGACCCGGCCGGGCGTGACCTCCGGATCGTCGAGCCAGGCGGGAATCCACTGGTCCGTCGGCACGCCGACGTCGGAGGGCTGCAGGCGCCCGGCGGCGATCTCCGCGGCGACGGGCGCGAAGATGTCGCGGCCGTGAAAGGTGAGGCTCGGGTTGGTGATCCCCAGTCCGGCTAGCCGCCCCGCTTCCAGGCGGTACACCGCCGCACCGGGGGCGGCGTTCAATATTGACGCCAGCAGCCCGTTGTCGGGTGCCATGAACAGGTGCCCGTCGTGTTCCAGCAGGATGATCTCGCGCTCGGTGCCGACGCCGGGATCGACGATCGCGACGTGCACGGTCCCTTCAGGAAAATACCGGTACGAGCGTGCAATCCAGAAACCCGCTTCCGGCGGCCAGTGCGCCGGGATGTCGTGCGTGAGATCGACGACGCAGGCGTCGCGGAAACGCTGCAGGATGACGCCCTTCATCACGGCGGCGAACGGGCCCTTGTGGCCGAAGTCCGTCGTGATCGTGATGACGCCTGACGGCTTGCGCATGGCCACGGCTCAACCTGTTCGCGTCGACAGCCCGGCGTACCGGTCGAGGTGGAAGTCGGCGTTGCCGAACAGGATCTCGATCGCCGTGAAGCGCTTGAAGTAATGCGCGACGTCGAGCTCCCAGGTCATACCCATCCCGCCGTGCAGCTGCACGGCCTCCTGTGCCACGAGGCGCCCGGCCGTGCCGAGCTGGTATTTCAACGCGCTCACCGCCCTGCTCGTCTCCTCGCCGCCGGCCGCGGCAGCCATGGTGGCGCGCAGCAGGAGCGAGTAGACCTGCTCACGGGCCATCAGCATATCCACCATGCGGTGCTGCAAAGCCTGGAAGCTGCCGATGGGCACGCCGAACTGGACGCGGTTCTTCGAGTACTCCACCGTCTTTGCGTGCATGCTCTCGAGGATGCCGTACGCTTCCGCGGACACGGCGAGCGTGGCGGCATCGATCGTCGCCTGCAGCGGCTCGAGGCCGGCGCCGACCGGCCCGATCACGGCGCCGGCATCCACCCGTACGCCCTGCAACCGGATATCCGCCGCGTTGTGCGCGTCGACCGTCGCGTAGCTGTGCCGATGCACACCGTCCTGGTCCGGCGACAGCGCAAACAGCGTGATACCGTCCCGGGCCGTCCGCTCACCGGACGTGCGTGCCGGCACGATGAGCAGGTCGGCACGGCCGCCGTTCGGCACGACCGCCTTGCGGCCGTCCAGCACGTAGCCGCCGTCTTGCGCGCGCGCCGTCGTGGCAACGTCGTGGAGCACGAAGCGGCTTTGCGGCTCGGCGAACGCGAGCGCAGCCTGGATCTCGCCGCCGATCAGGCCGGTCACCCAGCGCTCCTTCTGTGCCGGGCTCGCCGCGCGTTCGAGCAGCCCGCCGGCGAGGACGATCGTCGCCAAGAACGGCTCGACGACGAGACCGCGGCCGAACTGTTGCATCATCAGCATCATCTCGACCGGCCCACCGCCGAGGCCGCCGTCGGCCTCATCGAAGAGCATGGCGGTCCAGCCCAGCTCGACGAACGTCCGCCAGACCTCACGGCTGTAGCCGTCCGGACCTGCCGCGATTCGCTGGCGCGTTTCGAAGTCGTAGTCGTTGTCGATGAAGCGCTCGACGCTGTCGGCCAGCATCGATTGTTCTTCGGTAAGCGAAAAATCCATGTTGCCCGCCGGTTCCGTTATAGCCCGAGGACGTGCTTGGCGACGATGTTCTTCTGGATCTCGTTGGACCCGCCGTAAATCGAAACTTTGCGATTGTTGAAATAGCGGAGCGAGGACAGCGTCTCGGTGCCCTCGCCGATGCGCGCGTCTTCCGGGAAATCGAGCCGGTACTGGTCCGGCACCCAGGGGAGCGCGTAATAGCCCGCGGCCTCGAGGAACAGGGCGTCCAGCATCTGCTGCACTTCCGTACCCTTGATCTTCAGGATCGATGATTCCGGGCCGGGCGCTTTGCCGACCGCGACCGCGGCGAGGGTTCGCAGGTCGGTGAACTCGAGCGCCTGCAGCTCGATCTCCAGCGCCGCCACCTTGCGCGCGAAGCTGCGCTCGTCGAGCAGCGGCGCGGCGCCGCCTGCCGACGAGCCTGCCTTTTCCTTCAACCGGGCCAGCCTGTACTTCGAGCGCGCGACGCCGGCGATGTTCGTGCGCTCGTGCTGCAGCAGCACCTTGCCGTAGGTCCAGCCCTTGCCTTCTTCACCGACGAGGTTTTCGAGCGGCACCTCGACGTCCTCGAAATGGACTTCGTTGACCTCGCGCTCGCCCTCGATCGTGATGATCGGTTTCACGGTCACGCCGGGCGTCTGCATGTCGATCAGCAGGAAGCTGATGCCCTCCTGCCGCCGGGCCACGTCCGTTTGCGTTCGCACCAGGCAGAATATCCAGTCGGCGTAGTGCCCGAGAGTTGTCCAGGTCTTGGTGCCGTTCACGACGTAGCGGTCGCCGCGGCGCTCCGCCCGCGTCTTGAGCGACGCGAGATCCGAGCCCGCGCCCGGCTCCGAATAGCCCTGGCACCACCAGACGTTGCTCGCCAGGATGTCGGGCAGGAAGCGCTCTTTCTGCGCGTCGTTGCCGAACGTGTAGATGACCGGGGCCACCATCTTGACGCCGAAAGGAATCATTTCCGGCGCGTTCGCCGCCGCCAGCTCGTTGGCGAAAATGTACTTCTGCACCGCCGACCAGCCGGTGCCGCCGTACTCCACCGGCCAGTTGACTGCCGCCCAGCCGCGCTCGTGGAGGATCTTTTGCCAGCGGACGATGTCTTCCTTCGAGAGCGCGATGCCGGCTTCCTGCTTCGCGCGAAGGTCCTCCGGGAATTTTTCCCGCAGGAAGCGGCGTACCTCGTCGCGAAAAGCCAGCTCGTCCTCGGAAAAATCGATGTTCATGCGCCAAGATTACCATCCGGAGGGCCCGCATACCCGCCGGCGGCAGTTTCGGGCAGAATGACGGAATGACCGCTATTACAAGCCCCGAAAACGCGCCGCCGGCCGCCGCGCAGGGCGTCACCGATACGCGCGGCCGGCCGCTGCACGACCTGCGTATCTCCCTGCTGGACCGCTGCAATTTTCGCTGCCCCTACTGCATGCCGGAAGCGGAGTTCAACGCCGACTACCAGTTCCTGAAGCGGCAGCAGCTGCTGACTCACGAGGAAATCACGCGCATTGCGCGCATCGCCGTCGGCCTTGGCGTCAGCAAGCTCAGGCTTACCGGCGGGGAGCCGTTGCTCGACAAGAAGGTGCCGGACCTCGTCCGGGCGCTCGCGCGCCTGCCGGGCGTCGAGGACCTCGCGCTGACCACCAACGGCAGCCTGCTGGCCGCCAACGCCGAGCGCCTTGCGGCCGCGGGCCTGCACCGTGTCACGGTGAGCCTCGACAGCCTCGACGAGGCCGTATTCCGGCGCATGACCGGCAACCGCGGCGACCTTTCGAAGGTGCTGGAGGGCATCGAGGCGGCCGAGCGCGCCGGGCTCGCGCCGATCAAGATCAACACCGTCGTGCAGCGCGGCGCCAACGATCACACCGTGCTGGACCTGCTGGAGCACTTCCGCGGCACGGGACACATCGTGCGCCTGATCGAATTCATGGACGTCGGCAACCGCAACGACTGGAAACTGGACGAAGTCGTGCCGTCGCGGGAGCTGCTCGAGCGCATCGCCGCGCGCTGGCCGCTGCGGCCGGTCGGGCAGCGCTACCCGGGCGAGGTGGCGCGGCGCTACGCGTACGAGGACGGGCAGGGCGAAATCGGCTTCATCTCTTCCGTCACGGCGCCGTTCTGCGGTGCCTGCAGCCGCGCGCGCCTGTCCGCCGACGGCGTGCTCTATACTTGCCTGTTCGCCACCGGCGGCACGAGCCTTAAGGAACCGCTCCGGCAGGGCGCGAGCGATGCCGAGCTCTCCGACCTGCTGTCGCGCATCTGGCTCAAGCGCACCGATCGCTACAGCGAGCTTCGCGGCGCGGCGCGGCGCGAGGACGCGGCGGAGAAAAAGGTCGAAATGTACCGCATGGGCGGCTGATGTATCGGGAGCCTGACCTGTAATGAGCCTGAGCCACGTTGACAGCGACAATCGGCCCACCATGGTCGACGTCAGCGGGAAAACCGCCACGCGGCGGGTCGCCCACGCCCGCGCCGTGGTCGAATTCCCGGCGGCGGTGGCGGAGCGCTTTGCCGACGGCGACATCCGTACGGCCAAGGGCCCGGTATTCGCCACCGCCATCGTGGCCGGGGTGATGGCGGCGAAGAAAACGCACGACCTCATCCCGTTCTGCCATCCGCTGGGACTCGAGGACTGCCGCGTCACGATCGAGCTCGACGAGCGGCGGCGCGCCGTCGTCGACTGCGTCTGCAAGGTGACGCATCGCACCGGCGTGGAAATGGAGGCGCTGACGGGCGCGAGCATCGCGGCACTCACGATCTACGACATGTGCAAGGCCCTTTCCCACGACATCGTGATCGCGGAAACGCGGCTGATGGCGAAATCGGGGGGCAAGGAGGATTTCCGGCATGACGCCGACTGAACCCGTTTACGGACTCGTCCTGTCCGGCGGCCGCAGCCGCCGCATGGGACGCGACAAGGCCCTGCTGGAATACGCGGGCGAGACGCAGCTCGAGCGCGCGGTAAGGCTGCTCGAACGGCACCTCGAGCGCGTGTTCGTCTCCGTGCGGCCGGACCAGGTCGACGATCCGGAACGGCGCCGCTACGAGCAGGTCGTCGATCGCTACTCTGGCATCGGTCCGGCGGCCGGCATCCTTTCCGCGCTGGAGGCACGGCCGGAGGCCGCCTGGCTGGTGCTCGCCTGCGACCTGCCGAACGCCGATGACGAGACGATCGCCACGCTCCTGCGCCGCCGTTCGGAGCAACCGTTCACCGCGTTTCGCAGCAGCGGCGACGGCCTGCCGGAACCCCTGTGTGCCGTCTTCCGCCCGCAGGCGCGCGCGATCGTCGCCGGTTTCGTGGCGGACGGCATCGTCTGCCCGCGCAAGATGCTGATTCGTTCCGATACGCAGCTGCTGGAGCTTCCCGACCCGGCGGCCCTCGACAACGTCAATACGCCCGAAGACCTCGAGCGGGCACGCGTCCTGGCCGCATCATGAGCAAGTCACTCACGGTGCGCTACTTCGCGAGTTTCCGGGAGCAGGCCGGGATTGACGAGGAAACCGTGTCCCTCGAGGCGGCCACGGCCCGCGACGTCTTCGAGCAGCTGAAGTCCCGCCACGGCTCCGCGGAGCCGCTCGCGCACTGCAAGGTCGCGATCAACGGTGAGATGGCGGACTGGAATTCGCCGGTGGCCGACGGCGACACCATCCTGCTGTTCCCGCCGGTGGCAGGTGGCTGACATGATGCGCATCAGCCGCAGCGCCATCCGCCCCCACGAGCTCTACGAGGCCTTGCGCAACCCGGGCGCCGGCGCCTGCGCCTCCTTCGAAGGATGGGTCCGCAACGAAAACGAGGGTCACCGGGTCCTCCGCCTGGAGTACGAGGTTTACGAGCCGCTCGCGGTCACCGAAGGCGAGAAGGTCATCGCCGAAGCGCGCGAGAAATTCCCGTTCCTGCACGCCGAATGCGTGCACCGTGCCGGGCTGCTCGAGATCGGCGAGTGCGCGGTATGGGTCGGCGTCTCCGCGCCCCACCGCGACGAGGCTTTCCTCGCCTGCCGCTACATCATCGACGAGGTGAAGGTGCGGCTGCCCATCTGGAAAAAGGAACACTACGCCGACGGCCACTCCGGCTGGGTCAACTGCGAGCGCTGCGCCACCCACGCCGTGTAGGAGCGCGCATCGCGCGCGATGCCACCATTCGTCGCCGGGGCATCGCGCGCAATGCGCGCTCCCACAGCCCCGAGCGAGCGGGCCCTTACCTCCGAGCAAGCGGGCCACAACCTCCGAGCAAGCGGGCCACAACCTCCTCGCGAGCGGGCGCCAGGGCCGGCGGGGGTGTTTGGGGGAAATAAAGCGGACCGAGAGGGCCCAAAGGGCCCCGAGGGAGCCATTCCCCCGGCCACTCCGGCTGGGTCAACTGCGAGCGCTGCGCCACCCACGCCGTGTAGGAGCGCGCATCGCGCGCGATGCCACCATTCGTCGCCGGGGCATCGCGCGCAATGCGCGCTCCCACAGCCCCGAGCGAGTACGCGTCGGCCAGCCCCGAGCCCCAAACGCGGGAACCTCGCAGCAGCTCCCAAGACCCCCCAAAACCGCAGGAAGAAACCAGCCCACCCCCGTCAAGGCAGCTTCGCCAGATCCTCCGGCCGATCGATATCCACCCCGGCAGGCTCGAACAAAACGGTCCGCACGTCCCCCCCCGCGCCGCCGAGCACCGCGCGGGCCCCCTGGTCGCCTTCCAGCTCCGCGAGCGCGGGAAAGTAGCGGGCGGGAAACAGCACCGGGGGACCGGTGACCCCGCGGCCGAACGTGGTGGCGGCGATGTGCCGGGAGGAGCCGTTCCAGGCGCCTGCCAGGTTCTCGAGGTGCCTGGCGTCGATGAGGGGCTGGTCGGCGAGCAGCAGGAGGAGCGCGTCCGCGCTCCCGCTGACGGCGCGGGCGGCAGCGGCGATGGAGCTGCCGAGACCGGACTGCCAGGCGGCGTTGCGGACGAAGAAGCCCCGGAGGGGCGCGCAGGCCTCCAGCACCGGGCGCCAGTTGCTGCCCGTCACCAGCAGCGTACGGCTCCCGCAGGCGGATTCCGCCAGCCTCACGGCGCGCGCCACCAGCGGCATGCCGCGGTACTCCCTGAGCTGCTTGGCACCGCCAAAGCGGCTGCCGGCGCCGGCCGCAAGCACGACGGCAAACACTTTTTTATCTTCCTCCGGAGCAGGCATGGACACGCAGCCTCGATTTTCGGGAAAACCGGAGTGTCGGCCTTGACGGAACGCCGCGCAACGGCCGCCCCGATTTCGCGAAAAAGGGCGCCGGCACTTGCCCTCCCGCCGGGTTGTGTGTATCTGTGCCTGTCCGGGAGCTGTACAGGGACGAGGGATTGCACGTAATCAGATCGATCGCCGATGCCAAGGCACTGGAAGGCGTTGAGGTCGGGCTGTCCGACTGGATCGAGATCGACCAGAACCGCATCGACAAATTTGCCGAGGCGACGGGCGATTACCAGTGGATCCACGTGGACACCGAGCGTGCCGCACGTGAGCTGCCGAACGGGAAAACGATCGCGCACGGGTACCTGACGCTCGCGCTGATACCCGCGCTGACCGGCCAGTTCGTGCACGTCGAGAAGCTCACCCGTGCCCTGAACTTCGGCTGCAACAAGGTGCGCTTCTACACCATGGTGCCGGTCGGCAGCCGGGTGCGCGCCCGCGCCGTGGTCAAGCAGGCGAGGCAGCGAGCCGGCGCGCTGCACCTGCTTTCCGAGGTGACGGTGGAGGTGGAGGGCGAGCGAAAGCCTGCCTGCGTGGCGGAAACGCTCGGGATGTACTTCTTCGAACAGCCGCCCGCGGCCGCGGGTGCGGATCATTGAAGACCACTTCTGCTACATTCGCCCGAACGAACCGGTTGCAGGGGAACAGGGGGTAATCATGCGCGGCCTCATGATGGACACGCCGTTGCTCATCTCGTCGATTGCGCGGCATGCCGAGACCTATTTTGGCGATCGTGAGATCGTTTCCGTCACGAGCGACGTCCCGCTGCACCGCTATACCTACGCCGATTGCATCCGGCGCGCCCGGCAGCTCGCCAATGCGCTCGGCCGGCTGGGGCTTGCGCGGGGCGACCGGGTTGCAACCCTCGCCTGGAACGATTACCGGCACCTCGAAGCCTATTACGGCATCGGCGGCGCCGGGTACGTCTGCCACACGATGAACCCGCGGCTGTTTCCCGAACAGATCGTCTACATGATCAACCACGCGGAGGATCGGTGGATCCTGGCGGACCCGATGTTCCTGCCGCTGATCGAGAAGATCGCCGACAGGATCCCGGGGGTCGAAGGTGTCGTCGTCCTGACCGATGACACGCACATGCCGGAAACGGCGCTCGGCAATGCGATCTCCTATGAAGCCCTGATCGGGAGCGAGAGCGATGCCTACGAATGGCCGGCGCTGGACGAGAACGACGCGGTCGGGCTCTGCTACACCTCCGGCACGACGGGCGACCCCAAGGGCGTGCTGTACAGCCATCGGTCCACCGTGCTGCATGCCTACGCGGCCGTGGCGCCGGACGTGCTGAGCCTTTCCAACCGCGACTGCGTGCTGCCGGTGGTACCGCTGTTTCACGTCAACGCGTGGGGTATCCCGTATTCCGCCCTGATGGTGGGCGCCAAGCTCGTCTTCCCCGGAGCGAAAATGGGGGACGGCGAGACGCTTTATAATCTCATGCAATCGGAAGGCGTGACCGCCGCGCTGGGCGTGCCCACGATCTGGTCCGCGCTGCTGCAATACACGAGCACGACCGGCAAGCGGCTGGAGAGCCTGCAGAGGACCTGTATCGGCGGCGCCGCCGTGCCCGAGTCGATGATCCGCGAGTTCCGCGACAGCCACGGCGTCGTGGTCCACCAGGGCTGGGGCATGACGGAGACGAGTCCGCTGGGCACCTACAATACCCTGAAGGCCGGCATGGAATCCCTGTCGCCGGAGGAGACGGTGTCGGTGCAGGCCAAGGCCGGACGGGGCATTTTCGGCGTGGAGCTCAGGATCGTCGACGATGAGGGCAGGGAGCTGCCGTGGGACGGCGAGGCGTTCGGCGCATTGCAGGTGCGCGGCCCCTGGGTCTGCAGCGATTATTTTGGCCTCGAAGGCGAGAGCGAGTCGCATACGGAGGACGGCTGGTTCGATACGGGCGACGTGGCGACGATCGATCCGGAGGGCTACGTCCGGATCACCGACCGGACCAAGGACGTCATCAAGTCGGGCGGCGAGTGGATCAGCTCCATCCAGCTCGAGAACCTGGCGGTCGCGCACCCGGCGGTGCAGGAGGCGGCCGTCATTGCCATCGCGGATGAGAAATGGACGGAGCGGCCGCTCCTGGTGGTAGTGAAAAACGAAAAACAGGCGCTGGAGCGCGACGAGATGCTTGCCTGGTTCGACGGCAAGGTGGCGAGCTGGTGGGTGCCGGACGACGTGGTGTTTGTCGACGAGATCCCCCACACGGCCACGGGCAAGATCCGGAAGACCGAGCTCCGGAGCCGGTTCGCCGGCCACCGGGCACCGTCCGGGGCCGCGAGGGGTGGAGTCTCCAATGGCTGAAGCCTCCCGCCTGTACGGCATGAAGGCGATTGTGACCGGTGCCGCCAGCGGCATCGGCGAGGCGATCGCGCGCACTTTCATCAAGCACGGCGCGGCGGTGCTGGCGATCGACGACCCCGGCTCGGGCATCGACGTCACCTTCCGCCGGCTGCAGCGCATTACCGCGCTGGCCATCGATCCCGACGCGCCGACCATGGCCGCAAAGCTGACCCAGGCCGGTCTCGACGAGCTTGGCGGCATCGACATCCTCGTGAACAACTACGCCGGCAACACCGCGGCACCGGCCGATGCGGGCGCCGCCCTCGAACGGCTGCTCACGCAGGTTGAGGAGACCTCGGCCGCGGTGCTGCCGCTCCTCAAGCAGAGCCCCGGCGGGCGGGTGATCAACATCGGCTGCCTGAAAAGCGCCTTCGGTCCCGACGGCGAAGCGGCGCTGGCCGCGTCCGAGGAAGGTCTCGCCCGGCTCACGGCGCGGCAGGCCGCCGAATTCGGCAGCCACGGCATCACCGCCAACTACATCCAGCCGGGAGCGATCATGACGCCGCAGAGCCGCGCCGTGTTCGACGCCGACAAGGCGTTCCGCGATCGCTGCATCCGCGGCTCGGCCGCCAAAAGGCTGGGCGAGCCGCTCGACGTCGCCAAGGTGGCCCTGTTCCTGGCTTCGGGCGATTCGGTCTTCGTCAGCGGCACGCGCATTGCCGTGGACGGCGGCGCGGTGGCGGAGGCCGGCGGTGAGTGAGACCGAAATGTCCCCCGTGCTTGCGGACCTCCTGACGCTCCTGCAGCTGGAGCGCATCGAGACCAACATCTTTCGCGGCGAGAGCCGCGACCTCGGCGGTGACCAGGTGTTCGGGGGGCAGGTCGTCGGGCAGGCGCTGTCGGCCGCTCATCACACGCTGGAGAACGGCGAGCGGATCGCGCATTCGCTGCACGCGTATTTCCTGCGGCGCGGCGACGTGCATGCCCCCATCGTCTATGAAGTCGATCGCGCCCGCGACGGCGGCAGCTTTTCGGTGCGCCGCGTCGTCGCCATACAGCACGGCCGGCCGATCCTGAACCTTTCGACGTCGTTCCACAGGCCGGAGCAAGGGCTGGAGCACCAGGCGGAAATGCCCGATGTCGCGGGGCCCGACGGCCTGGCGGACATTACCGAGGTGCCCCCCGCGGTCGCGGAGCGCCTGCCGCAGAAGATGCGCCGCTACCTGCTCGCCGAGCGCCCGTTCGAGCTGCGCCCCGTGCAGCCGGTCGATTTCACGCGGCCGGAAGTCAGGCCCCCGCGCAAGCACCTCTGGATTCGCGCCGCGGGTCGCCTGCCGGACGACTTGAGCCTGCACCAGAACCTGCTGGCCTACGTCTCCGACTACGAGCTTCTCGGCACCTGCATCCTGCCGCACGGCATCGTCTTCGGTGATGGCAACCTGCAGATGGCGAGCCTCGATCACGCCCTCTGGTTCCATCGCCCGTTCCGGATCGACGAGTGGCTGCTCTACGCCTGCGACAGCCCGAACGCGTCGGGCGCGCGCGGGCTGGCGCGTGGCCAGCTCTTCACGCGCGACGGCATCCTGGTGGCCTCGACGGCGCAGGAAGGATTGATCCGCGTGATCGAGGAAGGCCGAAAAAAACCCCGGCGCTCGGATCCCCGGCTGCAGGCTTGAAGGCGGCCCGCCTGCGCTAGCCCGATTTTGCCTGGTTCGCGACCGCCGCGGTGGCGGCGGCAACGGCTTCGGGATCGCCGAGGAATTCGCGGCTAACCGGCTTCAGGTGCTCGTCCAGCTCGTAGGCGAGGGGAATGCCGGTCGGGATGTTGAAGCCGGTGATCTCGTCATCGGAGATCTCGTCCAGCATCTTGACCAGCGCACGCAGGCTGTTGCCGTGGGCGGCGACCAAGACGTCCTTGCCGCGTTTCAGCTCCGGGGCGATGAGCTCGTTCCAGCAGGGCTGCACGCGATCGAGCGTCGTGGCGAGCGACTCGGTCGCGGGAAGGCCGGTGATGCCCGCGTAGCGGGGATCGTGACGCGGGTGGCGCTCGTCGTCGGGCTCCAGCGGGGGCGGGGGAGTGGCGTAGCTGCGGCGCCACACGTGCACCTGCTCCTCGCCGTACTTCGCCGCCGTCTCCGCCTTGTTCAGGCCCTGCAGCGCGCCGTAGTGCCGCTCGTTCAGCCGCCAGTCGCGTACCACCGGGATCCACATGCGGTCCATCTCGTCCAGCATGATCCACAGCGTCCGGATGGCGCGCGTCAGCACCGACGTGAACGCGAGATCGAACTCGTAGCCCTGCTCGCGCAGGCAGCGCCCCGCATCGGCCGCCTCCTGCCGCCCCAGGTCCGTCAGGTCGACGTCGGTCCAGCCGGTGAACAGGTTCTTCAGGTTCCAGTCGCTTTGCCCATGCCGGCAGAGCACGAGTTTTCCAGGCATCTAAATCTCCTCGACCGTCGAACGATCGCAGCAACGAAAATTACGGGGCCACCAAGGGCAGCGGAACCGTAATGCGGCGCAGTCTCCGGGGCCACCTACCTTAACAGCGGAGCCGCGACCGGGGGCAGGGGTGTTCGGCGGCCTGCGAGGCAGGGATGCCGAGCCGGCAGGCCCACAGGGACGTGCGCGTGGCCGGCGCCGAAGGCCCCTCCCCCCGGTCGCGGCTCCGCAAGCCCCGGCCTCCCGGATTCGGCCGCCACAAACGTCCAAACCAGCCGCCACAGACGTCCGGATTCAGCCGCCACAAACGTCCGCCAGATCAGCTGCTGATCAATTTGCGCAGCTCATGCGAAGCCACCGAGAGTACCGCGAAATCGACCTCCTCCCGGAGCTTCATTTCCGCGAGGATCGACTTGAGCTTCCGGACGCCGGCCTGGTTCTTTTGCATCCAGCGCTCGAACATCGCTTCCGGCGGCGTCTTGCCGCGGCCGCGGATGAGGGACGCGGCCAGGTCGCGCCGGATGCGGTAGAACTCGTCGCGCAGGTTGCTGCGGGCGAGCGCCTGCCAGCGTCCGTCCACGGCGAGATCCTCGACGGCGCGGTGCAGCCAGATGATCCCGAGCTCGTCGGAGAGCGTCGCGTACATGCGGGCGGTCTCCAGCACGTCCCTGGAATGGGTCTGTGCCAGGTCGATGACATCGAGGCCGCCGCGCGTGAGGAGCAGGGCGGCCATCTTGCGCGAGAGCTTCTCCGGCACGCCGAGGCGGATATTCTCATCCGCCACGCGTTTCTGGCGCTCCCTCGAGGTGCCGCTGACGATGCTGAAGACGCGCGAGTAGATCGTCGACATTCCCGGTTTCAGGTGCTCGACCGCCGCGACGATGTCGAGATTGTCCCCGAAGCGGTCGATCAGCCAGTAGCAGGCGTGGCGCAGGATACGGCTGACCTCGAACATCATGGCCTGCTGGAGGGTCGCCGGCACTTCGTTGTCCAGGGATTCGATCGTGCGCCAGATTTCGTTCGCCTGCGTGACCTCGCGGGCCACGACGTAGGCGCGTGCGATCGTCGTCGTCTTTGCGCCGGTGTCATGCTGCAGGCGCTGCACGAAAGCAGGCCCCATCCGGTTCACGATGTTGTTCGCAATCAGCGTGGCGAGAATCTCCCGGCGCAGGCGATGGCGGGCGATGAGGTCCGGGAAGCGGCGGCGCAGCAGCGGCGGGAAATAGCGCTGCGGATCGACGCTGAGGAAATCGACCAGGGTTTCGTCCGACTCGGTGAGGCCGTCGTACAGGTCCATCTTGGCGTAGCTGATGATCACCGCGAATTCGGGGCGCGTGAGCCCCAGTTTCTGGCGCCGCCGTTCGTCGATCTCGCTTTCCGTCGGAAGGTACTCGAGGTCGCGGTCGAGGACGCCGGCCTTCTCGAGGTTGGTGATGAGGCGCGCCGATTCGTCCAGGCGTTCGACGGCCTGGGCCTCCATCATGCTGATCGCCTGCGTCTGCAGGTAGTTGTTGCGCAGGACCGAGGCCGCCACGTCGTCAGTCATGTCGACCAGCAGCTTGTTGCGCTGGCTGCGCGTGAGCCCCTTCTCCTTTTCCGCATCGCGCAGCAGGATCTTGATGTTGACCTCGAGGTCGGAGCTGTCGACACCGGCGGAGTTGTCGATGAAGTCCGTGTTGATGCGACCGCCTTTCAGGCTGTACTCGATGCGTGCCCGCTGCGTCATCCCGAGGTTGCCGCCTTCACCGATGACCTTGGCGCGCAGCTCGTTCGCGTTCACGCGCACGTTGTCGTTACCCTTGTCGCCGACGTCGGCGTGGCTCTCGGTGCTCGCCTTGACGTAGGTGCCGATGCCGCCGTTCCAGATGAGGTCGACGGGAGCCTTGAGGATTGCGCGGATGAGCTCCGTCGGCCGCATCGACGTCTCGTCGGTCGCCAGGAGCTGGCGTACTTCCTTGCTGAGCTTGACCTGCTTCGCCTGGCGCGAGAAGACCCCGCCGCCCTTCGAGATCAGCTCTTCCTTGTAGTCGGCCCAGCTCGACCTCGGCAGCTTGAACAGGCGCTTCCGCTCCGCATAGCTCGCCTCCATGTCCGGGTCGGGATCGAGGAAGATGTGCTGGTGATTGAACGCCGCCACGAGCTTGATCCGGTTCGACCGCAGCATGCCGTTGCCGAACACGTCGCCGCTCATGTCGCCTATCCCGACTGCCGTGAACGGGTCCGTCTGCACGTTGACGCCCTGTTCCCTGAAATGCCGCTTCACGGCTTCCCACGCGCCGCGCGCGGTGATGCCCATCTTCTTGTGGTCGTAGCCGGCCGAGCCGCCGGACGCGAAGGCGTCGTCCAGCCAGAAGCCGTACTCGGCGGAAATGGCATTGGCGATGTCCGAGAAGGTCGCCGTGCCCTTATCGGCGGCGACCACCAGGTACGGGTCTTCGCCGTCGCGGCGCACGACGTTGTCGGGCGCCACGACGCGGCCGTCGACCACGTTGTCGGTTAAATCGAGCAGTCCGCAGATGAACGTCCGGTAGCAGGCAACGACTTCCTTCATCACGGTATCCCGATCGCCGTCGGGCAGCCGTTTTGCCACGAAACCGCCCTTCGCGCCGGTCGGTACGATGACGGTGTTCTTCACGACCTGGGCTTTCATCAGCCCCAGGACCTCGGTGCGGAAGTCCTCGCGCCGGTCGGACCAGCGGAGGCCGCCGCGCGCGATCGCGCCGCTGCGCAGGTGCACGCCCTCGACGTCCGGTGAGTAGACGAAGATTTCGTAGCGCGGCCTCGGCCGCGGCGCCTCGGGCAGCCGGCTGGGATCGAGCTTGATGGAGAGATAGCCTTTGGGCTTGCCGTCGCGGTCCACCTGGAAGTAGTTGCTGCGCAGGGTCGCCCTGACGGCGCCGGCGAAGGCGCTCAGGATACGATCCTCGTCGAGGCTCCTGGCGCGCGCCACGCCGCGTTCGATGGAGGCGACGAGGCTTCCCAGCTTCTCGCGGCGCTCGGATTCGGGCATGGCCGGATCGAACTGCAGCTCGAACTCGCGCACGAACTGGGCGGCCAGGCCGGCGTGCTGCACGAGCACGTCTTCCATGTAATTCTGGCTGAAAGGGATACCGAGCTGCGACAGGTATTTCGCGTAGCAGCGCACCAGTGCGATCTGGCGCCAGTTGAGGCCGGCGGTCAGTACCAGCCGGTTGAAGCCGTCGGTCTCCACCTTGCCGGCGAACACCTGGTGGAAGTTGTCCTCGAAGCGCTCGGCCGCGGCTTCGATGTCGAGCTCATCGGTCCTGGCGTAGCGCAGCTCGAAGTCCTGGATCCAGAAGTCCTCGCCGTTTTTGAGCACGACGCGGAAGGGCTGCTCGCTGTGCACCTCGGTGCCGAAGTCCTCCAGGATCGGCATCACCTGCGAGAGCGGCAGCTCCTCCCTCATGAACGTGCGGAAGTTGAGCTGTGTCGGCTCGGCGCCGGGCGGCTGGTGCAGCAGCAGGTAATTGTCGTGCTCGCCGCGCAGGAGGCCGTCGATGCGCTTCACGTCGAGCGCCGCGATGCGCGGGTCGACGGAGGCTTCATAGGCCGGCGGGAAGCTCTCGCCGTATTCACGGTACAGCTTGTGCCCCTTTGCCTGGTCGAAGCGCTCCACGAGCGCGAGGCGCAGGCGGTCGCGCCAGGTAACGACGGCGTCCGCAATCTGCCGCTCGATCTGCCTGATGCTGATGCGCGGCCGGTCACCGGCCGGAGTGCGCACGATGATGTGCACGCGGGCGAGCGGCGAATCGGTAAGCTGCACGCTGGAGTCGATCGAGGTGCCTCCGAAGGCTGCCAGCAGGATCTCTTCCGTGCGATGCCGGGTCGCGGTGGTGTACTTCTCGCGCGGGATGAACACGAGGCAGGAGAAGAAGCGCCGGAACGTGTCGCGCCGCACGAAGAACTTCACCTGCTTGCGTTCCTGCAGGTTCAGGATACCGTTCGTGGTCCGCGCCAGGTCGCGCACCGAGCTCTGGAACAGCTCGTCACGCGGGTAGGAATCGAGGATGTGGAGCAGGGCCTTGCCGCGATGGCCGGCGGGATCGAGCTGCGAACGTTCGAGGACCCGCTGGACTTTCAGCCGCAGCAGCGGGATGTTGCGCGGGCTTTCGCTATAGGCAATCGAGGTGAACAGGCCGATGAAGCGCTGCTCGCCGATGGCAATGCCGTGCTCGTCGTAGATCTTGACGCCTACGTAGTCGAGATAGCTGCGGCGATGCACGGTCGATCTCGAGTTCGCTTTCGTGATCACGAGCCAGTTCTTGGACCGCGAGTGCCTGAGCATCTCCTTGCTCATCGGGACGGCGCGCGGGCCACGTTCTTCCCGGGTCAACAGCCCGAGCCCGGTGCCCTTGACCGGCCGCAGGAACGGCTTGCCGTCCTGCTGGATCACCGCGTATTCGCGGTAGCCGAGGTAGGTGAAGTGGTCTTCCGTCATCCACCTCAACAGTTCCTTGCTTTCCCGGCGCAGCTCGTCGTCGGCGCCCGGTGGTCCCTGGTCGATAGTGGCCCGGGCGTCGAGCATCTTCTTGCGCATCTTGTGCCAGTCGCGGACGGCGACGCGGACGTCCGCCAGCACCTTGGCGATCTCGTGCTCCAGCACGTTACGCTGCTGGGCATCGGGTTCGCGATCGACCACGAAACGGATGAAGGATTCGGGCTGGCCGTCTTCGCTGCCGCGCGGCAGCACTTCCAGCAACCTGCCTTTCGCATCGCGCCGCACCCTGAAAACCGGGTGAATCGTCATGTGCACCGTCAGGTTCTGGCGATCGATCGCCGCTGCCACGGAGTCGACGAGAAACGGCATGTTGTCGTTGACCATCTCGATGATGGTGAACGCCGACTGGTAGCCGTGCTCCTCTTCTTCGGGATTGAAGATGCGCAGGCGCGCCTCTCCGGGTTTGCGCGTCGTGCCGAACTCGAGGTGAGACATTGCCGCCTGCCCGAGCCGGTCGAGCGCACGTCCCTGCATGTCCTCGACGGGAACGTTGCCGAAGTACTGGCGCAGGAACAGATCGATCTGCTTGCGGGTGGACAGTACGCCGGATTTTGGCCGGGTCGCGACGATTTCGTCGATCAGGCGTTCGGACAGGTCGCTCGCACGACGCAGCTGCTTTTTGGACACTTCTGACCTTTCAGGTCCGGGGATGATGGGGCGGACTCTATACCCCTTTACTGCGGTTTTTCCAAGTCCCCGATCACGGCGGCAAGAAATCGGGCCGCTTCGCCGCCCGTGATGCAGCGGTGGTCGAAGCTGAGCGACAGCGGGATGCGCCGGTGCACTTCAATGCCGCCCATGACCGCGACGACGTCGTGCTGCAGTTTGCCCGTGCCGAGGATGGCGACGGTCGGCGGCACCATCAGCGGCGTCGCGTAGCGGCCGGCCAGCATGCCGAAGTTGGACAGCGTGATGGTGTAGTTCAACATGTCCGCGGGTGCGACGGTCCGGTTTTGCGTCGCTTCCTTTACCCGCGCGACCGCCGCGCGGATCTCGTCCAGCCCAAGCTGCTCGACGTTGCGGATCACCGGGACGATCAAACCCTGCTCGGTATCCACGGCGAGGCCGACGTCGACGCGCGCCTCGCTCGTGTGCGTCTGCTTGTCCGGGTCGAAAAAGCCGTTGAGCCCGGGCTCGGCGGCGCAGCCGGCGGCGAGCGAGCGCAGGATGCGCGCGGTGAAGTCGCGCTTGTCCAGCCATTCGTGGATATCGGCATCGTCGAACAGCGTGCACAGGGCGACCTGGTCGCGCGAGGCGCTCATGCTCTGCGCCATCGCGCGGCGCGTGCCGCGCAGCGGCACGGCTTCGCCCGGCGGCGCGCGGCGCACGGCCGCGGCCGGCGGCGTTCTGTCCCGGGGCGCCTTTGCTGCCGGCGACTTCGACTGGAAAGCTTCGAGATCGGCGACGGTCACCTGGCCGTTCCGGCCCGTGGGTTCGACCCGGGACAGGTCGATCCCGAGGCGCTTCGCCTGCGCGCGCACGGCGGGCGTGGCCTTGACCCGGCCCCTGGCGCGGCGCCGGCGGCCGCCCGCGATGGCGGTTTCCTCGACGACATCGCTGCCGGTCTGCACGGTGCCGACTACGGAGCCGGCATCGGCGCGCGGCGCTTCCTCTTCGGCCGGCGCTTTTGCCGCCGCGGCCGGCGCCTGCTTGTTCGGCGCCGCCGCCTTGCCCTCCACCGAGAAGTCGACCAGCGGCGCGCCGGTCGGGACGACGTCGCCTGCCTTGGCATGCAGGCGTTCGATGACGCCGCTGTAGGGCGAGGGCACCTCGACCACGGCCTTTGCCGTCTCGACGGAGACGAGCAGTTCGTCGACCTTGACCGTATCGCCCTCGGCGACGTGCCACTCGACGATCTCCGCTTCCGGCAGGCCCTCGCCGAGGTCTGGAAGTTTGAACGTAGTCATGAATATTCGCCCTGTAGGAGCGCGCATTGCGCGCGATGCTGATGGCGGGGAACGTGGCATCGCGCGCGATGCGCGCGCCTACGCATCCTCCAGCGCCTCCCTGATGGTGTCGGTAATTTTGGCGACGCTCGGCATGTAGTCCATCTCGCGCCGGAACAGCGGCATGACGACGTCGTAACCCGTCACGCGCCGTATCGGCCCCTTGAGGTCGTACAGGCCCTTCTCGGCAACGATGGCCGCAATCTCGCCGCCGAGGCCGCCGCTGCGCGCTGCTTCGTGAATGATGACGAGCCGGCCGGTTTTCTCGACCGATTCCAGGATCGTGTCGTAGTCGATGGGGCTGATGGTGGCGAGATCGATCACCTCGCAGCTGATGCCTTCTTCGGCGAGCTGGTTTGCGGCTTTCATCGTCTCGTAGGTCATCGCTCCCCAGGTTACCAGGGTGACGTCATCGCCTTCCCGGAGGATGTAGCAGACGTCCAGCGGCAGGGCCTTGCCGTTATCCTCGACGCTCTGCTTGTTCAGCCGGTAAATGCGCTTCGGCTCCAGGAACACGACCGGGTCCGGGTCGCGGATGGCGGCCAGCAGCAGTCCGTAGGCGCGCGCGGGCGAGGAGGGGATGACGACCCGAATGCCCGGCATGTGCGCGAAGATCGCCTCGGTGCTCTCGGAATGATGTTCAGGCGCGTGTATGCCGCCGCCGAACGGGCAGCGCAGCACCATCGGGCAGGAAAGGCGCCCGCGCGTACGATTCCGCATGCGCCCGGCATGGTTGATCATCTGGTCGACGGTCGGGTAGATGAAGCCCATGAACTGGATCTCGGCGATCGGCCGCATGTCCTGCGCTGCCATGCCGATCGCGAGGCCGGCGATCATCGCTTCGGCGAGCGGCGTGTCCTGCACCCGGTCCGGGCCGAAGCGGGCCTGCAGGCCGGCGGTCGCGCGGAACACGCCGCCGTTCACGCCGACGTCCTCGCCGAGGATCATCACCCGGGGGTCGTGTTCGAGCTCCCAGGCCATCGCCATGGTGAGCGCGTCGATCAGGGTGACCTCAGCCATGGTGATCGTCCTCGCCGCCGGCGTAGCGCATCGCGTGCGCGCGCTGCTCCTCGTAGGATTCCGGCAGTGTTTCGTACATGTAGTCGAAGATGTGCTCGACCGGGTATTTCGGGGTGTCGAGATAGGTCTGTACCGCCAGGTCTACTTTCCTGGCGGCGGATTCGAGCAGCGCCTTTTCCTTCTTCTCGTCCCAGGAGCCCCGGCTCGTGAGGTACTTGCGAACCCGGATCAGCGGCTCGACCGCGCGCGCGGCTTCCACTTCTTCCTTTTTCCGGTAGCGGGTCGCGTCGTCGGCGGTGGTGTGATCGCTCAGGCGGTAGGTCACCGCTTCGATCAGCGTCGGCCCTTCCCCCTTGCGGGCCCGATCCAGCGCCTGGGCGACCGTGTGGCGCATCGCGATGACGTCGTTGCCGTCGACCTGCATTCCCGGGAAACCTGCCGCGATGGCTTTCTGCGCCAGCGTTTCGGCGCCCGTCTGGATTTCGAGCGGCACCGAGATCGCCCACTTGTTGTTGATGACGACGAATACCATGGGCAGCTTGCGTGCGCCGGCGATGTTCATCGCCTCGTAGAAAGCGCCCTCCGAAGTGCCGCCGTCGCCGTTCGCCGAAACCGCGCAGCGCGGCTCGCCGCGGAGCTGGAACGCCATCGCGGCGCCGGCGGCATGCAGGCACTGCGTGGCGATCGGCACGCAAAACGGGAAGTCCTGCTCCGGGCCCGAAAAATCGTTGCCGCGCTCGTCGCCGCCCCAGTAGAGCAGGATTTCCGACATCTGCGCGCCGCGGTAGAAGAGGGCGCCGTACTCGCGGTAGCTGGGCGCAAACACGTCGTCGTCCCGCATGGCGGCGGCCAGGCCGATGTGCGCGGCCTCGTGGCCGAGGCAGGAGGCATAGGTGCCGAGTTTGCCGGTGCGCTGCAGGTTGATGGCCTTGGTATCGAAGACCCGCGTTTCGGTCATCAGCCGGTACATTTCCAGCAGCTCTTCCGGGTCCGTTTCCGGCGCATTCGGGCTGAGGTTGCCGTCCGGGTCCAGGTACTGCACGTACTGGATCCGGAAATCCGCGATCGTTTTCAAGGACTGCTCCACGTCTAAAAAGGCTTTGGAGGCGATACGCCGGAGCAGGAGAGCTCCGGGGGCCTTGCAACGGGGCGGCATTATACATCACGGTCCGCGGCCGATCCGGCGCGCCCGCTACCACGTTCATGGTAGCCGCCTGCGAGCCGCGCAGGCGCAAGCGGCAGCCCGCCAGGGTCGCTAGGACCGATGGGCGGCGTGAAGGTATCGGGTGGACTGCATTTCGAGGAGGCGGCTCACGGTCCGCTGGAACTCGAAAGCCAGTTTATTGCCGCGATAAATGGAGTCGACGCCGGCGGCCGCGGACAGGATGAGCTTGACGCGGCGATCGTAGAACTCGTCGACGAGGCTGATGAAGCGCCGCGCGGCGTTCTCGTGACCGGCGGTCAGGACCGGCACCCCGGAGACGATGACCGTGGGGTAGCGGCGCGCGATCTCGATGTAGTCGACGGTGCTGCGCGGGCCTTCGCAAAGCTCGGCGAAGTCGAACCAGGCGATGCCCTTGGCCCGCTTTCGGGTGCGGATCGTGCGGCCGGCGATCCCGATCGACGTAGGGTCCCCGGACAGGCCGGACGCGATGTCGTGGAAGTAGCGCTCCAGGGTGGCATCGGCGGCGTCGTCCGCCGGGGTGATGAAGGTGCCGGCGCGCTGCAGCAGCCGCAGGCGGTAATCGACGTCGCCGGCGAGCCGCACCACCCGCGTGTGCCGTTCCAGCAGGGCGATGGCGGGCAGGAACCGCGCCCGCTGCAGGCCGTCGCGGTACAGGTCCGCCGGCGCCGAGTTCGACGTCGTCACGAGCACGACGTCCCGGCGGAACAATCCTTCGAGCAGTCCCGCGAGCAGCATCGCATCACCGATATCGCTGACGAAGAATTCGTCGAAGCAGAGCACACCCGCTTCACGCGCGAGATCACCGGCCACCCGGTCGAGCGGATCGGCAACGTCGGTCAAGGCGCCGAGACGCTCGTGCACCTCGTTCATGAAACGATGGAAATGCACGCGACGCTTGTCCGGCCGCGCGAGCGTCTGGAAGAACACGTCCATCAGGAGTGTCTTGCCGCGGCCGACATCACCCCAGAGGTAGATGCCGCGGGGCGGAGCCGGGCGCTGCGACGGCAGCAACATGCCGGCGGCCCGCTGCAGGAGAGTGGCCGGCTGATCCAGCCCGTCCTGCAGCTCCTGCAGGATTTGCACGACTTCGAGCTGCGCGGCGTCGGCTTCGAGGCCGCGTTCCTCGATCCGGGCGCGCCAGGCGGTGCTCATCTTCATCAGCGGGTTCGTACGGCTGTCGTTCACTCGGATGCCCGGCAAAAAAACGGCGCCAAGAGTAGCGCGCCGGCTGCACGCCTGTCAGCTTCGCGCCCGCGCGCCCGGGGGAAGACCGATCCACCGGTCTGTTAAACTGTCGCAAACTCCGGGGAAGGGAATGAACGACGCGATAGAACGGGAATCCATGGAATTCGATGTCGTGATCGTCGGCGGCGGGCCGAGCGGTCTCGCGGCGGCGTGCCGGCTGGCGCAGCTCGCGCAGGCGGACGGCCGCGAGCTGAACGTGGTGGTCGTCGAGAAAGGTTCCGAGATCGGCGCGCACATCCTGTCCGGCAACGTGTTCGAAACGCGCGGCCTGGACGAGCTGTTCCCCGACTGGAAGGAGCGCGGCGCTCCCGTCACTACGCCCGTCAAGCGAGACGATATCTACTATCTCACCGGCGCCGAAAAGGCGGCGAAGGTGCCCGGCGTGTTCGTGCCGCGCCCGATGGACAACCGCGGCAACTACATTATCAGCCTCGGACGGCTGTGCCAGTGGCTGGGCGAGCAGGCCGAAGCGCTGGGCGTGAACGTGTTCCCGGGTTTTGCCGCCGCCGAGGTCCTGTACGACGACGACGGCCGCGTCCGCGGCGTCGTGACCAGCGATATGGGAATCGGCAAGAACGGCGAACGAAAGGCGAACTTCCAGCCGGGCTACGAGCTGACGGCCAGGTACACGATCTTCGCCGAAGGCTGCCGCGGCAACCTTGCACGGCAGCTGGTCGAGCGCTTCGACCTGCGCGCCGACTCGGACCCGCCGCATTACGGTATCGGCCTGAAGGAAATCTGGGAGATCGACCCGGCGCGGCACGAGGAAGGACTCGTGGTGCACACGCTCGGCTGGCCGCTCGACAATCGCACCGACGGCGGCGGTTTCCTCTACCACGCATCGGACAACCGCGTGTACCTCGGCCTGATCATCGCCCTGAACTACCGCAACCCGCACCTCGCGCCGTTCCAGGAATTCCAGCGCTGGAAGGAGCATCCGCGCATTCGCCATTACCTCGAGGGCGGTACCCGCACGCAATACGGCTCGCGTGCGGTGAACAAGGGCGGCCTGCAGTCACTGCCGAAGCTCACTTTCCCCGGCGGAATGCTGGTCGGCTGCGACGCCGGGTTCCTGGACGTCGTGAAGATCAAGGGTGCGCACACGGCGATCAAGACCGGCATGCTCGCCGCGGAAACCGTGCACGCGGCGCTGGTGAAGGACGAATCCGGCAGCAGGGACCTCACGGCCTACGAGACGGCCGTGCGCGAGTCCTGGGTGTACGAGGACCTGCACAGGGGCCGCAACTTCGGTCCCGGCCTGCACCGCTTCGGCACCTTCTTCGGCGCCGCCTTCACGTGGCTGGACCAGAACGTGTTCCGCGGGAAGCTGCCGTTCACGCTCCACAACCGCGAGGCGGACCACGATTCGCTCCAGAAGGCGAGCGATGCGCCGAAGATCGATTACCCCAGGCCGGACGGCACGATCACCTTCGACCGGCTCTCTTCCGTCTTCCTGTCGAATACCAACCACGAGGAAGACCAGCCGGCCCACCTGCGGCTGAAAGACCCGTCGGTTCCCATCGACTACAACCTGCCGATGTACGACGAGCCGGCCCAGCGGTACTGCCCGGCGGGCGTCTACGAGGTGGTCATGGACGGTGGGCAGCCGCAGTTCCGGATCAACGCGCAGAACTGCGTGCACTGCAAGTCGTGCGACATCAAGGATCCGAAGCAGAATATCGTGTGGGAAGTGCCGGAGGGGGGTGGGGGGCCGAACTACTCGGGGATGTAGACGGGCTGCTCGTTCTGCAGCGGCTGCTGCTTCGGTTTGTGGGAGCGCGCATTGCGCGCGATGCTACCGGTGGCGGGGATGGGCATCGCGCGCGATGCGCGCTCCTACAGGCGGGCGGGATGGGCATCGCGCGCGGTGCGCGCTCCTACAGGCGGGGGGCGGCTACTTTGGCTGCATCCGGATGGCGCCGTCCAGGCGGATGGTTTCGCCGTTGATCATCGGGTTGCCGTAGATGGCGGCGACGAGGTCGGCGTATTCCTCCGGTTTGCCGAGGCGCGGCGGGAAAGGCACCTGGGCGCCGAGGGATTTCTGCACGTCCTCGGGCAGGCCGGCCATCATCGGCGTCATGAAGATTCCGGGTGCGATGGTGACGACGCGGATGCCGAAGCGCGCGAGCTCGCGCGCGATCGGCAGCGTCATGCCGACGACGCCGCCCTTGGACGCCGAGTAGCCGGCCTGGCCGACCTGTCCCTCGAAGGCGGCGACCGAGGCCGTGTTCACGATGACGCCGCGTTCGCCGTCGGCGCTCGGCTCGTTCGCCTGCATCAGGTTCGCGGCCTCCTTGATCAGGATGAACGAGCCCAGCAGGTTGATGGTGAGCGAGCGCTGGAACGATTCGGCCGGCAGCGGGCCTTCGCGGCCGAGCACCCGCGCCGGCAGGAGGATACCGGCGCAGTTGACCGCCAGCGTGATGCCGCCCATGAAATCGGCCGCCTCCTGCACGGCTGCCCGGACCTGCGCCTCGTCGGAGATGTCGGTCCGGACGAAGCGCGCGCGTTCGCCTAGCTCGGCCGCGCTGGCGCGGCCCTGTTCCTCGTTGATGTCGAGCAGGACGGCGCGGCCGCCGGCAGCGACGATCGTCGTCGCCGTGGCGAGACCGAGCCCGGAAGCACCGCCTGAAACCACGGCGGCTGATGTTTCGATTTGCATTGCTTACTCCGTTGAGGGGATCAGGCCGCGTCGACTTCCACGCCGATTGCCGTCGCTTCGCCGCCGCCGATGCACAGCGACGCGATGCCG
>CAYRKH010000023.1:0-29204 GCA_964424805.1 uncultured Woeseiaceae bacterium
GGCGTCAGCCGGCCCGTGTTGGTGTTGTAACGGCTGCAGTGATAGGTGTCCAACAACGGAAAGCGCGGGTCGATCGCGTGCTCCGCGCCGTGCGCGAAGCGGAACGCCGCCTGCCGCCGCCCGAGTGCGCGCACCACGGCGCGATGCGCGATGCCTCCCAGCGCCACTACGACCGAGCCCGGCTGCAGAAGTTCAAGTTCTTTAACAATAAAACCGTTGCACTCGTTGATTTCACTACCAATTGGCTTGTTCTCGGGCGGCAGGCACTTGACCGAGTTCGTGATCCGGCAATCCACGAGGCGCAGGCCGTCGTCGGCGGACACGGACTCCGGCCGGGTGCCGAAGCCGAACGCGTGCAGCGTCTCGTAGAACAGTGCCCCCGCGAAATCGCCGGTGAACGGCCGGCCGGTGCGGTTCGCGCCGTGCATGCCCGGCGCGAGGCCGACGATCAGGAACCGGGCATCGGGATCCCCGAAGGGCGGTACCGGACGGCACCAGTAGTCAGGGTGGCGCGCCTTCACGTCGTCCAGGAAGGCGGCAAGCCGCGGGCAGCGGCGGCAGTCCGGGTCGTAGAGGGAGCGATCGAATGCGGCGCCCGCACGTGCCGCCGCGCAGGGTTCAGCGGCAGCCGCAACGCTGCGCCGGGTCGCGCGGGCCACCTCGCTAATCGTCCATACGGCGGATCACGGCGGCGCCGAAACCGCTCGTGCCGAGCAGCGTCGCGCCCGGGATCAGCTGCTCGAGCTCGTCCTCCACCTCGCGCCGGTCGTGCGGGCGCTGGCGCCGCTTCGGCTGGTGAATGGCCTCGCGCAGTCGCGCGAGGTCGAAGGTGAGCTCCTTGTTCGCGATCGTGTTCGCCATGCCCTTGATGATGTTGTCCGCGGCCTCTTTCCAGCCCAGGTAGCGCAGCATCATTTCCGCGGACAGGATCAGCGACCCCGGATTGACGCGGTCCTTGCCGGCGAACCCGGGCGCCGTGCCGTGCGTCGCCTCGAACACGGCGAGGCCGTCCCCGATGTTGGCGCCCGGCGCAATGCCGATGCCGCCGACCTGCGCCGCGAGCGCATCGGAAATGTAGTCGCCGTTCAGGTTCAGCGTGGCGATTACGTCGTAATCCTCGGGGCGCATGAGGATCTGCTGCAGGAAATTGTCGGCAATCACGTCCTTCACGACGATTTCGTTGCCCGTTACGGGGTTCCGGAAGGACAGCCACGGGCCGCCGTCTTTCTCGGTGGCACCGAACTCTTCGCGCGCCAGCGCATAACCCCACTGGCAGAACGCACCCTCCGTGAACTTCATGATGTTGCCCTTGTGCACCAGCGTGACGGAGCGGAAGTCCCGGTCGATACAGTACTGGATCGCCTTGCGCACCAGGCGCTGCGAGCCCTCGCGCGACACCGGCTTGATACCCAGCCCTGAACTCGCCGGGAAACGGATGTTCTTCACGCCGAGCTCGGTCTGCAGGAAATGGATGAGCTTTTGCGCTTCCGGCGAGCCCGTCGGGTACTCGATGCCGGCGTAGATGTCTTCCGTGTTCTCGCGGAAGACCACCATGTCGACGAGGTCCGAGTCCTTCATCGGCGTCGAGACACCGGGAAAATAGCGGATCGGGCGCACGCAGGCGTAGAGGTCGAGCTCCTGGCGGATGCTCACGTTCAGCGAGCGGATACCGCCGCCGATCGGCGTCGTCAACGGCCCCTTGATCGAGACCACGAAGGCGCGGAAGGCGTGCAGCGTCTCGTCCGGAAGCCAGACGTCCTTGCCGTAGATTTCGGCCGACTTCTCGCCCGCGTACACCTCCATCCACTCGATCCTGCGCCGGTCGCCGTAAGCGCGGGAAACGGCCGCATCGGCGACGTCCTTCATCACCGGGGTGACGTCGATGCCGATGCCGTCACCGGTGACGAAAGGGATGATCGGGCGGTCGGGGACGTCGAAGCTGGCGTTGCGACGGAGGGTGATGGGCTCGCCGCCCGGCGGGATCTGGATGTGCTCGTATTGCATCAGTTATCGGGGTAGCGCAAGCACACATTGTACTGTGTAGGAGCGCGCATTGCGCGCGATGCCCCGGCGATGCCACGATAAGTCGCCGCCGTGGCATCGCGCGCAGTGCGCGCTCCTACAGGAGGTCTTTGTACGCTTCCAGGGTCAGGAAGGGCACGAAATCGTTCTGTTTCGTGATCGTGTCCATGAGCTGTGCGGCGCGCCGGTAATGGCCGCCGTCGAACGCCTCCTCGCCCACGGCGGCGCGAATCTTGTCCACTTCTTCGCGCAAGAGCGCCTTGAAATACCCGTAGGTGACGTTCTTGCCCTCGTCGAGGATGCCGGTTTCATGATGCACCCACTGCCATACCTGCGCCCGCGCGATCTCCGCGGTTGCCGCGTCCTCCATCAGGTGATTGATCGGGACGCAGCCGTTGCCGCCGAGCCACGCGGCCATGTACTGGACGCCGACGTTGATGTTGTTACGTAGTCCCTGCTCCGTTATCTTGCCCTTCACCACCTGCAGGAGGTCGGCGGCCTCGATGTGGTCGTCCTCGCGCAGTCGATCCAGCTGGTGCGGCCCCGGCATGTTGGCATCGAAGATCTCCATCGCGAGCGGCACCAGCGCGGGGTGGGCCACCCAGGTGCCGTCGTGGCCATCGGCGACCTCCCGCTCCTTGTCCGCCCTCACTTTCGCCAGCGCCTGGTCGTTTGCCTGCGGGTCGTCCTTGATCGGGATCTGCGCGGCCATCCCGCCGATCGCGTACGCCCGGCGCCGGTGGCAGGTCTTGATCACCAGCTTCGAATACGAGCGCAGGAAATGCGTGGTCATGGTCACTTCGCTGCGGTCCGGCAGCACGCATTCCGCGTACTGATTGAACTTCTTGATAAAGCTGAAGATGTAGTCCCAGCGCCCGCAGTTCTGGCCGACGATGTGGTCCTTCAGCTCGTAGAGGATCTCGTCCATCTCGAACGCCGCCAGGATCGTTTCGATCAGCACGGTGACCTTGATCTCGCCCTGCCCCACCACGCCCTGGCTTTCCGCGTACTTGAAGATGTCGCTCCAGAGGCGCGCCTCCAGGTGCGATTCCAGTTTCGGCAGGTAGAAGTAAGGGCCGGTGCCGCGCTTCTTCAGCTCCGCCGCGTTGTGATAGAGGTAGAGCCCGAAGTCCACGAACGCGGCCGGAACCTGTACCCCGTCCACGAGGATGTGCTTCTCCTTCAGGTGCCAGCCGCGCGGCCGTACGATCAGCGTCGCCGTTTTCTCGTTCAGCACGTAGTGCTTGCCCTTGGCATCCAGCTCGATCGTGCGCCGGACGGCATCGCGCAGGTTGATCTGTCCTTGCACGACGTTGTGCCAGGTCGGCGAGAGCGAATCCTCGCAATCGGCCATGAACACCTTCGCGCCCGAGTTCAGCGCATTGATGATCATCTTTCGGTCCGTCGGGCCGGTAATCTCGACTCGCCGGTCCGCGAGATCCGCGGGAACGTCCGTGACGGTCCAGTCGGCCTCGCGAATTTCGCGCGTCTCGGGCAGGAAGTCGGGCATGTAGCCGTCGTCGATCCGTTTCTGCCGTTCTGCCCGGGCGGCGAGCAGCTCGTCGACCCTCGGTCCGAATTTCCAGGTAAGCGCCGCGATGAAGGCCAGGGCCGGCTCGGTGAGAATCTCATCGAAGCCGGGGCTCATATCGCCTGTGATCGCCACGCCGGCGGCGGTGGTGGTCGGTTCTCTCATGAGCAGGTCTATCCTTTCAAGGCCTTAGGCGATATATGTAACCTGGAATATTACATCGGAACACCGGCTCGGCCGAAGGTCGGCCGCGGGGCGGCTCCGGCAGGGAGAATTTTAATCGACTTTTCTAGCGGGTGCCGTTCGCGCGGTGCAGGCCGGCGATGCGCAGGGCGACTTCCATGGCCTGCTCGTAATTGAGACGGGGGTCGACGGTGGATTTGTAAGCTCGCGCGAGATCGCCGTCGGTCAGGCCGCGGGCTCCGCCGGTGCACTCGGTGACGTTCTCACCGGTCAGTTCCAGGTGCACGCCGCCCAGGTAGCTGCCGTTTGCCTGGTGCACGCGAAATGCCGCTTCGAGCTCGGCCACGATCTTGTCGAAGCGCCGGGTCTTGATGCCGTCTGCCGTGCTCTCGGTATTGCCGTGCATCGGATCACACATCCAGAGCACCGGCGATCCGGTTTCGCGAACGGCCCGGATGAGCTTCGGCAGGTGTTCCTCGATCGCGTTGGCGCCGAAGCGGTGGATGAGGGTGAGGCGCCCGGGCTCGTTGTTGGGATTGAGGACGGCGACCAGGCGCTGCAGCCACTCGACCGTAATGCCCGGCCCGAGCTTGATGCCGATCGGGTTCGCGATGCCGCGGAAGTATTCGACGTGCGCACCCTCGACCTCTGCCGTGCGCATGCCGATCCAGGGAAAGTGCGTCGTCAGGTTGTACCAGCGCTCGCGGCGCTCGAGGAAGCGCGTCTGCGCCTGCTCGTAATGCAGGTGCAGGCCCTCGTGTGACGAGTAGAAGTCGGTACGCCGCGTCTTCTGCACCGGCTGCCCGGAAATGACCTCCAGGAAGTCGAGCGAGTTGGAGATCGAGCGGACGATGTCCTGGTACTCGGCGGCCATCTTGCAATGCCCGACCCAGTCCAGGTCCCAGTATTCCGGGTGATGCAGGTCGGCAAAACCGCCGTCGACCAGCGAGCGGACGAAATTGAGGGTCAGCGCGGCGCGCTCGTACCCGCGAAGAATCAGCTGCGGATCCGGGGTGCGGTCGGCCGCGGTGAACGGATTGCGGTTGACGAGGTCGCCGCGGAAGCTCGGCAGCGACGTGCCGTCGCGGGTCTCGGTATCGGCCGAGCGCGGCTTGGCATACTGCCCGGCCATGCGGCCGATGCGGATCACCGGCTTTTGCAGCCCGTAGAGCATCACCAGCCCCATCTGCAGCAGGATCTTGAGCTTCGCGACGATGCTGGGCGAGGTGCAGTCCTCGAAGGTCTCGGCGCAATCGCCGCCCTGCAGCACGAAGGCCTCGCCCCGCTGCGCGCGCGCGATATGGCCCTTCAGCGCGTCAATTTCCCAGGACGTCACGATCGGCGGCAGCTTCGACAACGCGGCGACCGCGCGCTCGAGCGCCGCCGCGTCCGGGTATGATGGCTGCTGCGCCGCGTCCAGCCGTTGCCAGCTCGCGGGATGCCAGTCGATTGTAGGGCCAGGTCGAGTCACGGGCGGACTATGCCACGAGGCGGCGCGAGTTTCACCCGTTTGATCAAACGTTTTGCGCCGGGAGCGGTCTGTTCACGGTCTGGGATGCGTCTGGAAAGGCCGGCGGCGGATTGGCACAATGCGCGTCCACCGCGCTTCCGCGGCGCATTTCCCGGGAGCTCCCATGCAAGACGTACTGGTGCCAGGCGACTATTTCGAAGACGGCGGCGGCCGCCCGTTGTCGGCGGAATTGGCGGCGCAGGGTGAAGCCGGGCGCCATCGCAACGCTTAAGGTGAAACGGATGAACGACATACTGAAGAAACTCGGCCTCGAACCGGTCAACCCCGGCACCTGGTCCGGCTCGCAATCCTTCCAGACGGAGTCGGCACCCCTGATCGAGTCCGTGAATCCCGGCACGAACGAGGTGATCGCGAGCGTGCGCGCGACGACCGCGGACGAGTACGACCGGGTGATCCAGGCGGCGAAGGAAGCTTTCCGCGAGTGGCGCAAGGTCCCGGCGCCGGTCCGCGGCGACGCGATCCGCCGCCTGGGGCAGGCGCTGCGCGACAACAAGGATGCGCTCGGCAGTCTCGTCAGCCTCGAGAACGGCAAGATCAAGGCCGAAGGCGACGGCGAAGTGCAGGAGATGATCGACATCACCGATTTCGCCGTCGGCCAGTCCCGCATGCTCTACGGCCGGACGATGCACTCGGAGCGGCCGCAGCACCGGATGTACGAGCAGTGGCACCCCGTGGGCGTGGTCGGCATCATCTCCGCGTTCAACTTCCCGGTGGCGGTGTGGTCGTGGAACTCTTGTATCGCCGCAATATGCGGCAACGTGAACGTCTGGAAGCCGTCGCCGAAGGCCGTGCTCTGCGGCGTCGCGGTACAAAAGATCTGTAACGAGGCGCTCGCGTCCCAGGGGCTGCCCGAGATCTTCCACCTGTTCAATGACGGCGACAACAAGCTGGCGGAGCGCTTCGTGGACGATCCGCGAGTCGACCTGGTGTCGTTCACCGGCTCCTCCGCCGTGGGCCGCAAGGTGGGGGAGCGCGTGGCGGCACGCATGGGCAAGAGCCTGCTGGAGCTCGGCGGCAACAACGCGATCATCGTGGACGAATACGCAAACCTGGACATCGCGGTGCCGGGCATCGTGTTCGGCGCCGTCGGCACCGCCGGCCAGCGCTGCACGACGACCCGGCGCGTGCTGGTGCACGAGTCCCGGTTCGAGGAGCTGAAGGACAAGCTGCTCAGCGCCTACGGCCAGGTGCGCATCGGCGACCCGCTGGACCCGTCGACGCTGATGGGGCCGCTGATCGACGAAACGGCGGTGGAACGGTTCGAAGCGGCGCTGGAGAAGGTGAAAGCGGCCGGCGGCGAGGTGCTGCGCGGCGGCAAGCGGCTCGACCGGCCCGGCAATTTCGTCGAGCCTGCAATCGCGCTGGCGGAGAACGACTGGGAAATCGTGCAGACGGAGACGTTCGGGCCCATCCTGTACCTGATCCCGTACCGCGATTTCGAGCAGGCGATCGAGATGCAAAACGGCGTCGTGCAGGGGCTGTCGTCGGCGATTTTCACCGACAACCTGCAGCGGGCGGAGTATTTCCTGTCGAGCCTCGGGTCGGACTGCGGCATCGCTAACGTCAATATCGGCACGTCGGGCGCCGAGATCGGCGGTGCGTTCGGCGGCGAAAAAGAGACCGGCGGCGGGCGCGAGTCAGGGTCCGATTCCTGGAAGGCCTACATGCGCCGCCAGACGAACACCATCAACTGGGGCCGCGAGCTGCCGCTGGCGCAGGGCATCAATTTCGACCTGTAGGAGCCCGCATCGCGGGCGAGCCCACCGCGGGTAGACATGCCACGGGCGTGACGATTGTGCGCGCCGTGGCATCGCGCGCGGTGCGCGCTCCTACACACGTTGCGTTCGAACACGGGTGGTTCGAACACACGCCGCGTTCGAAGCGGGTTTGTTCGACGCCGTGGCATCGCGCGCGGTGCGCGCTCCTACACGTTGCGTTCGAAGCGGTTTTGCTCGCGGTTTTTGCGGGCTTCGCCTGACGCGAACACCTCGCCGTTCATCGCGATGTAGACACCGGGCGAGGCGACCTGCACCGCGGCCACGGCCATGCCGACGTTGAAGACGGCGTCGGTCGACTTGAACCGCGCGGGACTCAATGCCCCCGTGAGCACGATCGTGCGGCCCGGGATGCGCTCCAGCGCCCTCGCCGTTGCCGTCATCGTGTCGGTACCGTGGGTGACGACGTAGCGTTCTGCGTCGTCCTGCTCGATGTAGTGCCGCAGCTCCGCCCTGTCATCCTCGGTCAGGTCCAGGCTGTCCTTCCGGAACAGCGGCACGACGTCGAAATCGAACCCCACCAGGCCATCCGCGAGGATATGGCGGAGCTGCGAATCCCCGACCTCGAAGCGGCTCTGCGCGTCGAAGTAGATCTTGTCGATCGTGCCGCCGGTGGTGATAAAACGAATGAACATGCTGTGCCCGTGCGCGTGAAGGTCCGGAATGACGGCCCGGCTCCGGGACGATTGCTGTCGGATTCCTGCCGGATTCCCGTCAAATTCCCGTTGGATTATCCGCGAACGCGGCTGGCCGGGCCACTTTCGCGGGCCGAGCGGCAGCCGCCCCTGCTATGATCACCGCATGATCACATACCGCTTGCGAGGCTGGCCTGGGATTCTACGGCGCACAGTAGCCGCGCTTGCGGCCTTCCTTGCACTCGGCGCGGTCCCTGCCGGCGCCTCCGGTATCGTGCTGCAGCTCGAGCTCGAAGGCCCGCTCGGCGTCGGCAACGCCGAATACCTCATCCAGGGTATCGAGCAGGCGCAGGAACGTAACGCGAACCTGGTGATCATCCGCATGGACACGCCCGGCGGCCTGGCCACCCCGATGCGCGACATCGTCCAGTCCATCCTCGGCTCGAGCGTGCCGGTTGCCACCTACGTGGCCCCCGGCGGCGCCCGGGCCGACAGCGCCGGCACCTACATACTGCTGGCGAGCCACGTCGCCGCCATGGCGCCGACCACCCACATGGGCGCGGCGACCCCGGTCTCGCTCGGCGGTGACCCGCCCGAATCCCCTTCCCCGTTCGAGCCCGGGCCGGAGGAGTCCCCCGACACCGAAGGCGAAGAGGGCCCCGACGGCTCGGGGGATGAGGACCGTCCCGGAGCCGAGTCCCCGCAGCCGGGCTCCGCCATGGAGCGCAAGATCCTGAACGATTCCGTCGCCTACATCCGCGCGCTCGCGGAAGCCCACGGCCGCAACGCCGACTGGGCCGAGAAAGCGGTACGGGACGCCGCCACCCTGACGGCCGAAGCGGCGCTGGCGGAGAACGTGATCGATCTCGTGGCCGCCAGCCGCGAGGAACTGCTGGCGGCAATCAACGGCCGCGAGGTGACCGTCAACAATGAATCGTTCACCATCGACACGGCAGCCGTCACCATCGAGGAAGTCGAACCGGACTGGCGGACGAAGTTCCTGATCACGATCTCCAATCCGGAGATCGCGGTGCTGCTCTGGGGCCTGGGATTCACGGCGCTGCTTTTGGAGTTTTTTCACCCGGGCGCCATGGTGCCCGGGGTGGTCGGCGTGATCTGCCTGCTCCTCGGGGCCTATGCGCTGCAGATCATTCCGGTCAACTATGCCGGCCTGGCGCTGATCCTGCTGGGCTTTGCCCTGATCGTCGCGGAAGCGTTCGTCCCGAGTTTCGGCATACTTGGCCTCGGCGGCATTGCCGCGTTCTCGTTCGGAGCCATCATGATGTTCGACACCGGGATCCCGGGTTTCGGTATTTCGATCACCTTCGTGGTGACGTTCGCGGTGCTCACGGGCGCGGCGCTGCTGCTGCTCATCAGCTACGTCATGCGGCTCCACCGCCGCGGCCCGGTCAGCGGCGCGGGCTCGATTGTCGGCGGCACCGGCACGGCGATGGAAGATTTCACGGTCGAGGGCCGGGTCTGGCTGGAAGGGGAAGCCTGGCACGCTGTCACCAACGCCCCGGTCCGGAAGGACGAGGAAGTCGTCGTGCGGCGGCTGGAGGGGCTCACGCTTCACGTCGAGCCGACCGGGCACCGCGACCGATCCGAAGCCCGGTTACAGACCTAGTCCGTTAGCAAAGTTATTTACAAGGAGCCTCCATGCCTGCCGGAATAACCACGATAGCCCTGATTGCGGCGATCCTGATCGTCATTCTCTACAACACGATCAAAGTGCTGAAGGAGTACGAGCGCGGCGTCGTTTTTTTTCTCGGGCGCTTCCAGACCGTAAAAGGACCGGGCCTCATCCTGCTGTTCCCGATCATCCAGACGATGACCAAGGTTGACCTGCGGGTGATCGTGCTGGACGTGCCGACGCAGGACGTGATCTCGCGCGACAACGTCTCGGTGAGGGTCAGCGCCGTCATCTATTTCCGGATCGTCGATCCGGAGAAAGCCGTGATCCGCGTCGCCAACGTCTTCGAGGCAACCAGCCAGCTTTCCCAGACCACGCTCCGCTCGGTGCTGGGCCGGCACGAGCTGGACGACATGCTGGCGGAACGCGACAAGCTCAACCACGACATCCAGGCCATTCTCGACCAGCGTACCGACAACTGGGGCATCAAGGTCGCGAACGTGGAGATCAAGCACGTCGATCTCGACGAGAGCATGATCCGCGCCATCGCGCAGCAGGCGGAAGCGGAGCGCTCGCGGCGCGCCAAGGTCATCAACGCCGAAGGTGAGCTCCAGGCGGCGCAGAAACTCGCGGACGCCGCGCGGACACTCGCGTCCGAAAAACAGGCGCTGCAGCTGCGTTACCTGCAGACGCTCAAGGACATCGCCTCCGACAAAACCAACACCATCGTCTTCCCGGCACCGCTCGAGATGCTGAGCGGACTGATGGAGTGGACCGGCTCTCGCAAGCAGCCCTAGCCCACCGGCGGGATGCCACCGCTGCTGCTGTAGGAGCGCGCATCGCGCGCGATGCCACGGCCGCTGCTGCTGTAGGAGCGCGCATCGCGCGCGATGCCACGGCCGCTGCTGCTGTAGGAGCGCGCATCGCGCGCGATGCCACGACGCCCGAGACGGGCCACACGAAGCACGGCCGTTCTGCGCCGTAGCATCGCGCGCCGTGCGCGCTCCTACAGCCGTAGCATCGCGCGCGGTGCGCGCTCCTACGTGGGGCGGGGGATTGTTACGGTGATCTTGGCGCCGCCGGTGTCGGAGCGGCCGAGCTCCAGGGTGCCGCCGTAGGAGGCGGCGATCTCGCGTACCACGGCGAGGCCGATGCCGTGCCCCGGGGCGCTCTCGTCGAGGCGCATGCCGCGCTCCAGCAGCCGCGCCGCCGCTTCTTCCGGTATCCCCGGGCCATCATCCGTCACGGTCAACTCGAAGCCATTGGCGTTCCCGGCACGCCCCGACGGCGGTCGAACGCTGATCGCGACGTCTTTTCGGCACCACTTGCAGGCGTTGTCGAGCAGGTTGCCGGCGAGCTCCAGGAAATCGCCCCGGTCGCCGCGGAACACGACGCCCGCGCCGACGTCGATCGTGATGTGCGGCGCCTTGTCCCTGTAGACCTTCGAGAGCGCATCGGCCAGGCGCTCCAGCTCCTTTTTGATTGCGACGGCGGCAACGCCGAAACCCTCGGTCGCATAGCGCGCGGGCTTGCGTAACTGGTAACGCACGATGTCGTTCATGCGTTCGACCTGCTGCTCGATGCGCCCGGTGAGCTCCGATTCCGGGTGTTCCGCGAGCACCGAGCGGATGGCCGCGAGCGGCGTCTTGAGGCTGTGGGCGAGATTGCCGAGGGTGTGCATGTAGCGCTCCGAGCGCGCCCGCTCGGTCCCGATCAGCACGTTCATGTTGAGCGCCACGCCGCGCAGCTCGGACGGAAGCGCCTCCGACAGCGATTGCCGCCGGCCCTCCTCGATTTCCCCGATTTCCTTCTCGATCTGGCGCAGCGGCTGCAGGATGCCGCGCATGACCATCGAGATCGCGAACACGATGACCACGGCGACGGCCGCAAACCAGCCGAACAGCTGCTTCTGGAACGCGGCGATCTGCGCACGGAAGGTATCGAGGCTCTCGGCGACGCTGAACGTGTAGGGCTCGAGCTCCCCGTCGGCCAGTTCCCAGGCAACCGCGAGGCTCAGCGCCATGAGCTCATCGCCTTCGCCCGACGTGATGACGGCGTATTGCTGCTCGCCCTGCACCACCGGCTCGGGGTACGCCAGCTCGAGCCCGAGCGACGATCGCGACCGCCACACCGCGCGGCCACTGCTGTCCCGCAATATCGCGTAGAGGCCCGAGCCCGGGCTCGCGAACCGCTCCTCCGGGAGGTCCGGCGGCATCTCCAGCTCGCCCGCGGCGTTCGGCTCCGCAGCAGCGAGCAACGACATGAGATGGCCATCGAGGATGTTGCGCTGCGCCTCCTCGCCGGCCTTCCGGAAGGCCGTGTTCAGCAGGAGGATGGTCGCGCCGAAGAAGATGAGGAGCAGGAGGCTGACGGAGACCAGTAGCCGGGCACTCAGGGAACGCACGCTAGTGTCCTGTCACGCGAGACCGCCGCGTCATTTCGTGGCCTTCTGCTTCGCCTTGCCGGTTCAACCATCCGTGGCCGGAACAGCACCGCCGGCCAGTCAACTCGTTTCCTGGTGACGTTCCAGCGCGAAGCGGTAACCTCGACCGCGCAGGGTTTCAATCGGCTTGATGCGGTTGTCGGGATCGATCTTCTTGCGCAGCCGGCCGATGAACACCTCGATCACGTTGCTGTCGCGCTCGAAGTCCTGGTCGTAGAGCCGATCGGTCAGCTCGGCCTTCGAGATGACCTCCCCCGCCCGCATCATCAGGTGCTCGATGATGCGGTACTCGAAGCTGGTGAGCTCGACGGGGCGGCCGTCGACGGTGAGTTCCTGCCTGGCCGTGTCCAGAACGACCGGACCGGCCGACAGGAGCGGCGAAGCCCAGCCGCCGCTCCGGCGCAACAGCGCGTTGACGCGCGCCAGCAGCTCTTCGAAGTGGAACGGTTTGACGACGTAGTCGTCCGCGCCGGCCGACAGCCCGTCGACCTTGTCCTGCCAACGGTCGCGCGCCGTCAGGATGAGCACCGGGTAGGTCTTGCCTTTCTCGCGCAGCTCGCGAATCAGCTCCAGGCCTGAAATCTCGGGCAGCCCCAGGTCGACGATTGCCAGGTCGACCGGGTACTCGAGCGCGTAATACAGGCCTTCCCGGCCGCCCTGTGCCTGTTCCAGCGCGAAGCCCTGCTCCACGAGCTGGCGGCCGAGCGACTCGCGCAGCGTGTCATCGTCTTCAATGAGTAGCAGGCGCATACGTTCCCCAGGCCCGGACTCAGCCCCGCGTGCTGCGTCCGGGGACCTGCACCGTTCTCACCTTGCCATCCTCGGTCAGCACCTTGATGACGTGCATTTCCCGGTTTCCGTTCCTGCGTGTCTCGGCGCTCACGATGCGGCAGTTGCACTGCCGCCGTACCCTTTCCACCGCCTCGCTGAGGGTAGGCCCGTCCTGCTGGGCGATGAAAAACCGGCCGTCCAGTGCGGGCGGCGCCCCCCCGGGGCGATCCGCGACGGCAGCCGGGGCCGCCGCGAGGGACGCCACCAGCATCAGCATTGTCGGCAGCATTCGCATCGGTGTGACTTGGGTCATTTCAGGCCTCGAGCCCGCGGCTGGGACGCGTGCCGATTCTGGTGGCTCGTCCGGGCGAATGCAATCCGGGTCCGCGCGGGATCAGTACGGCGCGGGCCGTACATCCACCCGGATGCGGAGCCGCTTGCCAGGGTCGAAGGGCGTGTCGGTCGCGTACTTCTGGCCCTTGTAGCGGTAGATGACGCGGTAGCTGTCGATACGCTCTTCCTGGTGCGACGTGTAGCGGGTTTCACAGCGCTGCACCGGCCGCGTATACGATTCCTGCACGCGAGGCCCCGAATCACTGCCGATCGCCGCACCTGCCAGCACGCCGGCGACGGTGGCGGCATCATTGCCGCGGCCGCTGCCGAACTGGTGGCCGATGACGCCGCCGAGCACCGCGCCCACGAGCGTACCCGCGACGTTATGATGAGGATGACGCTCCACCGTGTAGTGGCGGGTTTCCTCCCAGCACTCACGCACCGGGGCCCGCACCGTCACGTAGCGTACGTTCGGCGTGACACTCACCACCTTGGCGTAGTCGTAGACGGCGCCAGGGCGCGCATAGCCGTCCGCCAGCGCGCCGCCATTCGCGAAAATCAGCACTGCGGCGGTGAAACCCGACAGGATTTTGATATTCATTATGGTGACTCCTGGCCATCCACCCGGGACCCTTTCCCGAGCGTCGGAGGCAGGATAGGGCTGCCCTCATGAACCGTGGCTGAATCGCGCCGGGTCGTCGCCTAACGCTCCCGCCGTTTGGCGGCCTGCCAGTACCGTTCCAGCGCGTCGATCGGCAGCTCGCGCAGTTCCCGGCCGTCCGCGCCGGCCGCCTCCTCCATGCTCCGGAACCGCCGCCCGAATTTCCGGTTGGCTGCCGTGAGCGCCTGCTCGGCATCCACGTCGAGGTGCCGGGCCAGGTTCACGACGGCGAACAGGAGATCGCCCAGTTCTTCTGCGGTGCGCGCGGCGTCACCTTGTTCCCGTGCTTCCTCAAGCTCCTGCAGTTCCTCGAGCACCTTCAGGCGCGGACCTTCGCCCTGCGGCCAGTCGAACCCTACGCCGGCCGCGCGCTGCCCGATCTTCTGCGCCCGCTTCAGGGCGGGCAGCGCCCTGGCGATGCCGTCCAGCGTCCCGGGCGCGCCGCCGCCCGCGCCCGCGTCTTCCCGCTCCCGCGCCTTGATGCGCTCCCAGCTGCCGGCAACCGCTCCAGCCCGCCGCTCCTCGTCAGTCCCGAACACGTGCGGATGCCGGCGAATCATCTTTTCCGTGATGCCGGCCACGACGTCCTCGAAGGCGAACGCGCCCGCCTCTTCCGCCATGCGGGCGTGAAACACGACCTGGAACAGCAGGTCGCCCAGCTCGTCGCGCAGCGCCACCAGGTCGTCTCGCGCGATGGCGTCGGCGACCTCGTAGGCCTCTTCGACCGTGTACGGCGCCACGGTCGAGAAGTCCTGCGCGCGATCCCAGGGGCAGCCGTTCCGGGGATCCCGCAGCCGGGCCATGACCTCCAGCAGTTTCTCGATAGGTGACATATATCTCTGTTTTACCTGTGTTCCAGCAGCATTTCCCGCAGCATCATCACGATGCTTGCCGTGGCGCCCCAGATGCGCTCGGAGGCGTAGCGGTACTCGCGGACCGGAAACGGGACGCCGTGCAGGAGGCGCGTCGACTCGTGGACGTTGCGGGTATCGAGCAGGAACGAGAGCGGCACCTCGAAGGCATGCTGGACCTCACCGGGATCGACGGTGAGCTCCAGTCCCGGCGGCACGAGCCCGACCACGGGGGTGACCGTGTAACCGGTAATCGTCAGCACGGGATCGAGATAACCCGCGATCTCCACGTCCCGTGGCGATATCCCGACCTCCTCCTGCGTCTCGCGCAAGGCCGTGGCCTCGATGTCCGCATCGCCGGGCTCCATGCGGCCTCCGGGGAAGCTGACCTGCCCCGCGTGATAGCGCAGGTGCTCCGCGCGCCGCGTCAGCAGCACCGAAAGCTCCTCCCGGTGCTCGATGATGGGTATCAGCACGCCGGCCGCCTTCAACCCGCCGTTCGCCTGCTCCCGCAGCTCGACCGGCCAGTTTTCGAGCTCCGCCGGCAGCACCACGCGCGACGGATCCTCCGGGCGCGCGGTGCCCGCCAACCGCTGCCGGATCTCGGCTGCCGTGAGCCGCGGCGGCTTGGTACTCAGTGCTTGATACCGCCTTCCGTGAGGGCCGCGGGATCCAGCAGCCGGTCGAGTTCCTCGTCGCTGAGATCGGTCGACTCTTTCGCGACTTCCTTCACCGGCCGCTGCTCCGCGTAGGCCTTCTTGGCGATGGCCGCGCCCTTCTCGTAGCCGATGACCGGGTTCAGCGCGGTGACGAGGATCGGGTTACGGTCGAGCGCCGCCCGGATGTTGTCCTCGTTGACCGTGAAGCCGGCGACCGCGTCGTCCGCGAGGCGGGTCGCGGAGCTCGCGAGGATATCGATGCTCTGCAGCAGGTTGTAGGCCACGAGCGGCAGCATGACGTTCAACTGGAAGTTCCCCGACTGCCCCGCCACGGTGATGGCGGCGTCGTTACCGATGACCTGCGCGCACACCATGGCGACCGCCTCGGGGATCACCGGGTTCACCTTGCCGGGCATGATGCTCGATCCGGGCTGCAGGGCAGGCAGCGCGATCTCCCCGAGGCCGGCCAGGGGCCCCGAGTTCATCCAGCGCAGGTCGTTGGCGATTTTCATCAGCGCGACCGCGAGCACCTTGAGCTGGCCGGAAGCCTCGACTGCCGTGTCCTGCCCCGCCAGCGCTTCGAACAGCGAGGGAGCCTGGTGGAACGCAATCCCCGTGCGCTCGGCGAGGAGCACCGCAACCTTGGCGCCGAACTTCGGGTGCGCGTTTATGCCGGTGCCGACGGCGGTGCCGCCCTGCGCGATCGCGGTGAGGCGGTTCATCGTGTCGCCGAGCCGCGCCGCGGAGCTCGCGACCTGCGCCGCCCAGCCTTCGATCTCCTGCGCCAGGGTCACGGGCATCGCGTCCATGAGGTGCGTGCGGCCGGTTTTGACGACGTGACGGGTCGCTTCCGCTTTCCCCAGCAGCGTTTCCTGCAGGTGAGCGAGTGACGGCAGCAGCGCCTCGTGGATGCCGATCGCGGCACTGACGTGCACGCAGGTCGGGATGACGTCGTTGCTGCTCTGGCACATGTTGACGTCGTCGTTCGGGTGCACGGGCGCCTGCAAACGCGCGGCAGCGAGGTGCGCGATGACCTCGTTCGCGTTCATGTTCGAGCTCGTGCCCGAGCCCGTCTGGAAGACGTCGATCGGGAACTGCGCATCGTGCTCGCCGGTGGCGACGGCAAGCGCCGCCTTCTGGATGGCCACCGCCTTGTCGCTCTTCAGCAGCCCGAGCTCCGCGTTGGCGCCCGCGGCCGCCCACTTGACCAGCCCCAGCGCCTCGATAAACCGCCGCGGCATCGGGATGCCGCTGATCGGGAAATTGTTCACCGCGCGCTGCGTCTGTGCGCCCCACAGCGCGTCCTCGGGCACGCGCAGCTCGCCCAGGCTATCCTTTTCGATCCGGTACTTTTGCTCGCTCATCGGGTCCTGCTCTCTCAGCGCTCGAATCCGCCGGTAGTGTATGATTCGCGCTTCGTTATAGTCCAGTTCGGAAGCCATGAGCATCAAGGCTTTGTCACCGGTCGACGGCCGCTACGCGGGACGGGTCGGGCCCTTAAGGAACATCTTCAGTGAATACGGGCTGATCCGGTACCGGGTGCTCGTCGAGATCCGCTGGCTGCAGTGGCTGGCCGACGAGCCGTCGTTTACCGCGCTGCCTCCGCTGTCGCCGCTCGTCAAGGACGCGCTGAACCGCATGATCGACGGCTTCTCCACCGACGACGCGGAGAAAATCAAGAAGATCGAGGCGACGACGAACCATGACGTCAAGGCGGTCGAATACTTCATCCGGGAGCGGATCGGTACGGGCAGCGACGTCGGCCGCATCGGCGACTTCATCCATTTCGGCTGCACGTCCGAAGACATCAACAACCTCGCCTATGCCCTGATGCTGAAGTTCGGGCGCGACAGCGTCCTGGTGCCGGCCATGAAGGAAGTGGCGGCAAAACTGCGCACGATGTCCGGCCAGTACGCCGGCCTCGCGATGCTCTCGCGCACTCACGGACAGGCGGCGTCGCCCACCACGCTCGGCAAGGAGCTCGCCAACGTGGTGGCGCGGCTCGCGCGCGCCAAGGCGCAGTGGTCGAAGGTCGAGGTGCGCGGGAAGATGAACGGTGCCGTGGGCAACTTCAACGCGCACGCTGTCGCGTGGCCGGAAACCGACTGGCCGGACGTCAGCCGGCGGTTCGTCGAGTCGCTCGGGCTGGTGCCGAATCCCCTCACGACGCAGATCGAGCCGCACGACTGGATGGCGGAGTACGCCCAGGCGCTCGCCCGCTATGACACGGTCCTCCTCGATTTCTGCCGCGACATGTGGGGTTACATCTCGCTCGGCTACTTCCGGCTGCGGGTCTTGAGCACGGAGACCGGTTCCTCGACCATGCCGCACAAGGTCAATCCGATCGACTTCGAGAATGCGGAAGGTAATCTCGAGCTTGCCTCGGCGCTGCTCAATCATTTTGCCGCCGAGCTGCCGGTCTCCCGGTGGCAGCGTGACCTGAGCGATTCCACGCTGCTCCGGAATTTCGGCGTTGCCGCCGGACACGTGCTCATCGCGCTGCAAGCGGTGGCAAAAGGGCTCGAAAAGGTGCAGCCGGACACCGCCGTGATCGCCCGGGACGTCGACGCGGCGTGGGAGGTGCTGGGCGAAGCCGTGCAGACCGTGATGCGCTGTTACGGCATCGCTGAGCCGTACGAGAAGCTGAAGGCGCTGACGCGCGGCAAGGCCGTCACAAGGGAGTTGCTGCACGATTTCATCGCCACGCTCGAGATTCCCGGGGATGCCAGGCAGCGGCTGCTGGCCCTGACGCCGGCCACCTACACCGGGCTAGCCGCACAGCTCACGAAATCGCACCTGAATTAGCTCGGCGGGGAGCAAGTCGCCGACGCCTCGGTTCATATTGTGAACCTGCGAGTCACTTCGTGATCGGCTTTGGCGGGATGTTCAACCGCGGCCGACCAGCGGATGCGCGTCTTGCAAAATTCAATACCGCGGTCAAGCACAGCGTTCACCATTGAGAACTGTTCTCACCTCTGATATCTCTGCAAAACGTGACGCAGTTAGCAACGGCGTCATTTGGCCGTCGGTAACATCACCTCACGCGCGGCAGTTAATGTCTTCCGGAGAGCGCCGCAAATTCTTCGCAACTAACACAATTCACTTGCCACCAATGGAAGGCGCAGTGCAGGTGCTCACAGAACAGAACGCGACAACACGGCAGGCGATGGAACAGGCACGTAAAAAGGGCCGGCGCTGGGTTATATCCACGCAGGAGGAAATGCGGCAGGCGGCTATCGACGTTTCCACGGAAGCAACCCGCCGCGTTTCTATCTTCACGCACGACCTGGAGCCCGGGGTTTACGACGACCCGGACTTCCTCGAGGTCATCAAGCGTCTCGTGCTGTCGCAGGGCTATGCGCGCATTCGCGTGCTGATCTCCGATCCGTCCCGAGCCGTGAAGAACGGCAACGCGTTTGTCCACCTCGGCCGTCGGCTGAACACCTACATTGAATTCCGGCACGTACGCGAGGACCTGCGCACCCACACCGAAGCGTTCTGCATCGCCGACGACACTGCGCTGGTTTACCGGCTGCAGGCGAACCGCTGGGAAGGCATAGCCGATACCTACGAGCCGGCAATCGCGAAGTTCTACGCGAGGATGTTCGACGAGATCTGGCAGGCGAGCGAGGTCGCCTTCGAGTTTCGCCAGCTCGGGATCTGAAGCCCATCGTTCCCGTGTTACCTACCGACCTGACAGTTGCCGCCGTCGTGCCAAGGGACGGGCGTTACCTGATCGTCGAGGAACGGGCGTCGGGCGTCCTGGTCGTGACGCAGCCCGGTGGTCACATCGAAGCCAACGAGTCCCCGGAAGATGCGGTCGTGCGCGAGACGCTCGAGGAGACCGCCTGTCACGTCGAGGTTGACAGCCTGCTCGGCGTCTATCTCTGGATCCATCCCCAGACGCGCCAGCAGTTCCTGCGTATCGTCTACGTGGCGCGCTTTCTTGCGGAAGACAAGTCGCTGCCGCTGGACGAGGGCGTGCACGCCGTGCACTGGTACTCCCTGGACGACCTGAGGCGCCGCCGGCAGTCGCTGCGCTCGCCGGCCGTCATTCGCTGCATCGACGACTACGTGACCGGGATGCGGCAGCCGCAGGGGCTCCTGGCCGGCCTGCTGCCGGTGCAGAAGAACGTCGACGCCGTACTGGCGAACGCCTGCCTGGTCTGACGGCGCGCGCCGAAGGACGACTCGCCCCTTGTTATAATGGGGCGATCGTGAACGATCCCATCCCACTCGAGAACCTGCGCGGCCGGCGCGTCGTCGTCGGCCTGTCCGGCGGCGTGGACTCCGCAGTGGCCGCGATGCGGCTCAAGGACGCCGGCGCGGACGTGCACGCGCTGCACATGACCAACTGGGAAGACGAGGACGGTTACTGCACCGCGGCGGCGGACCTGCAGGATGCGCGACGCGTCTGCGAGTCGCTGGACATCCCGCTGCATCACGTCAATTTCGCGCGTGAATACCGCGACGACGTGTTCGCCTACTTCCTGGACGAATACCGGGCCGGCCGGACACCCAACCCCGACGTGCTTTGCAACCGCGATATCAAGTTCGGCGCCTTCCGCCGCTATGCCAAGCGCCTGGGCGCTTCCATGCTCGCAACCGGCCACTACGCCCGCGTGGCGATGCACGACGGCGAGGCTCGCCTCTGCAAGTCGCGCGATGGCGGCAAGGACCAGACCTACTTCCTGCACGCGGTCGAGGCAGAGGCGCTCGCGGAGACGGTATTCCCGCTCGGCGGCCTGTTGAAAGGCGAGGTGCGCGCGCTCGCCCGCGACCGCGCGCTGCCCGTGTTCGACAAGAAGGACAGCACCGGCATCTGCTTCATCGGGGAGCGCCCGTTTCGCGAGTTCCTGTCGCACTATCTCGACGCCGAGCCCGGGCCGATCCGGAACCCCGAGGGCCGCACGCTCGGTGAGCACACAGGGTTACCCTATTACACCATCGGCCAGCGCCATGGCCTGGGTATCGGCGGGCGCGACGATGCGGGCGACGCGCCGTGGTACGTGGCCGGCAAGGATGCCGCGGGCAACGCGCTCATCGTGGTGCAGGGCGATCACCCGCTGCTCTACAGCGACGAGCTGTCGGCAGCCCGCCCGAGCTGGATCGGCGTGCCGCCCGCGCCGCTCGCGGCGGGCGGCGTGCTCGAATGCGCCGCAAAGGTGCGCTATCGCCAGCCGGACCAGGCCTGCCGGGTGCACGAAGAACCCGGTGGGGGCTTGCGGGTGATTTTCGAGCGGCCGCAGCGCGCCGTGGCGCCGGGACAGTTCGTCGTCTTCTACGACGGCGAGCGTTGCCTCGGGGGCGCCGTGATCGAGCGCGCCGGCAGCGCCCGGGAGGCACTTCAAGCCGCTGGTTGAGCGGGCTGTTATAATGCCGGCTTGCGCCGCCGGCTCGCCCTGGCAAAAGGCGCGGACACCTCCCAAAAATCGACAACTACCCGGAGACGATGATGAAGGACAGCTTCGGCGCCCGTTCAACGCTAGACGTGGGCGGCACGGCGTACGAGATCTTCCGGCTGGACGCCGTCCGCGAAGGTCACGTGAGCCGCCTCCCCTACTCCCTCAAGATCCTGCTGGAAAACCTCCTCCGGCACGAGGACGGGCGGGACGTCACGCGCGACCACATCCTGGCGCTCGCCAGCTGGGACCCGAAAGCCGAGCCTTCCGTCGAAATCTCCTTTACGCCTGCGCGCGTCATCCTGCAGGACTTTACCGGCGTGCCGGCGGTGGTCGACCTGGCGGCGATGCGCGACGCGGTGGTGCGGCTCGGCGGCAAGGCCGAGAGCATCAACCCGCTCTCGCCGGCGGAGCTCGTCATCGACCACTCGGTGCAGGTGGATCGCTACGGCACCGCGAACGCGCTCGATCTCAATAACAAGATCGAGTTCCAGCGCAACGCGGAGCGCTACCGCTTCCTGCGCTGGGGCCAGACGGCCTTCGAGAACTTCCGCGTGGTACCGCCCAATACGGGCATCGTGCACCAGGTCAACCTCGAATACCTCGGCCGCGTCGTTTTCGATGTGGAAGCGGACGGCACCCGCCGGGCGTATCCCGACACGCTGGTCGGGACGGATTCGCACACGACCATGATCAACGGTCTCGGCATTCTCGGGTGGGGCGTCGGCGGGATCGAGGCGGAAGCCGCGATGCTCGGCCAGCCGATCACGATGCTGATCCCCCCGGTGGTGGGCTTCAAAATGTCCGGGTCGCTCAGGGAAGGGGCAACCGCCACCGACCTCGTGCTGACCGTGACGGAAATGCTCCGGGAACGCGGCGTGGTGGGCAAATTCGTCGAATTTTTCGGCGACGGGCTTGCCGACCTGCCGGTGGCCGATCGTGCAACGCTCGGCAACATGTCCCCGGAATTCGGCAGCACCTGCGCCATTTTCCCCATAGACGGCGAAACGCTGCGCTATCTCAAGCTCTCCGGGCGCGATCCGGAGCACATCAAGGTGATCGAAGCGTATGCCAAGGAACAGGGGCTGTGGCGCTTCGACGGGGCAGAAGGCGCGGAGTACAGCGAGCTCCTGGAGCTCGACCTCGGTACGGTGGAGCCGAGCATTGCCGGGCCGAGACGACCGCAGGACCGTATTCCGCTGGCGAACGCGGACACGATTTTTGCCGGTCACCTCGAACAGGCGATCCAGGATCGCAAGGGCGGCGGCGCCGCCACAGCAACCCTGGACGGCGCTAACGGAAACGACGTCGAGATCCGGGACGGCGCGGTGCTGATAGCCGCCATCACGAGCTGCACCAACACGTCGAACCCGGCGGTGATGGTTGCGGCCGGCCTGCTGGCACGCAAGGCCGTCGCACGCGGCCTGCAGTCGAAGCCGTGGGTGAAGACGAGCCTGGCGCCAGGCTCCCGGGTGGTGACCGAGTACCTGGAGAGAGCCGGGCTGGTCAAGGACCTGGAAGGACTCGGGTTCTACCTCGTGGGCTACGGCTGCACGACCTGCATCGGCAACTCCGGGCCGCTCCTGCCGGAAATCACGAAGGCGGTGACGGACGGCGACGTCGTCGGCTGCGCCGTGCTCTCCGGCAACCGCAACTTCGAGGGCCGCATCCACCCGATGGTACGGATGAACTTCCTGGCGTCGCCGCCGCTCGTCGTTGCCTACGCGCTGGCCGGCAACATGGACCACAACATCATGACCGAGCCGCTGGGCGAGGATGCGCAGGGGAAGCCCGTCTACCTCAAGGACATCTGGCCGAGCCAGTCGGAGATCCAGGACGTCATCTCCAGCCACATCGATTCCGACATGTTCCGGTCGAGCTACGCCCGCGTGTTCGCAGGCGACGAGAACTGGAACGGGCTCGAAGTGTCGGGCGGGCAGATCTACGCCTGGGACGAGGCCTCGACGTACGTCAAGAACCCGCCCTACTTCGAAGGTATGACGCGCGAGCCGGAACCGATTTCGTACATCCGCGGCGCGCGCGTTCTCGCGCTGCTCGGGGACTCGGTGACGACCGACCACATCTCGCCGGCCGGCACCATCGCGCCGAACAGCCCCGCCGCCTCGTACCTGCTGGAACACGGCGTCAAGCCGCACGAGTTCAACTCGTACGGCTCGCGGCGCGGCAACCACGAGGTAATGATGCGCGGGACCTTTGCGAACATTCGGTTGCGCAACCAGCTCGCGCCGGGCACCGAGGGCGGCTATACCCGCCACCAGCCCAGCGACGAGGAGATGACGATCTACGAGGCCGCCCTTCGCTATCGCGACGAGCAGACGCCGCTACTGGTCATCGCGGGCAGTGAATACGGCACGGGCTCGTCACGCGACTGGGCAGCGAAAGGCACGCTGCTGCTGGGCGTGAAGGCGGTGCTCGCCACGAGCTTCGAACGCATTCACCGTTCGAACCTGATTGGCATGGGCGTGCTGCCGCTGCAGTTCGTGAACGGCGACACGGCGCAGTCGATAGGGCTGACCGGCCGTGAGGTGTACGACATCGAAGGACTGGAGGACGGCCTGTCCGGCAACGTACGGGTCACGGCGACGCCGGCAGACGGCGCCCCGATTACCTTCGAAGCCAGGGTCAGGATCGATACACCGAAGGAACGCGACTACTTTACGCACGGCGGCATCCTGCACTACGTGCTGCGCCAGCTTGCCGCCGGCTCGTCCAGCGCCGCCTGACGGTAAATGATCTTCGGGCGCCGAACCGACGGCAACGATACCGACGGCGGCGGGTCCGCCCGGGAACGTCCGAAGTGGGTCATGCCCGCCGTTTACGCCGCCGCCGCGGTGCTCGTCGTGATGATCGGGCTCGCCGTCTACTGGTCGCGCGAGCCCGACGTATTCTGGGTCAACCGGAATCCGGACCCGGAACGGGTCGTCATCGGCTATGCCTCCGCCGACACGCTCATCCGGGTGACCGAGACGCTGCTCGACAAACCGGGCGGCTACCTCACGAACGACATCCTGCCGCCGAGCGTGTTCCTCGACAATATCCCGAACTGGGAGTTCGGCGTGCTGCAGCAGGTTCGCGATCTCGCGCGCGTATTCCGTAACGACTACAGCCGCAGCCAGTCGCAATCCCAGGAAGATCGGGATCTCGCCATCGCCGAGCCGAAAATCAACTTCGATAACGACTCGTGGATCCTGCCGCCGACCGAAGCCGAATACCGGGACGCCATCGCGGGCTTCGTGCGCTACCGTAACCGGCTGACCGGTACCAGCGAACCTCCCGCGCGGTTCTACGCCCGCTCCGATAACCTCCGCGAATGGCTCGCACAGGTCGAGAAGCGCCTCGGCAGCCTGACGCGCCGGCTCGGCAACAGCGTCGCGACCACGGTCATCAACACGGATCTTGCCGGCGATGCGGCCGCCGAGGCGGGAAACGCGCTCGACGATCGCGTCGACGTCCGCACGCCCTGGCTCGAAGTGGACGACGTGTTCTTCGAAGCGCGGGGCACGGCATGGGCTCTCGTGCATTTTTTCCGTGCCGCCCAGTTCGACTTTGCCCAGGTGCTGGCCGACAAGAATGCCGAGGCCAGCGTCCGCCAGATCATCCGCGAGCTCGAAGCCAGCATCGAGCCACTGCGCTCCCCCGTGGTCCTGAACGGCGGCGGCTTCGGCCTCTTCGCCAATCATTCCCTGGTCATGGCCAACTACCTCGCCCGCGCCAACGCCGCCGTCATCAATCTCCGCGAGCTGATGGACGAGGGCTAGGCGGGTCGGGCCACCCGCGCTGGTCGCGCCCCCTAGTAGATGCCGAGCCAGGCGGGGACGGCGCGCCAGCTGTCGGTGAGGGCCCTGTCGAGGCGGCGGTAGTCGGGTTCGAAGTGGGCAACCAGGTTCCAGAAGCGCTTGGAATGGTTCATGTGACGGCCGTGGGCCAGCTCGTGGATCATGAGGTAGCGCACGAGCTTGGGTTCGAGGAACAGCAGGCAGACGTTCACGCTCAAGGTGCCCGTCGAGCTGCGGCTGCCCCAGCAGGTGCGCTGGGCGCGTACCTGCATGCGCTCGTACGGGGTGCGCATCTCGATCGAAAGCTCCCTGAGCCTCGGCTCGAATTCTGCCCTGGCGACCGAGCAGAGCCAGCGGCGCAGCGCGGCGACGCACAGGGCCTCGTTGTCGACGCACCCGGATAGCAGCACGCCCGTTGGGGTCGATCGCACGCGCACGGTTTTGGCGCCGCGCGTGTGCCGGTACTCCACCTCCGCGATCCTGCCGATGCTCGGCAGCGCGATGCGGCGCGGGAGCGCGAACGCCTCCGGCGGATGGTCGATGGCAAAGGCGCTGCGCGCATCGCGAATCCAGGCGGCGTTCTCGCTGACGAAAGCCTGCACATCGGCGGCGCGGGTGCGGCGCGGGACCACTACCTCGACCCGCCCCCGCGGGAAGACCTTGATGGTGAGCCGCTTGGCCCGGGCGCTCTTGCGCACCAGGAACCCGGGCTGCGGGCCGGAATCGTGACGGTCGGGGAACAGCGGGAGCTGGGGCGGCGGCATGCCGCTATTCTAAGGCCTTTGCCGGCAAAACGAAGCGGCGGTACCGGTTCTCCCCGGGTTTTCCCCGGGATCCTCCTCGCAGGTTCCCTCGCGGGCTTACCAGGGACGCTGCCCGCTGAACCGCCGGGCGTCCTCCAGGCTCATTACACCCGAGACGCCGCCCACCTCCGCCGAGTCGCTGATGTAGAGCTCGACTTCGCGCTCCAGCACGATATTGCCGTCGATCCGGCTGCCCGGCCCCACCACGATACGCGGCTTCCGTTCGCGGTCGTTCCAGTTGAAGCCGCTCGGCTTCTCCACGGTGAGGTCGCCGCGCAAGCGGGCGTTATCCATGAGGGAAACGTCGCCGTTGACCGTCGCCAGGTCGCCGCCGATTTCCGCACCGGTGACCTCGATTTCACCGTTCACGTTGCCCACGTCGTCGGCGACCCGCGATCCCGGCGCGAGCCGGATTTTGCCGTTCACCACGGACACATTCTCCGCGGAGGCCTTCTCCGCAAGCGAGATGCTGCCGTTGACACTGTCGATTTCGCCCGCGGTCACCCCGGACGCGAGCTGGATGCGCCCGTTGACGGTTTCCAGGTCCTCTACCCGGGCGTCGCTGTCGATGCGAATGCCGCCGTTTACCGTCTCAAGGCTGCCGTTCACGACGGCGCCGCTGCCGACCTCGATGCTGCCGTTGACGGTCGAGTCGCCTCCGGATTCGCTGCCGGCCGCTATCTCGATATCGTCGTTGAAGCCGAAACCGAAGGCCGCGGCCTCGCCGCACAGGACGAGGGCGGCGAGCGCCGCGAGGACGGATACGGCTGTGCTGGTTTTGTGCATGGTCAGGTCCTTTCCGGTAACTGGTAGCTATTGGATGCACCGCGCGAGCAAATGGTTGAACCGGGGTACGTCTCCGCCTTTGCCGCGAGCCGGCCAACAGGTAATCTTGTCGCTGCAGCATACAAGGAAAAACGGATGACGGACCTCGTCGATATCGGCGCCAATCTGACACACGATTCGTTCGACGCCGACCGCGACGAGGTGATCGACAGCGCTGCCGCCTGCGGCGTCACCCGCCTGATCGTCACCGGCAGCACGGTTGAAGGCAGCCGGCAGGCCGCGGCGCTGGCGGAGACGCGTCCAGGCGCGCTGTTCGCCACCGCCGGCGTGCATCCGCACCACGCTGCCGACTGGGATGAGGGGGCCGCTGACGCGCTGCGGCCGCTGTTCCGCCACCCCTCGGTGGTCGCCGTGGGCGAATGCGGCCTCGACTACTTTCGCAACTTCTCACCTCGCGAGGCACAGCGTGCCGCCTTCCAGGCGCAGCTCGAGCTCGCGGCCGAGTGCGGGCTGCCCGTGTTCCTGCACCAGCGGGACGCACACGACGACTTCCTCGAGGTACTGCGGCCGATGACAGGCCGCCTCAACGGCGGCGTGGCGCACTGCTTCACCGGGGACGCCCGCATGTTGCGCGACTACCTGGATCTCGGCCTGTACATCGGCATCACCGGCTGGATCTGCGACGAGCGCCGCGGACTCGCGCTGCGGCAGGCCGCGCCGGAGATTCCGCTCGATCGCCTGCTGATCGAGACCGACGCGCCTTACCTGCTGCCCCGGACGCTCACCCCCAAGCCCCCCACCCGCCGCAACGAGCCGAAGTACCTGCGGGAGGTGCTGCGCGTCGTCGCCGCCTGCCTGTCGCAGCCGGAAGAAACCGTCGGCGAGGCGGCGACGCATAACAGCGAACGATTGTTCCGGCTGACCGGCTGATGCGGCTGTTCGTACGAATGGCCCTCGGGAGCACGCGCGACCTGGCGCCCGTGCTCGTCGTGATCCTCTTTTTCCAGGCCGTGGTGCTCGACCGGCCGATCGCCGACCTGCAGGTCCTGGGCCAGGGGGCCGTGCTGGTGGTGGTGGGCCTCACGCTCTTCGTCTACGGGCTGGAGCTCGCCCTGTTCCCCGTCGGCGATTCCCTCGCCTATGCGCTCGCCAGGAAGGGCAGCTTCGCCTGGCTGCTCGCTTTTGCCTTCCTGCTCGGCTTCGGCACGGCGGTCGCGGAGCCGGCGCTGATCGCGGTGGCCGCCGAAGCGGCGAACGTCGCGGCCGCCGCGGGCTCCATCGCCGATTCGGACCTGGCCCGTTCCCATTACTCGCTGGGGTTACGCCTGGCGGTCGCCCTGGCGGTCGGGGTCGCGCTGGTGCTCGGCGTCACCCGCATCGTGTTCGGCTGGTCGTTACCGAAGATGGTGATCGGCGGGTACGGCATCGTGCTGGCGTTCACGTTCTTTGCGCCCGCCGAGATCATTGGCATCGCGTACGACTCCGGCGCCGTTACGACTTCGGTCATCACCGTGCCGCTCGTCACCGCGCTCGGCATCGGCCTCGCCTCCTCGCTGTCGGACCGTAACCCGTTGACCGACGGCTTCGGCATAATCGCATTCATCCTCATCATCCCGATGATCTTCGTCATGATCTACGGAACGTTCCTCGCATGAATTTGATCATCGACCTGCTGGATGCTCTCGCCGAGACGGCGCTCAGCATCATACCGATCGCCGCTTTCATGCTGTTTTTCCACTATGTCGTGCTGCGCCGCCAGCTCGCGCGCCCGGGCCAGGTCGCCGTGGGCTTCCTGTTTGTCCTGGTGGGCCTCGGGACGCTCGTCCTCGGGCTGGAGAAGGCCCTGTTCCCCATTGGGCGAATCATGGTCGACCAGCTCGTCACGGCGAGCCTTGCGGACGGGCCTGCAGCCGGCTCACACCTGTCGGACTACAGCCTGGTGTTCGCGTTTGCGTTCTGCATCACCTTCGGCGCCGCGATCGCCGAGCCGGCGCTGCTGGCCATCGCCAACCGGGTAAGCGATCTTTCCGGCGGCAGCATAAGCGCGTGGGGGCTGCGCATTGCCGCCGCGCTGGGCGTTTCGGTCGGCGTGCTGATCGGCTGCATCCGGATCGTCACCGGAATCCCGATACACTGGGTACTGGCGGCGGGCTACGCGGTCATCGTCATACAGAGCCTGTTTGCACCGCGCGTCATCGTGCCGCTCGCCTACGATTCGGGCGCGGTCACCACCTCCGTGGTCACCGTGCCGGTGGTAACCGCCCTGGGGCTCGCCCTCGCGCAGCAGGTTCCCGGGCGCAGCGAGCTGCTGGACGGTTTCGGCCTGCTCGCGCTGGCGTGCATATTCCCCGCCATCACGGTGCTGGCCTACGCCCAGGTAGCAGCATTCCTGGAAAAGCGTATCCTACGCGGTCGCACGGAAAATCCCGCCGAAATGTGAGTACCCCAGGAGAATCGACATGCATTTCAAACTGATTGTCGCCTTCGTCGAAGACCGTCATACGAAGACCGTCATGGACGCGGCGCGAGAGGCAGGTGCAACCGGATGCACGGTGATCAGCCAGGCGCGGGGTGAAGGCCTGAGCAAGCCCCTCACCTTCCTGGGCATGTCGCTATCCTCGCAGCGCGACGTGCTGATGATGCTGGTGGAAGAGCACCTGAGCCGGCGTATTCTCGAGCACATCGCCGACGTCGGCGAATTCGACTCGAAGCCAGGAGCGGGAATCGCCGTGCAGCTCGACGTGGAAGATGCAGTCGGCGTCGTGCGGCAGGCCGAGGAATTAGCGCCGGTTGTGGAGGACAAGCTATGAACGCATCACGGGAAATCACGGTACGGCAGGTCATGCGCGAGAACGTGACGATGGTCGATGGGAACATCGACGTCATGGAGGCCATGCGCATCATGAAGCGCGTCGGCGCTACCAGCCTTATCGTCGAGAAGCGTCACGAGGACGACGAGTACGGTATGGTGCTGTTCTCCGATATTGCAAAGCAGGTGATCGCCAAGGATCGCTCACCCGAGCGCGTCAATGCCTACGAGATCATGGCGAAACCCGTCATCTCGGTGCGGCCCGGCATGCACATCCGGCACTGCGCGCGCCTGTTCGAACGCTGCGGCATCAGTCACGCGCCGGTAATCGAAAACGACCAGGTGATCGGGATCGTGAGCTACTACCTGCTGGTGCTGGGATCCCTGGATCTGGACTGACCACTGCCGCGCCGCGTACGGTGCGCGCATCGCGCACGATGCCACCCCGGTAAATAGCCCCCTGTGGGAGCGCGCATAGCGCGCGATGCCACGCTGGTGAACACCTCCCTGTGGGAGCGCGCATTGCGCGCGATGCCACGCCGGTGAACACCTCCCCTGTGGGAGCGCGCATTGCGCGCG
>CAYRKH010000023.1:29304-41077 GCA_964424805.1 uncultured Woeseiaceae bacterium
GGTGAACACCTCCCCTGTGGGAGCGCGCATTGCGCGCGATGCCGCGCCGGTGAACGCGCGGCGCTTATGCCAACGCCGTGGCATCGCGCGCGATGCGCGCTCCTACCGTGCGGTGCTGATGCCAACGCCGTGGCATCGCGCGCGATGCGCGCTCCTACCGGGGGGGTGCGTAGCCCTGGAGCTGCTCCCAGTGGGGTTTGAAGGCTTCGACCTTCATCTTGGCGGCGGCCTTGTCGGCCTCGCGAAATTCCGCGAGGAGTTCCTCGGTGGTGCAAACGAGCGACGGCACGCCCTTCGTGAACTCCGCGCCGTCCATGAACAGGATCCGCCCCGCCACCGGCACCTCCCGCACGACTTCGCGCACGGCAGCGATGCGGTCGAACAGCGCCGGCTGGGGATTCACGAACGTGAACCGGCGTTCACTGCTGATGACGGTCCAGTCCTGCATCTTGTCGCTGCCGAACACGTTGCCGGTGACGCTCTTGACGTCGACGATCAGGAGTCCGCTGGCAGTGAGCAGGAGGTGATCGATCTGGATCTCGCCTTCATCGACGTTTGGCAGCACCAGGCCATCCATGCGATCGAAGGCGATCGCCGAGAAGACCTTCGAGAGTGAGCGCGACGCGCCGCGCCGGCGCCAGGCGAGCATCAACAGCCAGGCCAGCAGCAGGACGACGACGAGGAGGGGCAGCAGGTAACCCGCGGAAAAGTCGGCAGGCAAGTAATCGCTCATTGTTGGTTCAACGGCCGCGCAGGGCTCATTTATCGCCGGTGCTTGTGCTCCCGTCAAGGAACTGTGCACTACCGGCATCGAGCGCGTCGACCAGGGCTTCGAGGTTCGCCTCGATGGTCACGCATTGCTCCGGCCGCGACAGGATGCCTTCCAGCGACTCCGGCACCGGTAACGGCTGCCCGATCAGCGGCTCGACGATGCCTTCGAATTTCGCCGGATGCGCCGTCGCGACGATAACCCAGTCCTGTGCCGTTCTTTCCTCTTCCCCGAGCTGCCGGTAGGTGAAAGTGGCCGTGGCGGTGTGCGGACAGGTTGCAAAGCCGAAGGCCCGGAAATCCTCGGCGATCTGCCGTTGGATGACCGAGTCGCTGACCGGCCGCGCCCGGACCTCGGCCCGGACGCCGGCACGGTCGCCGGCCAGCGCCCTGAGACGCTCCATGTTGCTCGGGTTGCCGACGTCCATCGCGGAGGCCAGCGTCGGTACACTCGGGCGCGGCCGCCAGTCGTCGCCCTCGAGCCAGTCCGGGATGAGCCGGTTGGCATTGGTCGCGAGCACGATGTCTCCGATCGGCAGGCCCATGCGCCGCGCCAGTATGCAGGCGAGGCCGTTGCCGAGGTTACCCGTGGGAATGATGAACGCCGGTTTGCGGCCGTAACGGCGATGCTGCGCCAGCGCGGCCTCTGCATAGTACGTGCACTGCGGCAGCAAACGCCCGATATTGATGCTGTTGGCCGAGCTGAAGCGGAAGCGCTGAGCGAGCGACGCGTCGTTCATGGCCTGCTTGACCAACCCCTGGCAGTCATCGAACGAGCCCCTGACCGCCAGCGACAGCACGTTGCCCCCCCAGCCGGTGAGTTGCCGCCGCTGGCGTTCCGACACGCGGCCCTCCGGGAACAGCACCGCCACGCGCACCCCTTCGCGTCCCGCGAAGGCGGCGGCAACGGCGCCGCCCGTATCGCCGGAGGTTGCCACGAGTATGGTGAGCGGCGTGGCGGCGTCCCGCTCCAGGCGCGACAGGCAGGCGGCCAGGAAGCGCGCCCCGATGTCCTTGAACGCGGCGGTCGGCCCGTGAAAGAGCTCGAGCAGCCCTGCCCGCCCCCGGGCGACCGGCAGCTCGACCAGCGGTACCGGGAACGAGAAGGTCTCGGAAACGATAGCGTCCAGCTCGCCCGCGAGCGTCGAGCCGGCAAAGAAGGGGCGCAGCAGGATCGAGGCGACGTCGGTGAGGCTATCGGCGCCGTCGAAGTCGCCGTCGGCGAAGTGCGGCAGCGATTCCGGCAAAAACAGGCTGCCGTCGCCGGCGAGCCCCCGGGCGAGCGCCTCGTCCAGCGAGGCCGTCTCGCCGCGACCGGTACTGACGAACCTCATGCCGGCTCCAGCCGCGCACCGGGCGCGTTCATCGGGCTCACGAACTGTTCACAGGCGAACCCCGCCTCGCGGCAGGCGGCCTCCATTGCGCGCCCGACCGCCGGTGCGTTGGCATCGGCCGCCAGCGCGAACACGCTCGGTCCGCTGCCGGAAAGCGAGCAGCCGAGCGCGCCGGCGCGCAGGGCGGCCGCTTTGATCGCCTCGAACGGCGGTACCCGGCCCGCCCGCTGCGGCTCGATCACGACGTCGTGCAGCGACTTGGCGATCAGCGCCTCGTCGCCGCGTTCGCAGGCCAGGAGAAAGACCGCAAGATTTGCCTGCTGCTCGAGCCACTGCTCCATCGTGCAGGTTGGCGACAGCCCGCGCCGCGCCTCGGCGGTCCCGACCTTGAGGTCCGGGTGCAGGAGCACGCTGCTGATCCCCGCGGGCGTCGAGATCGCGATCGTCCGCGGCAACAGCAGGGCCGGACACAGCACCAGGCCGCCGAAGAGGCTCGGTGCGACGTTGTCGGCGTGCACCGCGCCGCTGGCGTAACGCTCGCCCTCCAGCGCGAACGGCAGCAGTTCCGGCAGCTCGAGGGGGGAGTCGAGCAGCGCGTTCGCGGCAACCACCGCCGCCACCGCGGACGCGGCCGAGCTGCCCATCCCCGATTCCAGCGGAATCCCCTTTTCGACGGCGAGCTCGAGGCCGCCGTCACCGTGCCGGCTCCACAGCGCGGCAGCCGCAATCGATGCCGTGTTCCGCCCGGCGTCCGCCTGCAGGTCCCCGTGCAGCTCCCCGCTCGGGTCGCGCACCTCGACCAGCCTGACGCCGGGCTGGCTGCAGCGCCGGGCGGTCACGCGATCACGCGCGCCGGCGATGGCGAGCCCCAGCATGTCGAAGCCCACCGCGACGTTGCCGATCGACGCCGGCGCCAGCGCCGTCGCGACGCCGCGGGCACTCATATCGAAACGCCCTCGCCGAGGAACGTCGCCAGGCGCAGCACGTCCGCGAACACCCCGGCGGCGGTCACTTCCGGGCCGGCACCGGGCCCCTGGATGACCAGCGGGTTCGCACAGTACCGCTCCGTGTCGAACTGCACCACGTTATCGGTGAGATTGATCCTGCCGAACGCGCTCGCCGGGTCGACTTCCTCGAGGCCGACGGACGCGGCACCGCCGACCTCGAGCCGCGCGATGTAGCGCAGCACCTTGCCCCGTTCCTGCGCCGCGCGGTAGCGGGCCGTCATTGCGTCGTCATACTCCGGCAGGCGCCGCAGGAACTCGTCCAGGTCCACGTCCTGCAGCGATTCCGGCACGAGGTTCTCGACCGGGAACTCGTCGATGGAGAGGTCCTGGCCGATCTCCCGCGCGAGGATCGTGAGCTTGCGGGCGACGTCGCTCCCGGACAGGTCGTCGCGCGGGTCCGGTTCCGTGAAGCCGTTCTCCCTCGCCGTCATCACGATGCGGGAAAACGGCACGCTGGCGTCGAAGATGTTGAACAGGTACGCGAGCGTCCCGGAGAGAATGCCCTGGACGGAGTTGATCCGGTCACCGGTATCCACGAGATCGCGGATGGTGCGAATGATCGGCAAGGCCGCGCCGACGGTGGTCTCGTAGAAATAGTGCGAACTGCCGGCGATGCTGCTCTGCCGCAGCGCCGCGTAGTCGCCGAGATCGCTGCTGAACGCCTTCTTGTTGGGCGTCACGACGTGAATACCGCGCTCGAGCCAGCCGCTGTACTGCCGCGCAATTGCGTCGTTGGCGGTACAGTCGATGATCGCCGCGTGCGGCAGGTGGTCCGCATTCACGTGCTGCTCGAAGCGTTCCAGGTCGGCCGGCACGCCCGAGGCTGCGAGCTCGTCCCGCCAGCCGCCGAGGTCGATGCGGCGATCGCCCAGGAGCATCGTCCGGGAACGCGCGATAGCCCGTATCCTGAGGTCGAGATTGAAGCGCTCGCGCAGGAGCTCGTCCTGCCGGTGGAGCTGGTCGAGCAGCGTGGCCCCGACCGTCCCGGGCCCGATCAGCCCGATGGAAATCGTCTTCGCGGACAGGTAGAAACCGGAGTGCACCGCCCGCAGCGCGCGCGTGGCGTCGACCGTATCGACAACCGCCGAGATGTTGCGCTCCGAGGAGCCCTGCGCGATGGCCCGGATGTTGATGCCGGCGCGGCCGAGCGTGCCGAAGAACCGGCCGGCGATGCCGGGCGTGCCCGCCATGCCGTCGCCGACCAGCGCCAGGATGCTCTGCGCAGGCGTGACCCCGACGCTGTGGATCTGCCCGCTCGCAAGCTCGACCGCAAAGGCATCCGCGACGACCTGGCGGGCTTTTTCCGCTAGCGCCTCCGGCACCGCGATGCAGATCGAGTGTTCCGAGCTCGCCTGCGAGATCAGCGTGACGGAAACGCTCGCCTTCTTCAGCGCCGAGAACAGCCGGTCCGCGGTGCCCGGCACCCCGATCATCCCGGAGCCTTCGAGGTTGACCAGCGCCATGCCGGCGATGGCCGTAATGCCCTTGATCTGTTCCCCGCCGAGCACGCCGCTTTGCACGCGGCTGCCGGGATGCGAGGGCGCAAAGGTATTGCGGATCACGACCGGGATGTCGTTTTCAACCGCCGGGCCCAGCGTCTGGGGATGAAGCACCTTGGCGCCGAAGTACGCCAGCTCCATCGCTTCGGTGTACGACAACCGGTCGATCACCTTTGCTTCCGGCACGCGCCCGGGATCCGCGCTCATGACCCCGTCGACGTCGGTCCAGATGACGAGTTCCTCGGCATCGGTCAGGGCTGCGAGGATAGCCGCGGAGAAATCGCTGCCGTTCCGCCCGAGCGTGGTTTGCCGCCCCTGCTCGTCAGAGGCGATGAATCCGGTGAACACCACGATCGTGCCGGTCGCAACGTCCGGCTGCGCCTTCCAGTTCCGGCGGGTCGCCTCCCACAGCACGGTCGGGCCGAGGCCGCTTTGCCGCACCGTGACGACCCGGCGCGCATCGATCCACCCGCCGGCGCGTGCGCTGCCCAGCCGGCGCTCGAGATAAGCCGACAGCAGGCGCGCGGACCAGATCTCGCCGAACCCGGCGATCACGTCCCGCGGCGCCGGCGGCCCGGAGTCCGCGTCGGCGAGCGAGCGCAACCGGTCCTCGATGGTGGCCGCGTCCTTCGTCCACGCGTCCAGCACCTTTTGCAGCGCGCTGCCGGTGAGCAGCGCCTGGGCCGTATCGGCGTAACGCGTGCCGAGCGCTCCGAGCTCGGTGACGAAGGCCTCGTCGTTGCCTTCGGCCAGTGCTACGAGGTGCAGGAGCTTGTCGGTGATACCCCGCATCGCCGACACCACGATGCCGGTACGGGTTTCCGGCGCGAACCCGGCCACGATGTCCGTGACCCGCTCGAAACAAGCAGCATCCGCCAGGCTGCTCCCGCCGAACTTATGAACTGTCCACCTGCTACCCGTCACACCTACGACTCCGCCACGCAAAAGCTGGTAATGATAACCAGCCCGGGTGACGGCGTCTCGCTTTTGTTAGAGGTGGTGGGGCGTGTAGGGATCGAACCTACGACCAGTCGGTTAAAAGCCGAATGCTCTACCTCTGAGCTAACGCCCCGTGGTGCCGTAAAGGAAAACGCGCGGCATGATACCGGACCTGTGGCAAATCATAAACCGCGGGCGAGCCCGGGCGTCAGTGGTCATATTCTCCCCTGCACGGGGCGGCTGAAGGCACGCTACGGTCCGACTTAAGCGCCTTCCTCCCGCATGCGGTCGAGCCGCTGGTCGGCGAGCCTCGCGGCCGTGGTTTCGGGGAATTCCCGCTGCACCCGCTGGAGCGCGTCGCGAGCCGCGGCCCAGCGCTCGAGCTCGTAGTTGCAATAGCCCATCTTGAGCAGCGCGTCGGGGGCCTTGCGCGAGTCGGGGTAGCGGTTGATGACACCCTCGAACTCGGCCAGCGCCTGCTCGAACTGCCCGGTGACGTAGTACGACTCCGCGAGCCAGTATTGCCCGTTATCGGCCAGCTCGCTGTCCGGATAGGTCTCCAGGAACTGCTCGAACGCCCTCGCCGCATCCTCGTAACGCTGTTCCTTCAGCAGTTCGAAGGCCGCCTGGTAATTGTCGCGGTCCGATCCCCCCGGCACCGGGAGCTGTCCCGGCGCAAGCCCGCCGCCGGCCGCCGCCTGCAGCCGCTGCTCGAGCTGCTGGATGCGCTGGTCGAGGTCCTGGTACAGGTCCCGCTGCCGGTCTCCCGTGTCCTCGGCCTGGTACTCCAGCGTCTCCACGCGGCCGCGAATATCGGCGGTCGTGCGCTGCAGGTTGTCCACCTGCATGGCCATGTCGACGAGGCTGCCGTTCGCAAGTATCCGCTCTACCGCCGACAGCCGGCGCTCGATCTCGTTGAGTTTCAGGACGACCGGGTCTTCCTGCGGATTCTGCATGGCGCAGCCGTAAAGCAGCGCAGCCGCCGCAATCAGCGGCACGGGTCGAAAGATTCGAATTGAAGTCACGCGCGCTAGCCCCCTCAGTTGAGGTACTTGATCTCGACGCGGCGGTTGAGCGCGTAAGCTTCCTCGTCGCTGCCGAGGGATGCCGGCCGCTCCTCCCCGAAGCTCACGGTCGAGATCTGCTCGGCCCGCGCACCCTGGATCAGGAGCATGCGGCGCACCGCCTGCGCGCGCCGCTCGCCAAGACCGATATTGTACTCGCGCGACCCGCGCTCGTCGGCATGTCCCTCGAGGCGGACCCTGAGCCGCGCGTTATCCGCCAGCCGGCCGGCGTGCTGCGCAAGCAGGTCGCCGTACTCGGTGCGCAGCTCCGATTCGTCGAAATCGAAATAGACGACCATGGCGAGCTGGCCGTCGGCGTTCCGGTCCTGCCCGAACGCTTCGCCCCGGCCGAACTCTTCGCCTTCGAAGCCCCGGGAGTCCGCGCCGGACTGTCCGGCGGTCGGCTGCTCCTGCGGTTCCGGTGTCGGCAGCGGCGGGTTGCCGCCACAGGCAGCCAGCGTGAGCGCTAGGAACGCGGGGGCAAGAAACTTGATCGGTCGCATGGAGGTGGTCCTTTCGTGGTGGCGTAGAGTTAAATGTTTATCAGTTTTTCAAGCGCTTATTTAAGCTACTGCAAGTGCTTTGGTAAATCTGCTAGTTGGGCTCGAACGGGCCCCAGACGGGCTCGCGCACGTCCCCTTCCCCGGAAGCCAGCCGCTGGCGCACGAGGCCGTCGGCCGTCACCGTCTCGAGTACCCCGTTGCGCTGCTGCCGCGTGGCGTAGATCAGCGTGTCGCTGTTCGGCGCGAAGCTGGGCGACTCGTCCTGGCGTCCCGTCGACAGCACCAGCCGGCCGCGGCCCTCGGGGTCCATGACCGCGATGCGGAAACTGCCCCGGTCATTGGTCACCACGGCAAGCTTGGTCCCGTCCGGCGAGAGGCGCGGGCGCGCATTATAGCTGCCTTCGAAGGTCACGCGTGCAGGCTGGCCGCCGCTCGCCGATACCCGGTAGATCTGCGGGGCGCCGCCGCGGTCGGAGGTGAAATAGATCTGCCTGCCGTCCGGCGTCCAGGTGCCCTCGGTATCGATCGCCCGGTTCGTCGTCAGGCGCGTCGTTTCACGCGTCGTCAGGTCCATGACGTAGATATCGAGATTGCCGTCCGGGCCGCCCAGCGTCATGACGAGCTTCCGCCCGTCCGGCGAGAACGAAGGCGCGCCGTTGATGCCCGGCGCCTCCGAGACGCGGAGCCGGTTACCCGTACGCAGCGTCTGGACGAAGATCGACGAGTGGTTGCCTTCGAAGGAGACGTAGGCGATCTGGCGCCCGTCGGGCGACCAGGCCGGCGACATGATCGGGTCCGGCGACTCGACGATGACGTGCTCGTTGGCGCCGTCGGCATCCGAGACGACGAGGGAATACAGCGTCTCCCGCCCGTTGCGCTCGGCCGTGACGTAGGCGATCCGGGTCGCGAACACGCCCGCAATACCGGTGAGCTCTTCGAAGATCATGTCCGCCGCGCGATGGGCGGCCTGCCGCATGGTCGCGGCGCTTGCCGGCATGCGATACCCGAGGAGCTGCTCGCGGCCGAATACGTCGAAGAGCTGGAACTGCAGGGTGTAGCGGTCGTCGCCGGTCTGGATGACGGTGCCGACGACCACGGCCTCGATGCCGAGGATGGACCAGTCGTCGAAATCGACGTCCACGCCGCTGGTCGGCTTCTGCAGCATCTTGTCCTCGGGCACGGGTGCGAAGCGCCCGCTCCGCTCCAGGTCCGCGGCAATCACCGCCGTGACGTCCATCGGCGCGCCGCCCTGGCCCTGCCAGCCGAAAGGCACTACCGCGATGGGCGTCTGCTTGCCGGCGCCGCGGGTGATTTCGATCTCGAGCTGCGCTGCCGCGAGGGATGGCAGCGCCAGTAAGAGCAGGATCAGCTCCCGCAAGCGCGTTGTTCGCATTGTCCGGATTGCCCAGGTCCCCACAAAGTGCCCCTATTGTTCAGGTTTGAATGTGATCCGCAAGTTTCGTTCAAAGAGCGCCGGGTTCGAGGGCTCCGGCAGCGGCGAAGCCTTTAACACCGCCGCCTCGATGGACCTCTGTACGGCGGCGTCGCCGTTGCAGCGCTCGATCGTGGCGCTGATCACCTCGCCGCCCGGAACCTGGCGCACGTTGATGACGCACTCCAGGCCCGGCTGCGCGCTCGCCGGCCGGATCCAGTTCTGCTCGATACGCTGGGTGATCGCAAACCTGTAGCGCGCCAGCTCGCCCGAGCTCAGCGCCTCCTGCCGCTGCATTTCCGCCGCCAGCTCTTCCTGCAGGCGCTGCTCGCGCGCCTCGGCCTCCGCCGCGGCGCGGGCGAGCTCGTTCTCCCGGCGCTGCCGCTCGATCTCCTCCTGCCGCCGGCGCTCCGCTTCCTGCCGCTGCCGCTCGAGCTCGGCCTCCTCGCGCTGCCGCCGTTCCTCGGCCTCCCGGCGCCGGCGCTCCTGCTCGGCCGCCTCCCGCTCCCGGCGCTCCTGCGCTTCCTGCTCCAGGCGGCGCTGCTCTGCCGCCTGTTCCCGGCGAATGCGCTCCTGCTCCGCCGCCTGTTCCTGGCGGACGCGCTCCCGCTCGGCAGCCAGCGCCTCCTGGCGGGCGCGTTCCTCGGCTTCGCGCCGCTGTTGCTCCCGCGTCGGCGGCAGCTCTGCCTCGCTCACGAGCCTTGCTTCGATCGCCAGCGGCGTCGGCGGATGAAGGGGGCGCGACCAGTCGAACGCGATGAACATCGCGCCGAAAATCCCGGCGTGCAGCAGGATCGCCAGCAGGACCGGGACGACGGGCACTTCTCCACTGCGCGTATCGATGGAACGTTCTCCAAGTCCACTGTGGTCGTCGCGAATCACTCTGGCAGAACACCCGCACCGTGCCGCGTCATTCCGGGACCGGGTAAGTGTCCAGCGGGTCCGTGACGAAGCCTACGTTGTCGGCGCCGGCCTGCTGCAGCAGCACCATCGCGCCCACCACGTTGCCGTAGGGCACGGCCCGGTCCGCTTTGACAAGCACCGCGATTCCCGGGTTCTTCTCGAGGATGATGCTCGTCACCTGCACGATCCGCTGGGCGCTGGCGGGCTGGTCCTCGTCGTCGCCCTGGTTGATGTAGAGGTTGCCTTCCGCATCGACGGACAGGACGATCGGCGGATGTTCCGATGCGTCCTCGATCGGCTCCGCGGCTGCCTTCGGCAGCTCGACCTTGACTCCCTGCGTCAAAAGCGGTGCCGTGACCATGAAGATGATCAGCAGCACGAGCATGACGTCGATGTAGGGGACGACGTTGATGTCGCCCATGAGCTTGCGTTTCTGGAGTAGCGACATGTCACACCGCCTTGCGCTTCGCGCGCGAGTGCCGCTGCAGGATGCTCGAGAACTCCTCCATGAAGCCGTCGTAGCGGATCTCCAGCCGCACCGCCTTGTCCGCGTAGCGGTTGTAGGCGATCACCGCCGGGATAGCCGCGAAAAGACCCATGGCGGTCGCGATGAGCGCTTCGGCGATACCGGGTGCAACGCTCGCCAGCGTTGCCACCTGCACGTTGCCGAGCTGTGTGAAGGAATTCATGATTCCCCAGACCGTGCCGAAGAGGCCGACGTAGGGGCTGGTCGAGCCGATCGTTGCGAGCGTGGCGAGACCCTGCTCCAGCCGGTCGACCTCGCGCATCATGGCGACGCGCATGGCGCGCTGGCACTCCTCGACCAGCTTGTCGGGCTGCGTGTCCGCCTGCTGGATGCCGCGGTTGAATTCCCGAAAGCCGGCCTCGAACAGGCTCGCCATCCCGACGGTGCCCTCCTTGTTGCGCGCGGTGTTGTGATAAAGCGTGTTCAGGTCCCCGCCGGACCAGAAGTTGGCTTCGAACTTGTCGGAGGCGTCCTTGGTACGGCTGATCAGCCGCCGCTTCGTGAAAATGATGCTCCAGGACACGAAGGACGCGAGGAGCAGGATGACGAGCACCGCCTTGACGACGAGGCTCGCGTTCATGATGAGGTCGATGTACGACAGGTCGGCGGTCATGGCTATCGGATCCTTGCAAACAATGAGTCGGGCAGGCGCGCAGGCCTTAGCGTATCGGCGTTGATGAAAGCCGCGCGCGTCGTACCCCGGCACAGCAGCTCACCTTCCAGGCCGCCGCGGAATATTTTCTGTTCCAGCGTGAAGCTCGCCCGCGCCACGCCGGTGAGACTCACGGTCACGAGCAATTGTTCATTGAACCGCGCGGGCGCGAGGAACTCGGCCTGCGCCTCGGCTACCACGAAAAAACGGCGATCTTCGCGTATCAGGACATCCTGTTCCACCCCGAGGGATCGCAGCCACTCGGTCCGCGCGCGCTCCATGAACTTGAAGTAGTTGGCGAAATAGACCAGCCCCTGCGCGTCCGAATCCTCGTAGTAGACGCGCACCGGCCAGGCGAATGGTTCGTTGGAAGGCATACGACGGAAGACCGGCCCGGGCTACGGCTTGTCGAACAGCGGCAGCTCGGGAATGCTCTCCCGTGCAGGCGGCGTCAGGCCGAAATGAAGCCAGGCATTGCGCGTGGCGACCCGGCCGCGCGCCGTGCGCATCATGAAACCCTGCTGGATCAGGTACGGCTCGAGCACGTCCTCTATCGTGCCGCGTTCCTCGCCCACGGCGGCCGCCAGGCTTTCAATGCCGACGGGACCGCCGTCGAACTTGTCGATGATGGTGTGCAGCAGGCGGCGGTCCATGGCATCGAAGCCGTTTGGATCGACCTCGAGCAGGTCCATGGCACTGATCGCGACCGCCTCGGTCACTACGCCGTCCGCCTCGACCTCCGCGTAATCGCGCACCCGCCGGAGCAGCCGGTTCACGATACGCGGCGTGCCGCGGGCACGCGCCGCGATCTGCGCCGCGCCTTGCCGCTCGAGCGCGAGGTTCAGGATGCCCGCCGAGCGCAGCGCGATCGCCTCGAGATCCGCCGCGGTGTAGAACTCGAGCCGCTGCACGATGCCGAAACGATCGCGCAGCGGCGAAGTCAGGAGCCCCGCGCGCGTGGTGGCGCCGACCAGCGTGAACGGCGGCAGGTCCAGCTTGATGGAACGCGCCGCCGGCCCTTCGCCGATGACGATGTCGAGCTGGAAGTCCTCCATCGCCGGGTACAGCACCTCTTCGACGACGGGACTCAGGCGATGGATCTCGTCGACGAACAGGACGTCGTTCGGCTCGAGATTCGTGAGCATC
>CAYRKH010000024.1:0-39639 GCA_964424805.1 uncultured Woeseiaceae bacterium
GAGCGCCGCCGGACCGACGATCATCTCGGGTTCGTCGCCGGCATCAGCCGCCGGCAGATCAAGGAGCTTGCGGGCATCGACGTCGCGACGCTCGCGGACCTTGGCGACCTGCACGAGGTACCGAAGCCGGCGCGGGGCTCGCGCGAGGCCTTGACGCGCGTGCGCGACCAGGCCGCGATCCAGCTCCGGGCACGGCGCCTGCAGTCGCCGCAGTTCGAGATCCTCGAACCCGTGGACGACGGGCACGGCCTGGCGCAGCTCCCGGTGCCCTCGGCCCACGATCTCTTCCTCGACCTCGAAGGCGACCGGCTGGCGGTGGGCGGCGGGCGCGATTACCTGTTCGGCTACGTGCCGAGCGGCGGCGAGTACGTGCCGCTCTGGGCGACGACGGCAGCCGGGGAGCGGGATGCTTTCGAGCGGCTCGTCGACCTGATCCTCGCGACACATCGCGAGCATCCGGGCATGCACGTGTACCACTTCGGAGCCTACGAGCCAACCGCGTTCAAGCGCCTGTCCGGACGGTACGCGACGCGCGAAACCGAGCTCGACGTGCTGCTGCGCGCCGAGCTGTTCGTCGACCTCCACCGGATCGTGAAGCATGCGTTGAAAGCCAGCGTGGAGAGCTACTCGATCAAGGAGCTCGAGAAGTTCTACGGTTTCGCACGCGAGCAGGACATGCGGGAAGCGACGGCGAGCCGGCGCGCGATCGAGTGGGCCATCGAATTCAGGGAGCCCGTGCACGGCGTTGCGGAGCTGGCGCCCCGCCTCGAGGCGGTCGAACGCTACAACCGCGAGGACTGCGTCTCGGCCGAGAAGCTGCGGAACTGGCTCGAGGTCTTGCGCGCCGATGCCGAAAGGGGCGGCATCGAACTGCCGCGGCCGGCGCCGAAATCCGGGGACGCGAGCGAGGACGTCGCGGAAACGGCCGACGAGACGCGCGAGGTGATGGACCGCCTGCTCCAGGGCATATCACCGGATCCCGACGAACGCGACGAGGGGCAGCAGGCCCGATGGCTGCTCGCGCACCTGCTCGAATGGCACCGGCGCGAGGAGAAGGCCGCGTGGTGGGAATATTTCAGGCTGCGTGACCTGGCGCCGGACGAGTACTTCGAAGAGCGCTCGGCGCTCGCGGACCTCGACTTCCTCGAGACGACCGGCGGCACGGCCAGGCGGCCGATCCACCGCTATGCCTTCCCGGCCCAGGATCACGACGTGCGCCGCGGCGACGAGGTGTGCGTACCGTCCGGCGACTGCATCGGCACGATCGACGATCTCGACCTCGGCGCGCGCACCGTCGACGTCCGGCATTCCGGCAAATGGGCGGACGAGCGCCCCACGCACCTTTTCGTGCGACGCAACGTGCCCTCGGGCGCCAAGCCGGCGGCACTCCTCGAGCTCGGGCGATGGGTCGCGGAGAACGGCATCGACGCGCCCGGTGCGCACCGCGCCGCACGCGACCTGGTTCTGAGGCGGCCGCCGCGATGGGTAGAAGGTTCTGCGGGCCTTCCCGGCGATGCGGCTGCGGGCGACGAGATCGCCACGGCCTGCCGTCTCGGCCGCGAACTCGATCGTGGTGTCCTGCCGATCCAGGGACCGCCCGGCACCGGTAAGACGTTCACCGCCTCGCACATGATCGTGGACCTCGTTCGCGCCGGGAAGAAAGTCGGCGTGACGGCGGTGAGTCACGAGGTGATCCGCAACCTGCTCCGCGGCTGCGTCGACAGGGCAGCCGAGCAGGGCATCGCGGATTTCAAATGCTTGCACAAGGGCAAGGCAAAGGAGGGCTCGCCGGAAGCGCTGCACGCGATCGGTGACTACGGCCGCATCCACACGCTGTTCGACAACGGCGATTACCGGCTGCTGGGCGGCACGTCTTGGCTGTGGGCGCGGCCGGATTTCGCCGAAAGCGTCGACGTCCTGTTCATCGACGAAGCCGGCCAGATGTCGCTGGCGGACGTGCTCGCGGTCGCCGGCGGCGCGAAGAGCCTGGTCCTGCTGGGCGATCCGCAGCAGCTCGAGCAGCCGCAGCAGGCCAGCCATCCGCCGGGCGCCGATCGTTCCGCGCTCGAGCACCTCCTCGGCGCACACAAGACGATTCCACCGGGCGTGGGTGTGTTCCTGCAGCAGACCCGCCGGCTGCACCCGGCGATCTGCGCATTCACGGCCGAGGTGTTCTACGAGAACCGCCTGAGCTCCTACGCCGGGCTCGAGCGGCAAGCGGTGCTCGGCGCATCGCCGTTTCCAGAAGCCGGTCTCGCCTATGTGCCGGTGGAGCACGAGGGGCGCCAGGCACGCTCGTTCGAGGAAGTCGACGCGGTCTCGCGCATCGTCGCCCGCATCACGGATGGCGAGACGCTGTGGCGCGACCGCGACGGTGCCGAGCGGCCGCTCACGCAGGACGACCTGATGATCGTCGCGCCGTACAATGCGCAGGTCGCGGCGTTGGCTGCCGCGCTGCCGGAGGTCCGTGCCGGCACGGTCGACAAGTTCCAGGGCCAGCAGGCGCCCGTGGTGATCGTGTCGCTGACGACGTCCTCATCAGACGAAGCGCCGCGCGGAATGGACTTTCTCTACAGCGCCAACCGGCTGAACGTCGCGACCTCGCGCGCCAGGGGCTTGTGCATCCTCGTCGGCAGCCCGAGACTGTTCGAACCGCCTTGCCGGTCACCCGCGCAGATGCGGATGGCGAACGCATTCTGTCGCTACCTCGAAATGTCCACTATCGTCGAGGGGTACTGACGTGGAGCTCTACTGCGGTACCAGCGGTTTCTCGTTCAAGGAGTGGAAGGGCCGTTTCTATCCCGAAAAGCTGCCGGCGAACCGGATGCTCGCCTGGTACGCCGAGCGGCTGCCGACGGTGGAGATCAACAACACCTTTTATCGCATGCCGCGCCGCAGCATGCTCGAAGGCTGGGCGGAGCAAGTGCCGGACACCTTCCGTTTCGCCGTGAAGGCGCCGCGTCGCATCACGCACGTCAAGCAGCTCGCCGACTGCGGCGAGGAAGCCGGATACTTCTTCGAGACCCTGCAGGCGCTTGGTTCGCGGCTCGGCGTCGTGCTGCTGCAACTTCCGCCGCACTCACGCGTCGGCGTCGAGAAGCTGAAAGCCTTTTGCGAGCTGGTTCCGGATGACGTCGCGACGGCATTCGAGTTCCGGCACCCGTCGTGGCACGACGACGCCGTGTTCACCGTCCTCGCGAGCTACGGCGCGGCGTGGGTTACGGCGGATACGGAGGGCAGCGACACAGCGCCCGAGCTTCCGGAGACGGGCAGCCTCACGTACCTGCGACTGCGGGGCACGTCCTACACCGACGGGGCATTGAAGGCCTGGAAGGCCCGGTGCGCGCCATTCGAGCGCGCCTTCGTCTTCTTCAAGCACGAAGACGAGGCGGCCGGTCCGGCCTTCGCCGAACGCATGCTCGCATTACCCTGAGGCTCGCCTCACCAAAGCTATTCGCCGGAAGAAGCCGCGACGGTATTCCCTTGGTCAGGATTGCGTCAGGAACCGTAACGCGGCAGTTTCGATACCGTTGAGTCCACGCCGTTCCCGCATGCTCGGCTGCCGGTCCGCGAGCGAGCCATCCTGGTAAGCCTCGATGACCTTCGGGTGCACGTAGTACTTCCGGCAGACGGCAAGGGTGTTGCCGAGCACCTTCGCCGTCTCGCGCAGGTGGCGGTTCAGCGCTCGCGCCTGCTCCGCTTCCGATTCCGGTAGCGGCTCGCCGGCCAGCCGTTCGAACGCGTCGACTGTTCCACCCCAGGTGCGGAAGGTCTTGGCGGTGAACGTCTCGCCCGTCAGCTCGTGCAGGGTCTCGTTGAGGTCGGTGGACGTGAGGGGACACACTTCGCCATCGTTGTCCACGTACTGCAGGAGCCGGTGCCCGGGCAGTTCATGGCAGCGCTTCACCGCGCGCGCCGCACGAGGATCGTGCAGGTCGAGCCGGGTCTCCTTGCCGCCCTTCGCGATGAAGCGGAAGGCCAGCGAATTCCCGTTCGCTTTGACCTGGCTGTCGGTCAGCGTCGTCAGGCCGTAACTGCCGTTCGATTCGACGTACGCATCGTTGCCCACCCGGATCAGCGTCTGCTCGAGCAGGCGAAGGGCGAGCGCCGTCATGCGCTCCCGGTCGAGTGCCGGCCGGCGGAGCTGGGTGTCGACGAAATCGCGGATCTTCGGTAGGGCCGCGCCGAAGTCCGGCAGCCGGCTGAAGTCGCGCAGCTTGTTCTGCTCGATCCAGAGGGGGTGATAGCGGTATTGCTTGCGCTTGCGCGCATCGCGGCCGATCGCCTGCACGTGGCGGTTGCCTTCCGCCGCGATCCGGACATCCTCCCACGCGGGCGGTATCGCGAGCGCGTCGAAGCGCTTGCGCGCGTCATGATTCCTTATCGAGTGGCCGTCGCGGTCCCGATAGCTGAAGCCGCGGCCGCATCGCACGCGGGCTATGGGCAGGTCCTCCGTTTCGCCGTAAACGACGGGCCGCGGCCAGACGAACTCGTTCGCCAAGTGTCACCTCCTGTGAGTAGCGGCTTGGATGCGAGAATCGTGCCAGCCGCGCCGGCCGTGGCATCGCGCGCGATGCGCGCTCCTACAAAAAGCGACGGCCGTGGTATCGCGCGCGATGCGCGCTCCCACAGGGCTCGTTGTAGGAGCGCGCACGGCGCGATGCCGAGGCGATGAGGGTTGCACCGATCGCAATGCTGAAGCGACCGCCGTGGCATCGCGCGCGATGCGCGCTCCCACAAAAAGCGACCGCCGTGGCATCGATGCGCGCTCCCACAGGGCATGGTTGTAGGAGCGCGCACGGCGCGCGATGCCGAGGCGATGATGGTTGCATCGGTCGCAATGCCAAAGCGACGGCCGTGGCATCGCGCGCGCTGCGCGCTCCCACAAAAGGCGACCGCCGTGGCATCGCGCGCGATGCGCGCTCCCACAAAAGGCGACATAGCCCGCCAGAGGCGGACTCATTTGCGTCAGGATTTCGTCGGCTTGATCAGCCGCCGGAATCGGCTCAGGTGCCGGAACGCCCCCTGTGCATCGCCTTGCGACTCCAGCAGGCGGGAGAGGTTGTAGTGCGCGTCGGCATACTCCTCGTCCACGGCCAGCGCGGCGCGGTACGCCTCGGCCGCCGCATCGTTCTTGCCCTGGTCCTCGAGCGCCACGCCGAGGTTGAACGCCGCAAGCGCATGGCCGGGCCGCCGTTCGAGCGCGCCGCGGTACAGCGCTTCGGCCTCCTCCAGGCGGCCGGCGGCGTGCAGCAGCCGCCCGAGATTGATGCGCGCGCCGACCAGGTTCGGGTAGCGCCGGATCACGGCCTCGTAGGTCTCGCGTGCCGCGTCAAAGCGGCCGGCAAGCTCGAGGTCCAGCGCCGATTCATAGAGATCGTCGGCGCTTTCAGCGATCTTCCCGGGATCGTCGAGCGGCTTGCGCGGCAGCTGCGGAGCCACCTGCGCCGAGACTGCCTGCACGTCGAAGTCGAGGGCGCACTGCCCGGACTCGGGTTCCCAGGAAGAGAGCCGGTCCTTCACGATGACCCGTTCGCCGGTGACGAGGATCCGCACGGCGGACAGCGGGCGCCCCGCCGGCAACTGCTCGCGGAGCAGGACCAGGGCGCGCGTCACGCGATTCACCTTCACATTGGCCTCGAGGAGCTTGCCGGCGGCGCGCAGCACCGCGAGGTCCTGGAAGGAATACCGCCAGCGGCCGCGGGCGTCCCTGCTCGGCGTCAGGACGCCGGCCCGTGTCCAGTGGCGCACCCGGCTTTCGGGGAGTCCCGCGAGGCCGGCAACTTCTCGGGTGGAGTATTCGGGCACTGCGTCGGAGGGTCAGCCGGCGCGCTTCTTCCGCGGAGTTTTCCTGGCGGCCGCCTTCTTGCCTTTCGCGCCCGCTTGTTTCGGCTCCGCTTGCTCTTCGTCCGTACGCTTCGCGGGCTTGCGCTTGTCGGTGGCGTTGAGGCTTGCCTTCAGGGCTTCCATGAGGTCGATGATCTTGTGCTCCGGCTGGGCCGCCGGTGCAACGGTGATGTCCTCTCCTTCGACCTTGCGCTGGATCAGCGCCTTGATCTGGTCGCGCACTTCGTCGCGGTAGCTCGTCGGATCGAAGGTGTCGGTCGCCGCCTGGTCGATGAGCTGCTTCGCGAGCTCGAGCTCCGACTCCCTGACTTCGACGTCCTCGAGCGGCACTTCGCTGAACGAGCGGATTTCGTCCGCGTAGTGGAGCTGCTCGAGCAGCAGGCCGTTCTCCTTCGGCCGCACGAGCACCAGGTGCTGCCGCCCGCGCGCCGCGTAGCGGCCGAGCGCGACGCGTCCGGTCTCGCGCAGGGCCTCGGCCAGCAGGTGGTAGGCGCGCGCGCCCCCCTTGTCCGGGCCGAGGTAGTAAGCCTTGTCGAAGTAGATGCGATCGACGGCACCGTCAGGCAGGAACTGGTCGACCTCGATCGTGTAGGTCGCCGCCACTTCCAGCGCCTTGATCTCTTCGGGCGAGAACAGGACGTACTGGCCTTTCGAGAACTCGTAGCCCTTGACGATGTCCTCTCTCGGCACGACCTCGCCGCTGCCCGACGAGATGAGCTGCTGCTTCACGCGGCTGCCGTCGCGGCGGTCGATCTGGTTGAAGCGCACGGTCGCCGCCGATTCCGCGGCCGAGTACAGCTTGACCGGTATCGAAACCAGCCCGAAGGCGATCGTTGCAGAACCCAGTGGTCGCGCAGGCATCAGCGGATCATATATCCTGATTTTTATGGCCGCAACGAGAAACACCCCTAAATTAGCGGCTTATCGCGAAAAGCGAAAGGCCGGCTCAACTCCGGAACCGTTCGGCGGGCGCGCGGGCGGTTCGCGTTTCGTCGTGCAGCTGCATGCCGCGCGCGCCCGGCACTACGACTTTCGGCTGGAGCACGAGGGCGTGCTCGTCTCCTGGGCCGTGCCGAAGGGTCCCTCCCCGGACCCGGCCGACAAGCGCCTGGCGGTGCACGTCGAAGACCACCCGGTCGACTACATCCACTTCGAGGGCGTGATCCCGGAGGGCAATTACGGCGCGGGTGCGGTCATCGTGTGGGACCGTGGTCGCTTTGAAGCGGTGAAGGACTTCAACGAAGGGCTGGCGGCCGGCAAGCTGCTGTTCGATCTGCACGGCTACAAGCTGCGCGGCCGCTGGACGCTGGTGAAGACGAAGCGCAGCCCGAAGGACTGGCTGCTGATCAAGGAGCGCGACGGTTACGTGCGCGAAGGCGAGGCGGCCGTGCTGCCGGACGATTCGGTGCTGTCCGGGCGCACCGTCGAGCAGCTCGCGGCGGGCGAGGACCCCGGCGCCGCCATCGAAGCCGCCTGCCGGGACGCGGGCGCGAAGCGCGGGCGCGTGGCCTTTCGCGACGTGCAGCCGATGCTCGCAACGCCGGGCGAGCCGTTCAGCCACCCGGACTGGGTGTTCGAGATCAAGTACGACGGCTATCGGCTCCTGGCCGGCAAGGAGCGTGGCGAGGTCAGGCTCATCTCGCGCAACCGCAACGATTTCACGGCGGTGTTCCCGGAAATCGCCGAGGTGCTGGCGGCGCTGCCCTACGACGATTTCCTGCTCGACGGCGAGGTGGTCGTGCACGATGCCGAAGGCTTGCCGAGTTTCGCCGGCATGCAGCAGCGCGGCCGCCTCACGCGTGCCGCGGACATCGGGCGCGCGGCGCTGCAGTGGCCCGCGACGTTCTACGCGTTCGACCTGCTGCTCTTCGGCGAGTACGACCTGCGTCGCCTGCCGCTTACCGAACGCAAGCGCTTGCTGGTCGACATGCTGCCCTCGGCAGGGCCGATCCGCGTGTCCACGCACATCGAACGCGAGGGCGAGGCGATGTTCGAGCAGTTGCAGGCGATGAACCTCGAAGGCCTGGTCGCGAAGCGCGCGGGCTCCCCCTACACGGGCCGGCGCTCGCCGAACTGGGTGAAGGTGAGCGCTCGCTCGAGCGACGATTTTGCCGTCGTCGGCTACACGCCGCCGAAAGGCGGGCGCCCAGGTTTCGGCGCGCTGCTGCTCGCACAGCGCGGCGCGGACGGCTGGGTGTATGCGGGCCGTGTCGGCGGCGGCTTCGGCGAGCGGGAGCTCGCCGCGGTGGCGGAACGGCTGGCGGCAGCCAGGGCCGGCGAGCCGCCGCGCGACCCGGAGAAGATCGCCGGCGCGCGCTGGATCGAGTCCGCGTTCGTGGTCGAGGTCCGCTTCAAGCAGCGCAGCCCGAACGGGCGGCTGCGCCAGCCGACGTTCGTCGCGCTTCGCGAGGACAAGGACCCGGAGGACTGCTGGCTGCCGGGCGAGGCGAAGCCGTTGCCGGAGCCGCCCGCCGGCAAGGCGAAGGCGCCGGCGGCCCGCGTCGAGGTCACGAACCCGGAGAAGGTCTTCTGGCCCGAGGAAGGCCTGACCAAGGGCGATCTCGTCGCCTACTACCGCGCGGTCTCGAAATGGCTGCTGCCGTACCTGGCCGACCGGCCGCTCGTGCTCACCCGCTATCCGGACGGCATCGACGGCAAATCCTTCTACCAGAAAGACGCGCCGGTCTACACGCCCGACTGGATCCGGCTCGAGACGCTATGGAGCGAGGGTTCGGAGCGCGATATCCGCTATTTCGTGATCGAGGACGAGGAGGGGCTTGCCTACGTCGCGAACATGGGAGCCATCCCGCTGCACGTGTGGTCCAGCCGCACGGCGGCGCTGCAGCATCCCGACTGGTGCATACTCGACCTCGACCCGAAAGGCGCGCCGTTCGGACACGTCGTCAAGGTAGCGCGCGCGATCCACCGGCTGTGCGAGCAGGCGGGACTGCCGCACTACGTGAAGACGACCGGTTCCACGGGCCTGCACGTGCTGATCCCGCTCGGCGCCCGGTACACCCATGAGCAGAGCCGTGCCATGGCCGAGCTGCTGGCGAACTGCGTGGTGAAACAGCTGCCGGAGATTGCGACGGTGGAGCGCCAGCTCGACGCGCGGGGCGGCAAAGTGTACGTCGACTACCTCCAGAACGGGCACGGACGCCTGCTCGTGGCACCCTACAGCGTCCGTCCCGTGCCACGCGCCACCGTGTCGATGCCGCTCGCCTGGCGCCAGGTGACCGCGAAGCTCGACATGTTCAGGTACGACATGCGCTCGGCGCCGGGACTGCTGGCGAAGCAGAAAGCCGATCCCTTTGCCGGGCTATTCACGGAAGCGGCGGACCTGGATCGGAGCCTTTCGCGCCTGGCCGAGTCGATATGACGGGTTCACGGGTGGCCTACAGGCGATAGCCTGTCAGGGCCCGCCGGTATCCTGGTCAGTCCACGCTGTTTGCGATCGCCTGTTCTTCGTCGTTCATGTCGCCGGAGTACGGCTCGAACAGCGGCGTGCTGAGATAGCGCTCGCCGGTGTCCGGCAGCATGCAGAGGATGTTGGCGCCCTTTTGCGCCCGCTCCGCGTATTCGCGCGCGCAGGCAAAGGTGCCGCCGGCGGAAATGCCGACGAGCAGGCCTTCCCTGGCCGCCAGCTCGCGCGACCATCTCATCGCCTCGGGTGGCGCGACGGTCATGTAGTCGTCGACGTACTCCGATTGACGCGCGTCCTCGGCAAGCTTCGGGATGAAATCCGGTGTCCAACCCTGGATCGCGTGCGGCTCCCACGCCGCGTGCGAGGCCGTGGGTGCACCGTCGTCGCGGCGAGGCTGTGCGTCGCCGCTTTTCATGAGCGCCGCTATCGTCGGCTCGCAGACGATGATCTTCGTCCCCGGGCTCTCTTCCCTCAGCACGCGGCCGACGCCCTTCAGCGTACCGCCGGTGCCGTAGCCGGTGATGAAGGCATCGAGCGTCATGCCCTTGAAGTCGTCCACGATCTCGCGCCCCGTCGTGCGCGCATGCATCTCGGCATTCGCCTCGTTCTCGAATTGCCGCGTCAGGAACCAGCCGTGCTTCTTCGCCAGCGCCTCGGCCTTCCGCACCATCCCGGTGCCGCGCTCGGCGGCCGGCGTGATCACCACCTTCGCGCCGAGAAAGCGCATCAGGCGCCGGCGCTCGACGCTGAAGCTTTCGGCCATCGTTATCACCAGGGGATAGCCCTTCGCCGCGCACACCATGGCAAGGCCGATGCCGGTATTGCCGCTGGTTGCCTCGACCACGGTCATGCCCGGCTTGAGCGTGCCGCGTTGCTCGGCATCCTCGATCACGCCGAGCGCCAGGCGATCCTTGACCGAGCCGAGCGGGTTAAAGGCTTCGACCTTCACGTAAAGGTTTACACCTTCGGGCGCGAGGCGGTTGATGCGTACGACCGGGGTCTTGCCGACCGTACCGAGAATGCCGTCATGGATGGTCATTTGCGCTCCAGGGATGGAACCGGGACGGTTATACGATAGCAGATGGGAAGCGGCCGGGGTTTGAATCCGGCTGGCAATTGCGCCGGCTGCCGATTGGGGTGACACTCGTGGCATGGGGCACGTTATCGAACAGGCGGCATCCGGCCGCTCCAGGTGCCGCGGCTGCGGCGGGAAAATTCCGAAGCATGACCTGCGCTTCGGCGAACGCGGGCCGAATGCCTTCGGTGAAGGCGACATGACGCTCTGGTTCCATCCCGCCTGCGCCGCGTACAAACGTCCGGAGCCGTTCCTGGCGCTGCTCGATGCGGAAGCCGGGAACATTCCGGCTGCGGAAATGGGCGTCCTGCGCGCGCTGAGGCCGGTGGCCGAGTTCGGGCTCGAGCATGCCAGGGTACCGTGCATCGACAAAGTGGACCGCGCACCGACGGCACGCGCGCGCTGCCGCTCCTGCCGCGAGCTGATCGCGAAGGACTCCTGGCGCATCGGGCTGGTGTTCTTCGAGGAATACAGCTTCGAGCCTTCCGGCTTCATCCACGCCGGCTGCGCCGGGGAATACTTCGGCACGACCGAGGTCATGGACCCGATCCGGCACTTCAACGCCGCCCTCGACGCCGGCGAGCTGGCCGAGCTCCGCACGGCGCTGGCCGAGCCCCCCGCCATCCCGTAGGAGCGCGCATCGCGCGCGATGCCACCAGGAGCGAAATCGCCCCGGCGGCTTTGTTTCGCGCCGCGTGGCATCGCGCGCAGTGCGCGCTCCTACATCGCTGGGCCTCGCGGCGGAGCGGTGGGTGGCATGCGCGCTCCCACATGGGTGCGGCGGCTTCAGGTGCCGGCGTACGTGTCCTGGCTGACGGTTGGTTGCGACACGTCCCGTAGCAGCGAGGCGGTTTCATGCTCGGGCGCGGACCGGGCGATATCGGCCTGTGCGATCATTCCGCAGCACCTGCCGTCCGCGTCGACGACCGGCATGCGCCGGACCTGGTTCTCCTCCATCTGCAGGAGTGCGTTTTCCAGGCTGGCGTCGGGTGTCGTGGTAATCACCGGGCGGGTCATTACATCGCGCGCCGCGGTGCTGGCCGGATCCTTCCCCTGGGCGACGGCGCGGCAGGTGATGTCCCGGTCGGTGACGACGCCGATCGGCCGGTCGAGTTCATCCAGCACCGGAATCTCGCCGCAATCCTGCGATGCCATCATCCTCGCCACGTCTTCGAGACTCGTCTCCGGCGCGCAGCCGACCGGGTTTTCCGTCATGATGTCTCGTACTTGCATCTCGGTTCCTCCGTTTGCTTCGTCGGCGGTGCGCGGCGCGCATCCGCACCGGTCAAAAACGCTGCAACTAGCATGCCAGTGACAAGGGAGTCGCATGTTCGAGTGGATCACCGACCTCATTGAGCAGACGGGGTACCTCGGGGTGTTCATCCTGATGCTCGCCGAAAACCTGTTTCCGCCGATCCCGTCCGAGCTGATCATGCCGCTCGCGGGCTTCACCGCGGCACAGGGCAAGCTCAACGTCGTCCTGGTCGTGCTCGCCGGCGCGGCCGGCTCACTGCTCGGTGCGCTGTTCTGGTACTACGTCGGCTGCTGGGTGGGGCGAGAGCGCCTGAAACGGTTCTCGGCTCGGCACGGACGCTGGCTGTCGCTTTCGCCGGAAGAGGTCGACGGGGCTTGCGCCTGGTTCAACCGGCACGGCGCCAAGGCCGTGCTCCTCGGCCGCCTGGTTCCGGCGGTGCGCACCTTGATCTCCGTGCCCGCGGGTATCGCCGGGATGCCGCGTACGAAGTTTCTCGGCTGGACCGCGCTCGGGACCGGGGTGTGGACCAGCCTGCTCGGTGGGGCCGGTTACCTGCTCGAAGATCAGTACGGGCGCGTCGCCGGCTACCTCAACCCGCTGTCGAACGTCGTACTCGGCCTGATCGTCGCCTGGTACCTGTACCGCGTCGTGACGCATCGCAAGCGGCAACAGGGCGCATGAGGGAGGGATCAGAACCGCCAGGTGAAGGCCAGCGACCCGAATCGATCCGGCTCCTGCTGCCGGTCGAACTCCTCGCTGCGCTGGACGAACGTGTACGCTGCCCTGAAGTCACCGCGCGCCAGTACCAGCCCGGCCTGTACGTCCGTAATCCAGCGCTCCTTGCGGATGTCCAGCAAGGACCCCAGCTCGTTGTCGTCGATGAAAATGTTCCGCTCGACAAGGCGCCGGCCGACCCCGGCAAACAGGTACCACGTCCATTCGTCACCCGCCATGAAATAGCCCGAGCCCGGCAGGCTGGGGCGGATGTGGGGCGGGCCGAAGTCGCTGTCGAGACGGGTACCCAGGCGGAACGTGAAACCGGCATCGGCGTAGGTGGCGACGTTACCCACGGCGAGGCCGACGTGCGGCAGGAAGTCCGCACCGATCGGCGCGCCGTGCCGGATGATCGCCCGCCACTTTCGTTCGACGATCAGCATTCCACCGAACCGGTTGCCCACCTGGTTGTTCCAGCCGCGAAACTCGTTGCTGCCGAGCCACTCGTGGACGGCGCTCTGCAGCGCTTCGCCCTTGGCGTTCGGCCCCACCGTGCCGAGCAGCAGGCTCACCGTGTCGATGTGCGCCGGCGTGCTGTAAACGAGCGACAGGCCGCCGTAGAGCCAGGCGGCGTAGGGGCGCTCGTCCGTTACGAGGTTCCGGGCATCCTTGTCGTCCGGTGTGAAGATACTCTGCCCGAATTGCCAGCCCACGCGGACCTGTCCGTTGTCATTGCCGGGCAGCCACCCGGCGATGCGGGACGCGACGGATTCGTGGGGTCGCGGCGCACTCAGCCATGAAACCTCCAGGCCGTTCGTATAGTGGTGGTCGGTCGCGGCGAATGCGTCGTTCTCCATCAGGAGGGTGAGGTTTCCCGGCTCGGGCGCGCGTCCACCCGCACCCATCACGATGGAGGGGAACGTGAGCATCAGCAATGTGGCAAGCAGCTTCTGCAAAGCGGTAATGACACCCGTCAGGGAAGGCTTACACGAACCAAAGCAGCCGCACCGGCGCAAGGCGGCGGCCACGTCGGACGTGGAGAACATTAGGATTCGAGGCGGCGACGGTTGCCGGACGGCGTGCCGCCGCAGGACGAAAGCGTGCGCTCCATGAAAGCACAGATGCAGCCGGCCCGCCAGAGGTTCCGGGCATGGCGCGACGCGGGCGAGCCCGATTTCGTACAATGGACTGCTATGCCGGCAAGTCCCGACCGCCCGGCTCGTTGTCTCCGCCGTTCATACAGGGAGGGCTCATGAACGACCTGTCCGAATTCCCGATCGTCCGCAAGTGGCCTGCCCGGCATCCTGACCGGATCCAGCTTTATTCATTGACGACGCCGAACGGGGTCAAGGCGTCCATCATGCTGGAGGAAACAGGCCTGCCCTATGAGCCGCACCTCGTATCCTTCGACACGCGGGACCAGCACAGCCCGGAGTTCCTGTCGCTCAACCCGAACAACAAGATTCCCGCCATCATCGATCCCGACGGTCCCGGCGGCAAGCCGCTGCCGCTGTTCGAATCGGGTGCCATCCTGCTGTACCTTGCCGACAAGGCCGGCCGCTTCATCCCGACGGATGCCGCGAGGCGCTACGAAACGATCCAGTGGCTCATGTTCCAGGTGGGCGGCATCGGCCCCATGTTCGGCCAGGTCGGCTTCTTCAATAAGTTCAGCGGACGCGAGTGGGAGGACAAACGGCCGCTGAACCGCTACGTGGCGGAGTCGAAGCGCCTGCTCGGCGTGCTGGAGCAGCGGCTGGCGGACAGGACGTGGATGATGGGCGACGAGTACACGATCGCGGACATCGCGATCTTCCCCCTCGTGCGGAACCTGGTCAGCTTTTACGGCGCAGGCGAGCTCGTGGGCATCGACGATTTTCCCCGCGTCACCCGCTCCCTGGACCTTTTCGTGGCACGGCCGGCCGTAGCCCGGGGCCTGACGATCCCCGGCCCCGAACACGCGCCGTAGGAGCGCGCATCGCGCGCGATGCCACGGCGTGCAGTTTTAACGGACGCGCTCGAACAACTCGACCAGCTCGACGATCTTTTCCCGGCGCTCGCGGATGCTGCCTGACTTCAGCGCCTCGTCCACGCATTCACGGGCGTGGTCGCGCAAGAGCTCGGTTTCCGCTTTGGCCAGCGCCGCCTTGACGGCCTGGACCTGGTGCAGGATGTCGATGCAGTAACGATCCTCGTCCAGCATGCGGCTGAGGCCGCGGACCTGCCCCTCGATCCGCTTGAAACGCCGCGCGATCGCCTGGCGAGACTGCTCCTTGTGCGTCATCGGTTTACCTTGACGAATACCCCATACGGGTATAGCGTATCACATCAAGCGACACGTCGTAAGGATTTCTCCGATGAACGCACAGCCAGGTGATCACGACCGCCATCACGACCACCATCACTGCCATCATGCTGACGCGGTAGCCGATCCGAAGCGCAACTACGACCTCGTGCCCGACGGCTACGAGGGGACCGTCTACACCTGCCCGATGCATCCAGAGGTTCGCGACGTCCGCAACAGCGGGTGCCCGATCTGCGGCATGGCGCTGGAGCCGGAAGGCGTCGTCGTCGGTGAGGAGGACACGGGCGAGCTGGACGACATGACGCGCCGGTTTTGGGTGGGCGCCGCGCTGACCCTGCCGCTCTTCGTCTACGCGATGGGCGACATGCTGCCGGGACGTCCGTTCGAGGGGATTGTTTCCGCCGGCCTGGCGCAATGGCTGCAATTCGCGCTGGCGACGCCGGTGGTGCTGTGGGGGGGCTGGCCCTTCTTCGTCCGCGGCGCGCAGTCCGTGCGTTCGCGGCATCTCAACATGTTCACCCTGATTGCGCTGGGCGTCGGTGTTGCCTACCTGTATTCGGTCGTCGCGGTCATCGCCCCCGGCATTTTCCCCGACGCTTTCCGTATGGCTTCGGGCGAGGTGGGGGTGTACTTCGAAGCCGCGGCCGTCATCACGACGCTGGTGCTGCTGGGCCAGGTGCTGGAGCTCAAAGCCCGCAGCCGGACCTCCGGCGCCATTCGCGAGCTCCTCGAGCTCACGCCGCCGCGCGCGAGCCGCCTGGTGGACGACGGTACCGAGGAAGAGGTATCGCTGGACGCACTCGCCAAGGGCGATCGCCTGCGCGTGCGTCCCGGCGAAAAGGTGCCGGTGGACGGCACCGTCGAGGAAGGCCGGAGCGCGGTCGACGAATCCATGATCAGCGGTGAGCCGCTCCCGGTGGAGAAGGGGCCGGGAGATGGCGTCATCGGCGGCACCGTGAACGGTACCGGAAGCTTCATCATGAGCGTTACCCGGGTCGGTGACGACACGCTGCTGTCGCAGATCGTGCGCATGGTGGCCGAGGCGCAGCGGAGCCGCGCGCCCATCCAGCGGCTGGTGGACCTCGTCGCGGCCTGGTTCGTGCCGGCCGTAATCGTCATCGCGGTACTGACGTTCGTGGCCTGGGCATGGCTCGGCCCGGAGCCCGCCATGGCATTCGCGATCGTGAACGCGGTAGCCGTGCTGATTATCGCCTGTCCCTGTGCGCTCGGTCTCGCTACCCCGATGTCGATCATGGTGGGGACCGGCAAGGGCGCACGCCACGGCATCCTGGTCAGGAACGCCGAGGCGCTCGAGGTATTCGAAGAAGTCGACACCATCGTGGTCGACAAGACGGGCACGCTGACCGAAGGGCGGCCGGCGCTCGTCGCCGTCGAGCCCGTGCCCGGCGTCGACGCCGACGAGCTGCTGCGGCTCGCGGGGGCCGTCGAAACGGCCAGCGAGCACCCCCTGGCAAGAGCGATCCTGACAGGGGCCGAAGATCGGGGGCTGCAGGTGCCCGCGGCGGAAGCGTTCGAGTCCGTAACGGGGCAGGGCGCCGAGGCACTCGTGAACGGCAGCCTGGTACGGGTCGGCAACGAACGGATGATGGAGCGCGCCGGCGTGGGCGATACGACGCTGGCGGAGGCCGCCAAGGCCCGGCGCGCCAAGGGGCAGACGGTAATGTTCGTGGCCGTCGACGGCAAAGCCGCGGGACTGCTCGCCGTCGCCGACCCCATCAAGGAGTCGACGCCGCGCGCCATCAGGCAGCTGCATGCCGCGGGGCTGAGAGTGCTCATGCTGACGGGCGACAGCGTCGCAACCGCCGAGGCGGTCGCCCACCGGCTCGACATCGACGACGTGCGCGCCGACGTATCGCCGGAAGACAAGCATCGCGTCATCCGTGACCTGCAGGAAAACGGCGCAAAAGTGGCGATGGTGGGCGACGGCATCAACGATGCGCCTGCCCTGGCACAGGCCGATATCGGCATCGCCATGGGAACCGGCACCGATGTTGCGATGGAAAGCGCGGGCGTCACGCTGGTGCGCGGCGACCTGGTCGACGTGTCGCGCGCGCGGGTGCTGAGCCAGGCGACGATGCGCAATATCCGGCAGAACCTGTTTTTCGCGTTCGTCTACAACGCCGCCGGCATCCCGATCGCCGCCGGCGTGCTGTACCCGGCATTCGGGCTGCTGTTGAGCCCGATGATCGCCGCGGCGGCGATGAGCCTGAGCTCGGTGTCCGTCATCGGCAATGCATTGAGGTTGCACCGGCTGCCACTCCAGTGAGGGGAGGCCGCCCGGGGATGGATCGCCGCCGCTTCCTCGCTGCCGGCGGTGCCGCGTTGCTGGCGCCCTTGCTCCCGGCGTGGGCGCGTTCCGGAACGTCCGGTATCACGGCGGACCTGCCCACGCTCACCGGCAACGACATCGCCTTGCGGGTCGGGCGCACCACGTTCTGCGTTGGCGGGCGCACCGGCACGGCAGTGACGGTCAACGGCACCGTGCCGGCGCCGCTGATTCGCCTGAGGCAGGGGCAGGACGTGCGTATCGCCGTCACCAACGCACTCGACGAGGACACGTCGATTCACTGGCACGGCGTGCTGCTGCCCTTCCAGATGGATGGCGTGCCGGGCGTGAGCTTTCCCGGCATCCGCCCCGGCGAGACCTTCGTCTACGAGTACCCGGTACGGCATGCCGGCACCTTCTGGTTCCACAGCCACTCGGGGTTGCAGGAACAGGTGGGACATTACGGCCCGCTGATCCTGGATCCCGACGGCACGGACCCGATTGCGTACGACCGGGAGCACGTGCTGGTACTCTCCGACTGGACCTTCCTGTCTCCGCACGCGATCTTCCGCAAGCTGAAGCAGGAGCCTGGCTACTTCAACCGGCAGAAACTGACGCTCTCGGGGCTGCTGCGCGACGGCCTGCCGGAGCAGCGGATGCCGCTCGGCGAGCGGCTGGTGTGGGACCGCATGCGAATGGACCCGACCGATATCGCCGACGTGACCGGTGCCGCTTACACCTACCTCGTCAACGGCCACGGGCCGGAGGAAAACTGGACGGGGCTGTTCGAGCCGGGCGAGCGCGTGCGGCTGCGCATCATCAACGCCTCGGCAATGACCGTGTTCAACTTTCGCATTCCGGGGCTGCGCATGACGGTCGTGCAGGCGGACGGCAACAACGTGCGCCCCGTTGCCGTGGACGAGTTCCAGGTCTCGGTGGCCGAGACCTACGACGTGATCGTCGAGCCGGCGCAGGACCGCGCCTTTGCAATTGTCGCGGAGTCCGTGGATCGCTCCGGCATGGGCGTGGCCACGCTGGCGCCGCGCCCGGGCATGCGCGCCGAGGCGCCGCCGCTGCGCCCGCGGCCGACCCTCGGCATGGATGACATGGGCATGGGCGGCGCGGCGCACGGGTCGGGGGGCATGGAACACGGCGACAGGGTCGACGAAGCGCCGCCGGCGTGGAAGTCCGGCGTGGGCGTCGACATGGTCGCGATGAACCCGCAGGACTCCAGCGGCAAGCCGGGCCTGGGCCTGGAGAACGTGGACCACAAGGTGCTGGTCTACGGCGATCTCGTCGCGCTCGAGCCGAACCCCGATACGCGCCCGCCTTCGCGCTCGCTGGAGATCCACCTGACCGGCAACATGGAACGGTTCATGTGGTCCTTCGACGGGCAAAAATTCAGCGAGGTCGTCGAGCCGATCCGGTTCGCGCGCAACGAGCGGGTGCGCGTGACGCTGGTCAACGACACGATGATGCAGCACCCGATCCACTTGCACGGGCACTTCTTCGAGGTGGTGAACGGCCACCCCGGGCATCACCCGAGAAAGCACACGGTGAACGTTCTTCCCGGCAGCAAGATCAGCTTCGACCTGACGGCGGAGCACCCGGGCGATTGGGCTTTCCACTGCCACCTGCTCTACCACATGCACGCCGGCATGTTCAACGTGGTGACCGTGCGGCCCCTCGACCGGGAAGCGCGGTGAGGACGCTCCTCGCGCTGCTCCCGTTGGTGGCCCTGGCAGCGCCTGCAGGGGCGCAGCAGGTGAGTTCGCATGCCGGTCACCCGGAGGTGCGGCAGCCCGCGGATCCCCACGCCATTCACGGTATGGGCCGGCAGCCGGCCGAGTCACACGGCACGTGCTGCCGGTCACACGCGGCGCCGCCGGAGGCGGCTTTCTCGGGTCCGCGCCACGCCGCCGACCGGTTGTTCGGACCGGCGGCCATGGCCGCTGCGCGCCGCCAACTGCGCAGCGGGCACGGCGGCATGCCTGCATACGGGCTGCTGGTCGAGCGCTTCGAGATGCCCATCGGCGAAGGAGGCAGCGGCTACGCGTGGCAGGCCCGGGCCTGGTACGGCAGCGATGCCGACAGGATCCGGATCCGGACCGAAGGTGAGGGTCGCTTCGGTGAAGCAGCGGAAGCCGCCGAACTGCAGGCGCTCTGGAGCCATGCCCTCACGCCCTGGTTCGACGTGCAGGCGGGCGTCCGTTACGACTGGCGCCCGGAGCCGGACCGCGGCTACGCGGTACTCGGCTTGCACGGGCTCATGCCTTACCGGTTCGAGGTCGATGCCGCGGCCTTCCTGTCCGAACGAGGCGATCTCTCGGTGCGCCTCGAAGCCGAATACGACGTGCTGATCACGCAGCGCCTGGTCCTGCGGCCGGCAATCGAAGTGGAGATGGCGTCGCAGGACGTTCACGACCTCGGCATCGGCCGGGGCATCAGCCGCATCGAGGCCGGTCTCCGGTTGCGGTACGCGATAGCCCCCGAGCTCGCGCCCTATGCCGGAGTACAGTGGGAGCGCAGGCCGGGCGGAACGGCGGACAGGGCGCAAGCCGCCGGAATGGACAGGAGTGACCTGTCGATGATCGCCGGAGTGAGCTTCTGGTTTTGAGCCCCGCCGGCACGAGCTGCCGGCTTGTCTATACTCCAGATTCAGGCATAAACGCCACGTGGCAGGGGAACCATCATGAATTGCAGAATCAATGGCAAGGCTACGACTTTCGCCGCTATTTCCTTGTGCGCCGTCCTCACCGCCATCCTCACATCCGCCGTCGAAGCCCTGGCGGGCATGACGCCGACCGCGCAGGCACAGGAACCGATCGAGCAGATCATCGTCACGGCGACCAAGCGCGAGACGACCCTCCAGGAGGTGCCGTTCTCGATCAACGTGCAGTCGCAGGAAGAGATCCAGCGCTCCGGGGCCGTCACGCTCGAGGACCTCTCGCGCAACATTGCCGGGCTGACGATCCAGAATCTCGGCCCCGGGCAGAGCCAGGTCGCGATTCGCGGCGTCTCGGCCGGGCAGATCGTGCGCGACCAGCCGGGGGTCAAGGAACAGGTGGGCATCTACCTGGACGAGACGGTGATCTCGATGTCGCTGTTCACGCCGGATATCGACCTCTACGATCTTGCCCGGGTGGAAACGCTGCGCGGTCCGCAGGGGACGCTGTTCGGCTCCGGTTCCGTGGGCGGCACCATCCGCTACATCACGAACCAGCCGCTACTGGAGGAATTCGAGGCCTCGGTGGAGGCGGACCTGAACACGCTGACCGACGGTGACACCGGCGGCCACCTGAAGGGCATGGTCAACCTGCCGCTGGCGGACGGCCGGGCCGCGCTCAGGGCGGTCGGTTACGTCACGGAGTATGCCGGCTTCATCGACGCGCTGGGCGAAGGCGGCACGCGCGACGAGGACGTCAACAGCGGCTCGCGCCGGGGCGGGCGGCTGATGCTCGCCTGGCAGGTCAACGACAACCTTTTGATCACGCCGCGGATCCTGTACCAGGAGATCGACGCCGACGGCTTCAACCGGCAGGAGGTCTACAACCTGTATGCCAATCCCTACACCACGACCCGCCCGGCGATCCAGCTCGGCGAGCGCGAGCAGTACCTGCTGCTCGAAGAGGGATTCGAGGACGATCTCATGATTCTCGACGCCACGGCCGAGGCGTTCTTCGAGCCCTTCAACGTCACCCTGACGACGAGCTACACGGAGCGCGACATCGTGGTGAGCCGCGACGCCAGCGCGCTGTCCGGCAGCGTGTCGGTGGACCTCGGCTTTCCCGTTGCCGGCGTGCTGCTGCCGTCGAACCTCGTCGACACGACCACGTTCGACCAGGTAACCGGGGAGCTTCGGTTCAGCTCGAACTCGGAGGGGCCGTGGCAGTGGCTGGTCGGCATGTTCTATGCCGATAACTCCCGGGATTACACCCAGCGGCTGCCGACGCCCGGCTACGATGCCTTCACGGATGCCGTTCTCGGACCCGGCACGTCGGCTTCTCTCCGGATGGGTTTTCCCGCCGACTCGCCCTACAACGCCGACCTGCCGTACGACTTCGAGCAGATCGCCGTGTTCGGCGAGGTCACCTGGGACGTAACCGAGCGGCTGCACCTCACCGCCGGCGGACGCTTCTACGATTTCGAAGAGACGCGTACGATCAGGCAGGGCGGCCTGTTTTCCAGTCTGACCGAGGATTCCGACAAGACGTCATCCGATGGCTTCAACCCGCGCCTGATGGCCAGCTACGATTTCAACGACAGCGTGACCTTCAACGCACAGGCGGCGCAGGGATTTCGCCTGGGCGGCGTCAACGATCCGCTGAACACGAGCTTTGCACCCCGGGCGACGAGGCCACGTTCGGGCCGCTGACCTCCTATGAGGATGAAACGCTGTGGAACTACGAAGTGGGGATCAAATCGAATTTTGCTAACGGGATCACCCTGAACGCGGCGGCCTTCCACGCCGACATCGAAGACCTGCAGGTGACGCTCGATGCCGGCTCCTGCTCGTCGCGCGTGGTCCTCAACGTGCCGGACGCGCATGCCACCGGCGTCGAGGTGGAGCTGACCGCGACTCCGACGGAGAACCTGGAACTGTCCCTTTCGGGGAGCCTCGTCGACGCCGAGTTCGATTCGACGGTCGTCGCCGAGAGCGGCGACGTCCTCGGCGGCGTCCTTGACGGCAACCGCCTGGCGTCGGTGCCGGAGGAGCAGTTCGCCGCGGTCGGAACCTGGTACTTTCCGTTTGCCTGGGCGCCCAGCGATTCGCAAACCTACGTGTCGGCCACCTTCCAGCACGTCGGCGACCGCTACACGCAACCCGGCGACCAGGTGCCGGGGGCGGGCGCGTTCGTTTCCGGGCTGCCGTTCGGGGGCGCCACGGGCAACGAGGTGACGAACGTCGACCTGAAGCTCGACGCCTACCAGATCTTCAATCTCAGGGCGGGCCTGGTCAGCGACACCTGGGAAGCGATCGTATACGTCGACAACGTCTTCGACGAGAACGCCGACCTGTCCTTCGACCGCGAACGCGGCGGACGCGCCCGCCTGGCTTTCCGGACGAACCAGCCGCGGACGTTCGGAGTCACCTTCCGCCTGAACTACTGATCCGCCGCCGCCTTACGCTCCTGCAGGGGGTTGCCCCTGCAGGAGACCTTTACCGCACCCGCGAACTCCGGTGACAAAAACAGGGGGGTCCACATTGACGCGCAGAGCCGTCTAACGTGCATGTGAGGTATCGCCTGTTCTAGCGGGGGAAAGGATCATGATCAACCGGATTGCAAGGACCCGGAGTCTCAATGCCATCGGCCGCGGCGCCGTCACCTGCGCCGGCGTCCTGCTGGCGGCGCTGCCGGTGCACGCGCAGCAGGACGAGGACGCGCCGCGGGACGTCGAGCAGATCATCGTCACCGGTACGCCCAGCGGCTCCGAGATGCTCAAGCTCGACGCCAGCTTCGCTATCACGACCATCGACGACCAGCAGATCGACCGCTTCCAGCCGACGAGCACCGCCGACCTGCTGAAGCTGGTTCCCGGGGTGTGGGCCGAGTCTTCCGGCGGCGTTGCCGGTGCGAACGTGTTCGTGCGCGGCTTTCCGGGCGCGGGCGACGCGCCGTTTCTGACCGTGCAGCTCAACGGATCGCCGATCTTTCCACCGCCGACGCTGGCGTTCCTGGAGAACACTTCGATCTTCCGTATCGATGAGACGATCGCACGGGTCGAGGCGCTGCGCGGCGGCCCGAACCCGGTGTTCTCGAACGGGCAACCCGGCCTGACCACGAACTTCATCCTGAAGGAAGGCGGCGAGCAGACCGAGGGGCTGGTCAAGTACTCGACTTCCGATTACGACCTGCGCCGCTTCGACGCCGTGCTGAGCGGGCCGCTGGCCGACGACCTGTATTACATGGTCGGCGGCTACATCTCGAGCTCGCCGGGCATTCGCGAGGCCGGGTTCAACGCCGAAGAGGGCCAGCAGTTCACGATCAACGTGACCAAAGAGCTCGACAACGGCACCATCAACGTCTATCACCGCAACACCGACGATCACGGCACCTGGTACCTGCCCGTTGCCTTCACCGTGCCGGGCGTCGACGCCGAGTACAACCAGCTCGGCACCCTGAACCGGCAGCGCCAGATAACGTTCGACAACGACAACGGAGCAGCTCCCGGTTCTCCCGGAGAGAAGACCAAAACGCTGGACCTGGGCGAGGGCCGCGGTTGGGACGGCTCGGTGACCGGCGGGTCCGTCCGGTTCGATTTTGCCGATGACTGGCACCTCGCAAACCGCTTCAACTACACGGCGGGCGACGCCGATACGCTCGGCCTGGTACCGGACGGCGGCGCCGTCAACGTGGATGCGCTCCTGGCAGACCCGTCACTGGACGCCCGCGCCGTGGTGACCGGTCCGCTAACCGGCCGGGCAACGGGGAGCGCGATTCCCGGCAGCGCGTTCATCCAGCAGTTCGGTGCCTGGGAGGTGCGCAAGGACATCGAGTCTTTTACCAACGACATCAGTCTCGCGAAGACGCTGGATCGCGGCGTCGTCACCGTCGGGCTGTACACCGCGAACTCGTCGTCGGACGAGGTCTGGTCCATCGGCAACAGCAAGTACCAGGTGGTGGAGAGCGGCGGCCAACTCGTCGACGGAATCGCCTGCAACGATCCTGCCGTGGATAGCTGCGGCTTCAACTTCGACCTGGATGCCAAAGGCGATGCGACCACCAATGCGGGATACGCCGCGTTGGAGTTCCTTGCCACAGACGTTCTCACGATCGACGTCGGCCTGCGCTATGAAAACCACAAGGTCGAGTACACGGCGGACACGAACACGGATGGAACCGCCGACGTGTTCATCCAGACGGATGAGAACGAGATTTCCTGGACGGCCGCGGCCAACTACGCGTTGAACGACCAGATGGGTGTTTTCGGCCGCGTCAACGCGGGCGTCAAGATGCCGTACTTCGACGACTATCGCGACAACCTCGCCGCCTTCGAGAACGGCAACGACCTGATCATCGACGTCGAGCAGTACGAGGCCGGCTACAAGTACGCCGGCGATAACTTGAGCCTGTATGCAACGGCGTACTACACCGAGGTCGATCCGTCCTTCTTCGTCGCCTTGTCCGGTGTCACGGCCGGCGTCGCCTCGAAGAACGAGGCACTGGGCCTCGAGCTCGACGGCAACTACTACACGGACTTCGGGCTGACGGTGAACCTCAACGCGACCATCCAGGAGTCCGAGATCGTCGGCACCGAGAACGACGGCAACGAGGTGCAGCGGCAGCCGGGCTGGCAGCTTCGGGTAACGCCCATCTACAACTTCCTGGCCGGTGACGCCGAGGTATCCCTCTACGGGACCCTCACGGCCGTCGACGACCGGTTCAGCGATCCCGGCAACCAGGTCGTCCTCGACGGTTACGAGACGCTCGACCTCGGTGCCATCGTGGCGCTCGACCGGCTCAATCTGCAGCTTGCCGTGGACAACCTGACGGACGAGGAAGGCTTCACCGAAGGCGATCCGCGAACCGTGCTCGCGTCGAACGCGCGGTTCATCATGCCGCGCACGGTCACCTTCAGCGTCGGCTACACGTTCTAGGTGGCTTTGCACGGCAGCCCCGCCGCTGCAGGCGCGAGCACGGCGCGCGATGCCACAAAGCCGGCAGCCCGGCGGCGTGACTCCGATGGGATCGCGAGCGCTGCGCGCCGCGTCGAAGGGTTTCCATCGGAGCGGGATTTCTGTTATCACTCCATGTCCAGCCGGCTGATCGGAGAGTAGCTGTGCGGGGGGATGTCGGGTCGCAGGACGAGTCGCTACCGGACAGGAGCCCGGACGTCGCGCGCTGGTATGACGAATACCACCTGCGCCTGCTGAGCTTCCTGCGGACGGGGCTGAAGGCCGACGCCGACACGGAGGACGTCTCGCAGGAAGTCTACCTGCGCCTGCTGCGCATCCCCGAGGATCGGGTAGTGGAGCATCCGCGCGCGTACCTGTTCCGTGTCGCGGCCAACGTGATCCACGACTGGCGCGCCGGGCAGCGGGTGGTGGAGACGCGGCCTCCCGAGGAGCTGGACCGCTTTGCGGCCCCGGATGACAGTGCCGAGAACTATGAAAGGGCCGGGCGGCTGGAGCGCATCGAACGAGCGCTGAACGCCTTGCCGGCGCACTGCCGCGCGGCGATCGTCCTCAAGACGACGCACGGGATGTCGTATGCCGAGATTGCCGCGCACCTGGGGGTATCGGAGCGGATGGTGAAGCGCTACATCGTCAAGGGCTACGCGCGGCTACGCGACCGCCTGGCTGCCGATGCCCCGCGTACGACCTGACCGGAAGCCTGGGGAATGAACAGCGAAATTGCCGAACCGGCGGCACCGGTATCCGAGCAGGCCGCCGCGTGGTTCTTCGAACTGGCGGACGGCCCGAACGACCGTGAGACGCGCCGCCGGTTCGTGCGCTGGCTCAAGCGCTCACCGGCGCACCTCGAAGCCTTCATCGCGATAGCCGTGCTGGAGCATGAGCTCGCCGAGAGCGAGGGCAGCATCGACGACGCGCTGGCGCTCGTGGAAGGCGCCGATGCCGGTGCCATTCCCCTGCCGGGTGGGGCGTTCGCCGATCGCTCCGGGCCGGATCGCAAACCAAAGGCCGGATCGCGCCGCGGGCGCTGGCTGGCGGCCGCTGCCGCCGCGGCGGCGGCCGTTCTCGTGACACTGCCGCTGCTGCCGCCGCCGGATGCGCCGCCCGCCGTCGTGCACCGCACGGATTTCGGCGAGCAGCGCTCGATTGCCCTCGGCGACGGTTCGCTCGTGGTGCTCAACACCCTTTCCGAGGTTGCGGTGGACTACGATCCCGGGCTGCGCCGCATCGAGCTGCTGTCCGGCGAGGCGTTGTTCGATGTCGCGGCGGACCCGCAGCGTCCCTTCGTGGTGGAAACGGGCGCCGTGTCGCTGAAAGTGCTCGGGACGAAGTTCGCCGTCTATCGCACGGCCGAAACGATACGCCTCGCGGTGGTCGAGGGCGTCGTGCGCGCCGTGTCGCGGCAGCAGCCGGAACGCCCGCTCCTGGTACGCGCCGGAGAGGGGGCGCTTGCAACGGCGGACGGTGCGATTCGCCGAGAGCAGGGGATCGACGTGGACAAGGCGATCGCGTGGACGGAGCGGCGGCTGATCTTCGATGACGTGCCGCTCGCCGAGGTGATCGCCGAGTTCAACCGCTACAACCGGCGCCCGCTGGTCGTGCAGGATGGGCAGCTCGCGGAGCGCCGGATCACCTCCGTGTTCTTCGCCAACGACGTCAGCGCGCTGGTCGCGTTTCTCGAGCTGGAGCCGGACGTCGAAGTGGACTACGGCGCCGACGCGATCCGGATCCACCGTAAACATTGACGGCCGGGCGGGCGCAGGCGTACTCGAAGTGACGCACGCTCGGACCTGGGTTCTGCTCATCTGCGCGCTGGCCGCCGCCGGTGCGGGTCATGCCCAGGACCGCCGGAGCTTTGACGTCTCGATTCCCGAACAGCCTCTCGGCAGCGCGCTGCAGGCACTGGCCCGCCAGCTGGAGGTGCAGGTCGTGTTCTTCTCCGGCGCCGCGGCGGGACACGTTGCCCCGGCGCTCGCCGGCCGCTACACCCGCGCCGAGGCGTTCGAGGCCATCCTGGCCGGCACCGGGCTGCGCTACGTATTCCTGAACGAGAACTCCATCGGTGTCCAGCCGGCGCCGCAGGAGGTCGCCGAGCCGCCCGACAGCGCCGCCCCGCCTGCCCGGGCGCCGTCCGGCGAGCCCGCCGGTGTGTTCGGCATGGACGAGATCGTGGTGACGGGCACCGCCTCGCGCCTGCGCACGAAATTCGACTCGAGCGTCGCCATCTCCACCTTCGATCGCGCCGACCTGGCGCGCCGGGCGCCGTCCAGCACGGCCGATCTCATCGCCGCGGTTCCGGGTTTCTGGGTCGAATCGACGGCGGGCACCACGCAGGGCAACGTCTTTGCGCGCGGCATCGTCCAGGACGGCGGCTACCGCTACGTTGGCCTGGTCGAGGACGGCCTGCCGGTATACCCGGTATTCGAGCTGTCGTTCTACAACCCCGACCAGTTCATCCGGCTGAGCGAGTCGACGGAACGCGTCGAGGTGGTGCGCGGCGGCACGGCCCCGATCTTCACGAGCGGCGCGATCGGCGGCACGATCAACTTCATCAACGCAGCGCCGCCGCGCGTGCCGGAGGCCAGCGCCAGCGCCGCCGTTTCCGATTTCGGCGCCCGGCTGCTGGACGTTCGCTGGGGCGCGCCGCTGTCGGGCGCCTGGAGCCTGTCGGCCGGCGGCTACCTGCGCCGTTCGGACGGAATACGCGACCCGGGCTACGCGGCGGATCGCGGCGGCCAGGTCCGCGTCGAGCTGCTGCGCGTGTCCGGGCGCGGCGAGACGAGTCTGTACGCGAAGTACCTGGATGACCGTTCGCTGTTCGTCGTGCCGATTCCGCTGCGGGGCGATCCTTCCAACCCGACGGCCGTGGACGGCAGCCCTGCCGGTGAGTATTCCCTGCACAGCGGTGACGTCCGCGCCGCGGGCCTGCCGCCGAGCGCGGCCGAAGTCGGGCTGGCAGGCAGCGATCTTGCCGACGGCATTCATCCCCGCCTGCTGACGGCGGGGGCCGAGCTCGACCGGCAGTGGCCTTCGGGCCTCTCGTTCGAGAGCCACACGCGCTATACGGACGGTGAGGTGACGTTCAACGGCCTGTTTACGGGCGACGCGCCGGTGAGCGGTACCGCGTTCGCGGCGGCGCGCGGCGTTGCACCCGACTTCACCTTCATCGCCACCGGGCAGCCCTTCGATGCCGATTTCCTCGTCCAGAACCATGGGCATTGGGCCATTGCCAAGCGCTTCCGGGCACTGCAGAACGATTCACGCCTGGCGCTGGCAACGGAGGCGCACGACCTGAGCCTCGGCGTGTACGCGGCGGACTATTCGATGGCCGATCGCTGGAGCCTCGGCAACCTGCTGCTGACGGACGTCGCCGACCGCCCCCGTCGGCTCTTCCTGCCCGGAGCGACCGACGCCGCCGGGTTCACGCACTATTCGTTCCTCAACCTGCGCGCCGACTACGATGGCCGTGCCTGGGCGCTGTACGCGGCCGACGAATGGAGCGTGAGCGAGAGCCTGCGCCTGGATTTCGGGCTGCGCTACGACTACGAGGACGTGCGCGCCGCCATCAGCACCGGCGTTCCGGAGGTGGACCTCGACGGGGATCCGGCGACGCCCTGGGACCGGGCGGCGCTCGCCGGCACCGACCGGGACGTCGTCTCTGCCGATTTCGATTACCTCGGCTGGTCGGCCGGCTTCAACTACGGCCTCGGCGACGGCCAGGCGCTGTTCGGCCACCTCACCCGGTCGGCGAAGCTGCCGCACTTCGACGATATCCGCAACGGCGTGCACGCCAAGGACCGGGTCACCAACGCCGAGCTCGGCTACAAGGTGGCGTTCGACGAGCTGGCGCTGTTCCTCACCGCCTACCGAACGGAGTTCGACAACGTACCGTTCACCGATATCCTCGTTGACGGCTCCACCATCGTCCGGCGCGCCGAAACGCAGACGGTGGGGCTCGAGCTGGAAGGCATCTATGAGCCTGTGCATACGGTATCGCTGCGATTCTCGTTGACGCTGCAGGACCCCGAGTACCGCGATTTCACCGGCACGTCCGTCGACAACTCCGGGAACCGGGTGCGCCGCATACCGCAGTCGATGATCCGGCTGGCGCCGTCGATCGAGTTCGCGGAGAGCCGCGGGCGCGCGTTCGTCTCGCTGGCGCACTACGGCGAGCGCTATGCCAACGACGAAAACACGATTGTCCTGCCCGCCTACCTGAAGCTCGACGCCGGGGTGGAATACGCTTTCAACGACGCGTGGAGTGCGCAGCTCAACGTGGATAACCTTTCGAACGAAGCCGGGCTCACCGAAGGTAATCCGCGGACCGACGTCGGTGCCAGCGGCATGGGCCAGCTCTACAACGCCCGGGTCCTGTTCGGGCGCTCGCTGCAGCTGGCGCTGCGCTACGACTTTCGTGCGGAGTAGCCGATGACTTACCGTGCCAGCCGCATCGTTCGCTCGCCGGCGGCGGCCTGCGGGCCATACGCCGGCCTTTGCAGGCGGGGAAGCCGGTGGGCGGCAGTCGTCGCGATGGCCCTGGCCGCCGGCTGCGGCGGAGACGGCGAAACCAAACCGACGCTCACGTGGTACATCAATCCCGATCCGGCGCCGCCGCCCGGTTTCGAAGGCACGTTCGGCCAGCCCGGTATCGCGGAGCGGTGCAGCACCGACGACTACACGATCGCGACCGCCAGGCTCCCGACCAGCGCCAGCGAGCAGCGTATCCAGCTCGCCCGCCGCCTCGCGGCGGAAGACGATTCCATCGATCTCGTCAGCCTCGATCCCGTTTTCACCGCCGAGTTTGCCGCCGCGGGCTTCCTCGCGCCGATCCCTCCCGGGCGCCAGCGAGCGTTCGCCGAAGGGGTGCTGCAGGGTGCGATTGCCGGCGCGACGTGGGAAGGCCAGCTGGCGGTGGTCCCCTTGTGGGCGAACACGCAGGTCCTGTGGTATCGCAAGTCGTTCGTGGAGCAGGCCGGTTTGCGGATGGACCGGCCCGTTACGTGGGACCAGGTCATCGACGCCGCGTCCGCTCACGCCGGCAAGGTCGGCGTGCAGGCGAACAGGTACGAAGGCTACGTCGTCTGGATCAATGCGCTGATCAAGGGCGCCGGCGGCGAGATCGTCACCGGCACCGCGGCGGGGAGCGATGCCGCCGTCCACCTCGATTCACCGGCGGCCGCCGAGGCCGCCCGGATCGTGCAGAAGCTCGCGACCTCGCCGGCCGCACAGGCCGACCTGCCGGTCTCGAACGAAGGCACGGTCCTCGGCCCGTTCGAGCGGAGCAGCGGCTTCCAGGTCAACTGGACCTTCGTCTATTCCCACTATCCGGCGGGCAGCGCGGTACGCCGCGACCTCGGCTGGGCAAGATACCCGCGCACCGTGCCGGGACAGCCGTCGCGGCCGCCGATCGGCGGCATCAACATCGGCATCGGGTCCGCGACCCGTTATCCCGAGCGGGCGTTGGCGGCAGTCGCGTGCATCACCTCGCTCGAGAACCAGGTCCGCTTCGCCGTCGAGACCGGGCAGATGCCGGCGCGTGAAGCCGCCTACGGCGCCACCGCGCTGACCGCCCGTTTCCCCGCCGACCTGCTTTCCCTCTACCGCGAGAGCATAGAGGAGGCCGGGCCCAGGCCGGCGACGCCATATTGGGCGACTATCGTCAACGCGATCCTGTCGCGCTGGCATCCGCCCCGTTCGGTCGATCCCGATACGACGCCCGCACGGTCCGAGGCGTTCGTTCGCAGCGTGCTGCGCGGCGATTCGTTGAACTAGCATGAACGCCGCTTCCGTCACGCCGGCCCAGCTCTCCGACCGTTCCCGGGCCGAGAACCGGTTGGCGTGGAAGCTGGTCGCACCGGCCGTCCTCATGATGCTCCTGGTAACGGCGTACCCGATGCTCAGGGCGCTTTATCTCTCCTTGTTTCGCTACCGCCTCACGGCGCCTGACGACCGTGAGTTCGCGGGGCTTTCGAACTACGTGACGGTCCTGACCGACCCTCTGTGGTGGACGGACGTCGGTAACACGCTGTTCATCATGCTCGTGACCGTTGCGGTCGAGCTGGTGATCGGTTTCGCTTTTGCGCTGGTGATGCACCGCATCGTCTTCGCGCGCGGCATCATCCGCACCTCCATTCTCATCCCGTACGGGATCATTACCGTGGTCTCGGCGTTCGCGTGGCAGTTTGCGTTCAGTCTCAACAACGGATTCGTGAACTCGTGGCTGCCGTTCGTCGCCCAGGATTTCAACTGGTTCGGAGCCAAGTGGCCGGCGATGTTCGCGATCTGCGTGTCGGAGATCTGGAAGACGACGCCGTTCATGTCGCTGCTGCTGCTCGCAGGACTCGCGCAGGTTCCCCAGGAGGCGCTCGAAGCCGCCAGGGTCGACGGCGCCACCAAGTGGCAGCGCTTCCGGAAAGTCATCGTGCCGAACATGCGTGCGGCGATCATGGTTGCCGTCCTGTTTCGCTCGCTGGACGCCTTCCGGATCTTCGACAACATCTACATCATGACGCGCGGAGCCCAGGGTACGGAGTCGGTGTCGTTTTTGACGTATCGGCAGGTCATCGAGCAGTTCGAGCTGGGGATGGGCTCTGCGCTGTCCGTCCTCCTGTTCCTGTCGGTGCTGCTGATCGCCTGGCTGCTGGTGAAGCTCTTCCGGGTCGACCTGGCGGCAGCGCGGAGGGAGGGGTGATGAAGCGGTTCAGTCCCGCGAGCGCTTTCGGCTTCGTCATCATCCTGGCGTGGTGCCTCCTGCCGGTTGCCTGGATCCTGATGCTGTCTCTGAAGCCTTCGTACGAGACGCAGGCGGGCAGCCCGCGGTTCTTTCCGCGCGAGTGGACGCTGCAAAACTACGTCGACGTCATGAATCTCGACCTGTTCCGGCGCGCCCTGGTCAACTCCTTCGGCATTTCGCTCATCGCGACGGCGCTCAGCGTCATGGTCGCCACGCTGTGCGCCTATGCCATCGCCCGGCTCGACTTCGGGGGCAAACGCTTCGTGCTCGGCGTCACGCTCGCCATCGCCATGTTCCCGGTCGTTTCGCTCGTCGGTCCGCTGTTCCAGATGTGGACGACCTTCGGGCTGTTCGACACCTGGCCCGGCCTGATCATTCCGTACATGTCCTTCACGCTGCCGCTCGCGATCTGGACGCTTTCGACGTACTTCCGCGAGATCCCGTGGGAGATGGAGCAGGCCGCCCGGGTGGACGGCGCGACGCCGTGGCAGGCATTCCGCAAGGTGATCGTGCCGCTGGCGGCACCCGGCGTGTTCACGGCGGCGATCCTCACGTTCTTCATGGCCTGGAACGATTTCGTGTTCGGCATCTCGTTGACGTCGACGGAAGCCGCACGGCCGGTGCCCGCTGCGCTGGCGTTCTTCGTCGGGCCGGACCAGTTCAATCCGCCGGTGGCGACGCTGTCCGCGGCGGCCGTGGTCGTCACGATTCCGATCATCGTGCTCGTCCTGCTGTTCCAGCGCAGGATCGTTGCCGGGCTCACCTCCGGCGCCGTCAAGGGCTGAAGGGAGAAGCGCCAATGGCATCCATTACGCTGCGCAACGTCGTCAAGCGCTACGACGACGGCTTCCAGGCGGTGACCGATGTGAGCATGGAAATTGCCGACGGCGAGTTCATGATCCTGGTGGGACCGTCCGGCTGCGGCAAGTCGACGCTGCTGCGGATGATCGTCGGGCTCGAGGACGTCACGTCCGGCGAGCTGTCGATCGGCGGCGAACGCGTGAACGAGCAGCCGCCGCGCAAGCGTAACCTGGCCATGGTGTTCCAGAACTATGCGCTCTATCCGCACCTGACCGTGTTCGAGAACATCGCTTTCCCGCTGCGCTTGTCGAAGGCGTTCGACGAGGCGTCGATCCGGGAAAAGGTCAATGCCGTAGCGGGGACCCTGGAGCTCGGCGAGCACCTGGAGCGCAAGCCCGCGCACCTGTCCGGCGGGCAGCGGCAGCGCGTGGCGATGGGCCGTGCCATCGTGCGCGATGCCCGGGCGTTCCTGTTCGACGAGCCGTTGTCCAACCTCGACGCACGGCTGCGCGGCCAGATGCGCACCGAGATCGCCCGCCTGCAGCGGCGGCTCGGTATCACGACCGTGTACGTGACTCACGACCAGACCGAAGCGATGACGCTGGGCGACCGCGTCGCGGTACTCCGCAGGGGCGAATTGCAGCAGGTGGCGTCGCCGCGGGAGCTCTACGACCGGCCGGCCAACATGTTCGTCGCCGGTTTCATCGGGTCACCGCCGATGAATTTCGTGCCCGGCGAGGTGGACGGAACGCAGCTGCGGTTTCCGTTCGCCACGGTCGCCCTCGACGAACGTCGGGCAGCAGCCGTTGCCGGCCGGTCGCGGGTGTTAGCGGGAATCCGGCCGGGAGACTTCGAGGACGCCTCCATGGTCGAAGCCGGCAGGTTATCGGCCGGTTCCGTCTTTCACGCGGCGGTGGACGTCACGGAATGGCTAGGCAACGAGCAGTACGCCTACGTCCCGTACGAAGCGCCGCCGGACGTCGCCGGGCGTCTCAAGGCGCTCGCCCGGGAACTCGACAGCGACACGCTGCGTACGCAGCTCGTGGCCTCGCTCGATCCGAAAAGCCGGGTCGGGGAAGGGGAGAATGCCTCGCTGTGGCTGGACACGTCCCGCCTTCACCTGTTCGATCTCGAAACCGGCGAGAACCTCCTGCTACGGACTTGACGTCGTAACGCCCTGTGGGAGCGCGCAGCGCGCGATGCGGCGGCCGCTACCGCGGTATCGCGCACGATGCGCGCTCCTGCAGCATCCGGCAGGCATTTGTGCCATATTGACCGCTCGACCAAGGCAGACAATCCCCCATGCTTCGACAGATCGTGCTCCGCGACGCGGCTGCGGAACAGTGGCTCCGCTTTACGGATCCCGTGGAGGTCCTTGTGGCCCGGAGCGTCGCCGAGGTGCCCGGGGTCATTGCCGAAGCCGAGCGCCGGGTGACCGGGGGCGGCCTCTACGCGGCCGGCTTCGTGACGTACGAGGCTTCACCGGCTTTCGACGAGGCGCTGACGACGCGACCGCCCGGCGTGCTTCCGCCGGCCTGCTTCGGCGTGTTCGCGCCGCCTGCCGCGGTGGAACGACTGCCGGACGCTGACACGGCGGCGGCTCACCGCGACTGGCACATGCCCGTCGGACGCCGCGAATACGGCCGTGCGATTGCCGCGATCCGGGAGCAGATCGCCCTCGGCAATACCTACCAGGTGAACTTCACCCTGCGACAGCGGGCCTCCGGCATCCGGGATCCGTGGAGCTTGTTCGCCGGGATCGCCGCCGATGCGCCGTACGCCGCTTACCTGGATTGCGGCGACCACGTCATCGTATCGGCATCGCCCGAGCTCTTCTTCGAGCTGGATGCCGATCGGCTGACCTGCAGGCCCATGAAAGGCACGTCGGCGCGCGGCCTGACCCTGGAGGCGGACAGCGCGCTGCGCGATGCCCTGCAGACGTCCGAGAAGAATCGTGCCGAGAACGTGATGATCGCCGACATGCTGCGCAACGACATGGGGCGCGTGGCCCTGCCCGGCACGGTCGAAACGCCCGCGATGTTCGAGATCGAAAAATACCCGACCGTGTGGCAAATGACTTCGACCGTGTCCGCGGCCACGAAAGCTTCTGTCTCGGAGGTATTCGCGGCGCTGTTTCCCTGCGCATCGGTTACCGGCGCACCGAAAGTCGCGAGCATGAAGCTGATTGCGGCGCTCGAGGAGGCACCGCGGGAGATCTATACCGGTGCCATCGGCTTCATGGCGCCGGCACGCCGGGCCCGCTTCAGCGTGGCGATCCGGACGGCCTGGATCGACCGGCGCAGCGGGCAGGGTACCTACGGCACGGGCGGGGGAATCGTGTGGGACTCCGACGCCGATGCCGAGTACGCGGAGTGCCTCGACAAGGCACGGGTGCTGGCCGGCGGCACCCGCCGCCGCGACTTCCAGCTGCTGGAAAGCCTCCTGTGGACGCCGGCGGAGGGCTGGTTCCTGAAGGAGGAGCATCTCCGCCGCATGGCCGATTCGGCCGCGTATTTCGATTTCCCTTTCGATTCGGCCGCCGCGGCCGGCGAGCTGGACCGGTTTGCCCGGGAGCTTCCCGCCCGGGGTTGCAAGGTGCGGCTGCTGCTGGGCCGCGACGGTGCCGTGACGCTTTCCCACACGCTCTTGGCGGAAGCCGCTCCCGGGGCTGTCCTCGAGCTCGTTCTGGCCCGGGAACCCGTCGACGCGAACGACCCTTTCCTGTACCACAAGACGACCGGGCGAAGCGTGTTCGAGCGCGCCCGTCGCGACGCCGGCGGCGGCGACGACGTGCTGCTGTGGAACCGCGATCGCGAGATCACGGAGTCGACCGTCGCCAACGTGATCGTTCGCCTGCGCGGAAGGCTCGTGACGCCGCCGGTAAGCTGCGGACTGCTGCCGGGAACCCTCCGTGCCAGGCTGCTGGCCGAGGGCCGGGTCCACGAAGGCACGGTTCGGCTGGAAGACCTGGCCGACGCCGATGAGATCTTCCTGGTCAATTCGGTCCGCGGCTGGATGCGCTGCCGCCTGGCGCCGGGTCAGCGTGCCTTCGCGCGTGCGCTCACTGGCGAAAGATCCACAGCAGCAGGCTGATCAGCGCGCTCACCAGGATCATCGTGGTGATCGGCACGTAGATCCGGAGGTTCGGTTTGTCGATCACGATGTCGCCGGGCAGGCGGCCGAGCGGCAGCTGGCTGAGCCACGGCCACAGCAGGCCGATGACGAGCACTGCGAGGCCGATGACAATCAGCGCGCGCTGCATGATTGCTCACCTGCGCGCGTGGTGATCCTCGAGCACCTGCGCGACGCAGGAGGTGAGCCGCTTGCCGGTCGCGATGTGCAGGAATTCGTTCGGGCCGTGCGCGTTGGAATTCGGGCCGAGGAGCCCGGTGACCAGGAACTGTGCCTCCGGGAATTTTTGGCCCAGCATGCCCATGAACGGAATGCTGCCGCCGGTGCCCATGTACATGGACGGCTTGCCGAAAAATGCGTCGGACGCGCGCTGCATCGACGCCTCCAGCCATTCGGCGACCGCCGGGGCGTTCCAGCCGCCCATGGTGGAATCGACCTTGAAACGCACGCGCGCGAACGGCGGCGGATCGGCTTCCAGGACCCGTTTGACGGCGTCGGCCGCGGCCTGCGGCTCGGCAGTTGGCGGCAGCCGGAACGACAGCTTGAGCGTGGTGCCGGGGAGCAGCACGTTACCCGCGTTGACGAGCGCGGGCAGCCCGTCGGCGCCCGTGACGCTCAGGGTCGGCCGCCAGGTATTGGCGAGTAGCAGTTCCAGCGGTTCCGAATCTGGCGAGGCGTCTTTGTCCACCCAGGGGAAGCGCCGCCAGACGGAATCGCCAAGGACGCCGGCGGCCAGCCGCGCCTGCTCCAGGCGCTGCTCCGGCACGTCGCCCTGCAGGGCGTCGACCAGGACCTCGCCGGTCGCCTCGTCCTCGACGCGGCTCAACAGGCGGCGCAGCACCCGGAAGCTCGACGGCACCACGCCGCTCGCGCTGCCGGAATGTACGCCTTCGGTCAGGATCTCGACGCTGAGCGCACCGACGAGGTTGCCCCGCAGCGACGTCGTGCACCAGAGCTGGTCGTAGTTGCCGCATTCCGCGTCGAGGCAGACCACGAGGCTCGGCGAGCCGATACGCTCTTCGAGCGCTTCGATGTAGTGCGGCAGGTCGAAGCTGCCGGACTCCTCGCAGCCTTCGATGAGGACCACGCAGCGCGCGTGCGAAATCCCCTGCTCCTGCAGGGCGCGGATCGCCGTGAGTGAGCCGAACACGGCGTAGCCGTCGTCGGCGCCGCCGCGCCCGTACAATTTGCCGTCCCGAATCACCGGTTTCCAGGGCTCCAGGCCATCGGCCCAGCCGCTGAACTCCGGCTGCTTGTCGTAGTGCCCGTAGAGCAGCACGACGTCGTCGGAAGCACCCGGAATCTCGATGAACAGGAGCGGCGTCCGGTTCTCGAGGCGCACGACCTCGACCGACATGCCTGCAACCGGCTGCTCCCGGCACCAGTCCGCGAGCAGCGCCACGGCGCGTTCCATGTGCCCGTGCCGTGCCCAGTCCGGGTCGAACGCGGGCGACTTGTTGGGAATGCCGATGTATTCGCTGAGCTTCGGGACGATGGACTCATCCCAGGCGCTGCTTACGAATTCCGCGGTCTTGTTCGTATCCATTCCGCCTGCCACCTCCGGTGCGTCACGTGGCCCGTAGCCTGAAGGAATTACAGGTCGAACGCAATGAGGGCTCGGCAGCGGCGCCTGTCAGGATACGCGGTCGACGGCTTCCGGAACGCCGCCGCGCTCCGCGCAGCTCGCGCAGCAGAACATCTGGGTATCGGACTCGATGCCGTGGCCGATGATGCGGGTGCCGCAATGGTCGCATTCCGGCGCCAGCGCCTGGATGGCGCATTCGAAGGAATCGAAGGTGTGACTCTCATCCTGCATCTGCACGATGAAGGCCTTGTCGTAATCGTTGCCGCAGGTTTCGCATGTGGGCATGGTGGCTTCTCCTGGTTTGCTCGCGTCGGGGACGCCCTCATGCGAAGCAATATCCGTACCAGCCCGGGGACGGCCCGGTCGTCCGGTGCAGCTGCCCGGAACGTTGCAAGATTTACAGCGTGCCGGCGCGGTATCGCCTCACTGCTTGCTCCTGCGGAGCGCATGACCGACGAGGCGCGCCAGCCACCGCTCGCGCAGCGATTCGGGACGGTCCAGGCCCAGTCTCGCGAGGGCCGCCGCCGATTCCGGCCCCGGCCGGTCGGCCAGCGCGGCTGCCGCCGTGCGCAGCTTCGGCCACGTTCGTGCCGTGTGGTCCTTCAGCCAGCCCAGTGCCGCCGCGAGCTCGCGCTCTTCCGGCGTCAGGGCCGAACCGAGCGGGTAGGGCGGGAAATGCTCCGGGTATTCGCGGAACACGCGGCGCAAGGCGGTCGGCGTATTGCCGGCCGCACTGCCGGGGAGAGCGAAATCCGCGGCAATTTTGCCGGCCTGCTTCGCGCGCGCGAGCAGGCCGGCCTGGAACTCGGCGTCCGCGACGTTCAGCAACGACGCGATCACCGTCTCGTCCGGCCGGCCGCGCGTGGCGGCGAGCCCGTACTCGCACGCAAAGACGTCGCGGTAATGACGCGGCACGGTGACGTGGCCATAGTTCCAGACGATGTTCGAGATCGCTACGCCGTTATGCAGGCGCCGGCTGCCGAACATCAGGATCGACTGCGCATCGTCCAGCGCATGTGCCATGCGCACGAAATCGAACTGGCCGCCGACGCCGCTGACGATGCGACCGTCCTCGAGCCCGTCTGAAACCGCCGCGCCGAGCAGCGTCACCATCATCGTCTCGTTGACGAACCGCCCGTTGCGGCGCTGCCGCCGCTTCGTCGTTTCATCGCCATAGAGGCTGTTGACGAAGGAAATGCTCGACATCGCGATTCGCTGCCGCCGCTCGGGCGGAAGCGACGCCAGGGCCTCGTAGAAGCTCCCCGAGCCGAGGAAAAAGCCGGCGTGCAGCAGTGGACCTTGCGGTCCGTCGGCGCCGCGGCTGATGAGGCCGGCCTCGAACAACGCGAAGATGGCATCACTCAGAAGCTCGGTCGAGGCGTACAGTCCTTCCCGGAACGGCCCGCTTTCGAGCGGCAGGTCGGGCCGGCGGCCGGAGCCCGGACCGCCGGGCAGCCGCTGCAGCACGTCGCGGAACACGTCGGGTTGCCGGTGCCTCAGTATCAGGCAGTGCGCCAGCGCATCGCTCAGCGAGCCGATGCCGAGCTGCAGCGTGCCGCCGTCGGGCACGAGGCTGGCGACGTGCATGGCGGTCGCGAATTCGCCGTCGGTGACGGCGCGCCGCGGCAGCGCGAACAGCGGGTAGTCGCAGTCGTTCGACGCGAGCAGGAAATCGAAGCGCGCGGCGTCGAGCTCGGCGTCACCGAAGAGGTAGGGCATGCGGCCGTTGACTTCGCCGACGAACGCCACCGGCATGCCGGCCGCACGCCGCGCCTCGAGCGCCGGCAGGAGATCGAGCGTAACTTCCGGATTCGAGCCGAGGCTGTAGCGCCCGGCACCGCCGGCTTCGGGCGCGACCAGCTGCCCGATGACGTTGACGCCGAGGTTCAGCAGCTCGCCGGCGACCTGCGTGTAGTTGAGGCTGGTGTAGGAACGCTGGGCCGCGGCGTTGCGGAGGTACTCGCCCGGGCGGAAATAAAACTCCCGCACCCGGATATTCGGCGGCAGCGATTGACGCCGCACCGCTTCCGCGTAGTGGAGCCGCGGCCACTCTCCCCACAGCCGCTCCGCCAGCGGCGCGAGGAAACGCCGTTCGAGATCGCCGGAGGGCTCCGGCGGCTCCAGGGTCAGCGCGGTGAAGATCGTCAGCTTGATAGACGCGTCGCGCGCGGCGCGCTCATACAGCGCATTGGCGAAATGAACGGCTTTGCCGACACCGACCGGCAGCCCCAGAACGATCTCGTTTCCGATGGCGGCGACGACGGCGTCGGCGAGGTCATCCGGGGAATCGAAGTATTGCGTCATGGCGGAGGGTCAGCGGCGCAGGCGCCCAGTGTAAACCAGCGGCCTGCAACAGCCGAACCGGCGCCGCCGCCGGGGGCGCCGTTTACGGCCCCTGGATTCCACCCGATCCGGTGCCGGGCGGAACCGGTGTCTCAAAAACGGGAGCCGGACCGGGGACGATGCCGCCGCTGAGAGGCCGGTCACGCAGCCGCCGGGTTGCGGGATCCATCATGCTCGGGTCTGAACGAGGCGAGATGGCAATGTCTGCAACCGGCAACAACGTCGTTCCTTTTCCGCTGCACCAGCGGGACATGCAGGGGTGTCCGCATTGCGGGAAGCGTACCAGCGTGTGGCGTATCGGGCGGCTGGTCTGGGCGTTTTGCGAGGCTCATGAAGTGCGGTGGGTGGCGGCGGACCTGCAGCGCATTCCGGCGGGGAGTCTCGATCGGGTGCAGCTGCGGAGGGGGCTCGAGTTTCTTGCTTCGTTTGACGAGGTTTCGCGTTGAGGTAGTTTCGCGGGGGCTGCGTTTTCGCGGGCGGCGGGGGCTGCGTTTTCGCGGGCGGC
>CAYRKH010000025.1:0-38199 GCA_964424805.1 uncultured Woeseiaceae bacterium
CGATGCCCGTGTCAGCAATATGGGCATCGCGCGCAATGCGCGCTCCTACGGTGATTGTTTGCCGTGCACGATCGCGTGCAGCGCCGGGCGATGCGTTTCCAGCTCTTCGTCGGTGAGGGAATCGAGCTCGTGCGGAAACACGAGCCATTCCGCGGTTTCCCGGATGTAGTAGTCCGGCACGAGGTCGGTCTCGTTACGCGAGGGCTTGTACCAGGGCACGGCGATGCGGATGTCCACGGGCGTGTTGCCCCGCGCACGTCGCTTCAGCTCCCGGACGACGGCCGCAATCGTGTTACCGGTGTCGAAAACGTCGTCGACGATCAATAGCCGGTCGTCGAAGCATACCTTGTCGATGATGTAGTTGAGCCCGTGCACGGCAACCGTGCCGCGCTGCTCGATGCCGGTGTAGGACGAGGTACGGATCGCGATGTGATCGGAATCGACGCCGCAATAGGACAGGATCTCCTGCACGGCCATACCGACCGGCGTGCCGCCGCGCCAGATCGCGATGATGAGGGTCGGCTCGAATCCGCTCTCGAGGATACGCACGCCGAGCCGGAAAGAATCTTCCAGCAGTTCCCTCGCAGTCAGTATTCGTTTGTCCATGTCGCGGATGCGTCGCGCCGTGGCAGGCTTCGTTATAATGGGCGCACATACTACCGCACATCCCGCGGTCCCGAAGGGGGGAAATGAACAGGACTTTCGTCGCGGCGGACGATTTGCTGCTCGACTCGTTCCGGCTCGCCGTGGCCGTCCGCGACTCGGGATTCCGGCCGGATTTCCTGGTCGGCCTGTGGCGCGGCGGCAGCGCGGTCGGCATCGCCGTGCAGGAAGGCCTCGAGAACCTCGGGATCGAAACGGACCATATCGCGGTGCGGACGTCCTATACCGGCCAGCCGGGCTACCGGGAGATGGTCGACAAGGCGGACTCCATCCGCGTGCACGGCCTCGATTACCTCATCGACAAGGTCTGCGAAGAACATTCGCTCCTGATCGTGGACGACGTCTACAGCACCGGCTCGAGCGCCAGCGCGGTCATCGGCAGGCTGGCAAAGAAGACGCGCCGCAACCTGCCGCACGACATCCGCATCGCAACCGTGTGGTACCGCCCGACCGAGCGCACGGTCCGCGTGCCGGACTACTACATCCATGAAACCGCCGACTGGCTGATCCTGCCCTACGAGCTGCAAGGCCTGACGGTAGAGGAGCTGCGGCAGCACAAGCCGGCGCTGGCCCCGGTAGTCGACCGCCTGGCCACCCTCCTGCAAAAGCACAACCCCCTGTAGGAGCGCGCACCGCGCGCGATGCCACGGCGACAACGTCGCACTACGCCGGTGACAAATCCACGAGCGTGGGCGTACCAACGCAACGCCCGCACCTCAAAACAACAGCGCCACATCCAGCCTGAGCGCGTTATCGCGAATCACCTCGTCCCCCGGCAGGCGCACCCGCGACCAGTTCCATTTCATCGCGAACTGCGGCGAGGCGTCGGGCGCGAAGGATTCCATCCAGCGCGACAGGTTCAACGCCAGCCCGAAACGGTCGCTTGCCTGGCTGGTTTCGGGCGTGAACCACAAGCGGTCGACACCCTGCTCCCAATTGGCGGAGACGGACGCGTCGGGCAGCTTCCATGTCAAGGACGCGTTCGCCGCCCAGTCGGTGCTCGTGGTGTCGATCTGGCCGGCGGTACCGTCGGCAGATGCCATGTTCTCCAGCAGCGACGACTGACGGACCGATACGAGCGCCTTGGCACTCAACCAGCCGAAGTCGCGCCGGTGACTGAGGCCGAGCTGGTAGCTCGGCTCCACGTCCCGGATCCCGGCGCTGCGCACCCATGCCGGCTCGATGACCGACAGGACGGCTTCGCTTTCCTGCTGCGCGCGGCTCCAGACATAGCCGAGCCCCCAGGTTTGCGCTTCGGCGCCAGCGTAAGGCGTATCGTCGGCGGCAACGACGCAAGCCCGCCCGAACACCTGCACGGCCTGCGAACGACTCGCGCTTTGGTGCGTCGGCAGGCGAACCGTGCTTTCGACATCGCACAGGAGCGCGACGGACGAGTCGAATGCCTTTGCCGCACCTGCCCACTGCACGTTCACGGTAGCCCGGCCGGGAGACCAGCGGAGACTCGCGTGCTCGCGCTGCGACGCGGTATCGCCGGCGATCATCCAGCTGTTGCGAATCTCTGTCGTGAGATCGAGCGAAAGCGGCGCACCCGCCACTTCCGGCAGCTGCAGCCGCACACCCTGGCCGAGACGCTGCCCGGCAAACCTCGTCGGCGCGCTGGCGGGCGCGTAGTCCGGGGTACCGACTGAGAGAATGTCGCCCGGCTCCAGCTCGTAGGTCGCCCGGTACTGCAGCAGGTCGTCGTCGACGCTGAGCTTCAGGTTGCTCGCCAGGAGCGCGCCGCGGTCTCCACGGCTCATGAGCAGCGGCGTCCGGCCGCTCAGGTCGAGCTGGATGCGTTCAGGGGCATCCTTGCCGGGCGCCGCGGCCTGCCCGGATTCGGCGTTCGCCGCGGTGACGTGCCCGTCCGCCTTTTTCGAACTGTCGGCCGGCGACGACGCGCAGGCAGCCAGCAACAGGAAAACGGGCGCACAAAACGCTGTGCGCGGACGCGCAACCGACACGACAAAGCTCCCAAAGCACCAGGCGCCGCGGTCCCTGTTCCCAGGCGAGGGCTGCCGCGCGACCACTCCCGGGAACGAGGCCCGGGCCTGAAATGGCGAAAGGGGCGTACCGTAACGCAATCCGGGGGCGTCCATCAATTTTCCGCCCCGACGCGGCCCGGCCATGCCGGCCGGCCTTCACCGCCGTCACTGTTGCTATGATGGCCGGATGCGTCGACCGACAAGGAACGAGGTACAGGCCGCCGCCGGGAAAACCGTTCCCGACGTGATCGCTCCGGGCCTCGACGTGCTGTTCTGCGGCATCAACCCGGGGCTGTACTCGGGCGCGACCGGTTTTCACTTTGCCCGGCCCGGGAACCGGTTCTGGCCGGCGCTGCACGGCGCCGGTTTCACCGGGCGCCTGCTCGACCCGTCGGAAGAGCACCTGCTGGTCGACGCCGGATGCGGCATCACCAACCTCGTCACCCGGGCGACCGCGACCGCCGCCGAGCTCTCCGACGAGGAGCTCGCCACCGGCCGACGCGCGCTGGAGCGCAAAGTGCGGCGCTACGCACCGCGGTGGCTGGCCGTGCTCGGCATCGGTGCGTACCGTACGGCGTTCGGCCGCCGCGGCGCGCACATCGGCGAACAGCCGGAGCGGCTGGGCTCGACCGGGGTCTGGCTCCTGCCGAACCCCAGCGGCCTGAACGCCAATCACCAGCTTCCGGACCTGGTCCGGCTGTTCGGTGAGCTGCGCAAAGCGGCGAGGAGCACGAGCCGGGCTGAATCGTAGCCGCGCGCCCCGTGCGCGGCTCTCGCGGCTACCGGATCCGGGCGCACCAAAAAAAGAACCCCGGCGCGAAGCCGGGGTTCGTTGTTGCCCGGGAGAAATTCTCCCGCGTCTTCCTCCGGCCTAGAACGACAGGCGCGCGCCGAGGTAGAGCCGCCGCGGCTCCACCCAGTTATTGGCGAGACCAAAGTTATAGACGCCGTCGCCGCTCGCCAGGTCCTGGTGGCGAATCGGGGCCTGGTCATCCAGGGCATTGAAAATGTCCAGGAAGAACTCGGCCTGGTAGCGGTCGTCCCACAGGTCCATCGTGTACTTCGCACGAAGATCCAGCGTACCGTAGGAGTCGGTCTCGAACGCACCGACGGCACCGTCCTGGACCCAGGTGTCCTCGATGCCGCCATGCTCATAGGCCTCCCCGAAGACCGGCAGGTGCCGGCTGAGTATCAGGAACGTCCGGCTGTATATCGTGCCGGAGTTCCAGGCATACACGGCGCCCACCTCGAACCCGTTGTCCCAGGCATACGACCCGGCCAGCTTTATGATGTGCTTCACGTTGCCCGGCTGCGGCCCGTACATGTTGGGAGCACGCGGATCCAGGATAACCAGGTCGCCCTGGAAATCGGCGTCGCTGTCGGAATTGGAGTTTCCTTCGGCGTCGTTGTACGCGTACGAAGCCAGCAGCTGCCAGGCATCGTCGGCCGTGCGACGCTTGCGGAACGTCACCTCTGCGCCCTTGTAATCGCGCTTGCCGCCGGCAAGCGTGCCAATGACGTAGTTGGACGCCGGGATCGAATCGTAACCGAAGTACGACAGCGGCAGCGTAAAGTCGCCGGCAGTGGCCGGGTTCGTGTAGAGGCCGAGGTCGTAGTCCTCGAGAATATCCCGGGTCTTGCGATCCGTCAGCGTGATACCGACGCTCATATCGCTCGTCAACGCCTGTTCGTAGCCGATCATCAGCTCATCCGTGTACGGCGTCTTCGTCGATGGTGCAAAGAATGCGTCCTGCTGCTGGGAGCCGCCGCGGATGCGGTAGGTTACCCATTGGTCGCCGACGAAGATCTGCTCGTTACGCACCGAACCCGTCAACGTGCCTGCGAACGAAGTCATGTTCGTACGAATCGGATCGAAGTAACGACCCCCGAACGCCCACACCTTGCTGCCGCCGTCACCGAAGAGGTCGTAGACGACGCTCAGGCGGGGTGCGACCTCGTAGTCGAACGTGAAGATCTTGGAGCCGTCGGTTGCGAAGTGCTCCCACTTCTCGGCACGAATGCCCGCGTTCACGGTCCAGTGCTCGTCAATTTCCCAGGAGTCCTGGACGAAGAACGTGCTGCCTTCGGTTTCGAACGTCAGCGGCGCCTGCGAAGCCTGCACGACACGGTAAACGTTCACCGCCCCATGCGGATTCCCGGCCGTGCTGTTGAAGACGAGCTGGCCGATTTCCGCCTCGCTGAGGTCGCCCGAGCTGTCGGTGTCGAGCGATGCGATCAGCGCCGCGGCATTCGCGTCGTTGTTGATGCCGGCGATGATGCGCTGGTAGTCGTCAGCGGAAATGTCCTGCGCACCCACCCAGGCCGAGTTGACGTACTCGTCCAGCGTCGTACCGGAATTCGGGTTCCCGATGGACGTGTACTGCGCGCCATCTCCCGTGTACACGAAGTTGGTCTTGTACTCGTTTTTCGACTGGGCGTAGCCGAACTTGATGTTGTGGTAGCCCCAGTCGGTGTCCAGGAAGTATTCCAGCGTCAGGGAGACTTCATCCCGGTTGCGGAAGGTGACGGTGTTCGACCCGGTACCACCGAGCTCCGTATCGGCGTTCGTGATCCCGTCCACCTCGTGGAACGCGACGTCATTTCTCGTCTCGTCGCTCGCCGCGAGCTGGCTCAGCTCACCTTCGTGACTGTAATAGTCGATTGACGCGATCAGGTTTTCCCAGGAGTGGGAATAGCCGATCTTGTAGTTGTCGCCACCCTGCTCCTGCACGAAGTCGCGATTGTTCAGCCGCGTGATATCGGCGGAGGCATCGCGCTCGTAAGGATCGTTGAAATACTCGGCGACGAACTGGTCGCTCTCGGTTGCCTGGTAGGTGAGCTTCAAAAAGCCCAGGTCTTGCGTCGTGTTTGCCGTACGCAGGTACTCACCGGTGTTCGGGTTGACGACGTCCTCTTCCCTTTCCTTCCTCTGCAGGGAGGCGAAAAACCACAGCTTGTCCCTGACGATCGGGCCGCCCAGCGTGAAGGCGGTATCGAAGGTCGAGAACGTGCTGTTGGGCAGGTTCTCGTTATCCGCGACCAGGCTGTCGCTCTGGGTGTAATAGTTGACTGAGCCGTGGAACTCGTTGCTGCCGGACTTCGTGATGACCCGGGAAATCAAGCCTTGTCCGCCGGCATACTCGGCCGGAACGCCGCCGGTGATGATCTGCTGTTCCTGGATGATCTCGGAGTTGAAGTTGGCGCCGAACGTGCCCGTCAGGTTGTCGGTGATATTGATGCCGTCGATGTAGTAGACGTTATCGGATGACGTTCCGAAAGTGTTGCCGTTGGAATCGACCACGTCGCTGTAGTTCACGCCGGACTTCGACGACGGATTGCCGTTCAGTGTCGGCTTGGTCGTCGGCGCGAGCTGGAGGTAGGACTGGTAGCTGCGTCCCGTGGGCAGCGATTCGGTCAGGTCCAGCGTCACGTCGGTGGAGACCAGCGCCGAGGTCGTGTCCACCAGCTGCCGGCTCGCCATCTCGCCGGTTACTACGACCTGCTCGATATCCGCGTCCGGCCCCGGAATGACGTAGCCGAGCGAGAACGTTTGCCCGGAGACGACTTTGACGTTCTGGTACGTAATGTCCTCGAAACCTTCTCCGCTTACGACGACCTGGTAGCGGTCGGACGGCGTCAGGGCTTCGATCCTGACGCTGCCATCCGCGCCGGTTACCCCGGAGCGCGAGATCAGGCTCTCCGGCGTGCTTGCGTGTACCGTCGCGCCTTCGACGGGCTCGCCGGCCGAATCAACGACGGACACGCGCAGGCCGCCGGTATCGGCCAAAGCCGACGTACTGAGCGCCAGCAACGCTGCCGCCGTGGCGCCCAGGCGCCACAGGGCAGCTACCCTTTGGGTAATGCTCATCTTCATATCTCCCTTTGCATTATGTTGTTTTATAGCGGCACTTGACGGCCGCTTTCCGTTCTGGATATCAGAAGATGCTATCCGGCGCAATTAAAAAGTGACGCGTAAGGCGTTGCTTCTTCGCAACATTCCTTGGCAGGAGCGGATTCCGGGCGCCCCGGGAGCGCGAAAATAGCCGGCTGGAGGCGAACGCAACGATCACGCGGCGGCGTCGATTCGCCTTGCGGGTTCCAGCGGCGAGGCGGACTGGAATTTCACGATGTGAAATGGATGAGCATCAGCCCCGCTGGGCCCTCATTGCATAGCCGTTACCGGTATGAGCACCAGCGCGATGATCACTGCCGCAACGCCCGTCCATTTCCACCGCCCCATTCCCTCCAGGGCATGCGCGAGCCAGCCTTGCCGCGCCAGGCGCCCCTCCGCGCCCTGCCGCTGCAGCGAGCGCACGGTGCGCTTGCCGTAGATGACGGTTCCGGTAATCGACAGCGCCGACATCGCCGCGCCGAAAACGAACCAGATGATCTTCGTCGGCAGGCCGCCGAAAGTACCGAAGTGCAGCGGGTCGGCCATCTCGGAAATCCGCTGGTGCACACCGGCGTTTGCGGACCGATGGTTGGCAATCGGCTGCCGGGTCGCCGGATCGAAGGCCACGTAGCTCGCCCGCGGACGGACGAGCCAGGTAGAGTCGGTGTAGCCCTGGAAGACGAGCGGATCGCCGGGTTTACGCGGCGGCAGCACGCGGGCGATTTCCAGGCCGGGCAGGACGCGCCTCGCTTCGGCAGCCATGCCGTCGATGGCCGCGGCATCGAGCGGCGCTTCCGTTTCCGGGATCGACGGGATGTGCCCGAACGGCGGCGCCCGCCAGCCGAGGCTCTCCGCGAAATAGAAAACACCCGTCAGCGCTATGACGGGGATGAACCACAGCGTCCACACGCCGCACAGCCGGTGCAGGTCGCCGTTCAGCCGCCGCGCATTGCCGCGCCGAGGCGCCTGGAAGAAACCGCGCCAGAACTTCTTGTAGACGAGAATGCCGGTGACCAGGGACGCGAGCAGCACGAACGACAGCGCCGAGACGACGGGCACTCCGTACTTCGTCGGCAGCATGAGGTGCCGGTGCGTGTTACGAAAGAAGCGATGGAAGGAGAGCCAGTGCCTGTCCCCGCGTACTTCGGCGGTATACGGATCGATGTCTATCAGGCGCGTGTGCCCTTCCGGCGTGCCGCCGAAGGCCTGCGCCGCGAACCAGGGATCGATCGGCTCCGCCAGGTTGTAGATGCTCCATTCGGGGTAGGCGGCACGCGCCGCGGCGTACATCTCGCCCCAGGATGCCCGCTCCAGCGCCGGCCGGGGCTCGACCCGCATCGACGCGTGCGTCGCCCAGTCCATCTCGCTCGAGAAAACGGCCAGCGTGCCGGTCACGAGCACGAAACTCATGAACAGCGAAAGCTTCAGCCCGAGCCAGGAATGAAGAACGAACCAGAAGCGGTTGCCTTTGCGTGCGCGCACTGCCGCCATCGGTGACCCCGCGGGATCAGAAGCTGCGCGATACCTGCACGACGAGCGTGCGCGGCTCGCCCGGAAAGTGGCCGGTACGCTCGATGAAGCCGGACGCGGCGTACACCTCGTCGAACAGGTTGCGCAGGTTCACCTGGAATTTCCAGGGATCCAGCACCGTGATCCACGACAGGTCGGCGACGGTGTACGGCTGCACGCGCTGGCCGTCGATGCTGAACCGCTCCGAGACGTACTCGATGCCGCCCGCAATGGCGGAGTTCAGGAACGGGATCTCGTGCCGCGTCCAAAAGCCGAGCTCATGCCTGGGCGCATTCGCGAAGCGGTCACCGACGGAAAAGCCGACGTTGCCGGGACCGCCGCCGGTGATGCGAGCGTCGTTGTAGGCGTAGTTGGCCTGGAAGGTCCAGAGCTCGGAGAAGTCACCGACGAAGTCGATCTCGAATCCCCTGGACGTGACCTCGCCGATCTGCAGCAGGTTCGGAATGCCGTCGACACCGGCTCCGGGATCGGGATTTGCGACCAGCACCCCGTCTTTCACGATCTCGTAAACGGCAAGCCCGCCGAAGATGCGCCCGCCGAACAGCTCCGATTTCACGCCGAACTCGACCTGCCGGGCCTCCTGCGGATCGAACGGGCCGCCGTCTGCCGGGTCGAGCACGCCCTGCGGCAGGAAGCCCTCGCCGTAGCTCAGGTAGACCGAGACCGGCTCGACCGGTTTGAAGATGACGCCGCCTCGCAGGCTGAGCGCCTCGTCGGAGGTACTCATGCCGGACAGCGTGTCCTCGTCGTCGAAGGAGTCGAAGCGTGCCCCGCCGATCAGCTGCCAGCGCTCCGTGAGCCGCACCTGGTCCTGCACATAGACGCCGTAGCGCTCGGCTTCGGTTCCGGAATGCCGCAGGGGCTCGAATCCGTCGCGGAAGAAGGCGATGCCCGAGTTGCCGTATTCCGGGTTCAGGAGGTCGAGCGGCGGCACGGGGCCGAGGCTCGCCGCGGGATCCAGCGTATTGAGCTGGCGGGCGGTTTGGGCCTGGAACGCCGTGTCCTGGCGATAGGCTTCGGCCCCGAAGAGGATCGTATGCCCGGTGCCGGCGAAGTCGCGCTCGAGGACGAAATCGGCCACCAGGCTGAACTCCTCGTTGCGGCGCTCCTGGTCGCGGAACTCGCGCAGGTAGAGCGTCGAGCCCGGCGCTGCGGGACCCCGCGATTCGTGGTACTCCTGCGATTCCTCGTTGTCCACGTACCGGAGCGTCACGTTCGCGGCGAAGTCCTCCGTGAAGCGATGCTCGAGGTTGAGCAGGCCGATGAGAGCCTCCATGGCGAGGAAATCGGAAGCCTCGTTGGTGTTCCAGTGGATGCTGGTCAGGAAGTTGCCCTGGTCGTCGACGGGTACGCCACGCAGCCGGTTGCCGGGCAGTTCGACGTCGTAATAGTGGACCTGGCCGGTGATCCGGGTGTCGTCCGACAGGCGCCAGCCCAGCCCGGTGTCGAGGATCGTGCTTTCGCGGCCGGCGTTGTTGCGAAACGAGTCTTCCTTCTCGTACAGGGCGCCCAGCCGGTAGGCATATTCGTCGCCGTCGCCCCAGGGGAGCGAACCGGTCGCTTCGCCCGCGACCCCGCGTAAATCACGATTGCCCCCGGTGAACTCGAGCAACCCGCGGTTTTCACCGAACTCCGGCTTCTTGGTGACGTAGTTGATGATGCCGCCGGGTTCGCCGCTCCCGTAGAGCATGCCGGCAACACCCTTCAATACCTCGACGCGCTGGATGGTAAAGAGCTGCGGGACCGCGAAGCCGGCAAACGGATCGCCGCGCACGCCGTCGTAACGGATTTCGTCCTGGCGGAAGCCGCGGAAGGTGACGCCGGAGTACGAGAAGAACGTCATGCCGGAAATCGAGCGGTAGAGGTCCGTGGTGTCCCGCGCCGCCTGGTCCTCGATCAGCTGGCGGGTGAGGACCTGCACCGATTGCGGCACGTTGAGTACCGGAGTCGGCGTCTTGGTGGCGAAAGTCGTGTCGTCGACCCGGTAGAACTCCCGGGCGCGGCCGGTGACGACCACCTCTTCTATGGGGCCGTCGTCGCGGGCTACGGGGCCGTCGTTGTCTTGCGCGTGCGTGGAAGGTGCAACGAACAAGGCAAGGGGCAGGAGGAAGGCGTGCCACGCTGAAAAGCGCTCGGGGGCGCCTCCGGGATGGGGCGGTTGCATGGGCGGGTCCTGTTCTTGTTAATTACGAACGCGAATTATTCTCATTTCGGTTACCGTTTGCAACCGTGCGGCTGGATTCCGCCTCGTGGGAAAATGCCGCTGCGGGAGCCCGGGTGTATGCTCCATCTGCCAGCCGGTCGATGAGGGACGGAGGTTGCGATGGGAACCGGACACTGCCACTGCGGAGCCGTCCGCTACGCTTTCGAAGGCGAACCGAACAGCGCCGGCTACTGCCATTGCTCGCTGTGCCGCCGCCTGACCGGATCGGCCTTTGCGCCGTGGTGCGAAGTCCCGAGCGCGAACCTGCGCTGGTCGAGCGACGACAACCTGCGCAAGTACAACATTACGGAACGCTACGTGGCCTGGTTCTGCGGCGCCTGCGGCGCACCGCTGGCAACGACGCACGCGCTGGAACCCGGTGCCACGTCCCTGCTCATGGGAACGCTCGAGGACGACAGCGCGATCGCGCCGCAATACCACATCTACACCGGCTCGAAAGCCCCCTGGTACGAGATCCGCGACTCGCTGCCGCAGTACGAGCGCGGACGCAACGAAGGCTGACAATCGTCATCACGCCAGCCGTACTCTCGTTCTGTTTCTTGCATCCTTGATGGTTCACCGGCGTGTCGCTGTGGCGCCGCTGGTGACGTGACGGCGGCGCCATCGCGGTCGCGGGCGCTCCTGCCTGGTCTACACTGGTCTCATACACCGTGGAGGAGACTGCAATGGTCAAAGCGATTCCAGAGGGTTACGAGTCCGTCAGTCCGTACCTGATCGTCAAGGACGCGGCCCGGGCCATCGACTTTTACACGCAAGCCTTCGGCGCCACCGAACTGATGCGGTACGACGACGACGGCAAGATTGCCCACGCCGAGATCAGGATAGGCAAAGGCATCGTGATGCTCGCCGACGAGTACCCGGACCGGGGCTTCACCGGGCCGAAACCCGGCGAGCCATCCGCCGTCAGCCTCATGATGTACGTCGATGACGTGGACGCGGTCGTCGCGAAAGCCGAGAAGGCAGGCGCGACGATCGAGCGGCCGGTCGCGGACCAGTTCTACGGCGACCGCGCCGGCGGTATCGTCGACCCGTTCGGCCACCGGTGGCACATCGCCACGCACGTCGAGGACGTGGCGCCCGAGGAGATGGCCGAGCGCGCAGCCAAGGCAGCCACGTAGCAGCGTCGGGCCAGGCGACTCATCGATCCTGTCGGGAGACAGGTTCTGTTGTCGATTCGGAGGTCGGACGTTCGATCATGGGGTAAGTATCCGGTATTGAACAAGGAGACGACCCGTGAAAATCACCGTGGAAGCACTCGTGAAGTCCGATCTCGGCACCGCCTGGGACGCGTGGAACACCCCGGCGGACATCGAGCAATGGAACGCCGCCTCGGACGACTGGCACACGACCCGGAGCACCGTCGACCTGCGGGAGGGCGGCACCTACACGTCGCGCATGGAGGCGAAGGACGGCAGCGAGGGATTCGACCTCGAGGGCCGGTACACGAGCATCGTGCCGCGGAAGCTCGTCGAATCGAGGATGGCGGACGGCCGGGCCGTCAGGGTCGAGTTTGCCGAGGAAGCCGGCGGCGTGCGCGTGACGGAGACGTTCGAAGCGGAGACCGAAAACAGCCCGGAGCTCCAGCGCGCCGGCTGGCAGGCCATACTCGACAATTTCGCGCGGTACATCGAAGCAAAAGGTACCGGCGGAAGAAGCGGTTGAGGAAAGCCTCACCATGAGAATTTCGCCATCCCGCAGCACCCGCCGCCGGATGCGGGCATTCGCGGGCATCCTGATCGCAATTGCATTTCTGTTTGCCGTCATCGAAGCCGCGACGGCAGCCGGGGAACACGGAGGGAAAGTGCCAGACCTCGACTCGAAGCCGATCAAGACCGGCCACGCGCCGGTGAACGGCATCAGGATGTACTACGAAGTGCACGGAACCGGGGACGGCAATCCGCTCGTCCTGCTGCACGGTGGCGGATCGACGATAGACGTTACCTTCGGCAAGGTGCTCCCCCTCTTCGCCCGCACCCGCACCGTCATCGCCGTCGAGGAACGGGGGCACGGCCGCAGCACGGATCGCGAGGGGCCGTACACCTTCGAGGGTTCCGCGGACGACGTGGCAGCGCTGCTCGAGTACCTGCAGGTCGGGCAGGCGGACGTGTTCGGATTCAGCAACGGCGCCAGCGTCGCGCTGCAGCTCGCCATACGGCACCCGGCGCAGGTGCGAAAGCTGGTCTTCGCTTCCGCGATGACGCGGCGGGACGGCGCCCGCCCGGAGCTCTGGGAGTTCATGGAGCAGGCCGAGTTCTCGAACATGCCGCAGCCGCTCAAGGACGCCTTCCTTCGCGTAAACCCGGACGAGGAGCAGCTCGAGAGGATGCACGACAAGGACGCCGCGAGGATGAGGAGCTTCGAGGACGTGCCGGACGAGCTGGTGCGATCCGTTCGTGCGCCGACACTGATCGTGCTCGGCGATCGGGACGTGGTGAAGCCGGAGCATGCCCTCGAGCTGTCCCGGCTGATCCCGGATGCGCGCCTGCTGATCCTGCCCGGCGGGCACGGCGACTACCTGGGGGAAGCGGTGATGATGCAGTCGGAGACTCGCTATCCGGAGCTGACGGCGGGGCTGATCGGGGAATTTCTCGGCTCGCGGTGAGGGCCGACCCTCCCACCCCGATCACTCCACCATAGCTATGCAGCAGCAGTACGAAGCAGCATTCCGGCCAAAACGGCCGACGCGTAAAGGCCAATGCCGAAAACCGTGTGGTTCAGCACGCTCCGCAGGCGAGCTTGCGTGGGATTGGGCGTTCGTGAAGCAGCAATGCCGGCGCCCATGCCGGGCTGAAGGATGAAGAGCGGCGCCACGAGCGTGGCGAGCGCGAGAACCAGCGCCGGAAGCAGCGTCGGCTGCCGCGCCCAGTCGAGGCCCCAGATCGCCAGCAGCAGGACGGCATAGAAGATGCCGATGGCGTAATGGGCGGTCCAGCCGATGAGCGTTTCTCCGCGGATCGGCGCGGCCGCCTCGATGTCGTCGTGCACGAATTTCCCCCGCGGAAGGTGACCGAACCAGCGGCCCACCATGTCCCAATCCGGGGCAGGCCCCCCGAACAGGCGTTTAAGCAATGCTGACAAGAGGTCGAGCACGACCGTGGCACCGATGCCGATGAGCAGTGCGCGTAGGATAAACTCGGCGTTCATAGTCTGTATCTCCCGCCCGCGCCGGGCTGCCCCGCTCCCGGACGCTGGCCCATCACCCATGTGCCGGTTACGGCTCGGTCGTCACCCAGCATCAGCAGCCTGAAAACCCTCGCCGCGATATGCTTCGCGGCCGCCGATCGCCTGCCGGGGGGCGCGCTGGCCGGATCCAGCACTGCGAAATCCGCCTCGCTACCCTTCGTAAAACTGCCCAGCTTGTCGTCCAGGTACAGCGAACGGGCGGCCCCGAGCGTCGCAAGGTAGAGACTCGCGAACGGCGAAAGCGACTGCCCCTGCAGCTGCAACGCTTTGTACGCATCACCCAGGGTACGCAGCAGGCTCAAGCTCGTTCCGCCACCCACATCGGTACCGGCGCCGTGCCGTACGCCCGCTCGTCGCGACGCCGCCCGATCGAACAGGCCGCTCCCCAGGAAAAGATTCGATGACGGGCAAAACGCGATCGCCGCTCCCTTCCTGCCCATCAACTCCCGATCCTCGTCCCCTAGATGGATGCAGTGCGCAAACACCGAACGCTCCCGCACCAGCTTGAAATGCTCGTACACGTGCAGGTAGCTCCGGCTCCAGGGGAACAGCTCGGCCACCCGTTTTACCTCTTCCTCATTTTCGGCGAGATGCGTGTGCAGGTAAACATCCGGAAATTCCTGTAACAATCGCCCGGCCTCCCGCAACTGCTCTTCGCCTGAGGTGATCGCAAACCGCGGCGTCACGGCGTACAGCAGCCGATCCCGACCGTGCCATTTCTCGATCAGCGCGCGCGACTGCTCGTACCCCGTCTCCGGCGTATCACACAGATCCTCCGGGCAGTTCCGATCCATCAGCACCTTGCCCGCGATGAGGCGCATGCCGTACTTCGAAGCCGCCTCGAAGATCGCATCAACCGAGTGCGGATGCACCGTCGCGAACACGCAGGCCGTGGTCGTGCCGTTGCGCAGCAGCTCCTGTACGAAAAACTCCGCCACCTCCTTCGCGTGCTCGGGATCGGCAAAGGCACGCTCCGCGGGGTAGGCGTATTTCTCCAGCCAGTCGAGCAGGCGCTCGCCGTAGGAGGCGATGATGTCGATCTGCGGGTAATGGACGTGGCAGTCGATCAGGCCGGGGATGATGAGCTTGTCGCCGTGGTCGACCACCTGCACGTTCGACGACAGGCGCTTGAGCAGGTCCTCTGCCGGGCCGACCTCGTCCACGTAGCCGTCGGCGACGACCAGCAGGCCGTCCTCGAAGTACTCAACGCTGCCGGCCGCGATCGGGTCGCGGTCCTCGGACGGGTCGCGCAGGCAGTGCAGGATCGAGGCACGGTGGGCGGTGACTTCAGCCATCCCAGGGCGCCAGCAGGGTGACGGCTTCGCCGAACACACTTTCTTCGCAGTTGTCACCGCTGCCGAGGCGGTCGATCACCAGGAACTCCTGGCCGGCCTCGAGCGCGATCAGGGGCATATGCCAGGTGCCTCTCAAATAATTGATGCCCTGCCGGCCGTTGGTCACGAAAGCGTGTAGATCGGACGCCTCCACCTCTTCACCAGGCTCGGCCACCACGACGACGAACGGGAATGGTGCCAACGGGATGAAGGCCTGGCTGCCGCGCGGATGGCGCTCGATCATATCGAAGCGATACGGCAATGCCGTCGGCGTGCGGCAGCGCGCCACGCTTACGTTCAGGCGACCGTCGGAGATATCGATTCGCGCGAGGTCGTCGAAGCGCTCGAAACGGGCCGCGTTCATCGACCGCTCCGTCGACCTGGTCGCCGCGATGACGTCGCCGAACGGCGCGAAGCGTTCCGGCGTCAGCGGCAGGGGCTTCAGCTCGTGCATAGACTTGCCTCCATTGTCTGCAGGAGCGCGCATTGCGCGCGAAGCCACACCAGGGAGAAGACGCTATCGACGGTCGAGCTTTCGCGTCCGTGGCATCGCGCGCAGTGCGCGCTCCTACAGGTCATCTTCCGGCTCCGTGCGCTTGCCGAGGATCCGGACGCGGCTTACGCCGCCGTCCGGGTAGATCGACAGGCGAAGGTGCGACACGGCGCCCAGGCTCTCCAACTCGCGGAACACGTGCTGCGCATCCGCCCGGAGCTTCGATTCCCGCAGCAGCACCGGCCAGCGGTTGCTCTCGCGCACGATGCGGTCGACGTCCTGCGCATCCTCCTTCACCAGCGCCGCCTGCAGCGAGGCGCGGTCCGGGTAGTTGCCCTTGAAGTGCGCGGTGTCGATTTCCACCTGCTCGATGATGCCTGGCGCGCCAAGCTGGAGCACACACCAGTCGTGGCCAGGGCCGCGGCGGCGCGCCGTTTCCCAGCCGTCGCCCATGTTGACGCCGCGGCCGGGGAGGTTCAGGTTGTGCATCGTGCCGAAGTGCTCGTCGCTCGCGCGCAGCGCGCGGCCGCCGTGCTCCAGCGCGAAAAGGTCGATCGCCTCATCGCGATCGAAACGGCGCCAGTCCGGGCGAATCTCGCCGTAGACACGCAGGCGCGCGACGCCGCCGTCCGGGAAGATGTTGAGCCGCAGGTGCGTGACGGCGGCCGCGTGGCGCACCGGGAGGTAGTGATGGGCGTCCGGGCCCAGCTCCACGCGAGGATGCAGCTCGTGCCAGTCGCCCTCCTCCGGAATCTGCGCGTCGCTGGCGGCGGCGTCGACGGATGCCTGCGGCGGATAGTTACCGGTGAAGTGGCGCGTGTCGATGTCGAGCCCGTGGACCACGCCGGGCAACCCCAGCTTCAGCACGCACCAGTCGTAGCCGGGGGTGCGTCGGCGCCGCGTCTCCCAGCCGTCCATCCACTTGCCGTGGTCGTCGAATTTGCCCGGGATGAACACGGGATCGTGCGGCTCGATCAGGCGTTCCTTCGCCGCGAAGAACTCGTCGTTCGCCGCCACGACGCGCGTGCCGAGGCGCGGCTGCTCGAGCTGCACCCACTGCTCGAACGGCTTCTCTTCGTCAATCGTCATCCAACGGCTCCATGGCTTCCAGCCTCAGGCGCGCGATCTTGTGGATCTCGCGGATGGCCGTGGCCATCTCCTCGTCCCTGTCGTTGCCGAGGCGTTGCTCGAAGGCAGCGAGGATATCGCTGCGCTGCTTGCCGCGTACCGCCATGACGAAGGGGAAGCCGAATTTACCCTTGTACCGCTCGTTCAGCTCGTGGAAGCGGGCGTATTCCGCTTCGGAGCATTGGTCGATGCCGGCGCTCGCTTGTTCGGCGCTGGAGGCGGCGGTGAGCTCGCCGGCAATGGCGGCGCGGCCGGCGAGGTCGGGGTGGGCGCGGATGAGGGTGAGCTTTGCTTCGTCGGTTGCGGCGTCGACGACGGCGGACATGATCCTGGACAGGTGGGCGGCGTTGGTTACGTCTCTTGCGTCAGGCCAGGCTTCTTCGGCTACCCAGGGGGAGTGTTCGTATATTCCGCCGTAGCGGGCCAGGAAAGCCGCTTTCTCAGTCATTGGGTTGCGTGGCATCGCCCGCGCTGCGGGCTCCTGCGGTCGGCGGGTGGGTTTTCTGCCAGTGGCGGGCGATGTCGATGCGGCGGGCGACCCAGACGTTGTCGTGGGTGGCGACGTGTTCCAGGAAGCGGCGCAGGGCCGCGGTACGGCCGGGGCGGCCGGCCAGGCGGCAGTGGAGGCCGACGGACATCATCTTCGGCGTGTCGGCGCCCTCGCGGTAGAGCTCGTCGAAGGTGTCTTTGAGGTATTGGTAGAACTGGCGGCCCGTGTTGAAGCCTTGCGCGGTGGCAAAGCGCATGTCGTTCACGTCCAGCGTGTAGGGCACCATGAGCTGCGGCCGGCCGTGCGAGTAGTCCCAGTACGGCAGGTCGTCCGAATAGCTATCGGCGTTGTAGGCGAAGCGGCCGTATTCCGCGACCAGGCGGTGCGTGTTGGGACTGCAGCGGCCCAGGTACCAGCCTTCCGGCGGCGCACCCGTGAGGCGTTCGTGGATGTCGATCGCACGTTCCAGGTGCTCACGCTCCGTCGTCTCGTCCACGAACTGGTAGTCGATCCATCGATACCCGTGGCTCGCGATCTCCCATCCGGCCTCCTGCATTGAAGCAATGACCGCGGGATTGCGCTCCAGGGCCATGGCCACCGCGAAGACGGTTACCGGCAGGTCGTGCTCGCGGAAGAGCCGGTACAACCGCCAGTAGCCGGCACGGGTGCCGTACTCGTACAGGGACTCCATGTTCATGTGGCGGCAGCCGCCGTAGGGTTGCGCGCCGATGATCTCGGAGAGGAACATTTCCGACGCGGCGTCGCCGTGGAGTACGCAGCTCTCGGCGCCTTCCTCGTAGTTGATGACGAACTGGACGGCGACGCGTGCGTTACCGGGCCACCTGGCATCGGGCGGCGTTTGGCCGTGGCCGCGGAGATCTCGGGGGTAGTGTGCGTCGGTCATCGGGTTATCCGGCTCCGGGGCCCTGGAACGGCGCCGATAATGCCGGTATGTGAGTCCAGTTGTTACGCATTGTCAATGCCGTCCCGGCCCCCCGCCGTCACCGCCCGCTGCCCCGGTACCACGCGTCGATCACCGCTCGCTCGTGATCGGTCATCTGCGTGAGGTTGCCGATCGGCATCGCTCTCAGCACCACGGCCTGCTGGTGGATGCGCAGCGCTTCGGCGCGGATCTGTGCCGGCGTGTCGAGCACCACGCCGGCCGGGGCGGCGGGAAACGCGGCGTAGGTCGGCTCGGCGGAATGGCAGGACGTGCAGCGTCGCTCGATGATCGGCTGGACGTCGGCCAGCGTGACCTCGATCGCGGACGCTGCCTTCAGGCGCGGGGCGAGCGCAAAGGCGATCGCCAGCAGGATCGCGATCGCCGCGACGAGCGGCAGCGGCGAGGCCCTGCCCTTGTGTCGCGCCACGAACCACACCCGGATCAGCGCACCGGCCACCGAGAATCCGACGAGCACCAGCCAGTTCCACGCATGGTTGTAGGTCAGCGCGAAATGGTTGCTGATCATGACGAACAGCACCGGCAGCGTGAAATACGTGTTGTGCACGGAACGCTGTTTGCCGCGGATGCCGTGCACGGGGTCGGGCGCCTCGCCGCGCTGGGCTGCGGCCACCATCTTGCGCTGGCCCGGGATGATGACGAAGAACACGTTGGCGACCATGATCGTGCCCAGCGTCGCGCCGAAGTGGATGTAGGCACCGCGGCCGCTATAGAGCTCGCACAAGCCCCAGGCGAGCACCGTCGCCAGCACGAGGAGCACGCCGGCAAGCGCGGGCTCGCGGCGGCCCAGCGGTGACTTGCACAGCAGGTCGTAAACGAACCAGCCGCCCGCTATCACGAGGATCGCGAGGCCCACGGCGACAGGCGGCGAGAGCTCCGCGACCGCCGGGTCGACCAGGTAGATCTCCGCGCCGTACCAGTAGATCACCGCCAGCAGGAACATGCCCGAGAGCCACGTGCTGTAGGCCTCCCACTTGAACCAGTGCAGCGTCTCCGGCAGCGCCGGCGGCGCCACCCTGTACTTTTGCGCGTGGTAGAAGCCGCCGCCGTGCACGGACCAGAGCTCGCCGCCGACCCCCTTTTCGTCGTCCGCTGCCTGCGCCGGCGGCCGGAGGTGATCGTCCAGCCAGATGAAGTAGAACGAGGAGCCGATCCAGGCGATACCGAATACGAAGTGCGCCCAGCGCGCGAGCAGGTTCAGCCATTCGACTACGTATGCTTGCATTTTTTTGGTAAGGCCGCCCGTCAGCGGCGGCGCAGCACGTGCACGTTACCGGTGGTCTCGGCAGGACCGGCATGCAGGGCCGTGCGGACCGCCTGGATCTGCAAAAGCTCCGCGGCGACGGCTATCGCGATCTCCGCCGGACGCTTGCCGCCGACGCCGTCGATGCCCATCGGGCAGGTCAAGCGCTCGAGCTGCGCGGGCGGCAGGCCCGCTTCTTTCATGCGTTGCTCGAAGCGGCGGCGTTTCGTGCGCGAGCCGATCAGGCCGACGTAGGCGAAGTCGTCGCGCCGGAGCGCCGCCTCGCAGATCTCGAAGTCGAGCGGATGGCTGTGGGTCATCACGAGATAGAACGCGCCCGGCGGCATCGCGGCGATCTCCCGGACCGGTTCGCCGCTTTCGATCACCTGGACGTTCCCGGGAACGGCGGCCGGGAACACGCCCCGGCGGCCGTCGATCCAGCGGATCTCACAGTCGAGGCTCGCCATCGCGGCCACCACCGCCGAGCCGACGTGCCCGGCGCCGAAGAGCGCGATGGACATCCCGGGCACCCCGAAAGGCTCGAGCAGCAGGCGAAACTTGCTGCCGTCCGGCGCGGTCGCCTCGACCAGCCGGGATGAACCGCGCTCGGCCAGCAGGCGGCGCGCCAGCTCCACGACGGGATGGGTCCGCTCCATCGGAAACTCGTGGACCCGGACGCGGTCGGCCGTCACCACGAGCTTCGTGCACCGACCGTCGACCGGCGGCTCGGTCGCGATCACGGCCGCCTGCCGCTGCTCGTGGCATTCCAGCAGGTCGTGGATCCATTTCATGTTGACGTTCACGCGCTCGAACAGGACTTCGACCACGCCGCCGCAGCACTGGCCCATGCCGGGGCCGAGCGGGAACCTGTGGGTGAGCGCGGTCCAGCGGCCGGGCTCCACCTCGCCCAGGATGTCGCAGGCGAGTTTCGCGCAGCGGTGTTCGAGGATGCCGCCGCCGATCGTGCCGGTGATCCCTTCGAGATCGACGAGCATCCTGGCGCCGGGTTCACGCGGCGCGGAGCCGCGCACGGAGAGGACCGTAACGAGCATGGCGTCGCCGGCCGAGGCGGGGCGGTTTTGCAGCGCCTCGAGCCAGGGGGTCATGAGTCGATACCGGTAGCGCGGGAGCGCGCCTTGCGACCGCACGCCGCATCGTCTGCAGGCCTGGGCGGCGCCGCGGTCGGGGCAGGGTTGGCGTGCGGGGGCGGCGCTGCCGCCGTGGCATCGCGCGCGGTGCGCGCTCCTACCATGGTGTTGAGGGACGACAGGACGGATTCGGGGGTGGCCGGGGCGTGCAGCAGCGGCAGGTGTTTGTAGTCGGCTACGCTGGCGATGGCGTCGCGGAGGGCGTGGAAGACGGAGAGGCTCAGCATGAGCGGCGGTTCGCCGACGGCCTTGGAGCGATGGATGGTGTTCTCGCGGTTGGCGGCGGATTGCATGATCTCGACGCGGAAGTCGACCGGCAGGTCGGAGCAGGTCGGGATCTTGTAGGTCGAAGGCGCGTGCGTCTTGAGCTCGCCGGCTTCGTTCCACCAGAGCTCCTCCGACGTGAGCCAGCCCATGCCCTGGATGAAGCCGCCCTCGATCTGCCCCATGTCGATCGCCGGGTTCAGCGACTTGCCGCAGTCGTGCAGGATGTCGACGCGCAGCAGGCGATGCTCCCCGGTCAGCACGTCGACGATCACTTCGGAGACCGCGGCGCCGTACGCGTAATAGAAAAACGGCCGGCCGGCGAAGGTCTTGAGATCGTAGTGGATCTTCGGCGTGCGATAGAAACCGGTTGCCGAAAGCGAGCGGCGCGCGAACCACGCGAGCTGCACCAGCTCCGCGAAGCCGATCACCTGCCGGCCCGCTCTCACGGTGTTGTTGCGGAACTCGATTTCGCTCTTGCGGACGCCGAAATGCTCGGCTGCGAAGCGCGTGAGGCGCTTCCTGATCTTGCGCGCCGCCGCCTGCGCCGCCTTGCCGTTCAGGTCGGAGCCGCTCGAGGCCGCGGTCGCCGAGGCGTTCGGCACCTTGCTCGTGTCGGAGGCCGTGAGCTTGATCTGGTCGATGTCGATCTGCAGCTCCTCGGCCACCACCTGCGCGACTTTCGTGAACAGCCCCTGCCCCATCTCCGTGCCGCCGTGGTTCAGGTGCACGGTGCCGTCGGTGTAGACGTGCAGCAGCGCACCGGCCTGGTTGAGGTGCGTGGCCGTGAAGGAAATGCCGAACTTGACGGGCGTCAGGGCAATGCCGCGCTTCAGGACCGCACTGTTGGCATTGAACGTGCGGATCTCCTCGCGGCGCTTCGCGTAGCCGGCGCTGGCCGCCAGTCGGCCGACGATCTCCCCCAGCAGGTTGTGCTCGACGGTTTGCCCGTAGGGCGTCACGTTGCGCTCGCCGACCCCGTAGAAATTCCGGCGCCGGACCTCGAGCGGGTCGCGACCGAGGTAACGCGCGATATCGTCGATCACGTGCTCGATCGCGAACATACCCTGCGGTCCGCCGAAGCCGCGAAACGCCGTGTTCGACACCGTGTGCGTCTTGCAGCGGTGCGACACGATCGTGACGTTCTCGAGGAAATAGGCGTTGTCGCAGTGAAACATGGCGCGATCGTTGATCGCGCCCGAGAGATCCGCCGACATGCCGCAGCGCGAGGCGAACACGAATTCGATGCCGTCGATAAGCCCGTTAGCGTCGAAGCCCACCTCGTAGTCGATTACGAAATCGTGGCGCTTGCCCGTCATGAGCATGTCGTCGTCGCGGTCCAGCCTGAGCTTGCAGGGCCTGCCCGTCTTGCGGGCCATCAGGGCCGCGATGCAGGCAATCAACGCCGGCTGGCTTTCCTTGCCGCCGAAGGCTCCGCCCATGCGGCGGCAGATCACGACCACGTCCTTGGATTGCTTGCCCACCGCCGAGGCGACCAGGTGCTGCACCTCGCCCGGGTGCTGGGTCGAGCTGTACACGACGAGGTCGCCGTCCTCGGCCGGGATCGCGATCGCGATCTGCCCTTCGAGGTAGAACTGGTCCTGGCCGCCGACGCTGACCCGCCCTTTGAGGCGGTGCGCCGCGCGGTCGATATGCGCCCGGCTGTCGCCGCGCCGTATCGTCTCGGTCGGCAGGACGAAGGACCCCTTCTCCAGCGCGGTGAGCGGATCGAGGATCGGTTCGAGCTCCTCGTAATCGATCTGTGCGAGCCGCGCCGCGCGCCGCGCCTGCCCGACGGTTTTCGCGGCAACCGCGAACACCGCCTGGCCCGCGTACTGCACGAGCCCGTCCGCGAGGATCGGGTCGTCCGCGACGATCGGCCCCCAGTTGTTCTTTCCCGGGATGTCGTCCGCCGTGACGACGTCGACCACGCCCGGAGCGGCACGCACCGCCTCGAGGTCGAGCGAGCGGATGCGGGCGTGCGGTTGCGTGCTCATGCCCACCGTTACGTACAGCGTTCCGCGCGGCTCCGGGATGTCGTCGGTATACAGCGCCTCGCCGCTCGCGTGCAGCGCGCTGCTGTCGTGGGGCACCGGCTGGCCGACGCCGCCGGCGATGGCGCCCGGGAGCGCTTCCTGCTCAGGCGAGCTGCCGGCGTCCATAGCCGTATACCGTGCCGCCCGGGACGCCGCGGGTCTCGAGGTAGAAGCGGTAGAGAAGGTTCGCGCAGATCTGCCGGCGGTAGGCGGCGGAGGAACGCATGTCCGAGAGCGGCGTGAAGTCGCGCTCGAGCGCCGCCATCGCCTGCCGCACGCGCGCCTCGGTCCACTCGGCGCCGGCCAGCGCCGCCTCGGCCCCGGGCGCGCGCGCCGGCACGGCGGCCATGCCGCCATAGGCGATGCGCACGCCGGTGACGCGACCGCGGTCGAGCTCCAGCCGGTAGGCCCCGCACACGGCGGCGATGTCCTGGTCGAAGCGCTTCGACACCTTCCAGGTACGGAAAACCGCGTTCGGCGACGGCAGCGGGATCAGCACCGTCTCCAGCAGCTCGCCGGGCTCGCGCGCGGTCTGGCGATAACCGGTATAGAAATCGCAGAGCGGCACCTGGCGCGTGACGCTGCCGCGGCGTAACACGAGCTCCGCGTCCAGGGCGAGCAGCGCAGGCATGCTGTCGCCGATCGGGGAGCCGTTGGCGATGTTGCCGGCCAGCGTCCCCGCGTTGCGGATCGGCGGCGAGGCGAAGCGCGTCAAGAGCTCCCGGAGCTCCGGGTAGTGCTCGAGAATCACCGGCATCGCGTCCGTCAACGTGACGGCCGCACCGATCTCGATCTGCCCGGCCGACACGGCGATGCGCTGCAGCTCCGCGACGCGCCCCGTGAAGATCACGGCCGGCAGGTCGCGCAGCTGCTTGGTGACGCGCAGCGCGACGTCGGTGCCGCCGGCAAGCAGCGTCGCGTCCGGGAATTCCCCGACCAGCCGCGCCAGCTCCTCGAGCGTGGCCGGTGCGAAGTAGCGCCTGCCGTCCGCTTCTATTGCAAGATCGCCCCGCCGCGCGATCGCCTGCAGCCGCTCGACGCGCTGCCGTTCCTCCGCGGCGCCGCGCCCGGAGCCGCAGGGGGCCTGCAGCCAGCCGTCGTCCGCTTCGGCCGCTCCGAGCCGGTACATCGCCTCCGCCGCGCTGACGATCGGCCGGTAGCCCGTGCAGCGGCACAGGTTGCCCGCGAGCGCGTCGTCGATCGCACGCCGGTCCGGCGCAGGCGCGTTCTTGTACAACGCGAACAGGGACATCACGAAGCCCGGCGTGCAGAAGCCGCACTGCGAGCCGTGGCAGTCCACCATTGCCTGCTGCACCGGGTGGAGGCGGCCGTCGGCACCGCGCAGGCTCTCGACGGTGAAAAGCTCACACCCGTCGAGCGTGGGCAGGAACCGGATGCAGGCGTTGATCGCGCGGACCCGGAGGCGCCCGTCAGGGCCCGCTGCGGCGACGGCGACGGTACAGGCGCCGCAGTCGCCTTCCGCGCAGCCTTCCTTGGTACCGGTCCGGCCAAGGTCCTCGCGCAGGAACTGCAGGAGCGTGCGCGTCGGGTCGGGGTCCCTGAGCTCGACGAGTTCGCCGTCGAGCCAGAACCGGACGGTATCGGCAGGAGGAGTCGCGCTTGCACATTCGGTAGCCATATGCGAAGCGCCGCGGCTCAACTGCCGCGGTAGGTCGTGTAACTCCAGGGAGAGACGAGCAGCGGCACGTGATAATGCCCGTCGTTGCCCAGCGTGACGCGGATGACCACCTCGTCGAGAAACGGCGGTTCGCCGCGCTCCGCGCCTGCCGCCGCAAAGTAGTCACCGACGAGAAACTCCAGCTCGTAGCTGCCGGCCAGGTAGGTGGAGTCGTCGAGCAGCGGTTTGTCGGTGCGACCGTCCGGCCCGGTGGTCGCCGCGGCTACGAGGTGCCGGCCGTTGGCGAGTGAGAACAGCCTGACGTCGATCCCGGCGCCCGGCCTGCCGCGCGCCGTGTCGAGTACATGAGTCGTCAGCCGTCCCATAGGCGGATTCTATCAGGGGGAACCCTGCTATAGCGTCAAGTCGCCCACCCCGGCCGGTGCTGTAGGAGCGCGCATCGCGCGCGATGCCACGCCATCAAGATCTGGCACGCCGGTAGCCAGCGATGAGGCCGGTGGCATCGCGCGCGATGCGCGCTCCTACAGGGGGGTTGCGGTGAACGGTGGCGATTCTGTCGGCAGCCCGGCCAGGGCGCCGTTGCAACACGGTGGCGCGGCACGGCTTGTGCTACTTTAACCCCGGGTTTTGTCCCGCCGGGCGGGGCCGGCCTGCCGCGCCGGTGAGCGCCCGCGCGGTCGAGCCCACCGAATCCGAAAACATCACGAGGACCTGCCATGACCCTGACGAGACTGCTGTTGCCCGGCCTCGCCCTGCTGTGCGCCGCCTGCCAGCCGCCCGCGGACGGCGCCCCGGCCGGCGCGGCTTCGCCGGAGATCGAGTACATCGACATGCCCGGCATGGAGGGGCTGGACCTGCCCTTCTCCGCCGCCGTCCGGGTGGACCAGACAATCTATCTCTCCGGCATGATCGGCAACCTCCCGGGCACGATGGAGCTTGCCCCCGGGGGTATCCAGGGCCAGACGCGCCAGGCGCTCGAGAACGTCAAGGCCGCGGTCGAGCACGCCGGCTCGTCGATGGACCGGGTCGTCAAGTGCACGGTGTTCCTCGCCGACATGGACGAGTGGGCGGCGATGAACGAGGTCTACGTCACTTTCTTCCAAACGCCGCCGGCGCGGAGCGCGTTCGGTGCGAACGGGCTCGCGCTGGACGGGAAGCTCGAGATCGAGTGCATCGCGGTCGCGGGTAGCTGACGTCCCGCCCCGGGGGCGATCGATCGGTGCCGGCGGCTGGTACACCGGTGGGCGTACGGCCGCGCGCCGTGGCATCGCGCGCGGTGCGCGCTCCTACAGTGTGCGGTGATAGGATGGCTCGTTTTGGACGAGAGGGGCTGGAATGGCGGGACGGGTTCAACTGCTGGGGATCAGCAACGCGATTGTGGACGTGCTGGCGCACGTGGACGACGCGTTTCTCGAAAGAATCGGCGCGCCGCGCGGATCGATGACGCTGATCGACGAGGAGCAGGCAGCACGGATCTACGACATGATGGGACCGGCGACCGAGGCTTCGGGCGGCTCGGTTGCCAATACCGTCGCGAATTTCGCCGGGCTTGGCGGCCGGGCAGCCTACATCGGCCGGGTCAAGGCCGACCAGCTCGGTGAGATCTTCGTGCACGACATGCGCTCGCTGGGGGTGGACGTGCGGCTGGCGCCGGCGAAGAACGGCCTGCCGACGGCGCGCAGCCATATCCTGATCACCCCGGACGGCCAGCGGACCATGCAAACCTATCTCGGCGCGTGCACCGAGCTCGCCGTCGCCGACGTTACCGGCGAAACCGTGGGTGAGCCCGAGATCCTGCTGGTCGAAGGGTACTTGTGGGACCTGCCGGAGGGTCCGGCGCTGATCGCCGAGGCCATCCGGATTGCGCAGGCACGCTCGGCGAAAATAGCCCTGTCCCTGTCGGATTCGTTCTGCGTCGATCGGCACCGGGCCGAATTCCTGCAGGCGGTCTCCGGCCCCGTGGACATGGTGTTCGCCGATGACGAAGAGGTGATGGCACTTTTCGAAGCGAAAGATTTCGACGAGGTCATGCGCCGCGTGCCGGAGTACGACCGGCTGTTCGTGATGACGCGCTCGGAGCAAGGCTCGGTGGTCGTCCACGGCGAGCTGACCGTCGTGCAGCCCGCCATCCCGGTCGAAAAAGTCGTCGATACGACCGGCGCGGGCGATGCCTACACCGCCGGTTTCCTGCACGGCCTCGCCTCGGGCGAGCCGTTGGAGACCTGCGCGGCGCTTGCCACGAACTGCGCGACCGGGGTCATCCAGAAGGTCGGTGCCCGCATCGACCGAACGATGCTGGAGGCGCGCACCTGACGTGAATCCCGCCGCCGCCGCGTTCGACCCTTACACGGCGGAGTTCGCGGCGGATCCCTACCCCGTCTACGCGGCCCTGCGGGAGGCGACGCCGGTACTGCGCTCCGACGCGCTGGACCTGACGCTCGTCGCCCGCTACCGGGACATCGTGCGCCTCCTGGGTGATCGCCGCCTCACCCGGGATCCGGGAGCGCTGGGGCAGGACGCGCCGCCGGTGCCCCACGCCGGCGACATGCCCTGCTACGACCGCTACGTCCGGGTCAACCTGCTCGAGACGGAGGGCGCGACCCACGCACGGCTGCGCCGCCTGCTGGGCGCGGCGCTGAATCCGCGCCGGGTACAGGAGCTCGGCGGACGTATAGAGGCGATCGCGCGCGAGCTCATCGGGCGCATCGAGCCGGGGGCCACGGTCGATTTCATGGCCGAGGTCGCGGAGCCGCTGCCGGTGACCGTCATCGCCGAGCTCCTGGGCTGGCCCCGCGATGCGCGCGACCGCCTGCGGCCGTGGTCCGCGCATATCGTGCGCCTGTACGAGAAGGATGCGGATGCCGACGACCGGCGGCGGGCCGAGACCGCCTGCCGCGAGTTCGCCTCGATGCTGGACGCGCTCATCGACGAGCGGCGGCGCCGGCCGCGGGACGACTTCATCAGCGACCTCGCGGCCCGGCTCGATGCCGGTGACGGTGAGGGGCTGTCGGGGGACGAGCTCATCGCGAGCTGCATGCTGCTCCTGAACGCCGGTCACGAGGCGACGGTAAACGCGGCCTGCAACGGATTGCTGGCGCTGCTCAGGCATGACCACGCGTGGCGGACCCTGGCGGAGCGGCCGGCGCTCGCCGGGAGTGCCGTCGAGGAGATGCTGCGATACGACCCGCCGCTGCACCTGTTTCACCGCTACCTGCTGGCGGACGTCGAAGTCGGGGGCGTGACGGTGCCGCGCGGCGGCAAGGTGGGCCTGCTGTACGGGTCCGGCAACCGCGACCCGGAGGCGTTTCCCGACCCCGACCGCTTCGCTATCGAGCGGACGCCGAACCGCCACCTCGCCTTCGGGGCGGGAACGCATTTCTGCCTCGGAGCGCCGCTCGCGAGACTGGAGCTGCGGACGTTGTTCGGGGTGCTTACCGGGAGCGGCCGGCGGTTCGCGCTGGCGGAGGAGCCGGAGTATCGGCGGGGACTGGTCTTCCGCGGATTGAACAGGCTGCTGGTGGAGGCCGCGTAGGACTGGCTCCTACGGCACCGGGCCGTAGGAGCCGTCCAGGGTCTTAGGCGCTACCCTGCTGCTGGCCTTTGCGGGTCTCGATGATGGTCCTGGCGAGGAGCTGTTCGCTCTGCTCGTCGAGGATCTGCATGATGCCGCGCGAGAACGCGGTCAGGCCCGCGTTGATGAACAGCAGCGGCAGTGCGATGCCGAGGCCGAGCACCGTCGCGATCATGGCCTGGCCGATACCGTGCGCCATGAGGCGGGGATCGCTGGTGCCGGACGCCACGATGGCATGGAACGTGATAATCATGCCGACGACGGTGCCGATCAGGCCGAGCAGCGGACCGGCGGCCACGCAGAGGCGGAGGAACGCCTGGAAGCGTTCCAGCTTCGGCACTTCGCGGAGCACCGCTTCCGACAGCCTGAGCTCCGCAAGCTCGAGGTTCTCCGGCGCCTGGTGCGTTTTCTCACCGTTGCTCTTGCCGAAGGCCAGCAGCAGCCGTCCCAGCGGGTTGTCGCGTTTCGGCTGCGACAGGTTGGCAAGCTGCGACCGGACGGCCAGGCGGGTCCTGATCAGGTAGGCGTACTGGAATATCGACAGCAGCACGCCGAGGATACCGACGAAGATGATGACATAGCCGACCACTTCACCGAGGGCGATACGCTGCAGCCAGTTGGGCCGCTGCAGGTAGACGCCGAGCAGCGCACCGCTCGCCGGATCGACCACCGCCTTCGTGTAGCCTGAACCCGGCGCGGTAGTGGCCAGGTTGGCGGCGATGCTGCGGAAATTGCCGGCGAGCTGCCCGCTCAGTTCGGTGAGCTTCTGTTCGCTGGGCAGGTAACCCAGGTAGTCGCTGCCGCTGGTCACCGTGAATGAGCCCACGCGTATGACTTCCTGCGGAGCGGTCTCGAGGGCTGCGCCCGGCTCCACGGCTTGCTCGATGCCGCCCTGGCCCGGCTGCCGGCTCAGGTCGACGGCGAACTGCTCGTCGAGCGACTCGGGTTTCGCGCTCTCGTCGATCTGGATGACGTCCGCCTGGTACCGGACGACCTCGCCGGCCATGGTCATTTCCCGCATCAGCTCGAACCACAGCCGCTCGAGCTCGTGGATCGACGGCAGCGCCTTCGCGGCCGCGATGCGAACCATGAACTCGGATCGCTCTTCCTCTCCCTCAGCCGGCTTGAGCTGCGTCGAAATCAGGGACTCACGCAGCACGCCGGATGCGTCGCCGGCAATCTGCCGGGTCACACCGAAGAGCTCGCCGAGGTTACCCTGGTGCTGTTCGAGCAGCGCGGTGATCTCGGAAATCCGCGCTTCGTTTGCCTCCCAGCGCCGGTCGAGCTCCTGGCTGTAGGCCTCGGCCCGGTCGCGGCGGGCACGCATCTGGCGCGTCGCCTCCTGCTGCGCGGCCAGGTCTCGCCGCGCGGCGGCTTCCTTCTGCTGCATGAGCTGCGCTTCGCGCTCGCGCATCTGCTGGATCTGCTGCTGGAGCTGGGAAAATACCTGCTGCCGCTCGCGCCGCTCGGCCTCCGCCTTCGCCGCTTCCGCAGCGGCCTGCTGCGCGGCCTGGTCCTCCTGGGACTGGGCGCGCGCCTCGAAGGCCGGGAGCAACATCGCTGCCGCCAACCCCGCAAACAGGGCGAGCCGCAGGTGTTCCAGGCGGGAGCGCCCGCCGGTCTCGATCCCCGCGCGCATCACGAGCGGCTCTCCGGCGTGGGCACGGGCAACTCGACGACGTCGGGCGCCAGGGTTTCACCGGCCATCCGGATCGCCTCCTCAACGGCGCGTGCATAACGGGAATCGACGACCCAGGAGTTGGAGTGCCGGTCCCAGTAGCCGGTCTCCTCCCCGTCGGTCGTGCGGTACATCAAGGATATCCGACCCAGGTGAATGAACTGGACGTCGCGGCCATCGAGCTTGCCGGGATAAGCCTGCATGTTGCGGCCGTACTCGATCTCGATCGAATACGCCTCCAGCACCCGGCGGAACTTCTCCGCGACCGAATCGTCCCCCTCCATCAGGGTACGCAAGGTGTCGATGCGCCGGCTGCGCTCTTCCGGCAGGAAAGGCAGGTCGTTCGCCACGAACTGCTCGAGCTCGGTGAACATGCGCTGCACGAGCGGCTGCACCTGCTCGGCGGTAGCGGCAAGCCCCCCGATCTGCTCCGTGAGTGATGCGATATCGCCCTGCTGTGAAGCCAGCAGCTGCTCGAGGTACGCGTTGGACTGGCTGTACCGATCGACCTCAGCCATCACTTCCGCGTACTCGCTGCCGGCCTCCTGCGCGACAACCGGGCCGGCCGCCGCGGCGAGCATCACAGCGACCAGAGGGGCCCCGCCGAACCTGTACCAACCTTGGGTCATAATCTGAAAAATCCTGTCACTCACAATTCTTGTACCGGAACAGCCCCGGTTCTGCCGTGGCTGCCGCTCCCCCTGTTGAATTCGCGCCTCGGCTATCTCGAGTCGATCAGCTTGATGTAGTCACTCGCCATCTCGCGCTGCTGCGGCGAGCGCGTGGCGCGCTGGAAGTACTCCCTGGCGTCACGCGGCTTTTCGAGGTTGAAGAGCGCGATGCCCATAAGCAGGTTCGCCTGGCCGGGATCTTCGAGGTTGCCTTTTTGCATGGCCTCCTGCAGCGCATCGGCGGCGGCCTGCCAGTCCTCGCGCTGGATATGCACCTGGCCCAGGCGCATGTACAGATCGCCGTTGTTTGACAGCTCTGCGGCGCGCGACAGCGGCGGTATGGCCTCCTCGAAATCGCGCGCCTGGATCCAGGCGTTGGCGAGCTTCTCGTAGGTTTCAGAGTCGGTCTGTACGGTGCCGTTATCCATCGCCTCTTTCAGCACTCGCGCGGCCCGGTAGGGAATCTCGTTGAAGCGCAGCATGTCGGACAGGCGCTGGTACTCCGAACCCTGCTGCAGGAAACCGGCGTTGTAGGCGATCTGCATCGCCGCCAGCGCGTTGGCGTACTCCTCCTGCTGCTGGTACAGGGAAGAGAGGCGCAGCCAATGGTTCTTTTCCTGCGGCTCCATTGCGATCAGCCGCTCCAGCAAAGGCAGTGCGTCGTCGTAGTTCTCGCGCGTCAGGTACAGCGCGAGCAGCAGCTCGATCCAGCTCGGCTGCGGGTTGGCGCTCAGTTCCACCGCCTTTTTCGCCGGCTCGAGCGCGGCGTTCAGGTCTTCCATCTGGTAGTACGCGGCAGCCAGCAGGTAGTAGGCCGCCGAGTTGGGCTCCGCCGCTGTACGGAACCATTCCTCCAGCGCCGCCGCGCCCTCCTTCCAGTTTTCCTCGGCCATGTAGATCTGCGCGATCTGGTACTTCGCCTGGGATACCTCGCGCTGGTTGAAGCCGCCGGCGTTGATCGCCTGCTGGAGATGCCCGCGCGCCGCGGCGTAATCGCCTTCCGAGTACTCGATGCCGGACCAGATCTGCTCGACACGGCTGCGCTCGTACGGGCTCAGCCGGTCGAGGTTGATGTCGGCCAGCACGGCCCGGGCGCTCGCGTAGTCATCGTTGTTGAGGAACTCGATGGCTTCGTTCAGCTTCTCACCCGTGCGCTGGCTGATGGTCGGCGCGGAGCGGCGGCCCTCCTCCTCGTCCTGGGCGAACGCGGCGGACGGCATGGCCATCGCGAACACGGCCAGGGCGGCAGCGAACGAAATCAGGTAATCACGAGTACGCAGAGGCATCTGCTTATTCCTCCAAGACAAAGCGGATGACCGTTTGCACGCCGACGCGCTCGACGGCGACGCCCCCTTCGATCTTCGGGTTGTAGCGCCAGCGCAGGATCGAGCGGATGGCCGCTTCGTCGAACAGCCCCGGCGGGTCGGCGGCGACCACCGTCGCGTCCGTGACCGCGCCGGTCGGCGTGATCGTGAACTGCACCTGCACCCAGCCTTCGATGCCGCGGCGCAGCGCGCGCGGCGGGTACTCCGGCGCAATGCGCACGAGCGGGATCACGTCGGTGTCGGAACCGGCGCTCAGGTCCATGCGGCCCAACGCGGTGGAGGTGTCGATGGTCGGCGTCAGCTGTGCGACGCTGCCGCCGACGTTGGTCGACGAGAAGGACATCCGCGGCATTTCCGGCGCCGGCGGCGGCGGTTCGCGCTCGACCCGGTCCTCGCGCTTGGTCGCCGCTGCCGTATCGCGGCGCATGCGACTGAACTCGATCTGGGTCGCCTCGATCATCTCTTCGACGTTGATGGGTTGGCTGATCAGTGACCACAGCACCCAGAACATGCCGATGGTCAGCGCCGAGCCGATTATTAGTGTCAATGGCAATCGCAGCATCATCATGACGGAATCCTCCTCAGCCGCTGCCAGGGTCGGCGGCAATGGACACTTCCGAAATGCCGCCGGCCTTCACTTCGTCCATTACTTGGGCAACGACCCCGGCCTCGGAGTTCCGGTCGGCGATGATGACCACCGTGTCGTCCGGACGCTCGATGTTGAGCCGCTCGATCATCGGCCTCAGGTCGCGCAGCTCGATGCGCTTGCGGTCCATCCAGATGTCCCCGTTCTCGCGGATGGCAATCAGCAGGTTACCCGACTCGCGGTGCTCCCCGGTGACCGCCTCGGGCTTGAACACTGTGATGCCCGCCTCCTTGACGAAGGACGTTGTAATAATGAAGAAAATCAGGAGGTTAATCGTAAAGTCCAGCATCGGGGCAAGGTCGATGCCGGTATCCTCCGCTTCCGGTGCATGGCGTCGTGATTGCATGCCGTCTACGTCCTCGCTCGCTACTGTGTGGTGGTGAAAGTAACGTCGTAGATGCCGCCCAGGTGCACCTGGTCGACTACCGTGACGAGGACGCCGGTCGGCGCCCGTTCCTGGGCGATGATGAGGACGCCCGCGTCGGGGTTCACCGCGCTCAGCCGCTCGACGTTGGCCCGCACCGCCCGGGGATCGACGACCCGGTTATCGACCCAGATCTCCCCGTTGTTCAGGACCTGGATGTTGATGCTCTCCTGGTCACTTTCCTGGGGCTGCTCAATCGCCTGCGGGCGGTTGACCATGAGGCTGGATTCCTTCACGAATACCGCGGTAATAATGAAGAAGATCAACAAGTTGATTACGAAGTCGAGCATCGGCGCAAGGTCGATGCCGTGCGAGCCCTCGTGTCCGACTTCGGATTGGCGTCTGATGCGCATAGCTTAGGACTTAAAAGCTGAATTCGTCGCCGAGCATCTCGGTTTCGCGAGTTGCCCGGGTACGAAAATAGTGGACTGGCCAGAGGCCCGTAATGCTCACCGCAAGGCCCGTCATGGTGCAGATCATGGCCTGGGACACGCCGCTCGCCATGCTCCGCGCATCGGCGCTGCCGCGCAGCGCCATCGAGTCGAACACCTCGAGCATGCCGGCTACCGTGCCGATCAGGCCGAGCAGCGGCGACATCGGCACGAGCACCTGCATGACCGGGAACCCGGCGGTCATCGAGGCGTTCACCCGCGAGATCATGGCCTGCCGGATCTGGCGCGCCTTCCACGACGTGCGGTCGGTGCGCGCGTGCCAGGCTTCCTTGGCCGCCGCGGCCTCCTTCGGCAGGATGCGCAGGAAGTACCAGTAGCGCTCGAAGATCATGGTCCACATCAGGATGCCGCACGCAAAGATCCAGAGCACAAACGGCCCGCCGTCGTTCGCCAGCTCGGCGATACCGCGGACAAAGGGCATCTGGTCAAACACTGCGTTGCTTCTCGATGCTTTCGGCCAGCATACCGGCACTCTGCTCGTCGAGGATCTGCACCACCGACCGGGACATGCCGTTCAACAGCGCGTTCGCGAACAGGAGCGGGATGGCGATACCGAGACCCAGCACGGTGGCGATCATGGCCTGGCCGATACCCGTCGCCATCAGGCGCGGGTCGCTCGAACCGGATTCGGTGATGCTCTGGAAGGTGATGATCATGCCGACGACCGTACCGATCAGGCCGAGCAGCGGACCGGCAGCGACCGCCAGGCGCAGGAAGGCCTGGAAGCGTTCGAGCTTCGGCACTTCTTTCAGCACGGCCTCGGAGATCCTGAGCTCGGCGACGTCCGCGTCTTCCTCGATACGGTTCGGGTCGCCGCGGAACGCCAGCAGCACGCGCCCGAGCGGGTTGTCGCGCTTCGGCTCGTCCAGGTTGGCGAGCTGCCGCTTGACCGCGAAACGCACGATCAGCAGGTGCACGAGCTGCCAGAAGAACGCCAGGGCTCCGGCGATGCCGACGACGATGATGATGTAGCCGACTTCCTCACCCAGGTGGATACGCTCTCCCCAGGTCGGGCGCTCGATGTAGAGCGCGGTCAGGACGCCGCGGGTGTAGTCGACGACGGCCCTGGCGTACCCGCCCGGGTCGGCATTGTAGAAGTTGCTGGCGATGCTCATGAACTCGCCGGGCAGCTGCCGCGGCAGCACCGTCAGCGTGCGCAGGTCCGGCAGGTAGCCGAGGAACTGGGCATTGGACAGCGCGGTAAAGGGCCCGATCCGGACGACCTCGGCCGGCTCGGCCACGCCGCTCGGCTGCACCACCTCCGCCTGGTAGCGCAACACCTCGCCCTGGGCCGTCATCTCACGCTGCATCTCGTACCACAGCCGCTCCAGCTCCTCAGGAGTCGGCGCCTTGCGGCCGTCCGCAAACGCGCGCAGGAACTCTACCCGGCCCATCTGGCCCGGGGGTGGCGCGAACTGCGAATTGATCAGGGACTGGTGCAGAACGCCCGCCGCGTCGCCCGCGACCTGCCGGGCCAGCCCGAACAACTCGGAAAGGCCGAGCTGCGCGGCCTGCTGGAACATCTGGCGGTTGAGCTCGTTGATCCGCAGCTCGTTCTCGGAATAGGTGTCGGACATCCGCGTCGAGGTGGCTTCGAGCTGCGCGAGCCGCTGCTGCGCCTGCCTCATCATCTGTGCCCGCTGGCTCTCGGATGCCGCGGTGAACTCGGCAACGCGCTGGTCGTATAGCTGGCTTTGGCCGCTGCGCACCGCGCGCACGCGCTGCAGCAGGTCTTCCAGCGAGCTCGCGGGATCGGCTACCGTCCCGCCCTGCTGCTGGGCGGAGGCGGCCAGCGGCAGTGCGCCGATCAGCGCGAAGGCTGCTACTGCAGCGAGAATTCTGGCTTTCGACTTGCTCACGTTTGTGCCTCCTCGGGAGCGGGTACGGGGACCGTCAGCAGCTCAGGAGCGCCTTCCTGGTTGGCCACGCTGATGGCCTGGTTAATGGCTTCGGCATAACTGTTATCGACGACCCACTGCCTGTCTTTCGCATTCCAGTAGCCGGACTCGGCACCGTCCAGCGTGCGGTACATCAGGGAAACGCGGCCGAGCCGGACGAACTGCACGGTGCGCGTCTGGTTGCCGGCGTTCAGCAGGCCTTCGTAGGTCTCGAGCGTGCGGCCGTACTCGAGCTCGATCTGGTAGGCCTCCATGATGAGGCGGTACTTCTCGGAGATCGACACGTCAGCGCGCGCCATCATCTCTTTAAGGTTATTGACGCGGTTGGTGCGCTCCCGGATGAGGAACGGCACGTCGAGCTTGATGAACTGCTCCAGCGCCTGGACCATGTTCTGCATGAGCGGCTGGACTTCACGGTTGGTCGTCTCGATATCGAGCAGCTGCTGCTCGATGGAGGCGATCTCATCCACCTGCGACTGCACCTGCGCTTCGAGCTGCTCGTTGTACTGCTCGTAGCTTTCGGCTTCCGTCATCGCCTGCGCATACTGCCCGGCGGCGTCGAGGGTCTGGTCGCGAATCTCGTTGACCCGCTGCTGCGACTGGGCGGCTGCCCGGTCGACCTGGATCTGTGCCTGAAGCGTCTGTTCGAGCTGTGCGCCGGCAACGGCGGCGCCGAGCAGGGCGACCGCCGCGCCCGCCGCGACAATGGCGGGTCGCCGGTCGACCGGCTCGCGAGGAGCGGCGTGGGATCGCGCACTCGATTTACTGGTGTCGGAACGGAACAGCCTCATGGCACAAATGCCTCCAAGTTATAATGATTTCCGTGCAGCCGGTCGAATCCGCCTGCGGCCGCTCTGGGAGACGAACCCGTGGGGCGCAAAATGGAAATCCATTCGTTTTTCCGCGGCCGGTGCAAAGGAAAGCCATACTTTGCCCTGTCCCCCCGCGACCTGATTTTTTCGCCGATCGGCTGTGGGTGCCGATCAGAGTTGAGCTATATAGCATACTTTTTCGATATGACAAACGCCATGTGCGATGCAGTCTGGACGTCCGACAGCGCTCGCTAACCCCCGTTGTCATATTGTGAAGTCGTGATCGCTATTTGCGAGGCTCTCGTACAGGGCGAGCGTTTTCGCGATCGTTACTTCGTGGCGGAAAGCGGTGCCGATACGCATGCGGGCCGCGTCGCCCAAGCGCTGCCGTAGTGCCGGCCGGCGATACAGGCGTTCGATGGCGGCTGCAATTGCGGCGCTGTCACCGGCCGGCACCACGATGCCGGACTCGCCGTCGACGACGAGCTCGGGGCTGCCGCCGGAGTTCGTGACGATCGGCGGCACACGATATGACATGGCCTCGATCAGCGAACGGGCGAGCCCCTCGCGCCTCAGCGACGGCAGGCAGAAGACGTCGCTCGCGGCCGCGAGCGCGGGTGCGTCTTCGCGAAATCCCGGGCGGTGGATGCGGGTGGCGGCGGGACTCGCCGCGATCCGCCGGGAGAGCTTCTCCGTATGCATCCTGCCGACCAGCAGCAGGTGGGCGGGAATGTCCACGGGCAGGCGCTCGAGCGCCTCGACCAGCACCTCGATGCCCTTGCGCGGCCGGTAATTGGCAACGCAGCAGATGACGAAGGCGCCTTCCGGGATGCCTTCGGCCTGCAGGTCGGCCGGCTCGTCCGTGTACCACCCGAGATCATGGCCCTTGTGGATGGTAACCGGCCGCTCCGGCGGCATGGCCAGGAACCTCGGCCGCATGCCCAGGAAATGCTGCCGCACCGCCTCGGCGACGCAGATGATGCGATCGATGCGCGGGTTGAGATAGCGCATCCACGAGAAGGGATCGAGAAACCCGACGGCGCCGACGATGCCACGATAGGCGACGATCTTCACCGGCAGCCGGCGCGCCGCGAACAGCACGTTGCTGATCGCCTTGTTATTGAACGTGTGCACGATGTCGTACCCGCCGCGCTCGAGCTCGGCCCGCAGCGCCCGCACGGCCGCCCGGTCGAAGTTCTTCTCGATGGGGATATCGATCATCGGGATGCCCTCCCGCGTGAGCAGCGCCGCGTGCGGATGCGCGGGCCCGCACACGACCTTCATCTGCACCCCGGCGCGATGCAGGCCGACCAGCATCGCGCCCGTGGGCCGGTCGCTGCTTTGCTCGACGTCATCGTTGACGTACAGCACCCGGATCGGCGGGGTCGTAGCACTCTCGATGGCCGCGCTGTTCATGCTGTGGTTCATTGGTCCCGTTGGCGCAGCCGGTCCTGCAGGTTGCTCCGGGGGTCCCAGGAATTCCGGAGCACGTCAGTTGCCGATGGGGTGCCAAGTGGTCTTCGTTTCCTGCGTGTCCTGGACCAGGTACGGATTGGCCGCGTCGCCGGACGCCCAGTCGATGCCGCCGCGCAGGACGACGCGCTTGATGTTCTCCGCCGCTTCGTGCTGAACCTCGCGAGCTTCCTCGCCGGCGATGTCGCCGAGGACGATGGCGTTCACGTCCATGTGCGAGGCGAGGTGCGGGCAAAGCTCCTGCCGGTAGCCCGTGAGGATGTTGGCGACCCCGGCCGGCACGTCGGAGGCGTGCAACACCTCGGCGAAGCTGACCGCGCTCAGCGGCCGCGTTTCCGACGCGAGGACGACCGCGGTGTTACCGCCGACGATCGCCGGCGCCAGGTTGCCGACCAGCCCCAGGAGCCCGGGCGCCTCCGGCGCGACGATGGCAACCACGCCCATCGGCTCGGGTACGGAGAAGTTGAAGTGCGAGGACGCAACAGGATTCACGGCGCTGAAGATCTGCTGGTACTTGTCGGACCAGCCGGCGAAGTGAACGAGGCGGTCGATGGAAGCGTCGACCTCGGCGGCGGCTTTGCGCCTGGCGCTGCCCTCGACCGACAGCTCGGCGATGAACTGCTCCCGACGGCCTTCCAGCATCTCGGCGATACGGTACAGGACCTGCCCGCGCAGGTAGGCGGACGCGCCCGACCAGGCGGTGAAGGCGCCGCGGGCCGCCACCACGGCGTTGCGGAAGTCCTTGCGGCTGGCGCGGCAAACGTTCGCGATGACGGCGCCGTTGCGATCACGCAACGGAAAATAACGGCCCGACTCGGTGCGCGGGAACTGCCCCCCTATATAAAGCTTGTAGGTCTTCGCGACCGCCGCCCTGGATGCCGTCGCCGTCATGGTCGCGGCTCCAGCCTGACGTAGGCGCCGAGCCCGTGCAGGCCGCCTTCGCGGCCGATGCCGCTCTCCTTGTAGCCGCCGAACGGCGACGTCGGGTCGAACTTGTTGAAGGTGTTGGCCCAGATGACGCCCGCGCGCACGCCGC
>CAYRKH010000026.1:0-18782 GCA_964424805.1 uncultured Woeseiaceae bacterium
TGACCTCGGTGCCGCTGTACTTGCCGAACAGCACCTTGTCGCCGGCCTTGACGTCCAGCGCACGGGTTTCGCCGTTTTCCAGGATCTTGCCATTGCCCACGGCAATGACTTCGCCCTTGATCGGCTTCTCGGTCGCGGCGTCCGGAATGACGATACCGCCGGGGGACGTGCGCTCCTCTTCCATGCGCTTTACGATGACGCGATCATGAAGCGGACGAATCTTCATCGATGGAAACTCCTCTAAGAATTTGATTCTGTAGCTACTTTTGGCTACTCGGGGGCCGGGCTGATTAGCACTCGTCCTCGAGGAGTGCTAATGATAGGGACGGCTCGACAAAATTCAAGGGCCGCGCCGCCCGCCCCGCTACCCGGCCAGGGGGCATGGGCTAGATGGGGACGCCGGGCGTCTACCTCAACCCGGTCACGGCGGCCGCGAGCCAATGGCGGTAACATTCGCGGCTGCCCGGGGGTCGAATGTGCCAGCAATGCAGAGACGCGACATGAACGACAGGCGTGCAGCGCCGACAATCAGGACAGGCATGGCCGTGCTGGCGCTGCTGCTGGCGGCGGCCGCGGCGCACGCCCAGTTCTTCGACAGCGGCGAACCGATCCTGCCGGCGGAGGAGGCCTTCCGCTACGCCGTCACCGACACCGGCAGCGCGCTGGAAATCGACTGGGCGGTCGCCGAGGGCTACTACCTGTACCGGGACAAGCTCGGCATTGCCAGCAGGACCCCGGGGATCGAGTTCGGCGAGGCCGAGCTGCCGCAGGGGCGGCGCCACGAGGACGAGTTCTTCGGCGTGCAGCAGGTGTATCGCGAGCGTTTTTTCGTCACGGTACCCTATACCGTCTCGGGGGAGCGGCCGTCCCGCCTGTCGTTCGAGCTCTCGTTGCAGGGCTGCGCCGATCGCGGCATCTGCTATCCGCCCCAGCGCTGGAGTGACGCCGTCCGGCTGGCCGCGGCGGGCGACCCGCCAAAGCCCGACCTCGGCAGCTTCGGCCGGTCCGCGCCCCGGTTCCTGCCGGTCGACGAGGCGTTCCAGCCGCAGGCGGCCGCCGCCGACGGCAACACGATCGAGGTATCATTCTCGGTAGCGCCGGGCTACTACCTTTATAAAGACAAGATTTCCGCCAGCACCGGCTCGCAGGCCGTGCAGCTCGGCAAGCTCGACCTGCCCCAGGGCGACATGAAGGCCGACCCCTACTTCGGCGACACGGAGGTCTACCACGAGGACGTGTTCGCGGAACTGCCGGTGGCGCGGGCCACGCCGGATGCGCTCGATCTCGAGCTCGAGCTGGGCTACCAGGGCTGCGCCGAGGACGGCATCTGCTACCCGCCGGAAACGCGCCGCTTCAGCGTCAGCCTGCCGGCGGTGACCGCCACGTCCGCGCTTGCAGCCGTGGAGGCCGGGGGACCGCCGATGTCGGAGCAGGCCAGGCTGGCAGCGCTCATCGGCAGCGCCAGCCTGTGGGTCATCGCCGCCACCTTCTTCGGCGCCGGCCTGCTGCTGGCCTTCACCCCGTGCGTGCTGCCGATGGTGCCCATCCTGTCCGGCATCATCGCGGGCGAGGGTGACGACGCGGGTCCCGCCCGCGGGTTCACGCTGGCGCTCGCCTACGTGGCCGGCATGGCGCTCGTCTATACGGCCGCCGGCATTGCGGCGGGCGCCATCGGCGTGCAGCTGCAGGCGATGTTCAACCAGCCCTGGGTATTGTCGCTGTTCGCCGGCCTGTTCGTCGTCCTCGCTGCCGGCATGTTCGGCCTGTACGACCTGCAGATGCCCTCCTCCGTCCAGAGCCGGCTGGCCGCGATCAGCGGCCGCCAGCGCGCCGGCACGATGATCGGCGCCTTCGTGATGGGCGCGCTGTCGTCCCTGATCGTCACCGCCTGCGTAGCGCCGCCGCTGGTCGCCGCATTGACGGTGATCGGCCAGTCCGGGGACCTCGTGAAAGGCGGTTGGGCCTTGTTCGCGCTGAGCATGGGGATGGGTGCCCCGCTCCTCGTCGTCGGCGCCTCGGCCGGACGGTTGCTGCCGGCGGTTGGCCCGTGGATGGTCGCGGTGAAGAACGCGTTCGGATTCATGATGCTGGGACTCGCCGTGTGGATGCTGTCGCGCATCCTGCCGGGCGGTGTCACGCTCGCACTCTGGGGCATTCTCGTGTTCATGGCCGGCGTCTGGCTGGGCGGATTGACTACCCTGCCGGCAAATGCGGCCGGACCGCAAAAGCTCGGCAAGGGCTTCGGCCTCATTGCGGTCATCTACGGCGCCGTCCTGATCTTCGGGGCACTGGCGGGCGGCAACAGCCTGCTGCGCCCGCTGGCCACCTTCAACATGGCCGGCGGCCCGGCGAGCGTCGAGGAACACGGCCTCGACTTCCAGCGCATCAAGACCGTCGCCGATCTCGACCGCGAGCTCACCCGCGCCGCGGCGGCGGGTCAACCGGCCATGCTCGATTTCTATGCCGACTGGTGCGTGTCCTGCCTCGAGATGGAGCGCTACACGTTCACCGATGCGCGCGTCCGGACGGCGCTGTCCGGCACGCTCCTGCTGCAGGCCGACGTAACGGCCAACGACGCGGCCGACAAGGCGCTTCTGCAGCATTTCGGCGTCTACGGTCCGCCCACCATTGTTTTCTTCGGCCCCGACGGCGTGCAACGCAGCGCGTTCGACGTGGTCGGATACATGGACGCCGAAGCCTTCACCGCGCACGTGCGGCGGGCGATCGGCGCCGACTACGTGACTGCCCTGTCCAAACCAGGAGTTGAACCGGAAAACCAATGACGCAGAAGGTACTCATCGTGCTGGTGCTGGTGGCCGCGGCCGCCGGCGGTTATCTCGCACAGCAGAAAGCGCGCGAAGCGCCCCCACCCGCGCCGGCGGTGCCGGTTGAAGGGCAGGTTGCCTTTACGCTCCCCGACCTCGACGGTAACGCGCGTTCGCTCGATGAATGGCAGGGGCAGGCGCGGCTGGTGAATTTCTGGGCGACGTGGTGCGCACCCTGCCGCCGGGAAATTCCGCTGCTGAAAGAGACGCAGGCGGGGCACGACGACCTGCAGGTCATTGGCATCGCCATCGACCAGCGCGACGCGGTAACCGCCTACGCCGAGACGGCCGATTTCAACTACCCGATCCTCATCGGCCAGGACGACGCCATCGCTGCCGCCGAAGCGGCGGGAGTGCAGTTCATCGGCCTGCCGTTCACGATGGTAATCTCCCCGCAAGGCGATCTCGTCAAGACGCACATGGGCGAAATCGTGGCCGAGCAGGTCGAGCAGATCGTCGACGTGCTCGAGCGGCTGGAGACGGGCGAACTCGACCTCACCGAAGCAAGAAAAGAGCTCGGCCCCCTGTAGGAGCGCGCATTGCGCGCGATGCCACGGCGTGCCGGGTCGCCACCGGCGGAGTGTGTTCGCACTGCCGTGGCATCGCGCGCATTGCGCGCTCCTACAGGGAGCGGGGCGAATGCTTGCGTCGTATGACCGGAAAAGAGTTAAACTTGCCGCCAATTTCGTCAATCTGGTAGGCAATCCATCGTAATGGCCAGGCTCCTGCTCATCAACGGGCCGAACCTCAACCTGCTCGGCAGCCGGGAGACGGCGGTTTACGGGCGGGCGACCCTCGCCGATATCGAGGATTCGCTGGTCAAAAGCGCCGCCGGTCTCGGTCACGAGCTCGTGGCGTTCCAGAGCAACGCCGAGCACGAGATCGTGGGGCGCGTGCACCGGGCGGCCGCCGAGAACGTCGACTTCATCCTGCTGAACCCCGGCGCCTTCACGCACACCAGCATCGCCATTCGCGATGCCCTGCTCGGCGTCGGCATTCCCTTTATCGAAGTACACATAAGCAACACCTTCGCGCGGGAAGACTTCCGCAAGCAAAGCTACTTCAGCGACATTGCCGCGGGCTGTCTCTTCGGCTTCGGCGCTCATTCGTACGAACTGGCACTACAGGCTGCGTCACGGCAGCTGGCTGCTGCCGAGGACAATTGATGGACATTCGCAAAGTCAAAAAGCTGATCGAGCTGCTGGAGGAATCCGGTATCGCGGAGATAGAGATCACCGAAGGCGAGGAATCGGTAAGGATCAGCCGGCACGGCACGGCGGCCGCACCGCCGCCGGCGTATGCAGCTTACGCCCCGCCGCCGCCCGCAGCGGCCGCACCGGCGGCTCCCGAGCCCGCCCCGCCGGCCCCGACCGCGCAGGGCTCCGCCGAAACCGAGGAAGACGGCTACATCGTGACGGCGCCGATGGTCGGGACCTACTATGCCGCCTCCTCGCCCGGTTCGCCGCCGTTTGTCCAGGTGGGCGACCGGGTGCAACAGGGTGACGTGCTGTGCATCGTCGAAGCGATGAAGATGATGAACCAGATCGAAGCCGAGGTTTCCGGGGTCGTCAAGTCGATCCGGGTGCAAAACGGCGACCCCGTGGAATACGGCCAGGTGTTGTTCGTCATCGACCAGCGCGCGGGCTGAGCGCCGTGCACCCCGGCGCACACCTGCATGACGCTGTCTCGTGCGCGCGTTGCGGCCGGCAACGCGCAACCGCGAGTCACCGCGTCCTTATCGCGAGGGATCGCAGCCTCGCCAGGCGCGAAGCGCCCGGGGAACCGCTCATCCAGGACGGGGCACACTAATGCTGGACAAGATCGTCATTGCCAACCGCGGCGAGATCGCACTGCGGATCCTGCGCGCCTGCCGGGAATCCGGCATCAAGACGGTCGCCGTGCATTCGACGGCGGACAATAACCTCAAGCATGTGCTGCTCGCGGACGAAACCGTCTGCATCGGGCCGCCTGCATCCGCGGAAAGCTATCTCAACATGCCGGCCATCATCAGCGCCGCCGAGGTAACGGACGCGGTAGCGATTCATCCCGGCTATGGCTTCCTGTCCGAAAATGCCGATTTCGTGGAACGGGTCGAATCGTCGGGGTTCATCTTTATCGGCCCCCCCGCGCCCGCCATCCGGCAGATGGGTGACAAGGTGGCGGCGATTCGCGCCATGAAAGCCGCGGGCGTGCCCTGCGTGCCGGGTTCCGACGGGCCGCTCGGCAGCAATGCGGAAGAGAACCTGAGGATAGCCCGCGACATCGGCTACCCGATCATCATCAAGGCGGCCGGCGGCGGCGGCGGGCGCGGCATGCGCGTCGTGCACTCGGAGGCGTCGCTGATCGGTGCGATCGGTGTCACCCAGGCCGAGGCGCGCGCGGCGTTCGGCAACGAAACCGTTTACATGGAGAAGTTCCTGGAGAAGCCGCGCCACGTGGAGTTCCAGGTCCTCGCGGACGGCCACGGTAACGCCATCCATCTCGGCGAGCGCGACTGCTCGATGCAGCGCAGGCACCAGAAAGTGATCGAGGAAGCGCCGGCGCCCGGGATTACCGAAGAGCAGCGGCAGCGTATCGGCGCGCGCTGCGTGCAGGCCTGCCTCGACATGGGGTACCGCAACGCCGGTACCTTCGAGTTCCTGTACCAGGACGGCGAGTTCTATTTCATCGAGATGAACACGCGACTGCAGGTGGAGCACCCGGTCACCGAGATGATCACCGGCGTCGACATCGTGCGCGAGCAGCTGCGCATCGCCGCCGGCGAGAAACTCGCGTGGACGCAGGACGACATCCGCATCCAGGGACACGCGATCGAGTGCCGGCTGAACGCGGAGGACCCGAAGACGTTCATGCCCTCACCGGGGGTGATCCAGCTGTGGCACCAGCCCGGGGGCCCCGGCGTAAGGGTCGACAGTCACCTCTACAGCGGCTATCGCGTCCCGCCGTTCTACGATTCGATGATCGGCAAGCTGATCACGCACGGCCAGGACCGGGCGATGGCCATCGCGCGCATGAAGAACGCGCTGACGGAGATCGTCATCGAGGGCATCAAGACCAACATCCCGCTGCACCAGGAAATCTTCCAGCACTCGGCCTTCCAGGCGGGCGGCACCGACATCCATTACCTGGAAAAGCGACTCGGGCTCTAGGGACTCGAGCGGTGCCCGACATGGCATGGCGGCAATTCGTGATGCAGCTCGGCGCCCTGCCGGCCCCGGAGGTCGAAGCCGTGCTCGAGCGGCATGGCGCGCTGGCCGTGACGCTGAGCGATGCCGGCGATGCGCCGGTGCTCGAGCCGCTGCCCGGGGAAACGCCGCTGTGGCGTGACACGCAGGTGACCGCGCTGTTCGCGCAGGAGCAGGACCTCGCTCCCCTGCAGCAGGACCTCCGCCGGACCTTCCATCTGGACGAGCTGCCGCCGCACCGGATCGAGCCGCTGGCCGACCGGGCGTGGGAACGCGAATGGCTCGCTCACTTCCGCCCCATGCAATTCGGGCAGCGGCTGTGGGTATGTCCCGGCGGATTCCGCGTCGAGGCGCCGGGCGCCGTGGTCGTTCACCTCGATCCGGGCCTCGCCTTCGGCACCGGCACTCACCCGACGACCGCGCTCGCGCTCGAGTGGCTCGACGGCCTGGATCTCGCCGGCTGCCGCGTGCTCGATTTCGGCTGCGGCTCCGGCATTCTTGCCATTGCGGCGCTCCTGCTCGGCGCACGGGCGGCGACGGCCTGCGACATCGACGCGCAGGCGCTGGACGCCACGCGCGACAACGCCGCCAAAAACGGGGTCGCCGACCGGCTCGCCGTCACGCCGGACCCGGGAACCCCGGCCGGTCATTTCGACGTCGTGGTGGCAAACATCATTTCGGGAACGCTCATCCGGTGCGCCGACCTCATCGCCGGACATCTTGCCCCGGGCGGCCGGCTGCTGTTGTCCGGGATGCTCGACTCGCAGGTCGATGAAGTCGCCCGCGCGTACCGCGGCCGGGTCAGCTTCGACGCGCCGGTCGTGCAGGACGGCTGGGTCCGGCTCACGGGCACGAAGACCGGGGGCGTTGCACGGTAGCCGCTTCGCGTGAAGCCGTGTTGAACCGCCTGCGTTGTGCTATCGTCGCCGGCGCATGTACACGCAATGCCCTGACTGCCGCACCGCGTTTCGTGTGACCGCCGTCGTGCTGCAGCAAGCAGCGGGCCGCGTGCGCTGCGGCCACTGCGGACAGGCGTTCAACGCCCTCGAGAGACTCTCCGAAAGCGCGCCGGAGGATAGCGTGAGCCGTTCCGGCGACGGCAACCACCCGAACGTCGACGATTTCGATGTCCTGTCCGCGACCGACAACGTCCGCATCGAGGACACGGGCGTCGAGTGGCAGGTCATCGCCGACGAGGAGCCCGCGAATGCCGCTCCACAGGAATCGCTGGAGCTCGTAACGCCGGGGGCCGAGGAGGAGCGCTACGACGACAACACGCCCCTTCCCGGCGTGCTGGACGATGACGACGACGAGACGGCGCAGGCGCCCGCGCCGCCGCGCCGCCGGGCGGAGGACTTCCTCGAGCCGCGCTCACCCGAATTCGACGAACGCCAGGCCGACCTCGCCTTGAGTGAACCGGAAGACTGGACCGACCTGCTGGCCGAGGTCGGCAACGAGGCCGAGGCTTCCGCGACGACGCACGAAGGCGCCGATGGCGATCGGCCTCCGGACGACGACACCGTCTCCGACCTCGAGTTGCTCGACGCGGACCTGGAGCCGACGGGCGAGCACGCGGCGCTGGAACTCGACGAACCGACGCTCGCCGATGACGACGAGCCGCTGGACGCGGGCGACGAGCCTGGGCTCGCCGTGAGCGAACAGCCGGCGGACGACGAGCCGGCCGGCGCCGGGGAAGCGGGCGCCGAAGGGGAACCGGCAGCGCTGGACGATCCGCCTGCCGTGATCGAGCGGACGACAGGCTCGGCCGGGGGCGCTGCGCCGGCCTCTAACGGGCACCACGTGCCGCCGCCGTCGGAAGAGGAGATTACGCTCAACCGGCTGATCGACCAGGACCTCCTCCGCCTGTCGCAGGAAGAGCAGGCGCTGCTGGAGACCGGCTCGCGCCGGAACACACCTGCGGGGGCGCCTCCGCTCTTCGAGACGATCATCATGGAAGGCGAGCGGGTGCAAAGCTCGCTGGAAACGGATGACCCTGGCGCCGAGGCACCGGCCGCAGCGAATACCGATGAGGCCACCCGCGACGTCCTCGATCCGGACGATCGCTACGCCCGCGCCCGCGAGAGCACACGGCGCGCGCAAGGCGCAGGCCGCTACGCGACGGCCGCGGGAGTCGCGGCACTGGCCCTGCTGCTTGGCGCCCAGGTCGTGCACACCTATCGCGAGACGCTCGCCACCTACGGCGGCTTCGGCGACAGCCTCATGACGTTCTACGAAGCGATGGGTGCGCCGATCACGCCGGCATGGAACGTCAACGGCTGGCTGTTCCAGGATACGCGCGGCAGCACCGATACGGCGGATCGCGTGCTCACGATATCGTCTACGCTCACCAATGCATCGCCGCATGCGCTCCCCTATCCGCTGCTGAACGTCGCGTTGACGGATCGCTACGAGGAGGTCGTCGCCAGGCAGTTGCTGGAAGCAGGACAATACCTCGAGATTCGCGCGGCGAACGGGCGCGTTGCTGCAGGGGGCAGACTGGAAGCGAACGTTACGATCGCTCCGTTGCCGCCGCAGGCGGACGGATTCTCGCTGAACGTCTGCTACCCGCTGAGCGCGGCGGAGGTGCGTTGCGCAACCGGAGCCTTCAGGGATCGCTGAATCCCGCGGCGTGAACGCACGCCTTGTGCCGGATTAGAAAGCCTGCGGCGCGTGCATTCGAAGAAGTCGCATGAAGTTCACTGCCTAACCTGCGGTCGCTCGGCGGATGGAATCTGTTGCAATTTTTCTGCCAGCTTCCGGCGCCGGTTCAATCGGTTTTTTGCCCGGGGAAGCGCGCGCAGCGACGCTAGAAAAAGCAGGCCGCCGTGATATGATTCCTGCCCGCTGGCGCGACTGTTCATGATCGCATCAGGCAAGCACACGAGTGCCTCCGTGAATAGACGGGCCCGGCGGCCGGTACCAGTTATCGGGGATTAACTGGCGTTTCGGTAGCCCGCATAAAAACCTGCCCGGACCCTGCAGCGGCTACATGCGACGCGCGAAAGCGCATGACCGCAGGCGATCCGTGTGCGCTGCGCCCCGTGGAGAGAGCGCGCGGGAATAAAGTGAATCACCCGGCACGCTTTGCCGGCGCAGGTTCACGCATGGGCTTTGGTCACGAGAGAATTTCTGGGGAAGCTTCACAAAGTGGTCAAGAAAAAAACCAAAAGGAATGCAGAACTAAGGGCATCGAGCAGAAAGCCACTGAGAAAACACACGGAAGAGGCACTGGACCGGTATTTTGCGAGCCTGAACGGCGACCGCCCGGGCGACCTGTACGACCTGGTGCTGGGGGAGGTGGAAGAGCCGTTATTCAAGGCCGTCATGGAATACACCCAGGGTAATCAAAGCCAGGCAGCCGGCATTCTCGGGATCAACCGGGGGACTCTGCGCAAGAAGCTGAAGTGCTACGAGCTGATCACGTAACCGGGGTACCAAAGGTGCGCCGCGCACTCCTCAGCGTATCGGACAAGCGAGGCCTCGTCGCGCTGGCGCGCGCGCTGGAAACGCTCGGCATCGACATCATCTCTACCGGCGGCACTTACCGCGAGCTGCGTGAGGCCGGGATCGCTGCCGGCGAAGTATCGGAGCGCACGGGCTTTCCCGAGATCATGGACGGCCGCGTGAAGACGCTGCACCCGCGTATACACGGCGGCCTGCTGGGACGCCGCGGCACGGATGACGCGGTGATGGCGGAACACGGCATCGAGCCGATCGATCTTCTTGTCGTCAACCTGTACCCGTTCGCGCAAACCGTCGCGCGCGCCGACGCGCAGGTTGCGGACGCCATCGAGAACATCGACATCGGCGGCCCCGCCATGATCCGCGCCGCCGCGAAGAACCACGCGGGCGTCGCGGTGGTCGTCGATCCGGACGACTACGACGGGATCGTGTCGCTGCTGCAGTCGGGCGGGCTGGACGAAGCCTGTCGGCGCCGGCTCGCGGCGAAGGCGTTCCGGCATACCGCCGCCTACGACGCGACCATCGCCAACTGGTTCGCCTCCATCGGCGCGGCGGAGCCCCTGGGCGAACAGTTCCTGTACACCGGCCGGCGGACCGCCCCCCTGCGCTACGGCGAGAACCCGCACCAGCAGGCCGCGTTCTATCGCGACCCCCTGCCCGCCGCGGGTTCGCTCGCTTCCGCCAACCAGCTCCAGGGGAAGACCCTCTCCTATAACAACATCGCCGACAGCGACGCGGCGCTCGAATGCGCGAGGCAGTTCGACGAGCCGGCCTGCGTCATCGTGAAGCACGCCAATCCGTGCGGCGTTGCCATAGCCGACGCGCCGCTTGCCGCTTACCAGCGGGCTTTCGCGACCGATCCAACCTCCGCGTTCGGCGGCATCATCGCCTTCAACCGGGAGGTGGACGGCGATACTGCCCGCGCCATCGTCGAAGCGCAGTTCGTGGAGGTGATCGTCGCGCCGCGTTTCGACGACGCGGCACGCGCGGCACTGGCGGCCAGACAGAACGTGCGCGTGCTCGAGACCGGTGAGCCGCAGGCCGCGCGCTCCGCTGTTCTCGACTTCAAGAAAGTCTCCGGCGGGCTACTGGTGCAAGAGGCGGATCATGGCAGCGTCGCGGAAAGCGATCTGCGCGTCGTTACCGCGGCCCGGCCGACCGGGGCCCAGCTCCGCGACCTGCTGTTCGCCTGGCGCGTGGCCAAGTTCGTCAAGTCCAACGCGATCGTGTTCTGCCGCGACGGCGCAACCGTCGGCGTCGGCGCCGGCCAGATGAGCCGCGTCTACAGCACCCGTATCGCGGCCATCAAGGCAGCGGATGAAGGCCTTACCGTAGCGGGCGCGGTGATGGCGTCGGATGCGTTCTTTCCGTTTCGCGACGGTATCGACGCCGCGGCGGAGCACGGGATCGCCGCGATCATCCAGCCGGGCGGGTCCGTGCGCGACGACGAGGTCATCGCCGCCGCGAACGAACACGGCCTGGCAATGGTCTTCACGGGAATGCGGCATTTTCGACACTGAGACTGGCCCGAGAGCGGGCATTCACGGCGGTAAGGCGGAATGAAAATATTGATCGTCGGCGGCGGCGGCCGCGAGCACGCGCTGGCCTGGAAGTGCGCGCAGTCGCCGCAGGTCCGCGAGGTGCTCGTCGCTCCGGGGAATGCGGGCACCGCGCTCGAGCCTCGCCTGCGCAACGTTGCCGTGGCGGCAGACGACATCGACGGGCTGCTCGAGCTCGCCGCGGCGGAATCCGTCGATCTCGCGATCGTCGGGCCCGAGGTACCCCTGGTCGCCGGCATCGTGGATCGTTTCCGGGAGCGGAACCTGGCCTGTTTCGGCCCGACCGCGGCCGCCGCGCAGCTCGAAGGCTCCAAGGCATTCACCAAGTCGTTTCTCGAACGGCACAAGATCCCGACAGCGGGTTACGCCCGTTTCGAGGAACTGCAGCCGGCACTCGACTACATTCGCACGAAGGGCGCCCCGATCGTGGTGAAGGCTGACGGCCTTGCGGCCGGTAAGGGCGTCGTCGTCGCCCGGACGGTCGGCGAGGCGCAGGCGGCGGCACGCGCCATGCTGGCGGGAGAGTTCGGGGAAGCCGGCCGCCGGATCGTCGTCGAGGACTATCTCGAGGGCGAGGAAGCGAGCTTTATCGTGATCACCGACGGCGAGACGATCCTGCCGCTCGCCACGTCCCAGGATCACAAGGCGCGTGACGACGGTGACACCGGCCCGAACACGGGCGGCATGGGCGCGTGCTCGCCCGCGCCTCTCGTCACCAAGGCGTTGGAGCGCCGCATCCTCCATGAAGTGATGCAGCCGACGCTCGCGGGCCTGCGTGCCGACGGCATCGATTACCGCGGATTCCTGTACGCCGGCCTCATGATCGGCCCCGACGGCACGCCGCGGGTGCTGGAGTTCAACTGCCGCTTCGGCGACCCCGAGGCGCAGCCCATCATCAGCCGGCTCAAGTCCGACCTGGTCGCGCTGTGCGCCGCCGCCCTCGAAGGCCGGCTGCGCGGAGTCACGGCGGAATGGGACCCGCGCGCCGCGCTCGGCGTGGTGATGGCAGCGGAAGGCTACCCCGGGACCTATCGAAAGGGTGACCAGATCAGCGGCCTGGACCGGCCACCGGTCGGCGCGGCCAAGGTATTCCATGCCGGCACGACGTTCGACGACGGCGACATCGTGACCAGCGGCGGGCGCGTGCTGTGCGCCGTCGGCCTGGGCGACAGCATCGCCGCCGCCCGCGACGCCGCCTACGCGACCGCGGAAACCATCGACTGGCAGGGGGCCTGGTACCGACGCGACATCGGTCATCGCGCCATCGCGCACGAAACGCGGCAGCGCGCCCGCGCGGCGGGCAAGGGGTAACCGTGCTAACGACCGGGCAAGCCACGCAAGCGATCCGGGCGGCGGTGCCGCCGCTGGACAGCGAGAAGGTTTCGCTCGCGGCCGCCGCCGGCCGCATCCTGCGGCAGCCGGTCGTCGCCGAGCGCGACCAGCCGCCCTTCGACCGGGTCACCATGGACGGCATCGCGGTCGCCTTTGATGCCGTTGCCGGCGGCACCCGCCGCTTCCGGATCGAAAGGTCCCATCACGCGGGCGATCCGCCGGTCGCGCTCGGCAGCGACGGCGGCTGCATCGAGGTGATGACCGGCGCGGTCCTGCCGCAGGGCACGGACTGCGTGATTCCCGTAGAGCGCATTGCAGTCGCCAACGGGGAAGCGACGTTGGAAGAGGGATACCTCCCGGAACGACGCCAGTTTGTGCACCCGCAAGGATCGGACTACCGGGCCGGCAGCGAATTGCTGGAGCCGGGCGCGCTCATCACCCCGGTGCGCGTCGCCATCATCGCCTCGGCGGGCCTCGCGGAAGTCGAGGTGGCGAGGCCGCCGGTAATCCGGATCATCTCCACGGGCAACGAGCTGGTGCCGCCGGGGCTACCCATCGAGCCGCACCAGGTGCGGCTGTCGAACGGGCCGGCAGTGGCCGCCATGCTCGCACGGCAGGGCTTCACCGACTGCCTCCACGACCTGCTGGCCGACGACCGCGGGGCGCTCAGGACCCGCATTGCCGAGCACCTGGACCACGCCGACGTGCTGGTCCTGTCCGGCGGGGTGTCGATGGGTAAAGCCGATTTTGTGCCGGCGGTATTGGCGGAGCTCGGGGTCAGCACCGTGTTCCACAAGATCAGCCAGCGGCCGGGCAAACCGATGTGGTTCGGCACCGGACCGCGCGGCCAGGCGGTATTCGCCCTGCCGGGCAACCCGGTGTCGACCTTGGTCTGCTGCCGGCACTACGTGCTGCCGGCGCTGCTGGAGGCAAGCGGGCGTCAGCGCCGGCCGGCGGAGCACGCTGTCCTGGCCGAGGCGGTGACGTTCGAGCCCGCACTCACCTGGTTCCTTCCCGTCCGGCTGGAAGCGAGTTCGGACGGGCAGCTCCGGGCCTGGCCGGTCCCCACCAACACCTCCGGCGATTTCGCGTCGCTCAGCGACACCGACGGCTACGTCGAGCTGGAGCGCGACCGCAGCCGGTTTCCGGCGGGGACCGCCGTGCCGCTCCACCGCTGGGCGGCGGCCTGAGGGACCCGGCCGGGGTCTTTTCGCCCGGCCTGCGAGAAACGCCGGCCGGCGCTGTATACTGGCCGACAACAAGAATTCCGAAGCCATGAAAAAGGGGGTCGAAATGGCGTTTTTCATGAAGAACTGGGAACCGCAGACGTATGCCATCATGCGGATCATCAGCGGCTACGTGCTGCTCTGGCACGGTACGCAAAAGCTCTTCAATTTCCCGCCGGCCGACTACGCCGCCAGCGGCTATGTCCTCTGGCTCGGCGGACCGATCGAGTTGATCGGCGGCCTCCTGCTGATCATCGGCCTCTTTACCCGGGTGGCCGCCTTCATCTGCTCGGGTTTCGCGGCGGCAGCCTACTGGATCGCCCACGGCTCCTTCGACGCGCTGCCGGGATCGGCCCTCCTGCCGATCACGAACATGGGCGACCTTGCGGTCCTCATGTGCTTCGTCTACCTCTACATCTCCGCCCGCGGCGGCGGTATCTGGAGCGTTGACGCCGCCCGCAGCAAAACGTAAATCAATGTAGGAGCGCGCACTGCGCGCGATGCCACGGTGAACGAACGTGGCACTGCGCGCTATGTGCCGTGGCAGTGCGCGCTATGCGCCGTGGCATCGCGCGCGATGCGCCGTGGCATCGCGCGCGATGCGCGCTCCTACAGGGGCTAGCGCTTCATTGCCTCGAAGAACTCGCTGTTGGTCTTGGTGTCCTGCAGCTTGTTCAGCAGGAACTCGACCGCGGCCAGCTCGTCCATCGGGTGCAGGACCTTGCGCAGGACCCACATCTTCTGCAGCTCTTCGGGCTGCGTCAGCAGCTCTTCCTTGCGCGTGCCGGAGCGGTTGATGTTGATGGCCGGGAACACGCGCTTCTCGGAGATGCGGCGATCCAGGTGGATCTCCATGTTGCCGGTGCCCTTGAACTCCTCGTAGATCACCTCGTCCATCTTCGAACCGGTGTCGACCAGCGCGGTCGCGAGGATCGTGAGGCTGCCGCCCTCCTCGATGTTGCGCGCGGCGCCGAAGAAGCGCTTCGGCCGGTGTAGCGCGTTGGCGTCTACGCCGCCGGTCAGCACCTTGCCCGACGAGGGCACGACGGTGTTGTAGGCGCGCGCCAGGCGCGTGATCGAATCGAGCAGGATCACCACGTCGCGCTTGTGCTCGGTCAGCCGCTTGGCCTTCTCGATCACCATCTCGGCAACCTGCACGTGGCGGCTCGCCGGTTCGTCGAACGTGGAGGAGACGACCTCGCCGCGCACGGTGCGCGCCATCTCGGTGACTTCCTCCGGCCGCTCGTCGATGAGCAGCACGATCAGGATGCACTCCGGGTGATTGGCGGCGATTGCCGAGGCGATGTTCTGCAACAGCATGGTCTTGCCGGCCTTCGGCGGCGAGACGATCAGGCCGCGCTGGCCCTTGCCGATGGGCGCCACCATGTCGATGATGCGCGCGGTAAGGTCCTCGGTGCTGCCGTTGCCCTGCTCGAGCTTGAGGCGCTCGCGCGGGAACAGCGGCGTCAGGTTTTCGAAGAGCACCTTGCTCTTCGCGTTCTCCGGCCCCTCGTGGTTGATTTCGCCGACCTTGAGCAGCGCGAAATAGCGTTCGCCGTCCTTGGGCGGCCGAATGAGGCCGGAGACGGTATCGCCGGTCCTGAGGTTGAAGCGCCGGATCTGGCTCGGGCTGACGTAGATGTCGTCCGGACCGGCGAGGTACGAGCTGTCGGCGGAGCGCAGGAAGCCGAAGCCGTCCTGCAGGATCTCCAGCACGCCGTCGCCGTAAATGTCCTCGCCGTTCTTGGCGTGCGCCTTCAGGATCGAGAAGATGATGTCCTGCTTGCGCGAGCGCGCCAGGTTCTCCAGCCCCTGCGACTCGCCGAGCTCGACCAGCTCCGCGGCCGGCCGCGTCTTCAGCTCCGTCAGGTTCATCACGTTCTTGCTTTGCGCAAGCTGGTCGGGCGAGATGACTTCGAGGCTGCTCGCATCGTCGTCCGGGAACTCGTCCGAATGGGGACGACGCTGCCGGCGTCGACGATTGCCCGCGGCCTGCTGGCCGTTGGAGTTTTTCGTTTTAGCCGACTGTTTCGGACGGCTTCGCGTCTGATTACCCAAGTACCCTCTCACAGATTTGATTCCAGAAACTCGGTTAGTTGAGATTTGGACATGGCGCCAAGCTTCTGCGCCTGCACGGCACCGTTCTTGAACAACATCAGCGTCGGAATGCTGCGGATGCCGAACTTTGGCGGTGTATTCGGATTCTCGTCGATGTTCAGCTTGGTGACCGTCAGCCTGCCGGCATATTCTTCGGCGGCCTCGTCGAGCAGCGGCGCGATCATCTTGCACGGACCGCACCACTCTGCCCAGAAGTCCACGAGCACGGCCGTCTCGGACTTCAGGACATCGGACTCGAAATCGTTATCGCTGGTGTGGACAATCTTGTCGCTCACCGGGCATTCCCTCCATCTGTCACAGGTATGATTCACTCGGTTGGTGGGTTCGTTCCCGTCCCCCCGGAACCCGACGAACACCGCAAAAACGGATGACGCTGCCCCCGCAATCAGGCACTATTGCCGCTTTGTCGCGGCTTTTCTTGCGGAATTCTTTGGGAATTCGTTGATTGCGAATCTGGCAGGTGCGACGATTGTCGCATCGATATACTGCTAATTGGACCCCTTCGCGAAGCATTTTGCAAGCCCCCCGCGCCACATTTTCTACTTGCCAAATATGACTGACAGCCATCTGAGCGACCTCAGATTCGACACCCTCCCCCTCGACAATTCCCTGCGCCAGGGCATCCGCGATGCCGGTTTCGAATACTGCACACCGATCCAGGCCAGCACGCTGCCCCTCGCCTTGAACGGGCAGGACGTCGCCGGCCAGGCGCAGACCGGCACGGGGAAGACGGCGGCGTTCCTCATCGCCGCCTACCAGCGCCTGCTCACGCACCCGGCCCCCACCAGCGGGCCGCGGCAGCCGCGCGTATTCGTCCTGGCTCCCACCCGGGAGCTCGCGGTGCAGATCGCGAACGACGCGGAGCTCCTGGGCAAACACACCGGGCTCACCACCGCGATCGCGCACGGCGGCACCGACTATGAAAAGCAGCGCAACCACATCCAGCAGGGCGTCGACCTGCTGATCGGTACGCCGGGACGCATCATCGACTATTACAAGCAGGGTGTCTTCAAGCTCGACCGGGTCGAGGTTGCCGTGCTGGACGAGGCGGACCGTATGTTCGACCTCGGGTTCATCAAGGACATTCGCTACCTGCTCCGCCGCCTGCCACCGCATGAGAAGCGCCTGAACATGCTGTTCTCGGCGACGCTCTCCCATCGCGTGCTGGAGCTTGCCTACGAGCACATGAACGATCCCGAGCTGATCCGCATCGAGCCCGACAAAGTCACCGCCGACCGGGTGCGCCAGGCCATCTTTTTCCCCGCGAACCCGGAAAAGCCGCGGCTGCTGCTCGGCCTGATCCGCGAAATGGGGGCCACGCGCATCATGGTGTTCGTGAATACCAAGCGCGAAGCCGAGCGCCTGGAAAGCTTCCTGGCCGCCAACGGCATCGATGCCAAGGCGATCTCGGGCGACGTGCCGCAATCACGGCGGCTCAGCATGCTGCGCCGGTTCCAGAGCGGCGAGCTGCCGGTGCTGATCGGGACCGACGTCGCGTCGCGCGGCCTGCACATCCCGGACGTGCAGTACGTGATCAACTACGACCTGCCGCAGGACGCGGAAGATTACGTGCATCGCATCGGCCGCACGGCGCGCGCGGGCGCCGCCGGCGATGCCATCAGCTTCGGCTGCGAGACCTACGCGATCTCGTTGCCGGACATCGAGGAGTTCATCGGTCACAAGATTCCTGTCGCGACCTTCAGCCCTGACGACCTGCCCGAAGCGGTCGAACCCGCACCGCGGCAACGCCGCAGCGGGCCGCGCGGCAGCCGACGCACAGGCGGCGGCCGCAAGCCGGAACATTCGGGCGGCCGGCGGCGCCAGGACCGGTGAACGGGTCGCCGACGGCGCCGGTCGATCTGCTCGAGCCGGTCGCGCAGATCGCGGCGCGCGCGGGCGAGGCGATACTCGAGATCTATGCCTCGGATTTCGACGTCGAAGCAAAGGACGACGCGTCACCGTTGACCCAGGCCGACCTGGCCGCTCATCGCTGTATCGTGCGCGCGCTCCGTGAGCTGACGCCCGATGTGCCGGTGCTGTCCGAGGAGGCGGGCCTGCCGGCGTTTGATGAGCGCGCAAGATGGGAGCGCTACTGGCTGGTCGACCCGCTGGACGGCACCCGGGAATTCGTGAAGCGCAACGGCGAGTTCACCGTCAACGTCGCGCTGATCGAGAACCACCGGCCGCTGCTCGGTGTCGTGCACGTCCCCGTTACCGGCAAAACGTATATCGGCTGTGCAGGCTACGGGGCCGAGTCGCGCACGAAGGACGGTACGCCGACCGCCATCACGGTGGCGGTCGAAAGCGCGAGCCCGGTGCGGGTGGTCGGCAGCCGCTCGCACCGCGGCGCAAGCCTCGACGCCTTCCTGGAGAAGCTTGCTGATTTCGAGATGGTGGCGATGGGCAGCTCGCTGAAATTCTGCCTCGTCGCCGAGGGTGCCGCCGACGTTTACCCGCGCCTGGGGCCGACCTCGGAATGGGACACCGCCGCCGCCCAGGCGGTGGTCGAACAGGCCGGCGGGGCCGTCCTGAAGCTCGACGGCAGTCCTTTGCGCTACAACGAAAAGGCCGACATCCTGAACCCGCACTTCGTGGTCGTCGGGCCGCAGGATCACGACTGGCTGGGGATATTGGGTTCCGCCAACTAAAATGGCCGCCAATCTGAGCTAATATCCATCAATCGCAAGGCTTTCCTCCAGGTGCCAAGTTGCTCCATGAGTGACGAGAAAATCGACACAGAGTGTTTCAGGGAATACGAAAGGCTCAGGGAGCTGCGAATCAGTCACCGCGATCTCGACTACCTGATCGATCGCCTCTCGCATGACCCGCTGGTCGACCAGCTGCGCATTCGCCGGCTCAAGAAGCGCCGGCTCGTCCTCAAGGACATGATCGCCCAGCTCGAAAGCGAGCTGATCCCGGACCTCGACGCGTAACCCCGCCCTGCAGCAGCCCTGAACCCCGCGCAAAGCCACGGCGTTGACCAGGTGCGCGCTCTGTAGGAGCGCGCATAGCGCGCGATGCCACGGCGCTTCACAAATCCCACAGCGGCAGCACTGCCCAACGCCGTGGCATCGC
>CAYRKH010000026.1:18882-37827 GCA_964424805.1 uncultured Woeseiaceae bacterium
ATCCCACAGCGGCAGCACTGCCCAACGCCGTGGCATCGCGCGCAGTGCGCGCTCCTACAGGGCAGCGGCAGCGTAGGAGCGCGCATAGCGCGCGATGCCACGGCGCTTCACAAATCCCACAGCGGCAGCAATGGCCAACGCCCTGGCATCGCGCGCAGTGCGCGCTCCTACAGGCAGTGGGGGCAGGACTGGCCTTCCACGTAATCGGCGGATGCGAGGTCCTCGGCCGTCAACGGGCGCCGGCAGGCGTGGCACTGGGCGTAGCCGCCCTCCGCCAGGTCGCGGTCGACCGCTACCCGGCTGTCGAAAACGAAGCATTCTCCCGTCCAGCGGTTCTCCGCCGCGTCGACCTGCTGCAGGTAATTGAGGATGCCGCCCTGCAGCTGGTACACGTCGGTGAAGCCCATCTCCAGCATTAACGCCGACGCCTTCTCGCAGCGGATGCCGCCGGTGCAGAACATGGCCACGGGGCGCCGCCGATCGGACCCCGGCAGCCGCGCTGCAAAATCCGCGAACTGCCGGAAGCTGTCGGTGCCGGGATCGACCGCGCGCGGGAACGTGCCGAGCTCGATCTCGTACTGGTTGCGGGCATCGACGACCAGCGTCGCGGGATCGTCGAGCAGCCGGTTCCAGTCACGCGGCGCAACGTGTCGTCCGGTCCCGCGCTGCGGTCGGATATCCGGACGCCCGAGCGCCACGATTTCCGGCTTGAGCCGCACCCGCAGGCGCCGGAACGGCGCCTCCTGCGCCTCGGTCCAGCGGGCGTCGATCGGCGCCTCCAGGCGCAGCGCGGATCGAAGTCCCTCGAGGATGCCCTGGATGGCTTCCGCCCGGCCGGCAAGCGTGCCGTTGACCCCTTCGGGCGCGACGAGGATGGTGCCGAGCAATCCCTCACGCTCGCAGCGAGGTTCGAGCTCCGCGGCGAGCGCCGGCGGGTCCGGGACGTCCACGAAGCGGTAAAAGGAGGTCACGTTCAACACGCGCTCACGTCCCGGCTCGAGTGCGGCACCGCGTCGGTGAGCGTCAGCGACAGGATGCTGTGGCGGATCTCCTCGCCGAGCACGAGCCGCGCGTCGTCGCCGATCCGGTTCAGGTCGTCGTCGAATTCGAGCAGCCCCGCTTCGTTCCGGCGCAGGACGTCCTGCTGCCTGAGCTTACCGATGAAGTCCCGGAAGAGGTTCTTGTCGAAGAAATCCGGCGAGTGCAGGCCGTAGATCATCGTCAGCCGTTCGGCGCTCTGCTGGCACAGGTTCTCGAGCTGCACCCTCGTCAGCACGCCCGAGCCGTGCCGGAACAGGAGCGCAACGACGAGATAGAAGCGCTGCAGCATCGGCACCATCGACTGGCCCAGCATCAGGAGCTGGAAGGCATGCGCCGAACCCGTCGGCGGACGCACCAGCGTGCGGCCGTCGGTATCGCGGGACAGGATGCCGAGATCGATCAGCGCCTCGATGCCGGCCGTCGTCACGTCGTCGATCTCGTCCTCGTCCCACTTGAGGCTCAGCTCGGTCTGCATGAACGGGTACGTCAGCCGCACCAGCCGCTGCACTTCCTCGTGCGGCAGCCGCCGCCCGTGTATGAAGCAGCAGGCGATCGACGCCGGGATCGCGAACAGGTGGTGGACGTTGTTCCGGAAATACGTCATGAGCACCGCCTGGCGCTCCGCCATGTGCAGCACGTCACCCAGCGGGTGCGAGGTGCGCTCCACGACCCCCATTTTCTCGCCGTGACTGATTATCTCCTCCGGCGTCATGTCCGGGAGCGTAACGTCCTCGGAATAGCGGAAGCGGGTCAGCAGGTCCGTCGACAGCTTGAGCTGCCGCTTCAACTCCATTTCTCCCATCGTCTGTTTCGGCGTGGACAGGAGGATGGATGCCAGCAGGCTGATCGGCGTAACCGCGGCCGCGGAATTGATGCGGCGCATGACCAGCGTCTCCAGCTCGTCGACAGGCTCGTTGAGCCAGGCCGGCCGCTCGTCGTCCTCACCCGCGTCCTCGCGCCACCCTGGCCGTATTTCATCGAGCAGTGCCTCGAGCAGGATCGGCTCGCCGATGTTGACGTAGACCTTTCCGAAGTACTCACGCAGCGAGCGCACGGACCGTATCAGTCCGAACAGCGATTCCTTCTGCTTCTCGGCGCCGCCCAGCTCGCTGATGAAGCTGTCGCCCTCGATCAGCTTCTCGTAGCCGAAATAGACCGGCACGAAGGCGATCGGCCGCTGCGGCGCGCGGATGTAGGAGCTCACGGTCATCGCGAGCATGCCGCTCTTGGCGGGCAGCAGCCGGCCGGTGCGGCTCCGCCCCCCTTCGACGAAGTACTCGATCGCGTGGCCGCGCGTCAGGATCTGGTGCAGGTAGGCGTTGAACACCGTCGCGTAAAGGCGATTGCCCTTGAAGCTGCGGCGCAGGAAAAAGGCGCCGCCGCGGCGCAGGATCGAGCCGATGACCGGCATATCGAGGTTGATGCCGGCCGCGGTGTGCGGAATGCTGAGCCCGTGCCGGTAGACGACGTAGCCGAGCAGCAGGTAGTCGAAGTGGCTGCGGTGGCACGGCACGTACACGAGCTCGTTGTCGCTCGCCACCTCGTCCAGCCGCTCGGCGTTGTTGAACTCGATGCCGTCGTAGATCCGGTTCCAGAGCCAGCTCAAGACCCGTTCGATGATGCGAATGGTCGGGTAGGACACGTGCGCGGCAATCTCTTCCGCGTACTGCCGCGCCTTCTGCTGTGCTCGCTCCCGCTGGGCATCATCGCCGCCGGCCTCGGCCTCGATCGCGCGCAGCACCGTCGGGTCGTCGAGCACGTGGTTGAGGAGGGTGCGCCGGTGCGACAGGTCCGGGCCCAGGGTCGCCGCCCGCCGCTGCCGGAAGTGCACGCGCAGCACCCGCGAGACCTTGCGGTAGGCCCGCTCCGCGTCGAGGCCGTCCTGCACGATCGTGCTGATCGGGAGCGGATCGCTGAAGCGGAGCAAGGTGTTCCGGCCGTGGAAGATCGTGGCAATGAGCTTGCGCGTACGGCCGGCGACCTCCCAGTTCTCGAGGAACAGCAGCTTGAGCCAGGAATGTTCCTTGTCCGGCGACCGGCCCCAGTAGATCGCCACCGGCACGAGCAAAAGCTCCCGCCCACCCGCGGTGACGCTGGCTTCCACCAGCCGCTTCAGGGCCGTCGAGCCGTTCTGGCGCCGCCGCAGCAGGAGCCCGCGCATGTGCCGCAGCACCACCAGGCGCGGCTCACGCACGGCGCCGAGCCGCACGGTGTCGCGCGGGGACGGCAAGCCGTACTTCCGGGTGGCATTGTCGAGCGCGAGCGTATCGGCAAGACCGCCCGTCTCGAGGACATAGCATACCGGCGCATCGCTGTCGGCCAGCAGCGCGGCCGGGTCGTCGGGCTGCACGACCGGACGCGCCCAGGTCGCGAATACCCTGCCGATCAACCGGGTCCAGGGCCGAAATAGTAAGCTGCCGGCGCTCATCGGGAGCCCATGTTACCGAAAACCCGAATCGGCGGTGCCCGGAAAGGATCCGCCGAGGCGGCATACCACAGCGCGTGCCCAACCGGGGCCAGGGAGGACCCGTTGCTTTCAGCGATCGACTGCGCAATGCTTCGGGCGCCAGCCTATGCGCCGCGTCGACACCAAACCGCCCGCTTCCGAGCCCGTCAACCGGCCGCCGCTGCCGGTTACGAGCGACCGTCACTGGGCGTGGTTCCTGGACGTCGACGGCACGCTGCTGGAGATCGAGCAGCACCCGGATCTCGTCATCGCCGATCGCACCCTCCTGCGCCTGTTGAAACGCTTGAGCCGCGCCTGCGACGGCGCCGTTGCCCTGATCAGCGGGCGCAGCCTCGCGCAGCTCGAAGCGATCTTCGATCCGCTGGCACTGGCCGCCGGCGCCTCGCACGGGCTGGAGCTGCGCATGCCGGACGGCACCGTGCACCCGGCAGGCCAGCCGGTCCCCGAAGAGGTCGCCAGCCGCGTCGCCGCTTTCGTCGCGCAGCACGACGGCCTGCTGCTCGAACGGAAGAGCCGCTCGCTATCCGTCCATTACCGCGAACGTCCGGACCTCGAAGACGCGGTGCTCCGCGCGTTGCACGGCATCCATGCCGGAATGCGGGAGGGTTTTCGCCTGCTGCGCGGTAAAATGGTCGTCGAGCTGACCCCGGCGGCGGCCGACAAGGGCAGCGCCATCAGGTCCTTCATGCAGATGCCCCCGTTCAAGGGCCGCAGGCCCGTTTTCGTGGGCGACGACGTCACGGATGAAGACGGATTTGCCGTCGTGAACGAGATGGGCGGGCTGTCCGTGCGCATCGGCAAGTCGCCCGGTAGCCTGGCGCGCTGGTACTTCGACAACGTTTCAGAACTGCGGGACTGGCTGCACGGGGCCCTGTACCTGCTTTAGGCGTTGGCACCCGCATTTACGGACGTTTGGCAGGCAGGGCCGCGGTTGGGGCACGCGTTGGCGCCCGCATTATTCATGAACGTTCGGCATCTGGTGCTGGCGTTGTGCCGTTCATGAATAATGCATTAGCCTCCGTGGAACCCTTCGTTCGAGTGCGGTTCAGAATGGAGCCGGCGGAAGGCAGCCACAAACCCGGTCGACCCCCGGAGCCGCCCCGACGGCACCGATAGCAGGAGCGGAGGCGCGATCGGGGGGAGGGGTGTTCGGCGGCCTGCGAGGCAGGGATGCCGAGCCGGCAGGCCCACAGGGACGTGCTCGTGGCCGGCGCCGAAGGCCCCTCCCCCCGGTCGCGCCTCCGCCAGCCCCGACCTCGACCGCTGGAACCACAAACCGCAATTGGATCTATCACCGCATTCACAAGGCCATGAGCGACTTCAACCGCAGGAGCCACAATGAGCGACCTGAACCTCGGCGTTATCGGCAATTGCCAGATCGCCTCCCTCATCGACACGAAAGGTGTGATGGTCTGGACCTGCCTGCCGCAGTTCGACGGCGACCCCACCTTTTGCCGCCTGCTGCGCTCGGACCAGGGGCCGGACAAGCCCGGCTATTTCGAGATCGAGCTGGAACATTACGCGTCCGCCGAGCAGCGCTACCTGCCGAATACCGCGATCCTCGAAACGATCCTGCGGGACCGCCAGGGTAACGCGGTCGCGATTACGGATTTCGCCCCGCGCTATCACTACCTCGGCCGCCGGTTCAAACCGATGATGCTGGTGCGCGGCCTGCGCCCGGTGAGCGGCCAGCCGAGGGTGCGCATTCGCCTGCGGCCGACCTACGACTACGGGGCCGAGGCCTGCCGCGTGACGCACGGCAGCAACCATATCCGCTACCTGTCGCCGAAGCTCGACCTGCGGCTCACGACGGATGCCTCGCTGACGTACGTGCTGGAGGAAAACTTCTTCGTGCTGGACCGCGACCTGCACCTGGTTCTCGGGCCCGACGAGACGATCACGGAGTCGCCCGCCGAGACCTTCCGGCATCACTTCGACGCCACGGAAGCGTACTGGCGCGGCTGGGTGAGAGGACTCGCGATTCCCTTCGAATGGCAGGCGGCGGTCATTCGTGCCGCCATCAGCCTGAAGCTCTGCACGTTCGAAGACACCGGCGCGGTGATCGCTGCCATGACGACCTCCATTCCCGAAGCGGCCGGCAGCGGCCGCAACTGGGACTACCGCTACTGCTGGTTGCGCGACAGCTGGTTCGTGATTCAGGCGCTGAACCGGCTCGGCGCCACCAGGACGATGGAGGCGTATTTGAGCTACATCGTCAACGTTGCCACCGATGCCCATGGCGGCCCCTTGCAGCCGGTGTACAGCATCACCGGACGGGCCGACCTGACGGAGCGCGAAGTGACCTCGCTCGACGGCTATCGCGGCATGGGACCGGTGCGGGTCGGTAACCAGGCGTACGAGCAGGTGCAAAACGACGTCTACGGGGCCGTGATCATGGCCGGCACGCGGTACTTCTTCGACCAACGGCTCAAGCGGCCGGGGCTCGAAGCGCAGTTCCGGCGCCTGGAGCGGCTGGGCGAGCGGGCCGCGGCGCTCTACAATCAACCGGACGCGGGACTCTGGGAGTATCGCGGCCGCCAGCGGGTACACACGTTCTCCAGCATCATGTGCTGGGCGGGCTGCGAACGCCTCGCGCGCATCGCCGTCCAGCTCGGGAAGTCCGACCGGGCCGCCTACTGGGGCGGCAAGGCCAGGGCCATCCACACCTACATCTGCGAACAGGGCTGGGATGAGGCGCAGCAGAGCTTCACCGAGGCCGTCGGCATCCCCGACATGGACGCGAGCCTCCTGACGATGCACGACCTCGGGTTCCTGGCCGCAGACGATCCACGGTACGCCTCCACGGTGCGCTCGATCGAATCGAAACTTAGGCGAGGCAAGCACATGTTCCGCTACAGCGCGGCCGACGACTTCGGCGAGCCCGAGAACGCGTTCAACATCTGTACCTTCTGGTATATCGATGCGTTAGCGGCGGTGGGGCGCACCGCGGAAGCGCGGGAGCTCTTCGAGAACATGCTGAGCTGCCGCAATCATCTGGGGCTGCTGTCGGAGGACATCAGCCCGAGCTCAAACGACCTGTGGGGCAACTTTCCGCAAACCTACAGCATGGCCGGCATCATCAACGCCGCCGTGCGCCTTAGCCGTAACTGGGAGGAAGTTCTTTGAGTGGATCCGGGCACTGACAAGCCGCGCATCGTCGCGGTCTCCAATCGTGTCGCGAGCCCGAGCCAGGCCGACCAGGCGGCCGGCGGACTGGCCGTGGGCGTCATGGGCGCGCTGCGCGACTACGGCGGCATCTGGTTCGGCTGGAACGGCGACCTCCGTCACGACGCGTCCGCGACGCGGGAACCCGAGATCGAGGAGGACGGCAACATCCGCTTCGTCGGCATCGATCTCGATGAAGGCGACTTCGAGGGCTACTACAACGGCTTCAGCAACAAGGTGCTGTGGCCGCTGTTCCATTACCTGCTCAACTTCATCCGCTACCGGCGCGAGGACTTCGAAGCGTATCTCCGCGTCAACGCCATGTTTGCCAGCAAGCTCGTACCGTTCCTCGAGGCGCAGGACCTCATCTGGGTCCACGACTATCACCTGATCCCGCTGGCATCCGAGCTGCGCAAGGCGAACGTGGACCAGCCGATCGGCTTCTTCCTGCACGTGCCCTTCCCGGGATTCGACGTGCTCCAGGCGCTGCCCGATCGGGACTTCCTGCTGAAAGCGCTGTGCGCCTACGACGTGGTCGGATTCCACACCGCCCGCGACCTGGCATCCTTCGAGGAAGCCGTCACACAGCCGGAAATCGGCGCGATCGTCGCCGATGACGGCACCATCTCACTGGGGGCGCATACGCTCCGGGCCGGCGTCTTCCCGATCAGTATCGACGTCGACGCGCTGGTCCGCTTCGCCACGGAGTCGCAGGGCGAGCCGGAGGTCATGCGCACGCTGCAGAGCCTGCGCGACCGGCAGTTCATCATCGGCGTCGACCGGCTCGACTACAGCAAGGGACTGGAACAGCGCTTCCGCTCGTACGCCCGCCTGCTGGAGAAATTCCCCGAGCTTCACGGCCGCGTCTCCTATACGCAGATCGCGCCGCCGACCCGGGTCGGCGTACGCGCCTACGACGAGATACGGCAGGAGCTCGAACAAACCTCCGGCGCCATCAACGGCCGGTTCGCAAGACTCGACTGGGTGCCGCTCAAGTACATCAATCGCGGCATCGACCGGAAAACGCTGATGGGCCTGCTGCGGCTCGCCAACGTGGGGCTGGTAACGCCCATCCGCGACGGCATGAACCTGGTGGCCAAGGAGTTCGTCGCCTCCCAGGACGCGCATAACCCGGGTATGCTCGTGCTGTCGGAGCTGGCGGGCGCCGCCCAGGAGCTGCAGGACGCGGTGCTGGTGAATCCGTACGATATCGACAACGTCGCCGACGGCATCAAGCGGGCACTGGTGATGCCGCTCGACGAACGCAGGCAACGCTACGAGGCCATGATGGCAGTACTCCGGAAAAACGACATCGCCGCCTGGCGGGATCGTTTCGTAGCAGCGCTGTGCGCCTCCAGTGCCCGCACCAGGGAGAGCCATGAGTATCGCCACTGACAGCTGGCTGATTGCGGACGTCGGGGGCACCTCCTCCCGCTGCGCCGTCTACGACGTGCAAGGGCGGCGCTACGACGGGCTGCAGGTCTTTCGCAACGACGATTTCCCGAGCCTCGACGAGCTGCTTGCCGGCTATCTTTCGACCATCGACAACAAGCCTGCCGCGGGCGCGATCGCCATCGCCGCCCCGGTTTCCGGCGAGGACGTCCGGATGACCAACCGCGACTGGCGGTTCAACCGGATCGAGCTGGGGCATGAGCTCGGGCTGGCTCCGCTCTACATCGTCAACGACTTTCACGCGGTTGCCTGTGCGCTGCCGGACATTCGCCAGAGGGATCTTGCCGAAGTCGGCAAATCGCGCGAATACCGGGGCGGCACCCGGGCGGCGCTGGGACCGGGGACGGGCCTCGGCGTCGGCGCCTGGGTGGACGACGGCAAGGGCGGCGCGGCCATGTTCGGCGAGGGCGGGCACGTCACCCTGCCGGGGCGGAACGCGGAGGAAGACGGGATCATTGCCAGGCTCCGCGACCGCTACGGGCACTGTTCCGCCGAGCGGGTGCTGTCCGGCCCCGGCATCGTCGCACTGCACAACGCGATGCACGGGGAAATGAAGACCTCCCGGGAGATCACGAGCGGCACCGTCGACCCGAAGTGCCGCGCGACCATGGAGCAGTTCTTCCGCTTTTTAGGCAGCGTGGCCGCCGATCTCGCGCTGACCACGGGCGCGACGGGTGGCGTGTACATCGCCGGCGGCATCGTGCCCGATCACATCGAGCAAATACGGGCTTCCACCTTCCGGGAGCGCTTCGAGGACAAGAACCGCTACCGCGGTTACATGCAGTCGATCCCGACCTGGGTCATCACCGACCCGGTGCCTGCCCTGAGCGGCCTCGGCGCCTACATCCGGCGCCTGCCCTGACGGGCCTCGGCGTCCTGTATCGGGCCCCTGCTGTGGGAGCGCGCATTGCGCGCGATGCCAACGATTGCCGATCGTGGCATCGCGCGCGATGCGCGCTCCTACAGCAGGGGCGGCGGCTTATTCGTCGTCGGCCTTGTGTTGGGCTTCGTCCAGGGCGGCGTCGATCGCGGCTTTGTGCTGCATCACCTGGTCTTCCAGCGCCTTCGCGTCGTCCATGGCATCGATCATGGGCCGGGCGATGCTGTCCGTGTTTTCCGTCGCGACGGCGGTCTCCCGCTCGGCCGTCTCCGCGCCGCAACCGGCGAGCGCGATAACCGCGGTCATCAAGGCTGCTTCGGTCTTCACTGTTCTCCCCCCTTTGGGTTCTTGCCGGGCTCTCAGGGCACGATACGCCGGAGGAATCGCGCCAGGTAGTAGTTGATCTCGTCGATGTTGTCAGTCAGGCGATGGTCGCCGTCGACGAGGTGCAGCGTGGCCCGGGCCTCGCGCGCGAAGCGGATGCTGTCGTCGGCCGGCACCACGTCGTCGCGCCAGCCGTGCACGATTTCCAGCGGCGCCCCGGGTACGGGCGGCGGCGCGACGCCGTATTCCTCCAGGTAGAACGCAGGCGCCAGCAGGAACAGGCCGGCCGGCCGCAGGCCGGGCGCGGCGGCCGCGGCCACGTACCCGCCCATGCTGGAACCGACCAGCACGAGCGGCTCTTCCAGCCGCTCGCACTCGCGAACGAGCTTTGCAGCGCGCTCGGCCGGATCGGCGATGCCCCGGTAATCCACGCTTTCCGCGCGCCAGCCGAGCGCGCGCACGGCCTCCGCCATGGCGAGGATCTTGGTACCCCACGGCCCGCTCTCCTGGCCGTGCGAGAAATAAACCGCGGGTGTTGCCATCTCTATGAATCTCCTTCAGGGCTCGTCCCATGCCGCGCTCGGTTTCCACAGCAGCTCGTCCAGCCCGGGCTGCCAGCCGTATTGTTTCATGTCCACGCGGCCGCCGATGACCGGGACGTTCTCCTCACCCAGCGCTCGCACCTGGCGGCGGTAGGAGCGGCTGCCCCGTTCGAAGGCCAGCTTGCCGGAGGATGTGACCACGCGATGCCAGGGCACGCCGCTGCCGTTCGGCAGGTGCCTGAGCGCATACCCGACCTGGCGCGCCCCGCGCGGCAGCCCCGAGATCGCGGCGACCTGCCCGTAGCTTGCAACCGCCCCTTCCGGTATCTCGCACACCGTTGCCCGGATGCGTTCCAGGCGCCGCTTCGTCTCCGGCTTCATACCGCGGCCCCGGTACCCGTCATGAAGGCGCACGCCTTGCTTGCGGCGCCGGTTTCACGGCGGCGATTCATGGACAGCCCGGGTGAGTCCGAGGCGCGCCCTGATCTCGCGCCGCGCTTCTTCCAGCACGGTGTCCTTGTCGAGGCTGTCGAGAATTTCCCGTACCACCCGCTTCGGTCCGCCGACGCCCCAGGATTTGCCCTGGGCGAGCCATTCGGCCGCGACGCGCCCGACGACGTAGGTGCTGTACCAGGCGATGGCGCCCTGCGCGCCCGCTGTCAACACCGTCGAGAGTCCCAGCGTGCCGACCTTGAGCGCGCTCGAAACGAAATGCAGCGCCCAGACCGTGCCCATCAGGGCGGCCGCCTCCGCCACGATGACGCGCACGAGGGAGCCGGCTTCCGAGCGGCTCACCGGGAGGCCGTACACCTTCGACAGGTGCACCACCATGCCGAGGTCGATGAACGCCGCCGCGAAAAGGTCCGCCACCGGCACCGGGTTGAAGGCAACGGCGATGCCCTTCGCCACGCACCAGGTCCGCACGACCTTGTCGCCGATCTCGCGGCGCGCTTCGAGGATGCGCGCGCCGACGCGATCGCTCAGGTCAGCCGCGAACAGGCTGGCGTTCATGGCCACGAGCGTCTTGCCCTCGGCTTCGAAAATGTCCCAGAGGCGGGACTTGAGCAGGGTCACATCAGCAGGCCGCGCTCGCTCCGACAGCGTTTCGCCGCCGCTGTCATCGATCTCGACCACGACCTGCGGCCTCGGGTCGGCGGCCACCGGGATGACGTCGCGCGGCTGCACGAGTCCTGCGGCCCTCTCGCGCACCGCGTCGAGCAGGCGTGCGAGCTCGTCGGCGTTGTACTGGTCCGCCTTGTTCAGCGCCACGACCACCGGCCGGCCGCGGCCGAGCAGGAGCTGCAACGCGCTTCGCTCGCTCTCGGTCATGTCGCCGTCGATGACGAAGATCACGAGATCGGCGCGGTTCGCGACCTCCTTCGCGAGCCGTTCCCGCTCCTCGCCGCCCGCTTCGTCAAGCCCCGGCGTGTCGATCAGGAACACGCCGCCGGCCTCGACCTCGTTCCACGGCGTCATGTCCGACGTTTGCGTCTCGCCGTGCAGCGGGCTGACGCTGAATCGCGCCTCGCCCACCAGGGCGTTCAGCAGGGACGACTTGCCGGTGCCGACGCGTCCGAACGCGGCGATGTGCAGGTGCCCGTGCTCGAGCTTGTCGAGCATGGCGCGGACGTCGGCGTAATCCCGGGCGAGCGATTCGCGTATGCCCGGCGGAAGACGGGAGTCCTGGATCAGGTCGCGCAGGCTCTCCCTTGCCAGCGCCAGGTGACCCGAGCCGCCGTCAGCCGCCGGGGGCGCCGTCTTCGCGCCGCCGCTGCCGGTCCACGGCCAGCGCCATCCTGGCCACCTGTCGAACACCCGATTCAAGATGCTCACTCAAATCTTCCTCGAATTCCTTCGCGGCGGCCTTCGCATCCAGCTCGCCGTGCTTCTTCAGCGACTGCACGAGGCTCCGTCCCAGCGCGTCGAAGATCAGGCCGTAGGCTACCGCATGCACCAGCCCCCCCGCGACGGTGCCGACGCCGGGGAAGGCCTTGAGCCCGTTGCCCGCGACCGCCAGCGACAGCGGGAGCGCCCGCCCGACGCGGCTCTGGCTCAAAGACAGGAACTCCTCGATGTCGAGGTCGCGCGGCGCCGCGCCATAGAGCTTGCAGAGCGCGTTGGTCATGGTGGTGCCGACGTAGCCCTGGATCACGATGTCGGTGCCGGGGCTGACGGCGGCCAGCGCGCCGATGACGGCCTTGCGGGTCGAGCTGCGGATGATCTGTTCCGAACGCTGCTCGCGGTAGCGGCGTTCCGCTTCGTCGAGCTTCTGCGCGGCCAGCCTGAACACCGCGCGATCGCGGCGGCTGTCGAGGTCCGCCATCTCCTGCTCGAGCAGGCGATTGACGGCCACCACCAGCACCCCGACGTCGGCCGGGCGCTCGCGGCGCGCCACCTTCTCCGAGCCGTCCGCGCTTCTTTCGATGACGTCCGCATACCCGCCCGCGGAAACGGCGACGACGCGATCGCGCGCGAGCTCGCCGCCCATGTCGCTCAGGTGATCGAGCAGGCGTTCCATGAGCTGCGCCTGTTCGCGCGCGTCGTAGCGGTCGGACTTGTTCATCACCAGCACCAGCGGCTTGTCGAGCTCGAGCAGCCATTCGATCGTGCGCCGGTCGGCGCGCGTCAGGTCCCCCTCGCAGACGAACAGCACCACGTGCGAGCGGCGCGCTTCCTCGGCGGCCGCATCGCTCAAACCTTCTTCCAGGCCGCCGGTGCCGGGCACGTCGGTCAGCAGCACCTTGGCGCCGGCGGCGTCCTCCCAGTGGTAGTGCCGGATGTCGCGGGTAGAGCCGCCGACGGCGTCGATCGTCACCTGCGCCCGCGGCACGAGCGCGCGAATGAGCGAGCTCTTGCCGCTGCTGATCTCGCCGAAAAAGCACAGGTGCACGACCCCGGCCTGCTGCCGCGCGGCCAGCTCGTGCAGCTCCGCCCGGGCCTGCGCCGTCTCGACGCCCGCCGCATCCGCGATCCGCAGGCGTTCCTCGATTTCCTCGCGGGTCAGCTTCCTCGGCGTTCCGGCCGGCGGCCTCGCCGGCTTGCGGCGCACCGCTAACCGCCAGATGAGCCAGATCGTGAGGAATGCGAGCGTCGCCACCGCCGACAGCCAAAGGAACATGAACCCTGCCGGTCCCTGCTGCAGGCGCTCCCATACGTTCAGCGCGGATTCGGTAACGAACAGCAGCGCCGCCAGCGCCAGCAGGAACAGGATCGCGAAGAAGAACGCGATGACGAGCCGCACGAAACGGTCGACTTTCATGAAACCCGGTACCGGACCCGGTGGAGGATTGTCCGCATCACCCTGCTGCTGCTCCAGACGATCCGGTATATTGTCGCCGCAGGCTTCGGGGGCTCGCAAATGAAGAATTACCAACTCCTGGTCACGGCGCTTGCAACAGTCGTCTCGGCGCTGGCCGTCCCGGCGGCGGTCGCTGCACAGGAAGCGGTGTACGTACCGGAAGAACTCCGGCCCTGGGAGTCCTGGGTCCTGCACGGGCAGGAATACCGCGACTGCCCGTTCCTGTTCGACAGCGGCAGCCTCGTCCGCGACAGCTTTATCTGCGCCTGGCCGGGTGAGCTCGAGCTTACCGTCGGTGCCGACGGCGCGCGCTTCACCCAGGCCTGGACCGTGTACGCAGGTGAACAGTGGGTGCCGCTGCCCGGCAGCGGGGAGCTGTGGCCGGAACAGGTGACGGCCGACGGCCGCGGCGTCGAGGTCTCGCTGCGCGAAAGAGGGCCGCAGGTGCGGCTGGAACCGGGCCGGCACGTCGTTGCCGGCACCTTCTCCTGGGACGAGCGCCCGCGGACGCTGCCGGTACCGCCGGAAACCGGGTTACTCTCGCTCGTCGTCGACGGCAGCCGCGTCGCGCGGCCGGAACGCAGCCAGAGCGCCGTCTGGCTGGGCGAACGCGACCTGCCGCGCGCCGTCGAGGACGCGCTTACGGTACAGGTCCATCGCCTGGTGGAGGATGACGTGCCCACCCGGCTGGTCACGCGATACACGATCGAGGTATCGGGCGGCATGCGCGAAGAGCGGTTTGCGCCCGCGCTGCCGGCCGGGTTCGTGCCGCTGTCACTCGACAGCCGCCTGCCGGCGCGTTACGAGGCCGGCGGCGAGCTGCGCCTGCAGGTGCGGCCTGGCACGTGGGTGGTGCAACTGGCGGCGCGCGCCAACGACGTGCGCGGGGAGATCATGCTTCCCGAGCCCACCGCCAACCTGCCCGACACCGAGATCTGGAGCTACCGCCGCAACGACGTGCAGCGTGTGACGGTACCGGAAGGCCTCCCCCCGGTCGATCCGCGACAGGTCTCGGTGCCGCCCGAGCTCATCACCCTGCCCGCCTTCCGCATTGCGCCGGGGGAATCGCTGCAGCTCGTCGAACGAAGCCGCGGCAAGGTCGCCGTGGACAATCGCCTGGAGCTGCGCCGCCTGCTGTGGCTCGATTTCGACGGCGGTGGCTTCACCTTCAGCGACACGATCGACGGCACCATGCAGAGCGGCTGGCGGCTCGACATGGCGGCGCCCTACACCCTGCTGAGCGCGTCCCAGGCCGGTGCGGACCTGCTCGTGACGTTCGGCCCCGGCGAGGACCTGACCGGCGTCGAGCTGCGGCGCCGGAACGTGGACCTGCACGCCGTCGGCCGCGCGGACACACGCGGCCCGATGCCGGTCAGCGGCTGGCAAACGCGCCTCGATACCGTGACCGCCGAGCTCAACCTGCCTCCCGGTCACAAGCTGCTCGCCGCGGCGGGCACCGACCGGGCGCCGCTGGCCTGGGCCGAGCGCTGGCAGCTCCTCGATTTCTTCCTGGTGCTGGTCATCACGATAGCGGCCGCCCGCCTGTTCGGCCCGGCGGCCGGCGCGATCGCACTCGCGGCGCTGGTGCTGTCCTGGCAGGAGGCAGGCGCGCCGCAGTGGGCATGGCTCAACCTCCTGGCCGCGGCGGCGCTGGTGCGGGTAGCGCCCGCCGGAAGGCTGCTCACGGCGGCGCGCGTTTATCGCGGCGCCAGCCTCGTCCTCGTGCTGGCAATGCTCGTACCGTTCATCGCGGAGCAGCTTCGGCTGGGACTCTACCCGCAGCTCGAGCCGCAGCGCGACTACCTTATCGAGCAGGCCGTGCAGGCGCCGCCGCCGGCCGCGTCGGCCGAAGCGGCCAAATTCGACTTGCGCAGCATGCCGCAGCCGGACGCCGGGCGCCTCGCGGTGGGCTCCCCGCTGGAGCACTACGCGCGCTATGCGCCGAATGCGATCGTGCAGGCAGGCCCGGGACGCCCCTCGTGGAGCTGGAACAGCTACGACCTGTACTGGAGCGGGCCGGTCGACCCCGGGCAGACGCTCACGCTCCTCGTCGCGCCGCGCTGGCTGGTGACGTTCCTGCGTTTCCTGGAAGTGCTGCTGCTGCTCCTGTTCGCCGCGTTGTTCGTGCTTGAGCTGTTCGACCTGGAACGGCGCTGGCCGCCGCGACGGACCGGGCCACCGCCCGCCGGCGCTTTCCTTGCCGCCATCGCGCTGATCGCCGCAGGCGGCTTCGCCGCGCCGCCCGCCGTCCACGCCGCGACCCCGTCGCCGGAGATCCTGCAGCAGCTCGAGCAGCGGCTGCTGGAGCCGCCGCCCTGCGTGCCGCGCTGCGCCGAGGTCGCGCAGGGGCACGCCGCTGCCAGCGGCAGCACCCTGGCCGTCGAGCTCAGCGTGCACGCCCTGGACGAGGTCGCCGTGCCCCTGCCCGGCTCGCCGGCGGGCTGGCGGCCGGAAAGTGTCCTCATCGACGGTGCGCCCGCACCTTTCGTGTACCGCGGCGCGGACCAGTCGCTCTGGATCCGCCTCGCGGAAGGCCGGCACCGGGTAGCGCTGGAGGGTCCGCTGCCGCCGGTGGACAGCGTGGAGATTCCGTTCCCCGCCGCACCGCGGGTCTTCACCGCCGAAGCGGAGGGGTGGGCGCTGGCCGGCGTCGAGGACCGGCGCCTCGCCACCGGCTCCCTGCAGCTCACGCGGCTCGAGGAAAACGGTGACGCCGGCGCCGATGCGCGCTGGGAAAGCAGCCGCTTTCCGGCCTTCGTGCGCATCGACCGCCGGATCGAGCTCGACCTCGACTGGCGCGTGAGCACCCGCGTGACCCGGATCGCGCCGGCACAGGGCGCGATCACGCTGTCGGTGCCGTTGCTCGACGGCGCCTCGCTGCTCACCGCCGGCCTGCCGGTAGCCGACGGCACGGTTACCGTGTCGCTGGGCCCCGCCCAAAAGGCGCTGGAATGGACGGCCGCGCTTCCGCGGACCTCGCCGCTGACGCTGCGGGCCGCGCGGGACGCGCCGTGGAAGGAGGTCTGGCGCTTCGACATAGGCAACACCTGGCACGCCGAATTCAGCGGCGTGCCGGAGAGCGGGTCGGCAAACGCGCCTGACGCCGTACGGATCGCGGAGTTCTATCCGCGCGGCGGCGAAAGCCTGACGCTGACCGCCACCCGCCCGGACGCAAGCCCCGGCACCACGCTTGCATTCGACGCCGTGTCGCTCATCACCGAGGCCGGGGCGCAATCGCGCAACGTCACGATGACGCTCGACTATCGCAGCACGCGCGGCGCGCAGCACACCGTCGGCCTGCCGGCGGGCGCCGAGATCATGCAGGTGTCGATCGACGGACGGATCGAGCCCCTGCGCGCCGCTGAAGACGAGCTGACCCTGCCGATCCTCCCGGGTGAACACCGGGTCGAGATTCGCTGGCGTCGCGCCCTGCCGGCCGGCCACGTGCTGCGGACCCCGCCGGTCGCGCTCGGGGCGCCTGCAAGCAACATCAGCCTGGACGTGGTGATGCCACCCGATCGATGGCTGCTGGCCACCGGGGGGCCGCGGCTCGGGCCGGCGGTCCTCTACTGGTCGGAGCTGGCGGCGATGATCGTGTTCGCGCTCATCCTCGGCCGCCTACCTCTGACCCCGCTGCGCACGGGTCACTGGCTGCTGCTCGGTCTGGGCTTCAGCACGTTTTCATGGTCCGCGCTGATGCTGGTCGCCGCCTGGCTGCTGGCGGCGGGTGCGCGTACGCGCTGGCAGCCGCCGGACGACGCGCACCCGTGGCGCTTCAACGCGGCGCAGGTGGCGCTCGCCGCGCTCACGGTCGCAGCGCTCCTCGCCATCGTCGTCTCCGTGCCCACGGGCCTCCTCGGCAGCCCGGACATGCACATCGCCGGCAACAGCTCGTACGGCAACCGCCTGAGCTGGTTTGCGGACCGCAGCATCGGGGCACTGCCGGAAGCCTCGGTGTTCTCTCTGCCGCTCTGGGTCTATAAAGTGCTCATACTGGCGTGGGCGCTGTGGCTGTCGTTCGCGCTGCTCCGCTGGCTGCCGTGGGTATGGCGCGCCTTCGCCCGGGACGGCCTGTGGCGCGGGCGTCACCGGAAACGGCCGCCGGCCGGCACGATATCGACATAGGGGAAGCACAATGGCACCGACCGTTCACCTGAACCGGGCTTGCGCCGGCATAGCCCTCCTTTTCCTGGCGTCGAGCTCACTGGCGCAGGAAGCGAGCAGCGGCTGGCGAACCCTGGACCCCGCCAACACCGTCTACCTCGAGCTTCCCGACGGCGAGGTCGTCATCGAGCTCAACCCGGCCTTCGCGCCGCAAACCGTGGCCCAGTTCAAGGACCTGGTGAGCGAGGGTTTCTACGACGGGCTGACGTTCTACCGCGTCATCGACGGCTTCGTGGCGCAGGGCGGCGACCAGAGCGACGTTACGGACAAGCCGAGGGCCGCGCCGAACCTGCCGGCGGAGTTCGAGCGCGACTGGTCGGAAGAGCTGCCCTGGACCAGCGTGCAGCAACCGGACCTGTTTGCACCGGAGACCGGTTTCATCGACGGCTTCGCGGCCGCGCGCGACATTCGGCAGGGCAAGGTGTGGCTGGCGCACTGCCCCGGCGCCATCGCCATGGCGCGCAACAACGAGCCGGATACCGGCAGCACGGATTTCTACATCGTGATCGGGCAGGCGCCCCGCTACCTCGACCGCAACCTGACGGTCTTCGGCCGGGTGGTCGACGGCATGGAAGTGGTGCAGCGCATCATCCGCGGCGAACCGGAGGCCAACGGCATGATTCCCGAAGGCGCGCCGCAGACCGAAATCCGGGATGCCGCGCTCGGCAGCGACCTGCCGGCGGCAGGGCACACGCCATTGCAGGTCCAGGACACGAACCATGCAACCTTCCAGGCCGTGCTGCAGTCGCGCCGGGTCCGCGGCCTGCCCTTCTTCCACCACAAGCCGCCCGAGGTGCTCGACGTCTGCCAGGTGCCGGCCGCCACCCGCCCCGCGCCGGTAGCGGCCGCCGCGCCGTGAACGAACCCGCTGCCGCGGGGCGGGTCGAACAGGGCAGGAGGAACGACATGTCGACGATCCACGGTCTCGCCGGCGCCGTCCCGGCGATCGCACTGGCGGCGGCGCTGCTGCCCGGCGCCGCGGGTGCGTTCGAGATCTACACCTGGGTGGACGACGAGGGCGTCGTCCACTACAGCGAGTCCGCGCCCGAAAAACCGACCGCCACCCCCGTCGAGACCCTCCACATCGCCTCGACCAATTCGCCCGACTACGATCCAGACGACTACCACTGGTCGATCCTCAACCAGGCGGAGCGCATCGGCGAGCAGTGGTCGGCAATCCGGGAGCAGACGGCGGAAAGGGAAGCGCAGGCCCGCGCCGCCGCAGCAGAAGCCCGCATCAGCGAGCTGGAGCGCCAGCTCGCCGATCGCGACGCGGCTTATCGCGACCACGCGACGCGAACGTTCTACGGCCCCTACGCCTTCTTCCCCAACCGGCATCCGCGCCACCTCAACCGCGGCCTGCGACCACACCCGACCCGTGACCCCCATCGCCCGCCGCACACGGATCGCGACCGTACCCTCCCGGATCGCACCCCGCGCCCCGGCTGGACACGCCCCGCTCCCCCGACTACCCCGCCAGTCCCCCGCTTCTCCCGCTGAGGCGCGAAGCCGGCAGGCACCAGGCTCACGCCTGCCCCGCCCTCCCCACGGCAGGCCAGCACGCCCCACCGCCGCTGCGACCGCGAACGCGGAGCCGCGGCCTGGGGAGGGG
>CAYRKH010000027.1:0-37474 GCA_964424805.1 uncultured Woeseiaceae bacterium
ATGCTGCGCGCGATCCGCTTCGCGGCGAAGCTCGATTTCACCATCGACCCGAGCGTCGCCGATGCCATCGCGGAGATGCGCGAGCTCCTGCGCAACGTACCGCCGGCGCGCCTTTTCGACGAGTTCCTGAAGCTGTTCCAGTACGGGCACGCGCGCCGGACTTTCGAGCTTCTGTGGGAGCATCGCCTGTTTGACCTGCTGTTCCCGGAAACTGCCGAAGCGCTGGAGCGCGACACCGATTTCGGCCGCTTCGTCGAGAAAGCGCTCGCGAGCACGGACGAGCGCGTTGCCAGCGGCCTGGCGGTCACCCCGATGTTCCTGCTCGGCGTGTTCCTGTGGGCGCCGGTGCGCCGTTTCGCGGAGGAGCTTCGTTCGGAGCACCAGATGTCGGAGATGGAGTCGCTGGGGATTGCGGCGCAGGAGATCGCGCTCATGCAGCAGTCGCGAATCTCCATCCCGCGGCGCTTCACGGCGCCGATGCGCGACATGCTGGCACTGCAGCCGCGCTTTGCCGTACAGCACGGGCGCCGGGCGCTCAGGTTCCTCGAGCACCGCCGCTTCCGGGCCGCCTACGACTTCATGATGCTGCGGGCCGAAGTGGGCGAGGTCGACCGGGCAACCGCGGATTTCTGGACCGAGGTGCAGAAAAAGAACGTGGACGAGCGGCAGCGCATATTCGAGCAGACCGGCAGCGGCAAGCGTACGCGGCGACGCCCGCGGCGGCGGCAGCCGCCGCAAGCGTCCTAGTGCACTCCGCCGTGCCGGCGCGGGAACGGTGGCGTCCGGCTTACGTCGGCGTCGGCAGCAACCTCGCCGACCCGCTTCGGCAGGTGCAGGACGCCTTTGCCGCCATCGAGCGCCTCCCGGACAGCGGCTATTTCCTGCGTTCCGGCCTGTGGCGCTCGGCGCCGCTGGGCCCGGCCGACCAGCCGGACTACGTGAACGCGGTTGCCGCCTTTCTCACGCGGCTGGAGGCGCACGACCTTTTGCACCGCCTGCAGGCAATCGAACGCGCGGCCGGGCGGCAGCGGCAGGCTGAACGCTGGGGCCCGCGCACGCTGGACCTGGACCTGCTGGTCCTGGGGCGACTCGTCATCGACGAGCCCGCGCTCAGGCTGCCGCACCCGCGCATCGGCGAACGAAATTTTGTATTGTTGCCCCTCGCCGAAATTGCGCCGGGTCTCCAGGTGCCGCGGCAGGGCACCGTGGCGCGCCTGCTTGCCGGGATCAGCGGTACCCATCCAAGGATCGAGAAAATCGCGACGGAAAACCCAGCGTGAACAACGACGATACTGCAAACACCGGCAACGCGCGCCACTACATCGTGGTCGAGGGCCCGATCGGCGTCGGCAAGACGAGCCTCGCCGTGCGCCTGGCCGAGAGCTTCGGCGGCGAAGTCGTTCTCGAGCGGCCGGAGGAGAACCCGTTCCTCGAACGCTTCTACAAGAGCGGGCGCTCGGCGGCGCTGCCGGCGCAGCTTTTCTTCCTGTTTCACCGGGCGCGCCAGCTCGAGGAGTTGCGCCAGTCCGACATGTTTTCGCCGGTGCGTGTGGCCGATTTTCATTTTGCGAAAGACCGCCTGTTCGCGGCGCTCAATCTCGACGCGGAGGAACTGAACCTCTACGACCAGATCAGCCGCAAGCTGGAGGTCGAGGCGCCGGTCCCGGATCTCGTCATTTACCTGCAGGCCTCCGTTGACGCGCTCGTGCGCCGTATCGCGCGGCGCGGGCGGCCTTTCGAGCGATCGATCGACCGGAACTACCTCGAGAGCGTGGCGGAAGCCTACGCGCGCTATTTTCACACCTATGACCAGGGGCCGCTTTTGATCGTCAACGCGTCGTCCATAGACCCGGTGCACAACGACGCCGATTACGAGCAGCTCTGGCAGCAGATCCGGCGCACGACGGGCGGCCGGCACTTTTTCAACCCGGCGGCCGCGGCGGCGCTGGCGTAATGTGCAGAAAGGTTTGACGTATGTACACGCAACTCGAACAGCGCGGGATGGCAAACCCGCCGGTCAATGTCGGCACGCTTCGCAAGATGAAAGGGGACGGCGTGCCGATCGCCTGCCTCACGGCCTACGACGCCAGCTTTGCGGCGGTGGTGGATGCGGCCGGCACCGATCTCGTGCTGGTCGGCGACACTCTCGGCATGGTCATCCAGGGCCATCAAACGACCGTGCCCGTGACCGTCGCCGATGTTATCTATCACACCCGCTGCGTCTCGCGCGGGCTGCGGCGGGCGATGCTCGTTGCCGATATGCCTTTCATGAGCTACACGACGCGGGAGCAGGCGCTCGATAACGCCGTGCGACTGATGCAGGAAGGCGGCGCCGCGATGGTCAAACTGGAAAGCGGGGAAGGACAGGTCGAGATCGTCGAGCATCTCGCGCTCCACGACATCCCGGTCTGCGCGCACCTCGGGCTGAAGCCGCAGTCGGTGCACAAGATCGGCGGCTTCAAGGTGCAGGGGCGAGAGCCCGAAGCGGCGCAACGCCTGCTCGAAGCCTCGATCAGGCTGCAGGATGCCGGGGCCGACATCGTGCTGCTCGAATGCGTGCCGAACGAGGTCGGCAGGTCGGTGACGGAAGCGCTCGACGTGCCCGTCATCGGCATCGGTGCGGGGCCGGACGTGGACGGCCAGATTCTCGTGCTCTACGACATACTCGGCATCACGCAGGGGCGGATGCCGCGCTTCGTGCAAAACTTCATGCAAGGGCGGGACGCGCCGCTCGATGCGCTCTCCGCTTACGTCGAAGCCGTGAAGCAGCGCCATTATCCGGCACCCGAGCATTGTTTCTCCTGAGGAGCAGGTGAGCCGGGCGGCTTACGGGTAACCAGGGTGCACACAATCAAGACCCGCGAGGAGCTGCGCGAACGGCTTGCCGACTGGCGGCGTGCCGGCGACCACGTAGCGCTCGTGCCGACCATGGGTAACCTGCACGAAGGGCACCTGAGCCTCGTCAAGCTGGCGCGGACGCACGCCGAACGCGTGGTGGTCTCGATCTTCGTCAATCCCTCGCAGTTCGAGCCTGGCAGTGATTACGAGCAGTACCCGCGGACGTTCGATCTCGACAAACGGCGCCTGAAGCGCGCCGGGGCCGACCTGCTGTTCGCCCCGGACGTCGATACCGTGTACCCCTTCGGCATTGATACGGCCACGCGGGTCACCGTGCCGAAACTCTCCGACGAGCTGTGCGGGGCCTTCCGTCCCGGGCACTTCGAAGGGGTGACGACGGTGGTCGCGCGCCTGTTCGGCCTTGTCATGCCGGACGCCGCCGTGTTCGGTGAAAAGGATTACCAGCAGCAGCTGCTCATTCGCCGCATGGTCGACGACCTGCAGTGGACCGTCCGCGTCGTGACGGCACCGACGATCCGCGGCGATGACGGGCTCGCCTACAGCTCGCGCAACCAGTACCTGACCGAAGACGAGCAGGCCATCGCGCCGATCCTTTACCGCGAGCTGCGTCGCGTCGCGCTGGCGATCGAGGGCGGCAACCGCGATTACGCGGCGCTGGAAAGCGAGGCGATGACGGTGCTGCAGAAGGCCGGGTTCAAGCCGGATTACGTCAGTGTCCGCCGCGCGGAGAACCTCGACCCGCCGGACCGCAGCAGCGACGAGCTGGTAGTGCTGGCCGCCGCGCGCCTCGGCAAGGCGCGGCTGATCGACAACGTCCGGGTCCAGTCCTGACCGGTAGGAGCGCGCATCGCGCGCGATGCCACCGCGGTGTGGAGTGGCATCATGCGGCGGTCTGGCGCGACGGCATCGCGCGCGATGCGCGCTACTACGAAACCGTTCGCCGCCGGTGCGAGACGCGGCGTCGTCAGCCGCTGCGGCGGACGGTGTTGCGGCCGGCGTCCTTGGCTTCGTAGAGGGCGGCGTCGGCGGCGCGCAGGAGGGCTTCGAAAGTGCCGCCCGGGTGCAGCTCGGCAACGCCCATCGAGACCTCGACCGGAAGCTGGATGAGCGAGTCCTGGCTATCCCCGGTGCCGCCGGAGACGGCCTTGCGCACGCGCTCCGCGATCGTCATCGCTTCGTCCGCGCCGATCCCCGGTAGCAGCACCGCGAACTCGTCGCCGCCGAATCGCACCAGGAGGTCACGGGGGCGGAAGTGCTTTTGCAGGATGTGCGCGACCGCCGTCAGCACCCGGTCGCCGGCCACGTGCCCGAACAGGTCGTTGAAGCTCTTGAACTGGTCGACGTCGATCATGATCAGCGATACCGGCTGGCCGCTTTGCACGCACCGGCCCACTTCGCGCGGAAACGTCTCCTCCATTGCGTGACGGTTCTGCAAGCCGGTCAGCGCATCCGTCCTCGCGTTGCGTTCGAACTTCTGCAGGTCGCCGAAGCTTGCAGCAATGAACTGGTTGTGGCTGCGCACGCGTTCCGAGAGTACGACCAGCAGGTTCTTGCAGAACGCGTGTGACGCATCGACCATGGCCCAGAGGATCGCCTGGTGGATGACCAGCAGGTGGGTGGCCTCGGCGGCGACGACGTAGGCGGACGGGTCGCGGTCCTCGATGATCGACATCTCGCCGGCACATTCGCCCACGCGCATGGTCGCGATGATCGGCGCGTCAAGTGAGCCGACGTGCACGTGCAGGCTGCCCGACAGCACCACGAAGACGTGCTCGTTTTTTGAACCCGGGGACAGCAGCAGCTCGCCCTGCAACAGGTCGCGCCGCTCGCATTGCTGCAACAGGTCCTGCACCTCCGCCGGTTCCACGTCCTGGAACAATTGCAGGCCGGCCAGCAGCGAGCGTTGGTAGTCCGAATTCAAACCGAGCGTGATAGCTGTCACAGAAATCCCATAACCTTTTGTCCTGGCTGCTAGCGAATCATTCCTGGCCGTGTTGCTCCAGTGCCCACTTCACATGTTCGCGCACCATGTCCGAGGCGTGGTTCCGCCGCGCCTGAAGCGCGCGGACGATTTCCGGCGTCGATTCGGCGTTGCCGAGGGCGACCGCAAGGTTGCGCAACCAGCCGACATAGCCGACGCGGCGCATCGCGCTGCCCTCGGTTTTCGCCTTCCAGGTGTCCTCGCTCCAGGCAAACAGCGCGACCAGGTCCGGGGCGTCGAGGCCGTGGCGGGGCGCGAAATCGGCTTCAGCGCTTTGCCGTGCAAACTTGTTCCATGGGCAGAACAGCTGGCAATCGTCGCAGCCGTAAACGCGGTTTCCGATCAGCGGCCGGAGCTCGACGGGTATCGATCCCTTCAGCTCGATGGTGAGATACGAGATGCACCGCCTGGCATCCAGCCGGTAGGGCGCCACGATCGCACCGGTCGGGCAAACGTCGAGACAGGCGCGGCAGCTCCCGCAGTGGCTTTCCTCCGGGACGTCGACCGGCAGCGGCAGGTCGGTATACAGCTCGCCGAGGAAGAACCACGAGCCCGCGTTGCGGTTGATCAGGTTCGTGTGCTTGCCGATCCAGCCGAGCCCCGCTTTCTCGGCGAGGGGTTTTTCCAGCACCGGTGCGCTGTCGACGAACACCCGGTGGCCGAAAGGGCCGATCTCCTCGCCGATGCGGCGCGCGAGCGCGCGCAGCCGGCCGCGCAGCACCTTGTGATAATCGCGACCGAGCGCATAGCGCGACATGTAGGCCTTGTCGCGGCGCCCCAGCAGTGCGGCCGCGCTGGCCGCGTCTTCGGGCAGGTAGTCCATGCGCACCGAGATCACGCGCACGGTGCCCGGCACCAGCATCTCCGGGCGGCTGCGCTTCGGCCCGTGATGCGCCATGTAGCCCATCTCGCCGTGGAAGCGGTCCTCGAGCCAGCGGGCCAGGCGTTCCTCGGCCGCGGCGAGATCGACATCGCTGACGCCCATCTGCTGGAAACCGAGCTCGTGACTCCAGCGCCCGATCGCCTCCTTAAGCCTGGCGAGGTCCGGATCGCCCGCCGCCGCACGTTTCTCTGTTGGGCCGGGAATCATGGTGCCGCTATTATGGACCGTCATGGCCGCAGAACTACCCCCGGACGTCTACTCCACCGAGAGCGTGCGTCGCATCGACCGCCGCGCGATCGAGGAGGCGGGCATCACCGGTTACGAGCTCATGCAGCGTGCCGCCGCCGCCGCGCTCGCGGCCGCGTGCCGCGAGTTCCCGGACGCGCGCCGCTGGCAGGTGGTGTGCGGCGGCGGCAACAACGGCGGCGACGGGTACGTGCTGGCGCGTTTTGCCGCCGAGCGCGGCATCGACGTGTCCGTGGTGGCGCTGGCCGACCCGCGCGACCTGTCCGGCGATGCGGCCACCGCTCACGCCGATTTCGTGCGCGCGGGCGGCGCCGTCGCCGCGTGGCGCGGGACGCTGGACGGGGGCGCGGGGCTCCTGGTCGATGCCATCCTCGGCAGCGGGCTCGCCCGCAACGTCGAAGGCCCGTTCGCCGAGGCCGTCAACGCGATCAACGACCATCCCGCGGCGGTGCTGTCGCTGGACGTGCCGAGCGGCATCGCGAGCGACACCGGCAAGGTCATGGGCACCGCCGTGCACGCCGATCATACGATCACGTTCGTCGGCCTGAAGAGCGGCCTGTTCCTGGCGCGCGCGGCGGACTTTACCGGCACGCTCTCTTTTGCCGGGCTCGACATTCCGGCCGCCTGCCGAGCGCCGGAGGAACCGCAGATGCGACGTATCGATGCCGCGGTCATTCGCCGGGAGCTTCCGCCGCGGCGCCGGAATGCGCACAAGGGCGATTTCGGGCACCTGCTGTTGATCGGCGGCGGGCCGGGCATGCCGGGTGCCATCCGGCTGGCCGGCGAAGGCGCGCTGCGGGCCGGCGCCGGCCGGGTGACGGTCGCGACGCATCCTGCCAACGGCGGCATCGTCATGGCCGGGCGGCCGGAGCTCATGTGTCACGGCATCGAGAGCGGCCGTGAGCTCGCGCGCCTGCTGAAACGCGTGTCGACCGTGGCGATCGGGCCCGGCCTCGGCACCGACGAGTGGGCCGTCGAGCTCCTGGAGGAAACCCTGCGGCACGAGCTGCCGGCCGTGCTCGACGCCGATGCGCTGAACCTGCTGGCGAAAGAGCCGCGACGCCGCGACGGCTGGGTCCTGACGCCGCATCCCGGCGAGGCGGCGAAACTGCTGGGCCAGTCGGTCGTGGCGGTGCAGGGCGATCGCCTGCGCGCGCTCGGCCGGCTGCGGGAGCGCTACGGCGGTACGCTGGTGCTGAAAGGCGCCGGCACCCTCGTGTCCTCGGACAGCGGCGTGCCGTGGCTGTGCACCGCCGGCAACGCGGGTATGGCGTCGCCCGGCATGGGCGACGTGCTGACCGGCATCGTCGCCGGGCTGCTGGCCCAGGGCCTCGCCGCTGAGACCGCCGCGACGGTCGGCGTGCTGGCACACGCGTTCGCCGGCGACGCGGCCGCCGGGACCGCGCCGCGCGGCTTGCTTGCCTCCGACCTGCTTGCACACCTGCGGCCATGGCTGAACCCCTGACCGCCGCGCTGGACCTGCCCGACGCGCGGGCTACGGAGGCCCTCGGGCGCCGCCTCGCGCGCCACCTGCCCGAGGACACGGGCGGCTTCATGATCCTGCTCGAGGGCGACCTTGGCGCCGGCAAATCGACGCTGGCCCGGGCCCTGCTGCGCGCACTGGGCCACGCGGGCCCCGTCCCGAGCCCCACCTACACGCTGGTCGAGCCGTACGCGATCGGTGGACGGACGGTCTACCACGTCGACCTTTACCGCCTGACCGGCGGCGCGGAGCTGCCGTACCTCGGCTGGAGCGACATGGAGGACGGCCTGGTGCTGGTGGAATGGCCGGAGCGGGTACCCTCGCTGGCGTCCCGGGCGGACCTCATCGTCCGGCTGCGCTACCGGGGCGCCGGCCGGGCGGCGGAGCTCGTCGCGCCGAGCCCGAGCGGCTTCCAGGCCGTTCGTTCGGTAATGCCTTAAGTACTGCTGCTATACCCCTAATATCGAAAGATAAAAAAGTTTTGGATTCTGGCAGGGGATTTGTAATACTGCGGAAAATTCGAGCAATAACAGGAACGACAGTCGAGCAATGCGCGGGCTGGTTATTTTTCTGGGCGGGGGATTGCTGCTGGCGGCAGCCGCCGCGGCGGGCGCAACGCTCGAGGACATCCGCGTCTGGTCCGAGGACGGGCGCACCCGGGTCGTGCTCGATCTCAGCGCACCCGCCGGGTACAACATCTTCACCCTGCGCGGGCCGGACCGGCTGGTCGTCGACCTCGACGACAGCACGGCAAGCGATTCGCTGAAGGGCCTGTCGGAGCCTTCCGGCAGCCTGTCCGGCGTGCGCACCGGCCGCCGCGCCGACGGCGGACTGCGCGTGGTGCTCGACCTGAACGCGCCCGTACGGTCGCGCAGCTTCGCGGCGGGCCCGAACTCGGAGCACGGTGACCGCCTCGTCATCGACCTCTACCGGGAGGGCAAGCTGGAGACGGTGCGGCGGGCGTCCGAACGCTACGATGCCGGCCGCAACATCGTCATTGCCGTCGACCCCGGTCACGGCGGACGCGATCCCGGCGCGATCGGGCACGGGCGTACGTTCGAGAAGGACGTTGCGCTGGCCATCGCAAAGAACCTCGCCAAGCGCATAGACGAGGAGCCCGGGATGCAGGCGGTGCTGGTGCGCGACGGCGACTACTACGTGGACCATCGCGACCGCATGGCGGTCGCGCGGCGCGCCAACGCGGACCTCTTCGTCTCGATTCACGCCGATGCCGTGAACGACCGGCGCGCCAGCGGCGCCTCGGTCTACGTGCTCTCGCTCGACGGCGCGAGCAGCGAGGCCGCGCGGCTGCTCGCCAAGCGGGAGAACGCCTCCGGGCTCATCGGCGGCGTGTCGCTCGCCGACAAGGACGACCTGCTCGCCTCCGTCCTCCTCGACCTGTCGCAGAACGCGGCGCTCAGCGCGAGCCTCATGGTCGGCGAGCGCGTGCTGGATGAGCTCGAGAAAATCGGCGACATGCACCGGCGTAGCGTCCAGCAGGCCGGTTTCCTCGTCCTGAAGTCGCCCGACGTCCCGTCCATCCTCGTCGAGACGGCCTTCATCTCCAATCCCGCCGAGGAGAAGAAGCTGAAGAGCCCCGCGCATCGGCAGAAACTCGCCAACGCGATTCTCGCGGGCATCCGCACGTACTTCTACCTGCACCCGCCGCCCGACACGCAGATCGCGGCGAACCTGCGCAACTCGCCCGGGCAGCTGAGCTACGTGGTGGCGAGCGGCGATACGCTGAGCGAGATCGCGGCGCGCTACAACGTCAGCCTCGCGCAGCTCAAAGCCGTCAACCAGATGACCGACGACAGGGTCTACGTCGGCGAGAAACTGACGATCCCGCTCTCGTTGTACGCCGGCTCCTGAGGCCGAATTTGCCGCAACTACCCATCCGGGGGCGCATTTGAAAGAATGCCGGCTTTCGAGTCGTCAAACCCGGAGTTTCAATTGCCGATCCTGCAGCTGCCCGCGCACCTGGTGAACCAGATCGCCGCCGGCGAGGTGGTGGAGCGGCCCGCGTCCGTGGTGAAGGAGCTGATCGAAAACAGCCTGGATGCGGGCGCCAGTTCGATAACGGTCGACCTCCAGGCGGGCGGAGCCAGGCTCGTGCGGGTGCGGGACGACGGCGGCGGCATCCCGAGGGAGGAGCTTGCCCTCGCCCTGTCGCGGCACGCCACCAGCAAGATCGCGAGCCTCGAGGACCTGGAGGCGATCGCGTCGCTGGGGTTTCGCGGAGAGGCGCTGCCGAGCATCGCGTCGGTGGCGCGGCTCACGCTGCGCTCGCGCACGGCCGGCGCGGATACCGGCTGGGAGGTTTCGGCAGGCGACGGGGCGATCGAAGCGCCGGTCCCCTGCGCGCATCCGACCGGCACCACCGTCGAGGTACGCGATCTCTTCTACAACACGCCCGGCCGGCGCCGCTTCCTCAGGGCCGAGCGCACCGAGTACCAGCACGTCGACAAGTGGGTCCGGCGGCTGGCCCTGGCGCGGCCGGACGTGGCCTTCAGGATCTCGCACAACGGCCGTGCGGTGCTGGTGCTCCAGGCCGCGGCAAGCGATGACGAGCGCCTCGCCCGCCTCGGCGCCATCTGCGGCGAGGCGTTTGCGAGCGAGCTCGTGCACGTCGCGCGCGAAGGCGATCGTATGGCGCTGTCCGGCTGGCTGGCGCTGCCGACCTTCAACCGCAGCCAGCCCGACCTGCAGTTCTGGTTCGTCAACGGCCGCAGCATCACGGATCGCACACTCGGGCACGCCGCGCGGCACGCGTACCGCGACGTGCTGTTCCACGGCCGCCATCCGGCCTACGTGCTCCACCTTGCGATCGACCCCGCGGCCGTGGACGCGAACGCGCATCCCGCCAAGCACGAAGTGCGGTTCCGCGACGGCCGGAGCGTACACGGCATGGTGTCGCAGGCCATCGAGCAGGCGCTGGCGGAGACGCGGCCGGGCGGCCACAGCGAATCGGCCGTGCCCGCCAACGTGATCCGGAGCAGCCTCTTCCGCCAGTCGTCAATGACGCTGCAGGCTCACGGCAGCGCGCCGGCACCGGCCGTGCGCGAGGCGCTCGCCGGCTATGCTGCCCTGGCGGCCGACCCGGCGGCGGAGTCGCCCCCGGATCCCGAACGCGACCCCGTTCCGCCGCTCGGCTTCGCGATCGCACAGCTCGCGGGCATCTACATTCTCGCGGAGAACTCCCAGGGCCTCGTCGTCGTCGACATGCACGCGGCGCACGAGCGCGTCGTCTACGAGAAACTGAAAGCGGCGTTCGACGACGGCCACGTCGTGCGCCAGCCGTTCCTCGTGCCCGCCACGGTCAGCGTCTCCGAGCGCGAAGCCATGCTTGCCGAGGAGGCCGCGCCGCTGTTCGAACGCGTCGGGCTGTCCCTGAGCCGGGCAGGGCCCGCGAGCGTCGTCATCCGGGAGATTCCGGCGCTGCTCAAATGGGCGGACGCCGAGGCGCTGGTGCGGGACGTACTGGCCGACATGGGCGAGTCCGCCACGAGCAGCCGCGTCGAGGATACCTGCGACGAGCTCCTCGCCACCATGGCCTGCCACAGCGCCGTGCGGGCGAACCGGCGGCTCAGCCTCGCGGAGATGAACGCCCTGCTGCGCGAGATGGAGGTGACCGACAGGTCGGACCAGTGCAACCACGGACGGCCTACCTGGACGGCCGTCAGCCTGCAGGACCTCGATCGGCTGTTCCTGCGCGGGCAGTAGCGCTACCCGCCGTGGTCGAGCGAGAGCAACCGCCAGCGGTTTGCCTGATGGGGCCGACGGCCTCCGGCAAGACGGAGCTGGCCGTGCGGCTCGTCGAGCACCTGCCGCTTGCGATCATCAGCGTCGACTCCGCGATGGTCTACCGCGGCATGGACATCGGCACCGCGAAACCCGGCCCGAGCGTTCTCGAGCGCGCCCCGCACCGGCTCATCGACATCCGCGAACCGGAAGCCACCTACTCCGCGGGCGACTTCGTGCGCGATGCGCGAGCCGAGATGGAGGATATCCGCGCCGCCGGGAAGGTACCGTTACTCGTCGGCGGCACCATGATGTACTTCCGCGCGCTCACGCACGGGCTGGCGGAGCTGCCGGCGGCCGATGCCGCGGTGCGGCAGGCCATCGACGATGACGCCCGTGCGCTCGGCTGGCCGGCGCTGCACGCACGCCTCGCGGACGTCGATCCGGTGGCCGCGGCCCGCATCGACCCCATGGACAGCCAGCGCATACAGCGCGCACTCGAGGTGTGGCAGGTCAGCGGCAAGCCGCTTTCGGCCTGGCAGGCGGAAGGGCACGTTTCGGTGCCGGCGCCGGCTTACCTGCGGTTCGGCCTCGTGCCCGAGCCGCGCGCGCACCTGCACGACCGCATCGAGAGGCGCCTGCGCGCGATGCTCGACGCGGGCTTCGTGGACGAGGTCGCCCGTCTCAGGCAGCGGCCGTCCCTGCAGGAACGCAGCCCGGCGATGCGGGCCGTGGGTTACCGCCAGCTCTGGGCGCACCTCGAAGGCCGCAGCACCCTGGAGGAGGCGGCGCGCCAGGCGGCCGCGGCCACCCGGCAGCTTGCCAAGCGCCAGCTCACCTGGCTTCGAACCGAGCCCGGCCTTATCTGTCATAACCCACTTGAAGCAGGCGTATTCGACGCCATATCGACGGCAGTACACCGGCAACTGAGGTGAAGACAGAAATTTTCCCCGCTATTTCGGGCGGTTGCCTGTGCTAGAATTTTGTACGTTCGTTTGGTTCAACTTCGCTAGGGCTGGTCACGGCATACCTTCGCAGCTTTGGACGAGAGTCCAGGGACTACCGGCGCCACCGGAACTGTCATGACCGATTTTCATTGCTTGATTGAGCAATAAAAAAGAATAAGGAGACCCACCATGGCAAAAGGGCAGTCGCTGCAGGATCCGTTTCTGAACATATTGCGCAAGGAAAAGGTACCTGTGTCCATCTACCTGGTTAACGGCATCAAGCTCCAGGGACAGGTCGATTCATTCGACCAGTTCGTGGTGCTCCTGAAGAACAGCGTCAACCAGATGGTGTACAAGCACGCGATCTCGACAGTCGTACCGGCGCGCAACGTGCGCTTGCCCATGTCGGACGACGAAGCGGGAGAAGGTGACGACTGATAAGACCTGCAGGCCGTTTTCGGAGGCCGTGATTGTTTGAGCGACCGAAGAGCGGCGAACGCGCCATTCTGGTTCATGCGGCAGCCGGTGGAGCCCCGGATCTCATAGAGCGTGAGGAATTTGTCGAGCTGGCAGCCTCGGCGGGTGCCGAGGTCGTGGGCCAGCTCGTCAGTGCGCGCCGCACGCCGGACTCGCGTTACTTCATCGGCAAGGGCAAAGCCGAGGAACTCGCACGTCTCGTGGAAGGCCAGGGCGCCGAGCTCGTGATCTCCAGCGCCTCGCTCCTGCCGGCGCAGGAACGAAACCTGGAGCAGAAGCTCCGCTGCCGCGTGCTGGACCGCAACGGCCTGATCCTCGACATCTTCGCGCAGCGCGCCAGGAGCTTCGAGGGCAAGCTGCAGGTCGAGCTCGCGCAGCTCCGGCACCTGTCCACCCGCCTGGTGCGCGGGTGGACCCACCTGGAGCGCCAGAAGGGCGGCATCGGGCTGCGCGGACCGGGCGAGACCCAGCTGGAAACCGACCGGCGCCTGATCGGCAATCGCATCCGCCAGCTCAAATCGCGTCTCGAGCAGGTGGACAGCCGCCGCGAGATGAACCGGCAGAACCGGCTGCGGGCCGAGGTGCCGACCGTCGCCATCGTCGGCTATACGAACGCCGGAAAATCCACGTTGTTCAACCGGCTCACGGACGCGGGTGTGTACGTCGAGGACCAGCTGTTCGCGACGCTCGATCCGACGCTGCGCCGGCTCGCGCTGCCGGACGCCACGGACATCGTGCTGGCGGACACCGTCGGTTTCGTGCGCGACCTGCCGCACGAGCTGATCGCGGCGTTTCGCTCGACCCTGCAGGAGGCGCGCGAGGCGGACCTGATCCTGCACCTGATCGATGCGAGTGACCCGAATCGGTGGCAGCGCATCCGGCAGGTGAACACCGTGCTGCGGGAGCTGGGCGCCGAGGGGGTCCCGCAGGTTCGCGTCTACAACAAGATCGACCTGCTCGAGCGCCCCCGTCGCGGCGGGCATTCGGGGCGTAATCGCGCCGTCTGGCTGTCGGCCCGGACCGGTGAGGGCGTTGAAGAACTGCTCGAGGCCATCGAGGAGCGTCTGCGCGGCACGAAAGTACGGGGTATGATGCGCCTGCGGCCCGGACAGGGTCGCCAACGCGCGCTGTTGTTCGAGATGGGCGCGGTATCGCAGGAATTTCCCGTCGACGACGGCGGTTGGGTGCTGGAGCTCTGCATGGGTGAGCGGGAATTCCAGCGCTTCCTCAAACGTGAGAACCTGCCTGCCGACGTCCTGGAGCGATCAGCTTTGGCACCGCCGCCGCACGCCGCCACACACCGATAGAGAACAACATGGCCTGGAACGATCCTGACAACGGCAAAGACCGCTGGAAGAAGAACGGTGAACAGCCGAACGACCTGGACCGCATCGTGCAGAACTGGCAGCGCCGTCTCGCCGGCTTTTTCGGCGGCGGCTCGCGCGCGTCCGGATCCGGGAGCGCCGGCAGCGGCAGCTCGTCGGGCGCCTGGATCCTCATCGGCCTGGCCGTCGTCGGCTGGGCGCTGACCGGCCTGTACCGGGTCGACGAGGCCGAACGCGGCATCGTGCAGCGCTTCGGGGCCTACACGCTCACAGCCATGCCCGGCCTGCACTGGCACATTCCGTACCCGATCGAGACCGTCGATATCGTCAATACCGGCCAGGTCGCCGACTACTCCTTCAACACCGAGATGCTGACGGCCGACGAGGCCTACATCTACATCGAGATGGTCGTGCAGTACCGGCGCAGCGATCCCGTGAAGTACAGCTTCGAGGTCATGGATCCCGATGAGACGCTGCGGGAGGTCACCGAGAGCGCGCTGCGCGAGGTGGTCGGCACGAACACCATGGCCGACCTGGTAGAGGAACAGCGGGACCAGATCGCGCCGCAGACACGGCGGCTCCTGCAGACGACGCTCGACCAGTACGGTGCCGGTATCGCCGTGATGTCGCTCTCCCTGGAGGCCCTCGACTACCCCGACGCCGTGCAGGCGGCTGTCGACGATACCCAGAAAGCGCGCAACGACCGCGACCGCTACATCCTGGAGGCGGACACCTACGCCCAGCGCCTGATTCCCGTGGCGCGCGGCAACGCGTCGCGTATCCAGCAGGAGGCCGAGGCATACCGCGACCAGGTGATCGCGCAGGCGGAAGGCGACAGCACGCGTTTTGAAGCGGTGCTCGCGGAATACCGGCTGGCGCCGCGGGTGACCCGCGAGCGCATGTACATCGACGCGCTGCAGGAAGTCTACGGGGATGCCACCAAGGTAATCCTCGACGCCGAAGGCAGCGGCAACCTGCTGTACCTGCCCATCAACGAATTGATCGAGGGAGCCGGCCGCGCCCGCGCGGGCAGCGCGCGCGACGCCGGTATGACCGTGCAGCCCGACCAGGCATCCGATACGGCCACGACGAGCCAGGGTGCCCGCGAGCGGAGGACACGCCAATGACGAACGGAAGGTTGGCCATTCTCGTTATCGTGGGCCTCGTGCTGGTCGCCCTGGGGCTTTCCGCGTTTACCGTCAACGAGCGCGAGCTGGCGATCAAGCTGCAGGTCGGTGAGGTGGTGGAGGCGCATTACGAGCCGGGCCTGCATTTCAAGATGCCGATTTTCCAGACGGTGCGGACCTTCCCGAAGCGCATCCTGACCATCAGCGACCAGCCGGAACGTATCTTCACGAAGGAGCGGCTGGCCCTGCAGGTGGACTACTTCGTCAAATGGCGCATCGTCGATGCGGTCCGGTACTACACGTCGACCGGCGGTTCGCAGCAGTTTGCAACCGACCGGCTGTCACAGATCATCCGCGACGCTATCGTGACTGAGATGGGCAAGCGCACGGTCCAGGAAGCGATCTCCGTGCAACGCGCGGAACTGATGCGTGACATGCTCGCGACCGCATCGGACGCTGCCCGGGAGCTCGGTGTCGACCTGGTCGACGTGCGCCTGAAGCAGGTGGAGTTTCCGTCCGACGTCCGCGATTCCGTTTACCGGCAGATGCGCGAAGAGCGCGCCCGTGTCGCGGCGGAGCTGCGGGCAACCGGCCGCGAAATCGCCGAGGAGCGCATGGCGCGCGCGGACCGCGAGCGCACGATCATCCTGGCCAATGCAAACCGCGATGCGCAGAGAATCCGCGGTGAGGGCGATGCCACGGCGGCTCACATCTATGCGGAGGCCTACAACAAGGATCCGGAGTTCTACTCCTTCTACCGCAGCATTGACGCGTACCGGGAGGCGGTCGGCAATCCCGGCGATGTACTGGTGATCGAGCCCGACAACGAATTCTTCCGCTATCTCAACCGATCGGGCGGCGGGCAACAGTAGGCGGCGGCGCGCCTCCGGCAGGCGGTACCGTGTACGAGATCCATGTGGCAGGACATACTGACGGCGTTCGCGCTCTACCTGATCATAGAAGGCATGATTCCCTTCGTCGGTCCGCAACGGTTCCGGCGCACCGTGGAGCAGATCGGTAAACTGAGCGATAACAACCTGCGCTCGATCGGGCTGGTTGCCATGGGTGCGGGATTGCTGCTGTTGTTCATTGCGAGATCTTAATCCGGGACGGGATTGCATGGGCAGGAACGTAGTCGTTATCGGCACCCAGTGGGGTGACGAGGGCAAGGGCAAGATAGTCGATCTCCTGACGGAGCGGGCGGCGGCCGTCGTTCGCTTCCAGGGCGGGCACAACGCGGGCCACACGCTCGTCATCGGCGGCCGCAAGACCGTCCTGCACCTGATCCCGTCCGGCATCCTGCGCGAGGGGGTGAGCTGCCTCATCGGCAACGGGGTCGTGGTGTCGCTCGAGGCACTGATCAGGGAAGCAGAGTCGCTGATTGCCAACGGCATACCGGTGTACGAGAGACTCCGGGTCAGCCCGGCGTGCCCGCTGATCCTCCCGAGTCACGTCGCGCTCGACATCGCCCGGGAAAAGGCCAAAGGCGCGGCCGCGATCGGCACGACCGGGCGCGGCATCGGTCCGGCCTATGAAGACAAGGTGTCACGCCGCGCCGTCCGCGTTGCCGACCTGTTCGTGCGCGAGAAATTTGCGGCGAAGCTCGGCGAGGTGCTCGACTTTCACAACTTTCTCCTGCGCAACTACTTCCGCGTGGAGCCGGTCGATTTTGCCAAAACCCTGGATTCGGCGCTGCAGGCCGCAGAAACGATCGCGCCGATCACCGCGGACGTCACGGAGATCCTGAAGGAATACACCGACAGCGGGCAGAGCATCCTGTTCGAGGGAGCGCAAGGCTCGTTTCTCGACATCGACCACGGTACCTATCCCTTCGTGACCTCGTCGAATACGGTGGCCGCGGCGGCGAGCACCGGCACCGGCGTCGGCCCGAGCAACCTGCATTACGTGCTCGGGATCGTGAAGGCGTATACGACGCGCGTCGGCGCGGGACCGTTCCCTACCGAGCTGTTCGACGACCAGGGCGAGCACCTCGCGACCGTGGGCGGCGAGTTCGGCTCGACCACGGGACGGCCGCGGCGCTGCGGCTGGTTCGACGCGGTCGCGCTCAAGCGCTCGATCGTGAACAGCGGCGTCTCGGGGCTCTGCGTCACCAAGCTCGACGTGCTGGACGGCCTCGAGAACATCAACGTGTGCGTACGCTACGAGCACGATGGCGAGCCGATCTCCGGGCTGCCGGTGATGGTGGACCGCTTTGCGGAGTACCAGCCGGTGTACGAGGAGATGCCGGGCTGGAAGTCGTCAACCGTCGGCGTCACCCGCTACGACGACCTGCCGGAGAACGCCCGCCGCTACCTCGAGCGCATCCAGGAGCTGGCCGGCGTGCCCCTCGACATCATCTCGACCGGCCCCGACCGCGAGCAGACCATAGTCCTGCGCCACCCGTTCGACTGAGTGCCGCCGCTTGTCGAGTGAAGCAGGGCCGCTCCGTTTTCGTGCGGGCGCGGGCGCCTACCGCGAGATCAGGAAACGGGGATTCTCGGAGGAGCGGATCGGCACGATCGCCGGGGCGTCCGGCGGCGCCAAGTGGCTGGTGCTGAGCCAGCTCGACCGCGTTATCATCGAGCGCATCCTGCCGAAGGTCGCCGGTCCGGTGCACCTCCTCGGGTCCTCGATCGGCGCCTGGCGCTTCGCCTGCTATGCCCAGGCGGCACCGCTCGCCGCGCTCGAGCGCTTCGAGGCCGCCTACCTCGAGCAGAGTTACAGCGCGCGGCCCACGGCCGCCGAAGTCACGCGCAAGAGCCGGGAGATCCTCGCCTCGGTGATGGGCGAGAACGGCATCGCCGAGATCGTGGCGCATCCGCAGTTTCGCTCGCACATCCTGGCGGTGCGCAGCCGGCTGCTGACGTCCAGCGACTATCGCCCGGCGCTGTGGTCGGGACTGCTCGCCGCGGCGCTCGCGAATGCGGTCAGCCGCCGCGGCCTCGGCATGTTCTTCACGCGCAGCCTGTTCTACGATCCGCGTGACCTGCCGCCGTTCTACAACGCCACCGGCTTTCCCCTTGAGCGCATCGCGCTGACGGCGGACAACCTGGTGGAGGCGATCGTCGCGTCGGGCTCGATACCGACGGTGCTGACGGGAGTTCGCGACATCCCCGGCGCGCCGGCCGGCGTGTACCGGGACGGCGGCATCATCGACTACCACCTGGACCTTCCCCTCGCCGAACCCGACCGCCTGACGCTGTTCCCGCACTTTTTCGACCGGCTGATTCCCGGGTGGTTCGACAAGAACCTTCGGTGGCGGCGGCACAACCCGCTGTACATGGATCGCACCCTGCTGGTCAGCCCCTCGGCGGCATTCATTGCCCGGCTGCCGGGCGGCAAGGTCCCGGACCGCACCGACTTCGTGCGGATGACCGGGCCGCAGCGGATCCGGGCCTGGCAGAGGGTGATCGACGCCTGCCGCGAGCTCGCCGACGACCTCAACGACGTGCTCGACCACGACCGCCTCCCCGCGCGCCTCGAGCCTTTGTAACGCCCGCCCGCGTGGCCCGCTCGACGGGCCGAATGCGATGCCCTGTGATGCGGATCACAGCCACGGCAACGGCACAGTGTGAATGTCGACACAAAGCGGGCGGGCCCGCCTTGCTATGGTGCCGCCTACAGGCGGTGCATCGGAGCGACGCATGCGTACCAGGAGCTGTGCAATACTGTTTTCGCTCGCCGTGGCCGGCCTCACCGGCTGTGCGAGCATGAGCGCGGAAGAGTGCGCGCTGGGCGACTGGCGCGCGGTCGGCTTCGAGGACGGCTCGCTGGGCTATGCTGCCGCCCGTCTCGGAGATCATCGCCGGGCCTGTGCCGAGCACGGCTACGCGCCGGATTTCGCCGCCTACCAGGCGGGCCGGGAAGAGGGGCTGCGGCTGTATTGCCAGCCCTCCCGGGGCTTCAACGTGGGTTCCCGCGGCGGCCAGTACAACGGGGTGTGTGCAGCCGACCTCGAGCCGGCGTTCCTGGACGGTTATCGCGCCGGCGTCGAGCTCTACAACCTGCGCTCGAACGTGGAGGCCGCCAACAGCCGCATCCGCGCGAGCGAGCAGGAACTCGACCGTACCCGGGAGCTGATCCGCTCCAAGGAAGCCGCGCTGATCGACAGCTCGACGTCCACCGAGGATCGCATCCTGCTGCTCGCCGACCTGAAGGAGCTCGCCGAGCGCACGGGCAAGCTCGAGACCGGGATCGACCTGGCGATCGAGGAGCGTGCCCGCCACGAGGAGCGCCTGGCCGCTTACCAGGCGACTCTCACCTACGCCGGCTACTAGTCGCCTGTGACCGCCGGCCGGCAGCGCCCGGGCGCATCGGCGCGCCGGGTCGGCGGGGCGGCCGTGCTACGATCCGGAACCGGCCGTTTTCCTCGTGGACTGGAGCAATTGAATGGAGTGGGTGACTCTCCCCGAGGCCTGGGTCGCGCTGGCGACCCTGACGGCGCTGGAGATCATCCTCGGCGTCGATAACATCATTTTCATTTCGATACTGGTCGGGCGGCTGCCGGAACAGTCGCGCCAGCGGGCGCGCATCGTGGGCCTCGGCCTTGCCATGGGCATGCGCATCCTGCTCCTGCTCACGATCACGTGGATCATGCGGCTGCAGCAGGACCTGTTCACGGTCGCGGGCAACGGGATTTCCGGCCGCGACCTGATCCTGATCGCAGGCGGCCTGTTCCTGCTTGCAAAATCGACCATCGAGATCCACCACGCCGTCGAAGGCACGAAGCCGGATCGCGAGATCAGTCACAAGGCGGCGAGCTTCGGCAGCATTATCCTCCAGATCGGCATCCTCGATCTCGTGTTCTCGCTGGACTCGGTGATTACCGCCGTCGGCATGGCCGAGCACGTGCCGGTGATGATCACGGCAATCGTGCTCGCGATCCTGGTGATGATGTTCGCCGCACGCTCGATCGGTGATTTCGTGGACCGGCATCCGACGGTCAAAATGCTGGCTCTCAATTTCCTCGTGCTGATCGGCTTCGCGCTGGTCGCCGAAGGCGTCGATTTCCACATCCCGAAAGGCTACATTTACTTCGCAATGGCGTTCTCCGTCCTGGTCGAGATGCTCAATCTTCGAGTCCGGGGACAGAGCGAGCCGGTGGCGTTGCACAAGAAGCCGCTCGATCGAATATGATCGCCGGCAAGTCAGCATCTGTTGGGGGGTAGGGGATGATCCGGCGTTTTGCCGCCGAAGGGGGCCGCTTGAGCAGCGTCGACGGTGTCGGCACGAGCGATCGGCCGGTCGTCTGGTACGACCTGTACCAGCCCACCGTCGAAGAGGAAGCCGTGCTCGAAACCGAGCTCGGCGTGAACATTCCGACGCGCGAGGAGATGGACGAGATCGAGGCGTCCAGCCGGCTCTACTACGAAGACGGCGCGGCATTCATGACCGTGATCCTGCCGGCGAGGACGGATGCCGACCTTCCGGAAATAGCGCCCGTTACCTTCGTCATCACCAGCACCGCGCTCGTCACCGTGCGCTATCACGAGCCGCAGGCGTTCCGGAACTTTCCGCTGCGGGCGGAGAAGACGTCGATGGGTTGCGACAGCGCCGAGTCGGTGTTGATCGGGCTGCTGGAGGTGATTATCGATCGCCTGGCGGACGTTCTCGAGCGGGTGGGGCGGGACATCGACCGCATCTCGCGAGGCATCTTCCAGCACCCGAACGGTACGAGGCCGAAAGACCGCGATTACCAGAAAGTGCTGGAGGACATCGGGCTCAAGGGCGATCTCATCTCGAACGTCCGCGACAGCCTTGCCACGCTGGAGCGCGCTTTCGGATTCCTCGCGCAGTACACGATGGAGAGAAAAAGCGAGCGCGACGTGCGCACTCGCCTGAAGACGCTCACCCGCGACGCGGGCTCGCTGGCGGATCACGCCGATTTCCTGTCGCAGAAGATCACCTTTCTGCTCGACGCGACGCTCGGCATGATCAACATCGAGCAGAACGCCACGATCAAGATCTTCTCGGTCGCGGCGGTCGTGTTCCTGCCGCCGACCCTGATCGCCTCGATTTACGGCATGAACTACCGGCACATGCCGGAGCTCGACTGGCTGTTCGGCTATCCCTTCGCGTTGGGACTGATGGTGGCGTCCGCGGTCCTGCCGTATCTGTATTTCAAGCGGCGCGACTGGCTGTAGGGCGGGGCCCGATTCGGCGCGAATCAGCGAGCATTGATGGTGCCGAGGAAAGGACTTGAACCTTCACGGGGTTTCCCCCACTGGCACCTGAAGCCAGCGCGTCTACCAATTCCGCCACCTCGGCAAGGTCGAGACCGCGTATAGTGCGGCCTTTGCGGGTGGCGGACTGTACAGAAACCCGCCGCGGCCTGTCAATCTGGTCCGGCCTCCCCGCCATACGACTATAACCCCAAGCGAGAAATTTTGGTCAAGCAACAAAAAAGCGCCGGTAAATCCGGTAAGTACCAGCACCCCGTTCCGCGGCGCCCTGAAATCCTGGAGCGTTTGCAGGATGCCGGGCAGCCGATGCGGCTGGACGAGCTCATGGACGCGTTCGATCTCCGCGGCACCCGCCAGCGTTCCGCCCTGGCCGATACCCTGGGCCGCATGGTTCGCGCCGGCCAGGTCATCGAGAACCGGAACGGCGAATACTGCCTCACGAAGAAGCTCGAGCTGATTACCGGGACGGTGCTCGGGCACCGCGACGGTTTCGGCTTCGTGCTTCGGGACGACGCCGGCGAGGATGCGTGGCTGTCGCCGCGCGAGATGCGCTCGCTCTTCGACGGCGACCGCGTGGCGATCCGTATCGCCGGGCGCGACCGCCGCGGCAAGCCGGAGGCCCGCGTGGTGGAAATACTGGAGCGCGGGGTCCAGGAGATCGCCGGCCAGTTCCTCCGTGAGCGCGGCATCGGCATCGTCGTGCCCGATAACCCGAAGATTGCCCATCGCGTGCTGATTCCCGACGGGGAATCAGGACCCGCGAAGCCGGGGCAGATCGTCGTTGCGCGCATTCTCGATTACCCGTCCGACGTCCAGCAGCCGATCGGCCGCGTCGTGCGGGTCATCGGCGCGCCGGAGCAGAAGGGGATGGCGACCGACATCGCCATCCACGCCTATGCCATCCCGAACGTCTGGCCGCCCGAAGTCGAGCGCCGTGCCCGCACCTTCAGGAAAGACGTGGCACCCGCCGAGAAGCAGGGCCGGGTCGACCTGCGCGACCTGCCGCTCGTGACCATCGACGGCGCGGACGCGCGCGACTTCGACGACGCCGTCTACTGCGAGCCGGCCGGCAGCGGCTGGCGCCTGCTGGTCGCTATTGCCGACGTCGGCCATTACGTGCAGCCCGGGAGTGAGATCGACAAGGAAGCGGTCCGGCGCGGCACCTCGGTGTATTTCCCGGACCGCGTGGTGCCCATGCTGCCGGAGGTGCTGTCGAACGGGCTCTGCTCGCTCAACCCGGAAGTGGACCGGCTCTGCATGGTATGCGACATGCGCATCGACGCGAGCGGCCGCGTCACCCGCTCGAAATTCCTCGAAGCCGTCATGCGTTCACACGCGCGCCTGACCTACAGCGAGGTGAACGATCACCTGACCGGCAACAAGCGCTCGCGGGTCGCGAAATCCCTCCGCGGCCCGCTGTCCCACCTGCACGGCCTGTACAAGGCCCTGGCATCGGCACGCCATCGCCGGGGGGCGATCGAGCTGGACATCCCGCAGACGCGCATCGAGCTGAATCGCGACGGTGAAGTGGAGCGCATCGCCACGGTACCGCGCAACGATGCGCACCGCCTGATCGAGGAATGCATGATCACGGCCAACGTGCAGGCGGCAAAGTTCCTGAAGAAGCACCGCATCCCGGGTCTTTACCGCGTGCACGCGAAGCCGGACCCCGACCGGTTCGACGACCTGCGCCAGTACCTGCTCGGCCTGGGGCTCAAGGTGCCGCACCCCGAACACGTGGAGCCGCGTCACTACAACCAGATGATCTCGCAGGTCGCCGACCGGCCGGACGTGCAGTCGATCGCGCTTGCGATGCTGCGTTCGCTCATGCACGCCGAGTACACGCCGGTGAACATCGGCCATTTCGGCCTCGCGCTCGATACGTACGCCCACTTCACCTCGCCGATCCGCCGCTACCCGGACCTGCTGGTGCACCGGGCGATCCGGCACATCCTGCAGGGCGGCAAGCCCGGCAAGTACCGCTATTCACCGGGCGAAATGGAGCGCCTCGGCACCATCTGCTCCGCGCACGAACGGCGGGCGGAGGACGCGACTCGCGACGTCGAGGCACGGCTCAAGTGCCAGTTCATGGAAGACAAGGTCGGGTTCGAATACGACGGTGTCATCACGGGCGTCACCAACTTCGGGGTGTTCGTGCAACTCGCCGACCTCGCCATCGACGGGCTGGTCCACGTGTCGAGCCTGACGAGCGACTACTACCGCTACGACGCCGGCACCCAGTCGCTGGTCGGCGAGCGCAGCGGCAACCGCTATCGGCTGGGAGAGGGGCTGCGCGTCGTCGTAGCCAAGGTCGACGTGGAGAACCGGCGCATCGACTTCCGGTTGGGCGACGAGCGCCGGGCGGCCGAGCGGCACACGCGCACGTCCGGCCTGCGGCGCAAGAAAGGCGGCCGGCGGCGGGCCGGGTGACGGAGACGACGGCAATGAGCAAGTCCCGCTACGTGGCCGGCCTGCGCGCCGTGGAGCAGCTCCTGACCAGCCGCGCCGGCGACATCCGCGCGCTCTACGCCGAATACCAGACGGCCAACCCGCGGGTCGAGGCCGTGATCGCGCGGGCCGGCTCGCTGGATATCGAGGTGAAGCCGGCGAACCGCGGCCGTCTCCGGCAGCTCTCCGGGGACGCGCGCCACCAGGGCGTTGTCGCGGAGATCCGCCGCAGCACGGTGCTGGACGAGGCGGGCCTGCGGACGCTGGTGGAGCGTCACCTGACCGACGGCGACGCCGCGCCGCTCATGCTGCTGGTCCTCGAAGGCATCCAGGACCCGCACAACCTCGGCGCCTGCCTGCGCACGGCCGACGCCGCCGGGGTCCACGCCGTGGTGGCCTCGAGGCACGGTGCGGCGGGCCTTGGTCCCGCCGTCAGCAAGGTCGCGGCCGGGGCGGCGGAAGTCCTGCCGTTTGCGCCGGTGCCGAACATCGGCCGGGTGCTCGGCTGGCTGGCCGATTACGGCGTGCAGATCATCGGCACCAGCGATGCCGCCGATACCTGCGTGTTCGAGGCGGACCTCTCCGTTCCGCTGGCGCTGGTCATGGGCGGTGAGCACGGCGGCCTGCGCAAGGCCACCCGGGAGCGCTGCGGCACGCTGCTCCGCCTGCCGATGCTCGGCAGCGTGGCCAGCCTGAACGTCTCGGTCGCCTGCGGCGTCTGCCTGTACGAAGCGGTGCGACAGCGCCGCGGTTGATCCCGGCCCGGCGCTTGGGTAGGATGCGCCTCCCCGTCACGCGCGGGGAAAACCCTTGCCTCACCGGGTGTTCCGGGAGGCTGTAATCCGTAAGGGGACAAAATGAGACATTACGAAATCGTGTTCCTGGTCCATCCGGACCAGAGTGAGCAGGTGCCGGCCATGGTGGAGAAGTACCAGGGCATCGTCACCGGCTCCGGCGGCGCCGTTCACCGCACCGAAGACTGGGGCAGGCGACAGCTGGCGCACCCGATCCACAAGGCCCACAAAGCCCATTACGTCCTGATGAACGTCGAGTGCAATCACGACGCCATCGAGGAAATCCGCAGCGCCTTCCGGTTCAACGACGCGGTGCTGCGTCATATGATCATCAGCCGCAACAAGGCCGTCACGGAGGCCTCGCCGATGGCGGTCGCCGTGGAGGAAGAGAAGGCGAAAGAGCGCGAGTCGCAGAAGCGCCGGGATGCGAAGGCCGCGGCGGAATCCGCCATGGCGGCCGAGGAAGCGGCCAAGAGCGCCGACAAGTCTGACGACAAATCGGGCGACGGGGCCGGCGAGACCGGTGACAAGGGCAAAGATGCAGCCGGCGACGCGGCGGCCTGAAGGGAACAACGATGAGCCGATATTCACGCAGACGGAAATACTGCCGCTTTACCGCCGAGGGCATCGAGGAGATCGACTACAAGGATCTCGCCTTGCTAAAGGCCTATATCACCGAGACCGGCAAGATTGTGCCCAGCCGTATTACCGGCACGAAGGCGCGTTACCAGCGCCAGCTGTCTACCGCGGTGAAACGGGCGAGATACCTGGCGCTTCTGCCGTATACCGACCGGCACTAGGCCAAACCTGAAGCCATGCGACCGATTGCCGCGTGGCTGGTAGCCCGGCCGCAGAACGCCATCATTGGCCTGGCGGGGACCCTGCTGCTGCCGTTTGCCCAGATCATCAGCGGTACGGTCATGACGCTGCTGGTGCTGAAACAGGGCGCGTTGCCGGCGACGGTGCAGGGCGCCGTCGCCATCGCGATCCTGACGGTGAGCTCGCTGATCATCAGCGCGCCCGTGTCGCAGGTGCTGGCGAACGCGCTGGTCATCTGGGTGCCGGTGATGCTGCTGGCAGCGCTCACCCGGCGCGGGGGCTCGCTCACGCTGAGCCTGCAGACCCTGGTGATTACGGCAATTGCGGGGACCCTGGCGTTCTTCGTGATCGTCGGCGACCCGGTCGCCTTCTGGACGGAGGCGCTGACGAGGGTGTCGCAGGCGTTTCGCGAGATGGGGCTCACGCAGAACGCCGCGGTGCTCTACGAGCAGCGGGAGTCGTTCGCGCCGCAGATGACCATGCTCGCGGCCGTGTCGACCTGGTCGCTGTACGCGGTCGTGCTGCTGTTCGGTTACGGCGCGTACCGGGCGCTGCCCGGCGAAAACGCGCTGTTCGGCCGGTTCTGCGACTTGAATTTCGGCCGCGTGCTGGCGGTCATAATGGCCGTCTCGTCGGTGCTCTCGGTGCTGACGGGGGCGGTATGGCTGGAGAACATCGCATTCGTGTCGTTTGCGGTATTCTGGCTGCAGGGGCTCGCGATCGTGCACTGGCTGCACGCGGAAGGCCGGGTGCCGGTCTGGGTAGTGGTGCTGGTTTACGCGCTGATTCCGCTGCTCAACGCCATGCTGATCGTGGCGCTGGCGGTGACCGGGTACGCCGACGCGTGGTTCGGGTTCCGGTCCCGCATGGCCGCAGCGAAGGGTTGAAAGAATTTTGCGAACATTCGAAGGTGAGATATGAACGTCATTTTGCTGGACAGCGTTGAGAACCTCGGCGACATCGGCGACCTGGTCACGGTCAGAGCCGGGTACGGACGGAACTACCTGTTACCGAAGGGCAAGGCCGCGCTCGCGACACCCGCGAACATCGCCGAGTTCGAAGCCCGCCGAAAGGAGCTCGAGAAGGCCGCCGCTGAGGAGCTTGCCGCCGCGAAAGCGCGCGCGGACCTGATCCGCGGCATGCAGCTCGTGATTCCGGCGAACGTCGGCCCGGAAGGCAAGCTGTACGGCTCGGTTGGCCCGCTCGACATCTCGGAGGCCTTCTCGAAGGTCGGGGTAGAGGTCGCGCGCGCCGAGGTGCGCATGCCGGACGGGCCGATCCACGAGCCCGGCGACTTCACGGTCGGCGTGCATTTGCACAGCGACCTCGACGTCGAGATCAATCTGAAGGTCGTGCCTGAGGAATGACGCGCTGTGGTACCGTATGCTGATGGCAGCGGTGCCCGGATTGTTCACGACGTGTGAAGGAAGTGGCTCGCAGCCGTTGAACAGCGTGGCTTGCGGAGCCTTGATCGGGGGGAGGGGCCTTCGGCGCCGGCCACCAGCACATCCCTGTGGACCTGCCGGCTCGGCATCCCGGCCTCCCAGGCCGCCGAACACCCCTCCGCCCGATCACGGCGCCCCGCCTGCCGCTGTGCCGTGCGTGCGGGAGTCACCGGCGAGGCTCGCCTTCAGAGGGGGAGAACGTGGTTCGAGCACTGGATGAGATCGACGCGGGCGAGCGGCGTCTGAAGGTGCCGCCGAGCTCCGTCGAGGCGGAGCAGTCGCTGCTCGGCGGGCTGATGATCGACGGGCAGGCCTGGGACAAGGTCGCGGACATCGTCATCGCGGAGGACCTGTACCGCAAGGATCATCGCCTGATATTCGGCGCGATCGCCGAGCTGGTCGAGGCCGGCCAGCCCTGCGACGTGGTCACGGTATCGGAGTTCCTGGACCAGCGCGGCAGCCTGGAGTCCGCCGGCGGCCTCGAATACCTCGCAACGCTCGCCAACGAAACCCCGGGTGCGGCGAACGTCCGCGCCTATGCGCTGATTCTTCGCGAGCGCTCGATGCTGCGTTCGCTGATCGATGCCGGCAACCAGATCAGCGGCAGCGCGTACACGACGGACGGCCGCAGCGCGGGCGAGCTCGTCGACGAGGCCGAGCGCCTGGTGTTCGAAATCGCGGACAAGGGCGCGCGCGGCCGCATCGGCTTCCGCTCCCTGAAGCAGATCCTGCCGGAGACGGTGGACCGGATCGACATGCTGCACCAGTCGGGCGGCGACATCACCGGCATCCCGACCGGCTACACCGAGTTCGACAGGATGACGGCAGGCCTGCAGCCGGGCGAGCTGATCATCATTGCCGGGCGTCCGTCGATGGGCAAGACCACGCTCGCGATCAACATCGCGGAGAACGCGGCCATCGGCGCGAAGATCCCGACCGCGATCTACTCCATGGAGATGCCCTCGCAGCAGCTGGCGTTTCGCATGATCTCTTCGCTGGGCCGCGTCGACCAGTCGCACCTGCGTACCGGCAAGTTCCCGGACGAGGACTGGTCGCGCATCAATACCGCCGTGCAGCTGATGTCCGACGCGCCGATCTTCATCGACGATTCGCCGGCGCTGTCGCCGACGGAAATCCGCGCGCGCTCCCGCCGCCTGAAGCGGGAGCACGGGCTCGGGCTCATCGTGCTCGATTACCTGCAGCTCATGCAGGTGCACGGCACGACCGAAAACCGCGCGACCGAGATCTCGGAGATATCGCGCTCGATGAAGGCGCTGGCGAAAGAGCTGGAGGTGCCGATCATCGCGTTGTCGCAGCTCAATCGCAGCGTCGAGCAGCGGACGGACAAGCGGCCGGTGATGTCGGACCTGCGAGAAAGTGGCGCTATCGAGCAGGATGCGGACCTGATCGTGTTCATCTATCGCGACGAGGTGTACAACCAGGATTCGCCGCGCAAGGGGCTCGCGGACATCACGATCGCCAAACAGCGTAACGGGCCGGTCGGCGATTTCCTGCTGACGTTTGTCGGCCGGTTCACGAAGTTCGAGAACTTCGTTCCCGACAGCTACGCGGAGGAGAGCTACCCGTGACCGTGCCTCGCGCGTACATCCGTCCCGAGGCGCTCCGCAACAACTACGACCGGCTCCGGGCAGCGGCAGGCGGGGCGCGGGTAATCGCCGTCATCAAGGGCAACGCCTACGGGCACGGCCTGCTGACCGTGGCGCGCGCCCTGCCGGACGCGGATGCCTTTGCGGTGGCCCATGTGGCCGATGCCGTCGCGCTCGCACAAGCCGGTATCAGGCAGCCGATCCTGTTGCTCGGCGGCGTCTACACCCGCGCCGAGCTGGACATCGCCCTCGCCAGGGGCTTCGAGCTGGTGGTGCACTGCCGGCCGCAGCTCGAGCTGCTCGAAACCGCGGCATCGGGAAGTACGGTGGTCTGGGTGGAAGTCGACACCGGCATGCACCGCCTGGGCCTGCATCCCGACGACTGCGCCGAGGCCCTCGCGCGGCTGCGGAAGTGCAGGGCAGTCGGCGAGCTGCGCCTGATGACACACCTTTCCTGCGCCGACGACCGCGGCGATGGGCGGACCGAGAGCCAGGTCGAGCGCTTCTGCGAGCTGCTCGACGGGTTCGACGGCGGGTTCAGCATTGCCAACTCGCCGGTAGTGCTGGGCTGGCCGGGCAGCGTCTGCGTCGGCCTGGATCCGGCCCGGAGCTGGGCGCGCTGCGGCATCGCCCTCTATGGCATCTCGCCTTTCCCCGGCACGACCGGTGCGGATCTCGGCTTACGCCCGGCGATGCACTTCGAGGCCGGCCTGGTATCGATCCGGGACGTGCGTGCCGGCGAGACCGTCGGCTACGGCGCTACCTGGCAGGCTCCCTGTGACACCGTCGTCGGGATCATCTCGGCGGGCTATGGCGACGGTTACACGCGTTTCCTGCCCTCGGGCACGCCGGTGCTGGTGAACGGCCGCCGCGCCGCGCTCGCCGGCCGCATCTCCATGGACCTGACGGCGATCGACCTGGGTCCCGGCGCGACCGACCGGATCGGCGACCGGGTGACGCTGTGGGGTGACGGCCTGCCGGTGGAGGAGGTGGCGGCCTGCGCCGACACCATTCCCTACACGCTGGTCGCCGGGGTGCGGACCGGGGCGCTCCGGGTGGAACCTGCGGCAAGCCTCAGACGTGCCATTTGAGCCCGTACGGGCGGCACGCACCTTCAGCTCGAAAAGAACCCCATCTTCACGCCCGCGAGTTGCAGCACGTCGTTGTCGGCGAGCTTGCGCGCCTGCGCACCGATCGGCTTGCCGTTGACCAGCGGGTAATCGCCTTCCTTGCCGCTCTCGACGTGCACCACGAAGTAGCCTTCGGCGCGGCGCGTGATCGCCGCGACCTGCACGCCGGGACGCCCGAGCGTGGTCAGCGCCTTCGTCAGCTCCAGCTCGCGGCCGGCGAACGCGCCGCTCAGGACCTGCAGCTTGGCCAGCGGCAGGGCGCCAGGCGCGTTCCTGGGGTCGATGCCGGCCGAGGTGGCGGTGTGCGCGGCGGGCTCAGGCGTTTGCACCGGGGTTTCGGTGCGCAGCTTGGCGGCGGTGGCGGAAGCGGCGGCGGCGGCGGCTTTCTCGGCACGTAGCAGCTGTTCCGCGCTCTGCTGCCCCGACGGGATAACCATTGTCTTCTCAAACTCGTCTTGCTCCACATCCGTGGCCTGCTGGTCCGAGAAGCGCAGCTGGTGGTGCCCGATGGTAATGACGTCGCCGTGCTGCAATGCATGCTTCTTGATGAGCTTGCCGTTGACGTACGTGCCGTTGGTGCTGTTCAGGTCCTCGAGGAAGGAATCGTTCAGGATGTTGATGATGAGCGAGTGATGACCGCTCACGGCGGGGTTGTCAATGCGGACGTCATTGTCCGGCAGCCGCCCGATCGTATAACGTTCCTTCGACATGTTGTATTCAGCCAGCACCTGGCTGTCGAGACTCAGGATTAAACGTGCCATATTATTTTTGCCGTTTGCTGTAAAACGTATCCAGGCCAAGCCGCGATCGACCCCGCCTTCCAAAGCAGCGCGCCGTCAGGAACGAAACATCTTCGCAAACCTTGCAACGAGCCCCCTTTTCGCCGCGAATGGCTCGAGAACCTGAGCCAGCATCACGGACACGTTATCTCTCCCGCCGTGATCGTTGGTCAACTGCACCAGTTGTTGACCAACCACATCAAGGCTAGCATTAAACGTGCTGATAGTTAAGTGAATATCTTCATCTTCAACCATGTCCGGCAGGCCGTCCGAGCAGAGGAGAAAGATGTCGTTTTTGCGGGCATCGTACTCGTTCACCTCGACCTCGACGGTCGGCTCCACGCCCAGCGCCCGGGTGACGTAGTTGCGGTTGGTGGAGCGCTGCGCCTCCTCCTCGGAATAGAACCCCCGGTCCACCAGCTCCTGCAGCAGTGAATGATCGAGCGTGAGCCGCTCGAAGGTGTCGTCCCGCAGGCGGTAGGCTCGTGAGTCACCGACGTGCGCGATGGATACCCGGTTGTCGTAGAACAGGGCGGCGACCAGGGTAGTCCCCATACCTTCGCACTGTCTCTGGCTCTGCGCCGTCTGGAAGATGATCTTGTTGGCGCGCGAAACGGCGTCCCGGAGGACGATGGACTGGCGCATGAGGCCCGTGGTCGGGTCGATCGCGTTCCGCTCTTCGCGGTTCGCGCCCTCGGCCGCGAGCTCCGTGATCGTCTGCACGGCGATCCCGCTCGCCACCTCGCCGGCGTTGTATCCTCCCATGCCGTCGGCGAGCACCATCAGCCCGATCTCGGGGTTGGAGCCAATTGCATCCTCGTTGTGTTCCCTGACCTTACCGGTGTCCGTGATCTCGGCAAACTTGATCTTTCCGCGCAGGTTCATAAAGGGACAATTCTTGTTATGGGCCAGGCTTGGAGGCTCTATGCATATCGTGCACAATTGCGCAGTGCAATCGCCATCTCCCCACCGTTAGCGAAGCGATGTTCGGGGCGCTTCGCCAGCGCCTTCGAGAGTACTGCATCTACCCCGGGCGGGATCCCAGCCCGACGGCTTGAAACCGGGACCGGGTCCTCGGACGTAATCTTCGACATGAGCACCGCGATGTTGGTCGCCTTGAACGGCACCTCACCGGCCAGCAACTCGTATAGAGTAACACCAAGCGAAAACAAGTCCGATAGTCCGGTCAGGTCCTCTGCAGCCAGCTGCTCGGGCGACATGTACATGGGTGTGCCGAGCACGATGCCGGTCTTGGTGCGGTTGTTGTCGGTCAGGCGCGCGACGCCGAAATCGCTGATCTTCAGCACGTCGGCGCGGTTGTCGTAAAGCAGGTTCGCCGGCTTGATATCCCGGTGGATGACCTGCTGGTTATGCGCGTAGTCGAGCGCTTCCGCCGTGCGGGCACAGAGCTCCAGCGCTTTCTTCGGTGCCAGCAGCCTCGTCGGATCCGTGAACTGGGTAAGCTGCAGGCCACGCAGGTATTCCATCGCGATGTACGCCAGGTGCTTGTCCTCGCCGCAGTCGTAGACCGTGATGATGTTCGGATGGGTGAGGCGGCCGGCCGACTCCGCTTCGCGGAAGAACCGGAGCCGCGCTTCCTCGAGCTCCTCGTCCTCGAATTCCTTCTCGATCGGGATGACCTTGAGTGCCACCGGACGGTTGATGCGCGGATCGCGGGCGAGGTAGACCGCACCCATCGCGCCGCGGCCGATCCGCTTCTCGATCACGTAACGTCCCAGGCGTTGCGGCATACCGCCGGTGTCGGACAGCGAAAGTTTCTTCCCGCCGCGCCGAGGGTTCTGCGTCCGCTTCATCCACTGGATGACGGCTTCGGCGCGTTCGGGTTTCGCCTGCTCCTCGAACGCGAGCGACAGCTTGTACATCACCGACGCGAGCGTCTCGGTCGGCTCGCAGCGGCGGAATTCCGCGAAGGCGGGTTCCAGCCGGCCGGCCGCGAGGAAGTCGGTGCCGCGTTTGAAGGCATTCACCGCGGCTTTCTTGCCCGTCGTCGCGAACCACCAGCTGAGAATGGCCGCGCTCGCAAAGATGAAGGCGGGGCGTCCCAGGTCGAGGCGGACGCGGCCGACGGCGAGCAGCAGCACTTCCAGGAACACGAGGCCGAGGATGACGGCCAGGGCCAGCACGAGCACGTCACGGCGGCTGCGGCCCGGCAGTAACAGCACGGCTCCGATCGCGATGAGCACCGGCGCCAGCCATTGGAGTGCCACGATCCACGCCGGCGCCGTGATGGCCTGGTCCTGCTCGATGCCGGCGAGCAAGGCCGCCGTCACTTCCGAGCGGGTGACATACTGGCCGGACGGCAGCATCGCGGCGGCCGCCACGAGCGGCGGCTCCGCGTCGACGAACACCGTGCGGCCGGTGAGGTACTTCGGCGGCAGCGCCGGATCGAGCACCTTGTCCGCGGACAGGCGCGGTAACTCCGCGTAGTTCGAAAGGTAGACCGCTGCCTCGGTGCCGGGAACCGGCGTCTCCGAGTCGGGCGAAAAGCGCGGATTCTGCAGCGCGATCGCGAGCGCGAGCGACGGGAACATCACCCCGCTCTCGAACTGCCACAGCGACGAGCGCCGCAGGATGCCGTCGCTGTCGGGTTCCAGGCTGAGGAACCCGCTCCAGGTGGCGACGCGATCCAGCCGGTGGCCGCGGGGCACGAACACCGGTGGCCCGGAGGACAATGCCGCGGCCCACTCGGGCATCTCGGCGCCCGGCGCGATGGGCGGCGGATGCGGCAGCACGATGCGCTGCACGTTCTGCGTCTTCAGTACCTGAAGCAGGGAACCGTACAGGCCCGGCAGGTCTTCCGCGGCGACCTTGTCCGGGTCGATGCTGACGATGACGCCGTTCTCCAGCGGCGCGTTCCCCAGGCTCGCGGCGATCTGGTCGTAGAGGATCCGGTCGGCCGCGACAAACCAGCGCGCGCCCGGCCCGTAGATGAGCAGCAGCAGGACGGCGACGAAGCTCAATGCGACCAGCCGGTCCCGGCGTTCTTTGCGTTCTTTGTCCAATCGTTGAGCTCTCGGCCCGGCTTTTAAGCGGTCGTATGACGGCGCGCAGTATAGGAAATCAGGAGGGTTTTTAATGAGATAAGGTTGGCAATTTTCGCGCCGGGGAAACGGCGCGGCGATGCTATGATTGGTCGGCGCCTACCGGATGAAGGCGCTGCCGGCCGGCGCCCGCGGCCGGCACCAAAGGACAACTGCATGGCGCGACCCGGAAAATCAGCCTACGCCTGCCGCGCCTGCGGCGCGGTCAGTCTCAAGTGGCAGGGCCAATGCCCCGAATGCGAGGCCTGGAACACCCTGGAGGAGACCGCCCCGGCCGCCGCGCCGCGCCGTAAAAGCGGCGGGGCCAGGCCGGCGGACCTCCTGCGGCTGGCGCAGGAGCCGGACGAGCGGTACCCGACCGGGTTCGCCGAGTTCGATCGCGTGCTGGGTGGCGGCCTGGTGCCGGGCTCGGTGGTGTTGCTCGGCGGCGATCCGGGGGTCGGCAAATCGACCCTGCTGCAACAGGTGGCGGCGGCCCTGCCGGAATCCCTGAACGTCTGTTACGCCACGGGCGAGGAGTCGCTGCGCCAGGTCGCCCAGCGTGCGCAGCGGCTCGGGCTCGCGAGCCGGACGCTCCGGCTGCTGGCCGACACCGATCTCGACAACGTTCTCGCACAGGCGGCCGAGTGCAAGGCACGCGCCGTGGTCGTCGACTCGATCCAGACCATGGCGACGCAGGACCTGCCGTCGGCGCCGGGGTCGGTTGCGCAGCTTCGGGAGGGCGTCGGGCGTCTCGTGCGGTTCGCGAAGCAGCGCGAGGTGGCCTTCTTCCTGATCGGCCACGTCACGAAGGAAGGAGCGCTCGCGGGACCGCGGGTGGTCGAGCACATGGTGGACACGGTGCTCTATTTCGAGAGCGATCCGGGCAGCCGCTTCTCCGTCGTGCGCGCGGTCAAGAACCGCTTCGGCGCGAGCAGCGAGCTCGGCGTTTTCGCCATGACGGGCGAGGGATTCCGGGAAGTCCGGAATCCTTCCGCCATCTTCCTGTCGGAAACCGCCGACAGGCGCTCGGGCAGCATCGTCTCCGTCGCGTGGGAAGGCAGCCGGCCGCTGCTCGTCGAGATCCAGGCGCTGGTCGCCGACGCGGTCGGCAACAACGTCAAGCGCCTCGCGCAGGGCGTCGACCAGAACCGCCTGTCACTGCTGGTCGCGGTACTGCACCGGCACGGGGGCCTGTCGCTCGCGGGGGAGGACGTGTTCGTCAACGTGGTGGGCGGGTTGCGCATCGCCGAGACGGCCGCGGATTTACCGGTGGTGCTGGCGGCGGTGTCGAGCTTTCGCGACCGGCCGGTTCGCGGCAGGGTCATGAGCTTCGGCGAACTCGGCCTCGCCGGCGAAGTGCGCCCGGTGCGCTTCGGCGCGGAACGCCTGGCCGAGGCCGCGAAGCAGGGCTTCGAGCACGCTATCGTGCCGCGCGCAAATGCGCCGAAGACGCCCCCGGGCGGCCTGCGCGTCAGCGGGGTATCGACGCTGGAAGAGGCCCTGGCCGCGGCGTTCGAATGACACCGCACCAGGCCGGGATCAAGCCACCGTAACGCCGCTCCCGGACCTGCGCGTGTGGATGCGCGCGGTGCGAACCCGGTTGCCGTTCGTTTCCAGGATCTCGATCGGGTGGCCGTCGATCTTCAGGCCGGTGCCCGATTCCGGGATCGTCTCCAGGTACTCGAGGATCAACCCGTTCAGCGTCTTCGGCCCGTCGGTCGGCAGCGTCCAGTTCATCAGGCGATTCATTTCCCTGATGTTCGCCGTGCCGCGCACCAGGAAGGTCTCGTCGCTCTCGCGAACGATGTCGTCGTCCTGCGCGGCCGGCGCCGTCGTGAATTCACCGACGATCTCCTCGAGGATATCCTCCAGCGTCACCAGCCCCTGTATGTCGCCGTACTCGTCGACGACCAGTGCAAAGCACTGCCGCGCTTTCTGGAACTGGGCGAGCTGGGTGCTGAGCGGCGTGCCTTCCGGGACGAAGTAGGGTTCGTCCAGCAGCGCCTCCAGGTCGACCTTGTCGAAATTGGTATCGACCGCGCGGTTCGCGACCCGCCTCAGGTGCAAGATACCGACGACCTTGTCGATGTTGTCGCGGAAGACGGGCAGGCGCGTGTGCTCGCTGCCGCGGATGACCTCGGCGATGGCCGCCAGGTCGTCGTCGAGATCGATGCCGACGATCTCGTTGTGCGGCACCATCACGTCGTCCACGGTCACCTTTTCGAGATCGAGGATGCTGAGCAGCATGCGCCGGGCGCCGCGGTGATGGCCGCTCCGGGCCTTGCGGCGCAGCCGGTAGCGTTTGAGACTCATCAACGCCGTTTCCGGGCCGGAAAGGAATGCGGACAGGAGGAGCAGGACGACCAGTAGCCCGACCAGGGCCGCCAGCAGAATGTCGCTCAACGAATGAGCACCTCTTCAGGATCCGATCTATACGAGTTCAGCAAGAGGATATGGCGCTGTCAAGGAAACAGCCCGGCCGCCGCCCGTCACCCCCACGTCCGGCCGAGAACCTGTTCGAGCACGAAACGGCTGCCGAAATAGGCGAGCCCCAGCACGGCGAAGCCCCCCAGGTACAGGTACACGGCGCGCCGGCCGCGCCAGCCGGCGAGCGCCCGCCCGCCGAGCAGCACGCCGAACAAAAGGAGCGCGAGCAGCGACAGGGCGGTCTTGTGGACGAGGTGCTGGGCGAACAGGTTGTTGACGAACAAGAAGCCGGAGAACACCGCCAGCAGCAGGGTCAGGAACCCGGCGGTGGCGATGCCGTACAGCAGCCGCTCGGTGGTCTCCAGCGGGGCAAAAAGCTGGTTGGCGGGGGAGAGCTTTGCCGCGCGCAGGCGCCGGTCCTGCACCAGCGCGAACACCGCAACGATGGCGCCGACGGTGAGGAGACTGTAGGCGAGCAGCGAAATCAGGACATGAGCCTCCAGCTGCCAGCTGATGACGACGCCGCCCGGTGAGGTTTCCGGCCGGCCGGTCGCCAGTCCGGCGAAGCCCGCGAGCAGCAGCAGGCCGGACCCGAGGCCCCGCAGCGTCGGCTCCAGGGCGATGAACAGGGCGGTGAGCGCGAGCAGCATGCCGATGAAGGATGCGGCGTTGCCGAGGGAGAGCGTGAGCCCGTCCGGCGCCAGGATCATCGCCTGCAGGACGATAGCGTGGGCAATAAGCGCGACCAGCCCGCCGATCAGCGCGATGACGAGGAGGCTCGCGGCCTGCGGGGCAAAGCGGGGCAGGCGGCTCATGGCCAAAGCGGCGGCGGCAATTATGTACAAGAAAAGAATTGTGATTTGAAACACAGAATCCCGATTGCCCGAGGCCGTATTTTGTTTCAGGCGAATCATCCCATATGGACTTGATCATTAGAACCCTGCGCGGGTCTCCGGCGCTCACTCATGCGTATACGAATACTGGGCTGTAGCGGCGGCATCGGCGCAGGTTCACGTACCTCCGCGATGATGATCGACAACGACGTGCTGCTGGACGCGGGCACGGGCGTTGGCGACCTGCCGCTGGAGGAGCTGAACAGTATTCGCCACGTGTTCCTCACCCATGCGCACCTCGACCACATCGCCGGGCTGCCCATGCTGATCGACAGCATCTTCACCGAGACGGTGGACGTGCCGGTGACCGTCTACGGCCGCCGGGAAACGATCGATGCCATCAAGACCCACCTTTTCAACTGGGTGATCTGGCCGGATTTCGCCGAGCTGCCGAACCCGGCGAACCCGATGCTCCGCTACGTCGTCTGCAATCCCGGCGATACGATCACGATCGGGCACCGCGCGTTCCATGCCGTGGACGTGCAGCACAGCGTTCCCGCCATCGGCTACACCGTGCAGAACTCCGGCGGCGTGTTCGCCGTCAGTGGTGACACCCGCACCAACAAGACGCTGTGGCCGGTGCTGAACGCCTGCGACGACCTGCGCGCGCTCCTGATTGAAGTCTCCTTCCCGAACGAGCTCGAAAAACTCGCCGACACCGCGGGCCATTACTGCCCCAACACCCTGTGCCGCGATCTCGCCCGGCTCGAGCACGACCCGGACATCTGGCTGACCGGGATGAAGCCCGGCGAGGAAGAACGCATCCTGAGCCAGGTGCTCGAAGCCGCGGGCAACCGCAAGATCCGCATGCTCTCCCGGGGGACGATCATAACCATC